>NZ_CANLZW010000011.1 GCF_947495625.1 uncultured Cocleimonas sp.
CTTTAATGAGAGATAAAGCTCAATATAGAATCGTTTAGACTTATTGCTTGATTATTACCATAGAATCTCGGCTGGTTCGTTTATTTTGGCTGAGCAAAATAAATGAACTCGTAGCTTTCGCTACGAAACAATTAATCCCCAAATGCCGTATATCTGTTTTCTAAGATAGAAATAGCTTTGCGAGCTATTCTCATTTACGATAGCACAACCAATCATAACAATAATTTGCATGGACATAATGTTCCATGTTTTAAAGGTAAAAAATGCATAAAAAAAGTCTTAGAGTAATCCTCACTACTTTGTTTATTAGTGTCTGTTCGTTTTCTTCTTCCGTTTTTGCAGAAAAAAGTTATACCGTTGGCGTGGTTCCGCAGTTTGATGCACGACGCACTCAAGAGGTTTGGACACCTATTCTTAAACAACTTGAAGCTGAAACAGGTAAGACATTTAAGCTGGTGGGTTCGCCGGATATTCCTGAATTTGAGAAGGCTTTTAATGCGGGCGAATACGATTTCGCTTATATGAATCCGTATCATTTGATTGTAGCTAACAAGAGTCAGGGTTATCAGCCGATTGTGCGCGATATTGGGCGTAAGTTGTATGGCGTTATCGTGGTGAAGAAGGACAGCCCTATTACTGATGTGAAGCAACTGGATGGCAAAGTTGTTGCGCTTCCTGCGCCTAATGCATTGGGTGCGGCGCTTATTCCGCGTACTGAATTTGCGACCAAGTTTATGATTAAGCCTGAATACAAATATGTGAAGAGCCATTCTTCTGTGTACCTGAATGTGTTGCTGGGTCAGGCTGAAGCTGGCGGCGGCGTGCAGAAAACGTTTTCTCAACAAAAGCCTGAGGTTAAGGATAATTTACGCATTCTGTATGAGACGACTAAAGTTGCGCCTCATCCGGTTGCGGTCCATCCACGGGTTTCTGCTGAGGTGAGTCAACAGGTGCAGGATGCCTTTTTGAAAATGGCGGCGTCTGAAAAAGATATGAAGCTATTGCAGAAAATTCCGATGAAGCAGCTTGGCGTTGCTGAACTCAAGGATTATGACGAGTTACTTGAGATGGGGTTGGAGTCCTTTTACGTTAAGTAATGTACTGATTATTTTATTTTTATGAGATACCTTAAATACTACTTCCCCTTTTTATTTGTAATGATCAGCCTGGCTGTGATCCTGCATTTTTTCTGGTTGCCGTATTATGTTGATACGGAAATAGAAAGCATACTGACACATGAAAAAGAGAAGACACGCCTTTTATCAGATACTGTCATCCCTGCGATGTTGTCGGGTGATTTGGCGGAAATTCATACCACACTTGATAACGTTGTAGAAAAGAACCCGGCCTGGACTGCTGTGGTTTTACAAAAACTGGATGGTACGCAGTTATATCCTTTATCTAAAATAGAATTAACACAAACAGATGCATTAAATGTCGTTAAACATTCTTTAATCTATAAAGAGCAGGAACTGGGCAGTATTCAAGTTCAGACGGACGTTAAATCACTGATTGCACCCAAAGTGGAGAAGCTTCAACATCTGGAACTGCTAGTACTGGCTTCGAGTTTTTTAATCGTTATGGTCGGGGTATTTCTCCAAAATAGAATTATCCATTTGCCATTAAAAAAGTTGAGTATTGCGACCTCGCGCATTGCCGAGGGAGATTTTCTGACGCCCCTGCCGCAATCATCAAATACCGTGCTTTCAAAGTTTGTTGATAACTTTAACCGCATGCGGAATGACCTTGAAAGCCGTGACATTCAGCTGATGCGGCAACAGACCATTCAAGATGCTGTACATAATATGCAGTCAAAATTTCTAACCGTACAAGATACTGGCGCGGTTTACTGTGACATGCTCGATACCTTGTTAGAGTTGAGCGAGAGTGAATTTGGCCTTATCGGCGAAGTGAAATACGATGATAATAATCAACTCTGTATGAAAGTGTTGGTTGTGACTAATATCGCCTGGGATTTACCAAGCCGCAATATGTTTGAAGCGGTGATTAAAGGCGACTTGACGTTTACTGATATCGATAATCTGTTTTGTCGCGCGCTAATTACGGGCAAAGTTGAAATTAATAATAACCCTGAGTCTGAGTTATTAAAAATGGACCTGCCTGCGGGTCATCCTGCAATAAGAAATTACGTTGGAATCCCGCAGTACAATGGTAAGCAACAGCTAACGGGTATGGTGGCGCTGGCTAATACTAAAAAAGCGTATTCAGATGCTTCTATCAACGAGCTGAATATTATCTGGAATGCGATCGGCAATTTGATTGATGCGTTTCACCGCAAGGAATTGTTAAGCGAAAGCGAAGCCCATTTAAGGGCCATTGTGGATAATGCGGTTGATGGCATTATCGTGATAGACAGCAATGGAACGGTGCTGACTTTCAACCCGGCTGCTCAGGATATTTTCGGTTACAACGAAAATGAAGTCATTAATGAAAGCATCAAAATATTAATGCCGCCAATGTACGCCGAGCATTATGGTGCGAATCTTTCGAGTTATTTAAGCACAGTTAAATCTCAACTAATCGGCAGCAGCAGAGAGATGGTTGGACAGCGCAAGAACGGCGAAGAGTTCTTTATGGAAGTGTCAGTGGCTGAGGTAAGAACCGGGACCATTCGACATTTCACAGGTATTGTCAGAGATATTACAGAACGAAAAGAGCAAGAATCTCAACTTATTGCGGTGCAGGAAATACTGTCTGAAAACAACGAACAGCTGCTTGGCTTATCGATTAAGGATGGTTTGACGGGAATCGCTAATCGCCGTTGTTTTGATGAAACCTTGGAGACGGAGATTAAACGTGCTGTTCGTTCTGAAACACCTATTTCTCTGATTCTTTTCGATCTTGATCATTTCAAACTGTATAACGATCATTATGGTCACGTTGAAGGCGACAAATGTCTGAAGACGATTTCTAAAATCGTTGCTGATATTTTTAATCGCGATGGAGATCTTGTGGCACGTTATGGTGGCGAAGAGTTCGCGGTGATTCTGCCTTTAACCAATGAAAATATAGCCATCAAATTCGCTGAAGTAATACGCGAAGATTTAATAAAAATGGCCATCCCCCATGAGAAATCACCAACAGCACCTTATGTATCGGTCAGCTTAGGTGTGGCCACACTGGAGGCAGGTGAAATTTCAACGGCATCGGATCTCATTAAATTAGCTGACAAGGCTTTATACCGCGCCAAATCTGAAGGCCGAAATCAAGTCTATTCAAAAGAAATGAGTCTTGAGACTGCCCAGCTTCATTAATATCGCGATTGCCGCAAAACGTCTCAAAGTGCCAGCAGGCATGTCATTAAAAACATGAAAGGCTTAAAACAAGGCATTTAGCCCACGTTAACCAGCTAACACAGAAATTTCTGAAATAGAAATATCGTCCTCTATCCTTCTGCTCCCTTCTCGTTCCTTTATTTACTCCCTTTCTACTCTGTTGTTACTCGACGCTATTTATTCGATAGATTCGTTAATCATTACAATTAATTAACAAAAAACAATGACCGACAGTTTGTGAACTATTAGACTAAGAACCAGTCCGAAATTACTAACCTCTCAATTCTGGAAGTCCCGTATATGTTTAAAAAAATCATTTTAACTGTTGTTGTTTTAATCGCGATTGTTGTTGGCGCACTGATAATTTTTGTCGCTACCTTTGATGCAAATGATTACAAAGATCAAATTACCAAGTTGGTAAAAAAGCAAACCGGGCGAGATTTGAATATAGATGGCGAGTTGAAGCTTGCGATTTATCCTGATGTGGCTCTGGAAATGGGCAAAACATCGTTATCGAATGCCGAAGGTTTTGCCGGGGATCAGTTCGCGACGATTGATTCAGGTAAAGTTTCTGTGAAGTTAATGCCTTTGCTTAAGAAACAGGTTGAAGCTGATGCAGTATTACTGGATGGGCTGAAATTAAATCTTCACCGTAAGGCTGACGGTTCTAGCAACTGGGATGATCTGGCTAAAGGAAGCACAGACGTTAAAGATGAGAGTGCAGTAGAAAAAGAGCCATCGAAAGTGGTTGAAGAAATGATGCAGAATCTTTCGATTGCAGGCGTTAGCCTGAATAACGCCAATATCCACTGGCGCGATGATGTGGCGAAGCAGGATATAACGCTTTCTCCGCTTAATCTAAAAACAGGAAAATTCAGCCCCGGCAAACCATTGCCTGTAGAACTCGATGTGGTATTGAAACAGAAGAATCCTGCGATGACAGTCACTGCTGATGGCAGTACCACCATTAATCTAACGAATAACAATAAAGACTTCAGCCTGAGCAAACTTAAATTAAAAACCAAGGTAACGGGTGCGCAAATACCTAATGGTGCCTTAGAAGCGAATATCAGCGGTAGTATTCAGGGCAATCCGCAGAAAATCAGCGTGTCTGATTTGGTTCTGCAATCGACTCTTACGGGTGACTTAGTACAACAAGGTACGGCTAAAGCAGATGTATCTGGCAATGTGGATTTTGATGTTAGTGCTCAGCAGTTAACAATTGCCGGAATGAAGCTTAATGGCAATGTGAATGGCAAGCCTTTGGCTGGCGGAACTTTGCAGGCGTTAGTTACGGGCGATACAAAATTCAATCTGAAATCACAGCAGTTATCGATTCCTAATCTTGCATTAGATGCAAAACTTGCAGAAGGCTATGTTAAAGGCGGCGCAGCAAACGTCAAAATAAACGGCAATATGCAGCTTGATCTGGCGAAGCAACTACTCAACATCAGTGGCATGAAAGCGGTGACTGATGCCAGTGGTGAAGTTTTACAAGGCGGTAAAGCGAATGCCAATGTGAATGGCGATTTGCAACTTAATATTGGTACGCAAAAACTATCTATACCTAATCTCGCATTAACAACCCAGTTAACGGGTGGTTATGTCAAAGGCGGCGTGGCGAATGCACAGGTAAACGGCAACACACAGTTTGATCTGGCTAAGCAGTTGCTATCAATGACAGGATTAAAACTGACTGCGGATGCGAATGGCGAGTTATTAAAAGGCGGCAAGGCAAATACCAATATCGCGGGAGATCTTCAACTTGATCTCAAGAACTCGCAAGTCACATCACCGAAAATTACGCTTAACAGTCAGGTAGAAGGTGGTTTGGTACCCGGTGGCAAATTGACACAAACAGGTAGCGGCAACCTTGACCTGAACTGGGCGAATAACAAAGGCGCGGTGAATTTATCCAATCTACTGGTTAATCTGGCGGGTCTTGAACTTAAAGGCAGCGGCGTGCAGTTACAACCGCTGGCGGCGAAACCGGGCGTTTCTGGTCAATTTAGCACTAATACGTTTAATCTGAAAACGGTGATGAAAACCTTTGGTATCGAACCACCGGTGACGAAGAACCCAGCTGCGCTTTCACAGGTACAGGCTCAGTTTGCACTTAAGGCAGATACCGATAGCGTTGATTTACAAAACCTAAAGGCAACGCTTGATAAGAGTCAGCTTTCGGGCAATCTGGCAATCGCGAATTTCGCATCGCCGAGTATTCGTACCAAGTTAACCATCAACACAATCAACCTCGACGACTATTTAGCACCTGAAGCAAAAGGTGCGACCGCAGCTGCGCCAGCGAGTGCTGGGGGTAATAAAGAATTATTACCGCTGGATACTTTGCGCAAATTGAATATTGATGGTGATTTCAATATCGGCAAGATGCTGGTGAATAAAATCAATATGAGTAATATCAGAGCTAAAGTAAATGCAAAACAGGGGCTGATTGTTATCGACCCAGCGAATGCGCAGTTGTACTCGGGTACTTACAAAGGCCGCATCACACTGGATGCGAAACAGGCAGTTCCAACTATGAAAATGCGCCACGAGCTAACAGGCGTTCGTTCGGAAGGTTTGTTGTTTGATTTATTTCAGGATAAGTATGTATCTGGTGGTACTAAGTTGATCACCGACTTGAGTTCGCGTGGTAATAGCATCGATGCTTTATTGAAGAACCTTAATGGAACCACGAGCCTAGGACTTAACGATGGCACGATTCGTGATTCGAATCTCGCAGAAAAAGTATCACTAGCGGTTAAAGCGTTTGAAAAGAAGGAAGTAGAAGACGGTAAATCTGTAGTGAAATTTACTGGTTTGAGCGGCGACTTCAAAGCTACAAATGGCGAATTCAAGACCGATAATTTGAGTCTGGAATCACCCTATTTCAATATCAAAGGCTCTGGTACGGCGAATGTCGCCAGTCAGGAATTGAATATGAGCTTGCGTATTGGGCCTAATAATCAGGACCCTAAACGACCTTTATTTGCGCCACTAAGAGTAACGGGTACTTTTTCTAATCCTAAATTTTCTCTGGATTTGGCAGACTTGATCAAAGCTGTTGCCGCACAAGATATAGAAAAACTTAAACTTCAGGCAAAAGAGAAACTTGAGGAAGAGAAGCAAGCGCTTAAACTCAAAATAGAGAAAGAGAAAGCGGTTCAGGAACAAAAGATCAAGCAGAAACTTGAAGACGCCAAAGCCGACGCTGTTCAAAAACTGAAAAAACAAACTGGCGATAAACTGGGTGATGCGATTATCAATCAGTTAGGCGGAAAGAAGTCTGAAGCTCCTGCTAACCAAGATCCAAATGCACCTGCAGAGAAACCTAAGAGTGTTGAAGATCAGGTTAAAGACAAGTTAAAGGATAAATTAAAGGGATTGTTCTAAAACGATATAAAAAGCTACATAAGCACAGTCGAATTAGACTGAATCAGGATATTGTGAATAGATTTAGTCACCCCCCTACTTTAAGTGACTTTTCATTTCGTTTTTAGAAATGACAAAAGGAACTTATGCAGAGCTAGGCCATTTTTTTGAATACTAGAAAACAGTCTATAAGTAGGGGGGTGACCTATTAAGTATTAGTTAGACTCATCAAGAGTCAGATATTCAGAATATCTAATTAGAGAGTGATCCGTTTAGATAAGCAAACGGAAGATTCATTAAATGCATCATAGATTCCGGTGGATACCGAATGAGTAATCTATCTAATCTAGGTTATCTAGGTTGCAAAGAGAGTTGGTTTAATTTGTGGTCTATTTAATTGAAATTAGATAGACCCAATACAGATTAAATCTAAGTACTTTGCTCTTAGCTAAGTACCTAGTTTTGTTCTTGGCTTTGTTTTTAGCCTAGTTCTTGACCAGGCTACTTAGCAAAGATACTTTTCTAAGGCTTTAAGTACATCAGTACGTCCAATCATGCCAATCACGTTGCCATTCTCTACTACAGGGTAACGTCTGTAGTGATCCTTGAGGAACATTTCTGCAACATACAAACAGCTGTAATCAGCTTCTACCGTTCTAACATCTGGCGTCATGAAATCTTGAACTTTACCTCGGAAAGAGGAATCGAAATTTGATTTAAGCGCTGCTTTAATGCAGTCAGTACCAGAAATCATACCAATTAAGTTGCCAAGATCATCAACTACGGGTGCGCCAAAAATACGGTGTTTATTGAAAAGCTTAATTGCTTCTGCTATTTCCTGATCCGGTTTGAATTTAATAAAATTAGGATTTAGGTGATAACGCACATGAAGTTCATCAGACTTTGACATATATAAGAGCTCCTATTTGAAACCTTATTGCTAAGGTTTATTTAGCGGGGTAAGTACTAGCGGACAAGCCTAGCATACTATTACTTTATGCCTGATCTCAACTTATCAATGTTAATCTGGGCGTAATCTTTTGTTATATTATTTTGTTCGTTGGTGTTTGTATTGTCTTTTTCTTCTTGAGCCATACGCGCTTTGCGTTTCTCACAAGGGTTAGCACAGCTACAATCTCCTTTAACACCAGGAATATTTGATAAACCGCCGCAGCTGCCTTTGAGCTCACGATTGTTCATTAGTACCCCTGCCGCCATTCCCAAGAAGGCTAGCATTAATACCAAAAATGTAAATAAAAATAGTTGCATGTTATTTTCCTGAAATACTCGTCAACGAATTCACTAACGAGTATTTCTAAGTTCTTGCTGTGCCTGGGTGTTATTCGGCGCTATTTAGCCACCAAAGTCATCCAGCATAATGTTTTCTTCTTCTACGCCCATTTCTTCCAGCATATCGACAACAGCGGTGTTCATCATCGGTGGACCACACATGTAAAACTCACAATCTTCTGGTGCTTGATGTTCTTTAAGATAGTTCTTGTAAAGAATATCATGGATGTAGCCAGTGTAGCCTTCCCAGTTATCTTCTGGTTGTGGTTCTGATAAACCGAGGTGCCATTCAAAGTTATCGTGTTCTTTAGCCAGCTTATCAAACTCTTCTACATAGAAAGCTTCGCGTAGACTTCTTGCGCCGTACCAGAAGCTGATTTTACGCTGACTTGCTAATCTACCAAGCTGGTCAAAGATATGAGAACGCATAGGTGCCATACCTGCACCACCACCGACAAATACCATTTCTGCATCGGTATCTTTCGCAAAGAATTCACCGAATGGTCCAGAGATAGTTACTTCATCTCCCTTTTTTAAATCGAAGATATAAGAAGACATAATACCTGCAGGGATATTGTTTTCACCTGGAGGTGGTGTAGCAATACGCACATTTAGCATTATCAACCCTTTTTCTTCAGGGTAGTTGGCCATCGAATAAGCACGTAGCGCTGGCTCTGGCACATGAGATTCTATATCCCAAAGTTTAAAGTGATCCCAATCGGCGCGGTATTCATCCTGAATTTCAAATTCAGAATACTTCAAATCATACGGTGGACATTCAATTTGAATATAACCACCAGCGCGGAAATTTACGTCTTCGCCTTCAGGCAACTCAAGAACTAGCTCTTTAATGAAAGTCGCTACGTTTTTGTTAGATTTAACTTTACATTGCCACTTCTTAACACCAAATACCTCTTCAGGTACTTCGATAACCATATCTTGCTTTACATTTACCTGACAAGCTAGACGATCACCATGTCGTGCTTCACGTTTGTTGATATGTGATTCTTCAGCAGGGAGTAAACTTCCTCCTCCATCAAAGATTCTTACTTTACATTGCGCGCAAGTTCCACCACCACCACAAGCAGATGCAATGAAGAGTCCGCTATCAGAAAGGGCGTTTAACAGCTTACCCCCAACAGGAACTTCTATATCGCGTTCTTTATTGATGTGAAGCATTACATTGCCGCTAGAAACCAACTTTGAGCGTGCAAAAAGAATAATGAATACCAAGCTGATCACGATGCTTGTGAAAAGTAGTATTCCTAATAAAATTTGAATAGTCATATTATTGTATATTCACCTAAATACTTAAATCTTGAGTAGTGGGTACTAAAGTTGAATGCCAGAGAAGGCCATAAAGCCCATAGACATTAAACCTACGGTGATAAAGGTAATCCCTAAACCCTGTAGCCCTTTTGGTACATCGCTATATTTCAACTTTTCACGTACTCCAGCTAAGGCAACAATCGCAAGCGCCCAGCCCAGTCCACTAGAAATACCGTATACCGCACTTTCAGCAAATGAGTAGTCACGCTCAACCATGAACAATGAGCCACCCAATATTGCGCAGTTAACCGTAATTAATGGCAAAAACACACCCAGTGCGTTGTATAAGCTTGGTAAATATTTATCCAATACCATTTCGAGTATCTGTACCATCGCCGCGATAACGCCGATATAACTGATTAAGCCTAAAAAGGTAAGATCAACACCTTGTAATAATGCGTTTTCTTTAAGCAAATAGTTCAGAATCAAGTTATTAACAGGAACTGTAATTGCCTGTACAACAGCTACTGCAATACCAAGACCAATGGCTGTTTCAATCTTTTTAGAGAGAGCCAGAAAGGTACACATTCCCAGGAAGAATGCGAGCGCCAGGTTTTCAACGAATATCGCTTTAACCGCAAGACTTAGTAGATCTTCCATTAGTGAACCTCCGCTGAGCCGTGTACATGTGACTCGTGTATTTTAAAATCTGGCTCTTCATTTTGTTCAGGCTTCCATGTTCTGACTGCCCAAATTAGTAAACCAATAATGAAGAAAGCACTTGGAGGAAGAAGCATCATGCCATTCGATTGATACCAACCACCATCAGTGGTTAATGGGAAAAGCTTGTAACCTAATAATGAGCCGGCACCAAGAAGTTCTCTGAAGACCGCAACGATGATTAGAATCAAGCTGTAACCCATGCCGTTGCCTAAACCATCAATAAAGCTGTCTTTGACTCCGTTTTTCATGGCATACGCTTCTGCACGTCCCATAACGATACAGTTGGTAATAATCAATCCAACAAATACGGACAGCTGCTTAGACGTATCATAAGCAAATGCTTTCAATAACTGATCTACCACAATTACCAATGAAGCGATGATCGTCATTTGTACGATGATACGTATGCTATTAGGAATGTGATGACGAACCGAACTGATCGATGCGCTTGAAAAAGCAGTTACAACTGTCAAAGCAACAGACATCAATAAAGCAGTTTTAACCGAGGTTGTTACTGCAAGTGCCGAACAGATACCTAGTATCTGTAACGTAATCGGGTTTTGGTCTACTAACGGTTCGACCAGCGTTTTTTTAGTTTCAGGGTTCATTATTTAGCTCCCTCTTTACGAATATTATCCAAGTATTTGTCATAGCCTTGTTTGCCCAGCCAGTAATGCAGCATGTTTTCTACACCACGAGAAGTAAGCGTTGCGCCAGATAAGCCATCAACCTTATATTCTGGATCTGGTGTACCGCTGCTCACGCTTCCTTTGATGACCTGAATCATTACTTCTCCAGAATCGTTATAAACCTGTTTGCCAATCCACTTTTTACGCCATTCCGGGTTATCAACTTCACCACCCAGACCCGGTGTTTCTGCATGCTCGTAAAAGCCTAAACCAACAACTGTTTTTGCATCATTTTTTAAGGCCAAAAAGCCGTACAAAGTAGACCATAAGCCGTAACCATGAACAGGTAAGATGATAGATTTAATATTCTCTCCATCTTTTACCAGATACACAGACGTATATTTAGCACGACGTTTAATTCCTGCAATATCGTTTTCTTTCTTTAATTGAATATTCTGCTTTGGATCGTTAGAAGCTTTACGTTGATCGTAAGTTACAGCGTCAACATTTGTTACGTATTCGCCTGTAGACATATCGATAACGCGAGGCTCGATTTGAGAGAACAGCTCATCAATAGACTTGCCTTCTTCCATCAGACCTGCGATTTCAAGAATGTTCTTCTTCTTATCAAGCGCTTTGTTTTGATCTTGCATTGGTTTTAATACAACCGCTGCACCTGATACTAATACCGAGCACACTAAGCAAAGTGCGACAGCAACTGCGAGCGTTTTTTTAACGCTATCGTTAGGTAGATCTAGAATTTTTTGAACTGGAGCAAACATAATTATTCGCCTCCTTTTTCGTCAGATGCCGAGAACGCAGACTCACGTCTCAGACGACGTTTTACATTCGCTTGAACCACGAAATGGTCAATTAATGGTGCAAAAATATTCGAGAATAAGATCGCCAACATGATTCCCTCAGGGAAGGCAGGATTTACCACACGAATTAACACCGTCATAAAGCCAATTAGTGCACCGTAATACCAGCGACCTAGATTAGTCATCGACGCTGATACCGGATCAGTTGCCATGAATATCATGCCGAATGCAAAGCCACCCGTTACCATGTGCCAATACCAAGGCATTGCAAACATTGGGTTTTTGTCGCTGCCAATGAGGTTGAACAATATACTTGTTGCAACCATGCCGATCATTACACCGGCAACAATACGCCACGATGCGATCTTGGTGAATAATAGAATTGCGCCACCGATGAAGATTGCGAGTGTTGAGGTTTCTCCCAATGAACCAGGAACCATTCCGAGGAATGAGTCGAACCAGGTAATCTGACTTTGAATAATGAGGTCAACGCCTCCTTCAGCAGCCATACCAAGCGCTGTTGCACCGGTATAACCATCAACCGCTGTCCATACGGCATTACCTGACATCGCTGCCGGATAAGCAAAGTATAGGAACGCACGACCCACCAAAGCAGGGTTCAGGAAGTTTTTACCCGTTCCGCCAAATACTTCTTTACCAACAATGATGCCAAATAGAATACCTAAACCTACCATCCACAAAGGTGTATCTGGTGGTAGAGTCAGTGTGTAAAGAATAGAAGTAACGAAGAAACCTTCGTTGATTTCATGCCCACGCACTAGCGCAAACGCTGCTTCCGCAATACCACCCACAATAAACGTGGTCATGTATATCGGCAGGAAGTACGTCAATCCATGCAAGAAATTGGCAAAGAAACTACCAGGATCATAACCAAATGGATTCAAAAACCAGCCGCGGATACCATCAATAGATTCCAGACCCAAGCTCGCCATTGCTACGTTAGCTTGATAACCCGTGTTGAAACAGGCCATAAACATAACAGGGAAAGTGGCCATCCACACATAACCCATTACACGTTTTAAATCTAACGCATCGCGGATATGAGGAGCACCAACTGTTGTGTTTGGAGGGCTATAAAATAGTGTATCCACCATTTCATAAAGTACATAAAGACGTTCTAGCTTACCGCCACGTGTAAAATGCGGTTCAGCATCGTCTAGTACTTTTCTAAGTAAACTAGGCTTATTTTTTCGCTTATTTTCCGAAGTACTCATGACTAGCCCTCCCTCTCAATAATTTCAAGGCAGGCACGTAGTGCTGGGCCATATTCGTATTTACTGTGACAAACAAATGTACACAAAGCGAGATCTTCTTCATCTAGCTCAAGACAACCTAATTTTTGTGCCGTTTCAGTATCGCGCACCAGTAATGCACGTAATAATTGTGTAGGCAGAATATCTAAAGGCATTACACGCTCATAGCTTCCAAGAGGCACCATTGCTCTGGCACTACCGTTTTGCGTACTACTAAAAGTAAACTCTTGTTTATCTTTGGTTAAAGCGTTGGTAAATACATTCATCACAGAGAACTGCTTCAGGAATGGATTCACCCAGTGTAAAAATTGACGTGGCTGCCCTTCAGGAACAACACTTAGCTGTAGATTAAAACGACCTACATAAGCGCGGTTACCCACAGCGTGTAATCCGCTAAGCACAGAACCCGAAATTACTCGAGAATCACCTTCTTTTAATTGACCAGCAACCAGTTCATTGGTCGATGCGCCCATGCGTGATGCAATTAAGCGAGGTTCTTTAACCATTGGACCGGCCAAGGAGAAGATACGATCTACATTGCGTTTACCAGTGGTTAGCAATTTACCAATTGCGATAACATCCTGATAATGCAAGTGCCAAACAGTGCGATGCGCACTCGCAGGTAAAATATTATGGATATGTGTTCCTACTAAACCAGCCGGGTGCTTACCCGAGAATTTTTTAGTAACAACATTGCTTGCTGGAGATTCAGGAAGCGTTGCATTCTCATGCTGACAAACATAAACCTCACCTTTAGTCAGCTTCGAAATCGCTTTCAAACCGTCCAGATACGCATCAGATTTATAATTTATAATGAGTTCAGGATTTGCACTTAATGGATCTGTGTCTATCGAACGAACGAAAATACCAGCTGGCTCGCTATCAACCTCAGGTGTCTTGCTATAAGGGCGTGTACGAAATGCTGTCCATGCGCCACTATCCTGTAATATTTTACGGATATCTTCAGCAGAAGCAGAATCTAACTCTTTTGATGAGATTTTAGGGAATTCAATAAACTCCTCTTCTTCATCGAGTTTAATGATTACCGACTGTAACGCGCGTTTAGCACCGCGAGGAATGGCAGTAATTACACCAGCACCGGGAGAGGTGTAATTAAACCCCGGATTGCGTTTATCGGTGAATAATGCCTGCCCGCCCTTTACGTGATCGCCAACAGCGACCAGCATTGAAGGCCTAAGTAAATGGTAATCGGTACCAATGACTGCGACAGTTGTAATGGGCGGAGAATTAGTCTCAATATCTTCGCTGATAGCTTGTACTGGTTCACCCGTTATAGAGATGTCCAGGCCTTTCGTAATTTTCATTTAAATAGCAGTTCCGACTCTAAATACATAGAGCCCTTCAGTAGTTAAAATTTATGTGCACAACGCCGCAAAATAACATCATCAGCATTAAAATTCATGTACTTAAATGTATAAATACTATTTAATTTTATATACTTTACATAAAAAAGCTTAAACATCTTGATAGGGCGAACAGCTGATTAATCAAAATTATTTATACTGATATTAAAATCTAATTGAGAAACGTAAAAGGCTTACTCTTTGTATGAAAATACACCCCCCCTACTTTAGGGCACTTTTTACATACAAACGCAGGCTAGTGATCTAAATCCAGATCACGAGCCTCACGAAAAGTTTCTTTGGAAGATTATTACTCGGCGCGTAAGACGAAATAGTTCTTTTTGCCACGCTGCAACAGGACAAACTTATCATTGATCAAATCGGCTTGAGTAATTTGATAGCCGTCTTCTACCTTCTCTTTATTAACAGAGATAGAATTTTCTTTAAGCGCTCGACGTGCCTCGCCATTTGACTTTAAGAAACCTGTATCCGTGGCTAATGCAGCAACGATATCCAAACCAGCTGCGATCGCAGAAGCTGGCACTGTGGCTTGAGGCACACCATCAAAAACATCGAGGAAGGTTTGCTCATCAAGCTTTTTCAAATCTTCACTGGTCGACTTACCAAACAAGATACCACTCGCCTGAATTGCTTTTTCGAGCTCTTCTTCAGAATGCACCATTGCAGTTATTTCATTTGCTAGACGCTTTTGCAGCAAACGTAAATGCGGCGCTTCATTGTGTTCTGCGATGAGTGCTTCGATTTCATCTTTACCCAAAAAAGTAAAAATACGAATAAAGTTTTCACTATCGACATCTGTTGAATTCAACCAGTATTGGTAGAACTTGTAGGGAGAGGTATATTTAGCAGATAACCAGACATTACCACCTTCACTCTTACCAAATTTGGAGCCATCCGCCTTAGTGATTAATGGCGTGGTAATAGCATAGGCTTTACCTTGCCCCATTCTGCGAACAAGCTCAGTACCCGTAGTGATATTACCCCACTGGTCGCTACCCCCCATTTGCAAGGTGCAGTTTTTATTTTTATATAAATGAAAGAAGTCATAACCCTGTACAAGCTGGTAAGTGAATTCGGTAAAACTCATTCCTTCAGTACCACCGGCATCTTCGGTTTCTGGCTTGATACGGTTTTTTACTGAATCCTTAGCCATCATATAATTGACGGTTATGTGTTTTCCCACATCACGAATGAAGTCTAAAAACGAAAACTCTTTCATCCAGTCGTAGTTATTGACTAATTCTGCACCATTTTCGGTATCCGAATTAAAATCAAGGAAATGCGCTAGCTGCTTTTTAATTGATTCTTGATTATGACGCAGCGTTTTTTCATCCAGCAAATTGCGTTCTGCAGATTTTCCCGAAGGGTCACCTATCATACCTGTAGCGCCACCCACCAATGCAATAGGCTTGTGCCCACAACGCTGAAAATGAGCAAGCAACATGATCGGAACCAGATTTCCTATATGTAAAGAATCTGCCGTAGGATCAAAGCCAACATAAGCACTGCGCACCGCTTCCATCAAATGTTCTTCAGCACCTGGCATCACATCGTGAATCATATTGCGCCAGCGTAATTCTTCAATAAAATTTTTCATAATCAATTCTTAATTTTTAGTCTGATATCTCGAGGAGCGTATTATAGGGGAGATTCCAGATAAAAAAAGACACCCCCCTACTTTTAGCGTGTTTTTCATTTTACTTATTGAAAATGCAATTTTTGATCAGTTGTTTTTTAAACCCTCACTATCGCGTCATTAACAACTTGCCTTAGACACTGACTGCCACTATTCAAAGTAAGCGCTATTGACCATATTTAGCAATTTGATTGAATAGTGCCTACATCCTCTTTACTATGTCGACCCTATATTCAACAATTTTTATTTGAACAATTACAATTTATTGAGGAAATCGCATGGCTAAGTTTATGTTGGTGTATTTAGGTGGCAACCAACCATCAAACCCAGAAGAAGGAAAACAGCATTTTGAAGAATACCGTAACTGGCTGGTTTCTTTAGGTGATTCAATTGTGAGTGCGGCAAACCCATTAAAAGACACGCATGTCATTCACCCCGATGGAAAAGTCGAAGCTGGCAGCACAACAGCGATGTCTGGATTTTCTGTGATTGAAGCAGATTCAATCGAAGAAGCAGTAAAGGTTTCTCAAACTTGCCCTTTCCAGAAAATTGGCGGAACACTTGAAGTGTCTGAGCTAATTCAAATGAATCGTTAGAAATACGTCTAAAAGGTAGGGGGTGTCATATAAAATGACACCCCCTACCTTTTAGGGCTTTTTTGCTATTTTTTTGATATTAAAGAAGAACTTTCTCAATCCCGCCTTTAGTCACTCTCTCTACAAATTCATTCTGCCACTTCTCACCGTGCATATGCTTCATCATTTCAACGACGATGTAGTCCGTATCCATTCCAGTATCATCTGCATAACGTGACAAACCTTGTTGACAGGCTGGACAGTTGGTTAATATTTTTACATTACCATTTTTAGCCGTATCTTCACCCGTTTGCACAACAAGACTTTCACGCAGGCTTTCTTCTTTTTTAAATCGCAACTGACTGGCGATATCTGGACGACTTACAGCGAATGTACCTGCTTCACCACAACAACGATCAGACAAAGCAACTTCCTGCCCCATTAACTCAGAAGTTAACTTGGTTGGATCGTAATTCTTAATCGGCGTATGACATGGGTCGTGATATACGTATTTAATTCCATCAACCGCTTCTAACTTAACGTCTTTTTCCAAGAGGTATTCGTGAATATCTAACAAACGACAACCCGGGAAAATTCGCTCAAATTCATATTTAAGCAACTGATCCATACAGGTTCCGCAAGATACGATAACCGTATTAATTTCCAGATAGGTCAAAGCTTGAGCAATACGATGGAATAGCACACGATTCTCGGTGGAAATCTGCGTACCTTTTTCTATATCTCCACCTGCTGTTTGCGGGTAACCACAACATAAGTAGCCCGGCGGCAATACCGTGGTTGCCCCCGTATCGTATAACATCGCGATTGTTGCCATACCGATCTGAGAAAAAAGGCGCTCTGAACCACAACCAGGGAAGTAGAATACAGAATCACCACGCTCAGCTTCGCTCAACGCTGGATTACGAATGATCGGAACAACCTTCTCATCTTCCAGACCCAAAACGGCTCTCGTGGTACGCATAGGAACATGCGCTGGCATTGGCTTTTTAACAAACTGGATAACATGCTCGGTCAAGCCTGCATTACCGGTTGTACCAGCAGGTCTTTGATTTGATTTCAACAAACCTAAACGTTTGAAAATCGTATGTCCAAAGCGTTGAGATTTATACCCAAGCTGAACTAAACCAGCACGCATTAACTTAATGGTCGTTGGATCTTTGACGTTAAGGAAAGCCATTGACGCCCAGGTCACAATATTGGTTTTCTTTTGCTTACGTTCGCGCAAGATATGACGCATACGAACGGTAACATCACCGAAATCGATATTAACAGGACAAGGACTCAAACATTTGTGACAAATCGTACAATGATCAGCTACATCGTTCATTTCCTCAAAGTGGCGCATTGAAATACCACGGCGAGTTTGCTCTTCGTATAAAAAGGCTTCCAGCATCAAACCAGTCGCTAAAATCTTATTACGCGGTGAATAGAGTAAATTTGCACGCGGCACATGAGTGGTACAAACCGGCTTACATTTACCACAACGCAGACAATCTTTAATATCGTCATTCAAAGCGCCAAGCTCGTTATGCTCAAGCAACAACGCCTCTTGTTCTACCAAACGCAACGAAGGCGTATACGCATCCTGCAAGCCAGAACCTGGCATTAATTTTCCACGATTAAAGTGACCATTAGGGTCTACTTCGTTTTTGTAAGACGCGAATTCATTAATTACCTCTTCCGACAAGTAATGCATTTTCGTCAGACCAATACCATGCTCACCCGAGATTACACCATCCAGAGAAAGTGCTAATTCCATCACCTGATCAACGATGCGATCTGCTTCTTGCATCATTTCATAGTCGTTTGAGTTTACCGGGATATTCGTATGCACGTTGCCATCACCCGCATGCATATGCAAAGCAACAAATAGGCGTTTAGAAAGTACATCCTTATGTACTTTATGCACTTCGGCACGCAATGGCTCTAAATCCTGACCTACAAAAATATCATCAAGAGGCTTTTTGATTTCTCGTTTGTAAGAGATACGAAGATCACGTCTTAATAACAGATTGATAATCTTGTCATCATCGCGACACTGCTTTTGCGCTTGAACAGAGAGTAATTCTGGATGGGCTTTAGCACTTTCATCACCTAAATCCAGAATAGACTGCCAGCGTTTACGAACACTTGCCAAATGATTTATCGCGAGATCTTTTTTGGCCTGAAGCATGGCTTTATTATCATCGCTGTCAGAAGCGCCAGAACTCTGGCGTAGCTTTTTATCTAAATCAGGATTTTCTTCAGTGAAAATCTCTAATGCAGTGTCGATAAGCTCAATCTTATTAGTAATCGACTGATGCACATTGATGCGCTCAATGCCTTCACTGTACTTATCCAGATTATTAAGCGGTATTACAACATCTTCATTGATTTTGAACGCATTGGTGTGTGCTGCGATTGCCGCTGTACGCGAGCGATCTGCCCAAAACTGCTTACGAGCCTCAGGACTCACTGCAACAAAGCCTTCTGCATTTCTTGCATTGGCAAGTTCAACAACACGCGATGCTGACTTAGCCACTTCTTGCTCATCATCGCCAACGATATCGGCAATCAACACCATTTTAGGAAATGAACCACGCGCTGCTTTCGGCGTATATTTAACCGCTTTTACATAGCGCTCATCTAAATGCTCTAGACCTGCCAAAAGTACGTGTTGATTGCCATCTAAATAGTCTTTAACTTCTACAATGGCTGGAACGGCTTCTTGCAAATCCGTACCATAAAATTCCATACAAACGGTTCGTGTATGATCTGGCATACGATGAAGAATAAATTCAGCAGAGGTAATTAGACCATCACAACCTTCTTTCTGAATACCCGGCAAACCGCCCAGGAATTTATTGGTAACATCTTTGCCCAAACCCACTTTACGGAAGAATTGCCCTGGCAAAGTAAGAACTTCAACCTCACCTTTTTGGGTTTTCGCATCTTGCTCAAAACGGGTAACTTGAAAACTAACTTCTTCCTGATCGTGAATTTTGCCCAGATTATGATTGAGTCGAACGACTTCAAGCCATTCTGCATCGGGTGTTACCATTCTCCATGATAATAAGTTATCTAAGGCAGTTCCCCACATGACAGCTTTTTTACCGCCTGCATTCATGGAAACATTTCCGCCAATGGTCGATGCATCTTGTGATGTAGGGTCTACAGCAAAAACCAGACCTGCATTAGCAGCCAAATCTGATACACGACGCGTTACAACGCCCGCATCTGCTCTAACCACTGCAACTTCACTATCCACCCCTGGCAAATCTTTACGTCTTTGCACTTTCCCCAGTGTTTCAAGCTTTTCTGTATTGATGACAGCGCTCATTGAATCCAATGGAATCGCGCCACCGGTATATCCCGTTCCACCACCTCTAGGTATTACGGTTAGTCCAAGTTTGATGCTTGTCTGAACGAGTAGAGCAATTTCTTCTTCTGTATCCGGAGTTAAAACCACAAACGGATATTCAACGCGCCAGTCAGTAGCATCGGTAACATGCGATACACGAGCTAAACCATCAAACTGGATATTATCTTTGCGGGTAATCGAACGAAACTTGCGTTTGGCACGCTTACGCAGTGCAAAATAATCGGCAAACCATGTCGCAAATTCATCAACGGCTTTATCAGCAATATCGATAAGCTCCAGAGTGAGCTCATTACCCTCTGCTCGATCTCTAATTCGCTTTAGGCGGGAACGTTTGGTTTCTATTAAAGAATAACGACGTTTCTCATTCTCTAATAAATCATCTTGAATATAAGGATTACGTTTCACTATCCACATATCGCCCAAAACTTCGAGCAACATGTGCGCAGAGAGACCGGTAGTCCTCCTTTCGCGGAGCGTTTCCAGAATATCCCAAGCTCGTTGACCGAGTAAGCGTAAAATGATCTCTTTATCTGAGAACGACGTATAATTGTAGGGGATTTCCCTAAATGGCGTTTTAGTTTTCATGTGTGTGCGGATTCTAACGCTTTACGATGAGAGAGTGAACAAACCCTAAAAAAATACTGTAAAAAATCTTAATATTTACTATAACAAGAGCATGAAACCAGAGCGCTACCAGACCATGAATTACAGCCTAGATAAAAATAAAATTATTGCACATCGTGGGGATAACACTAATCACCCTGAAAACACCTATGCTGCCATAGAATCTGCGCTACTTGCAGGAGCACTTTTTGTTGAATTTGATATTCAAATGAATGCTGATAAAAGCATCGTTGTATTTCATGATGAAGACTTCAAGCGCATGTCCGGGGATGATCGATCACTATTTGACACAACAGATGAATCATTAAGAACACTGAGTATTCACGAACCTAATCAATTCGCCAACGAACACTACCCTACTTATATTTCATACCTTGATGATATTTTGGTACTGCTTAAAAGTTTTCCCAAGGCTACATTTCTAGTAGAAGTAAAAGTTAAGAGCCTGGAACATTGGGGTTTAGAAACGGTAATGGAAAAACTATTTACTAAACTTAAACCTTATAGCGAGAACATTATTGTAATTAGTTTTAGTGTCGCTGCGCTTGAATACGTAAGACAACATAGCAAAATAAGAATTGGCCTAGTATTCAATCAATATATTGCAAAACACAAAGAAATCGCAAATAAATTAAAACCTGAATACATGCTCTGCCCCTATAAATCGTTTCCTGAATCAGGTTATTGGCAAGGAACGTGGGAGTGGATGGTTTATTCCATCAATGACATTGAGAATGCGAAAAAATGGCTAGCTAAAGAGGGAATAAGCTATATCGAAACTGATGACATAAGACTTTTATTAAATAAAAGTGTTAATAAAGAAGCAACAAAATAGTAAAGGTCACCCCCCTACTTTAAGTGACTTTTCATTTTGCTGTATAAAATGACCTAAGGAACTTATGCTTTGCGGAATGATATTACGTTTTTGTCGCTTAAAAACGTAAATAGAATTTATGCAGAGCTGAGCACTTTTTATAATTAAAACGATTTTTTCTGTGCGTGAAATAAGCGCATATAGTAATGATATAAAGGCCAGATCAATAGACTACTAAATACGGTATACCAGTAACCCCAGCCTTCAGGAGTATTTCCGGTAATTCCTAAAATCCATAAATTGATTAATAAATAAGTACCTAAAACTAAAAATAACAGGAAGAGTTGCTGAAAATAACTATCCATCAAAAGGCGCGATCGCATTCTTAAGGTCAAGAATAAAACGATTGTAAAACCCAAGGCGTGCTGGCCCATGATTGTGCCGTAGAGAGAATCAATAAGCAGTCCGACAAACCAGGCAAATACCAAGCTTGATTTGCTAGGCGAGACTAACCCCCAATGAATAAAGGTTAAAGCCAGCCATTCTGGTCTATGTAAAACCCACTGCTCATTAATGGGCAATATAGTCAGGGCAAATGCGATAATTACAGACAATGTAATCGCACCGGTAAACCTTGGATTAATTTCTTCCATCGATTTACTTATCTGCCTCTTGTTCTTGACCAGTGTTATTTTTGATTTCTAACTCAGAAGAGTAATCTGCACGCCAAATCATCAGTATTTCTCGGGTCTTACTGAAATCTGTAAAAGGTCTTGCATGCACTTTCATAAATGAATCACCCGGATTGTATTCAACACTATCCACAATCGCTACGGGAAAATCTGGCGGAAACAACTGACCCAGACCAGAACTTACAAATTTATCGCCAGTTTGGATATCCATGCTCGTTTCGACATGCTTAAGCTCCAAACGGTTGATCTTACCGGTACCAACAGCGAGTGCACCCTGACCGGTTCTAACGTTTCGTACATGAATCGCATGCTTCA
Organism: uncultured Cocleimonas sp.; assembly: GCF_947495625.1. Lineage (GTDB taxonomy): Bacteria > Pseudomonadota > Gammaproteobacteria > Thiotrichales > Thiotrichaceae > Cocleimonas. The sequence continues at coordinate 22,098 of NZ_CANLZW010000011.1, forward strand.
CATCAGTGAGCTGCATAATCACGGCAGAACTAGGCGTCACACTTTCAGTCTGGCCGTAAATATTATTACCCGCCAGAGCTACCTGTCCGACGAAAATACCATCATCAGTACCTTTATTGATCACTACATTTTTACTGAAGGGATTAGAAGATACCGAGAGAATCTCAGTTAAGGTAAATTTTTCACGAACTGCAGGAGTTGCACTTAACTGACTTCTTAAACGCTGATTTTCTTTAGCGATAGAATGATATTTCTGGTCTCTTGCCGCATAAACACCCACTAAAGCGCGCAACTCACGATTAGCTTTTGATAATTCATCGTGATCGGAGAAAAATTCTTGAGTAAAATTCGCCAAACGATAAGGTAAATCGACCGTATATTGGACTGGATAGATAAGAAACTTAGTTAATCCGGTGCGAACAGGCAAAAGTCTATTCTTGCGGTAATCCAAAGTCATAAAGGCCATAGAAATCAAAGCCAAAATCACGAACTTAATCATGTAGCCTTGTTGCTTACTATCGTCTCTGTCTAGATTATAAATAACAGACTCCCTCGGAATCCCTGATTTTTATAGATATTATTATTCAGAAGCCCAGAAATCAAAACCATCATCATCAAGCATATCCAGAATACGTCCGCCGCCTCTAGCTACACAAGTTAATGGATCATCGGCAACAACAACGGGGATTCCTGTTTCTTCCATAAGAAGACGATCTAAATCACGTAGTAACGCCCCACCGCCAGTTAATACGATACCTCTATCAGCAACATCAGCACCTAATTCTGGTGGTGTTTGCTCCAAAGCAGTCTTTACCGCACTGACGATACCGAATAAAGGCTCTTGCAATGCTTCTAAAATTTCATTACTGGTTAATGTAAAGCTACGTGGAACACCTTCAGAAAGGTTACGCCCTTTAACTTCAAGCTCCATTAACTCTTTACCCGGATAGGCTGAGCCAATTTTGCATTTGATATTTTCTGCTGTTGCTTCACCGATAAGCATGCCGTAGTTTCTACGCACATAACTGATAATGGCATCATCTAGACGGTCACCACCAATACGTACAGAAGCCGAGTAAACGATGCCACGAAGAGACATTATCGCAACTTCAGAGGTACCACCACCTATATCCAGCACCATAGAGCCGACAGCTTCATCGATTGGGATACCCGCTCCGATTGCAGCAGCCATTGGTTCTTCAACCAAATAGACTTTACGAGCACCTGCGCCCATTGCAGAATCTTTGATTGCGCGTCGTTCAACCTGAGTTGCACCACAAGGCACACAGATAACCACACGAGGACGAGGGCCAAATATTCTTCTTGGTGCTACTTTTCCAATAAAATGCTGTAACATTTTCTCGGTATAAGTGAAATCTGCAATCACTCCGTCTTTCATCGGGCGGATCGCTTGAATATTTTCCGGGGTTCTACCCAGCATTTTTTTCGCTTCAACACCGACAGCTTCTATTTTTTTCGGACCACCAGGGCCACGCTCTTGTCGAATAGCTACGACCGAAGGCTCATCGAGGACGATACCTTTACCACGCATATAAATCAGTGTGTTTGCTGTTCCTAAATCGATAGATATATCGTTAGAGAACATGCTAAAGAATGCTTTAAACATAGAAAATTTTTCCAATTCTTGAGTAAATCAAGACCCCAATATGAAGGACGTAGATCGTCCTTAATGATTTGTATATAAGCTTATACTATTTTACTTCTAAAAAAGAGCATAAAATAGAAATCGCGTAATGTATCAATCACAGCTAAATAGAGCAAGAATTTGCTCAATTAAGTACACTGATTTAGAATGCGCCACCCTCTTTAGACTATACCTTATTATAATGAATGTACTGATTGTTTTCACCCACCCAAATCCTGCAAGCTTTAATCACGCTTTATTGGAGAGAGTTTCTGCTGGCCTTAAAGAAGCTGGACACTCAATAAAGATAAAGGATTTGTACCAGGAAAATTTCGATCCTATCCTTAGTGCTAGTGATCTTGATCAGCTACATAAAGGAGAAATCCCGTCTAAAATAGCAAAAGAGCAAGAGCAGCTATTATGGGCTGATTCTCTTATATTCATTTATCCGCTTTGGTGGTTTGGTCGTCCAGCCATGCTAAAAGGCTGGTTTGATCTGGTTTTAACCAACGGCTTAGCTTTCGAATACTCAAGCGATGGTGTGAAAGGCTTATTAAAGCATAAACGTGCTTTAGTATTAATTACTGCAGGTGGTTCAAGAAAGTATTTTGAAGATACTGATGCACTTCAGTTAATTCACAGACCGACAACTGACGGCACTCTATCTTTTTGTGGCATTAAAGACGTTTCACATGAGATTTATTATGATATCGCGAATATCAGCAATGAAGAACGCATTGAAATACTCGACAATGTAGAAGAAATGGGAAGAACTTTTTAATAAGCCCGCGTTAATTAGCTCAAATTAATAGTCTCAAGCTAAAAAAAAATTATCACTGAATTGAATATGCAAACTCCAGAAACTGAAATCTTAAGTCATAAAGTCTATCCTGGGGAAACTCCTCAGGCAGAAAAGCAAATTCCATTGATAATCCTTCATGGATTATTCGGCTCTATGGACAATTGGCGATCACAAGCGCAACGCTTATCCGCCAAAAGACCCGTAATTATTCTGGATTTGCGTAATCACGGTAACTCTCCTCATATAAAAGGCATGAGTTATCGCGAAATGTATGAGGATGTGATCAAACTCGCAAAACACCTAAAGATTCCCAAGTTTGATTTATTAGGTCATTCAATGGGTGGCAAAGTGGCAATGCAAATGGCATTGGCACAGGAAGAGTTGCAACTAGACTTCATCAACAGACTGATTGTGGTTGATATAGCACCACGACCTTATCCTTTATGGCACCAAACAACCTTAAAGGCAGTATTGGGTGCGCCAGTAGAAACATTAAAGTCACGTCAGGAAATCGACGATCACCTCAAACTGACTATTGATGATGCTGTTGAACGCTCCTTTATGATCAAGAATCTAAGACGTGCAAAACAAGATATTGATGGATCAGACATTGGCTTTCGCTGGAAAAGTGATGTTCAGGAAATTGCCAAAGGCTATTTGAAAATAGCTGGGTTTACCACATCTGGTCAAACTTTCTCTAATCCAACACTCTTTATAGATGGTGAAGATTCCCGCTATATGAGAGAACAAGATCATCCCATTATTAAAGCATTATTCCCAAATTCCACCATTTCTACAGTCAAAAATAGCGATCATTTGCCGCACATTCAGCAAGCAGACGAATTTTTTTCACTCTGCGACACCTTCTTAAGCCCTACAGAATAGGCACTTCAAAAAAAGTTCATACTTTTTGCAAAATATTCTTGTATAAATCAAAAGAAGTATATTAGAATATACTCATATTCGAAGTTAATTGAATACTTACTTACATTACACAAGGAGATCGTCATGAAATTACAAGCTATCACACTAACTGCTCTTTTGGCTCTTGCTGGTACTGCATCTGCTGATTGGTTCGATGGATTCAACAACGGTAACGGTTCAGGAAACGGATACGGCAACGCTGCTGGTAACGGTTCTACTGCTGGAAATGCTGCTGGTAACGGTTCTGCAAACGGCAACGGCTGGGGCACTGCAAAAGGTGATGCAGACGGAGAAGTTGATTTCTCTATCACTTTTAAAGGTAAAGGCCGCACAGATATGGACACTGCGGGTAACCTAAGCGGAAACGGCGAAGGTGCTGGAAATGCTGCTGGTAACGGAAACGGCTACGGCAACATGGCTGGAAACGGTTACAGTAACGGATACAGCTCGACAAACACTAACGGATACGGCCAAGGTTTCAATAACAATGGTTACGCTCCTGCTGGATCATACGCACCTGCTGGTTACAACCCTGCAGTAGCTGCACCAGCTCAAGACTACACACAGCTTAAAGCTATGTGGGAAGCACAAGCTAAGCAAGCAGAAGAAATGCTTAAGCGTATCGAAGCTGCACAACAGAGCGCTGCTAAATCATAATCAATTGATTTAGACTAAAACGCTAAAAAAGGCCCGCATTTGCGGGCCTTTTTTATGCATATTTAAATGCGCAATAAGCCAATATCAAGTAAAGTGCCTTACTTCTTAGAATTAACTGACTTTAATTAGTAAACAGCAAAATGATCACAAAAAACCCATACCTAGATAACAGACATACCTCACTCAGAACCTTGGCAATGCCAGCGGATTCTAATCCCAGCGGTGATATTTTCGGTGGCTGGTTAATGTCACAAATGGATATTGCTGGTGGATTTTATGCGCGCCAGCTATCAAAATCTCGTGTAGTTACGGTTGCTGTAGAAGCCATGACTTTCCATTTGCCGGTTTTCGTTGGCGATGAAGTGAGTTGCTATTGCGAAACAGAAAGACTCGGCAGAACATCAATTGCCGTACATGTCGAAACCTGGGTAAGAAGAGATATATTATCTGATGACAGCATCAAGGTAACTGAAGCGGTATACACCTATGTAGCAATAGACAAAGATCGCAAGCCTATTGCAATCAAAAAACAAGAGACTTAATAGACCTAAATAGACCTCAGATTATATTGAGTTTGTTATTTTGTTTTATAGCCTCCTTGTTTGCCCTTGATCGAAAAAAGACTTTAATTGGGACAAATACCAATCACTAAATCCATCACATTGGTACCACTTGCTCCCGTTGTTATGAGACCTTCTGTTTGTTTAAAGTAGGAGTGTGAGTCTGCCCTATTTAGATAATCAGCTGCATCAAGGTTTTTCAATAAGCCTTTTTCTATGGTCTGATTGTCAACTATTGCTCCTGTAGCATCAGTCAAACCATCAGTTCCATCGGTGCCTGCTGCGAGTAGATAACACTCATTTTCCCCTGCCATATATTTGGCAGCTGTCAGCGCAAGATGTTGATTCCTGCCGCCCATTCCCGGGTTACTGGGTAAATTTACCGTTGTTTCACCACCCCAAATTACTAATATTCCCACTTCTTTTTTCAAAGTATCGACACAATTAATCGCAGCTTCCGAGGCTTCATTCTCAAGAAAATCAGGAACCACTTTACAGGAATAACCTAGTGACTTTGCTTTTACGGCAGCTGCTTCTTTGGCGATCTCTAAAGAAGCTATTATCTTCCAGTTAAAGTCACCCCCCCACATTGGGGCCTTTATTTTATTCAACTTATCCTTCCAACGCTCAGGAAGGTCAGGCAATTCTTTCTCATCAACGAGAAATAGCAAACCTGAACCAATAACTTCGGGATCATCTTCTGGCACATCAGAAATCATCAGGCAATTTACTGGCCTTCCGTTAAGGTAGCGCCAAAGTCCGCCCCCTTTAATTGCAGATAAGCGACGTCGAATAGAATTAATTTGGTCGATAGGGTAGGCATTAGCCAGCAAGTAATCCGTCAGCTCCTGCAATTGGGATAAATCCCACCCCTCGTTTAAAACCTCAACCAGTGCAGATGCACCACCTGATATTAAAAATAAACAAGGTTCTCCTTCTGGTAATTCTCGAAGGAAATCTAACAAGACCTCTCCCGCTTTAATACTGTTTTCTCTGGGCACAGGGTGATCTGATTCAACGCATCTTGCTTTAGTATCTTGCTCGACTGCTGTGCTGATATGTCCATGCTTCGAAATAACTAACGCAGATTTAATCCGATCATGAGGCACACCTTGGTACATTGAATCTGCTGCTTTTCCAATAGCGATAACATGAAATTCCGCAGGATATGGATAAGGGTCATTATCAGCTTCCAGCTCGTTACTCACCACAGTCTTACCTTCCACTGATGATAAAGCAGCGTGAAATATCGCTAATAGATTTTCTTGGTGGTTATTCATACTAAATGACTTCCTTAAAAAGTGCCTATAAGTAGGGGGGTGTCTATTTTACAAATACGAACTAAATCAGGCCTCTAGCCAAATCATTCTGTATATCCTGAATATCTTCAAGACCTACTGATACTCTTATTAAACCATCAGAAATCTGAGTTTCATCTCGTAATTCCTGAGATAAACGTCCATGCGTAGTGGAAGCCGGATGCGTAATGGTACTTTTGGTATCACCCAGATTCGCCGTAATTGATAGCAACTGAGTATTGTTTATAACTTTCCACGCATTTTCTTTTCCGCCTTTTACAACAAAAGAAACAATGCCACCAAAACCAGATTGTTGCTTTTTGGCTAGCTCATGCTGGGGATGATCTTTTAGCCCCGGATAATAAACATGCTCTACGGCATCTTGCTTGTTTAACCACTCAGCCAGCTTCATTGCATTTTCACAATGTGCTTTCATACGTAGACTAAGCGTTTCTAAACCTTTGGTAAATACCCACGCATTAAATGGGCTCATCGAAACACCGCCGGTTCGCAATACACCTGCAATATCTTCGCCTACGATTTTATTATTACCAACCACTGCTCCACCCAGACAACGACCTTGACCATCGAGGTATTTGGTAGCGGAATGAATAACAATATCAGCCCCCATCTTTAATGGCTTTTGCAAAGCGGGCGTACAAAAACAGTTATCGATAACCAATAAACAATTATTGCTATGAGCGATATTCGCAAGTGCTGGAATATCGACCAATTCAGTTATCGGATTTGATGGAGTTTCTGCAAATAGAATACGTGTGTTTGGCTTAATTGCTTTTTTCCAGGCCTCTAGGTCTGACAGCTCGACAAAATCAAAACCGATACCAAATTTTTCTAGATATTTTGTAAATAGGACCGTACTTGTACCAAAAATAGAACGTGAACTAACAACATGATCACCTGCTTTCAACACGCCAAGCATCGTAGCTAAAATCGCTGCCATACCGGATGCCGTTGCAACACATGCTTCACCCTCTTCCAGCGCTGCTAACCGATCTTGAAAACACTTGATTGTAGGGTTTGAAACACGTGAGTAGAAGAAACCTTCTTCATCACCACCAAAACGTGCTGCTGCTTCTTCTGCACTTTTAAACACAAAACTTGAAGTGGTGAAAATCGCCTCTCCATTTTCCTGAAAATCACTACGTTGATGCCCTGCTCTAATCGCTAAAGTATCAAATTCAAATTCGTCCAATTTATTATCCATCTGCTTGTCTAATCCATTATTATTTATCAGCTTTAGCGAAAGTTATATATACATCAGACTACAGCAGGCACAAAAAAACCCGCGTAGTCATGACTAAAGCAGGTTATTTAACATTCATTGACCGCGCTTTAGCAAAATTTAAAAGTAATAGCTGATCAAATAAGTTGAATTTAGACGGTGATAAAAATTGTTCAGTTCTTCAAACAAAAAGGCCAGAATAGTTATTCTATTTTGGATGTTTTGTTGGAGAAAATGAGCGGTTTTTAGTCTGTATAAATCAACGACTTTGACCAATTAGTGCTTTTGCGCCTGCAAGCTGATAATCAAATCGGCGCCTTTCAAATACTATAAACCTAATTATTATTAGCGTCAAACACCCTTTGTTTAAGAAATTCAATCGCCGTAGTTTGAGCTATTTTCTCAAATTCATCAGTATCTAAATCTTTATATTCAAATACTTTCGCAGAAATACTGCGGCTAGAAATAACCACGCGATGTCGTATTTTCAGAAACTCAATCACTTCAAATTTATTATTTGGTTTCTGCTTTCGATCATCGACTATTACCGATAGTCCTGCCTGAGTGAGTTCCTCATAAAGATTGTCTGTTGCTAACTTAACATTAAGGAATGTTTCAGATTGCATCGGCACAATGGCTACTTGAAATCCTCCACCATTTTCTACTTTATCGCGTAATTCATCGATATTGGATTGACTCAGATACATCGTATTACCTGGCTATGAGTACTTATTTTATTAATAGGCGTTGCCCACTTGAATAAGCGCTAAACTCTGGCGCATAGACACTTTGAACACTCGCTGGTGCAACTCTAAACTGCCCAGAGGTTGATGCTCTCAAACGGTATTTAAAGGTATATTCCCCTTTTCTTAGTTGGTCAAAAAAGTAGTTTGCGCCGCTGTCACGAATCTCTTCGTAATAGCCCGTTCCATTTCCCCAGCGATAGCCTGATTGTTGAGACTCTGGTTCAAACCCTGCTCCACGAGGTGCACGTAAATGTACAAACTCTGCATTATTTTTTGCAAATAACTTAAGTTGAACTTCCAATTGATCGCCGACCGCAATCGTTGCACCTTCGGCTAAAGGCTGTAACTGCCAATCATTTCCTTTTTTCACGCGCTTAAAGAAAGAGCGATTCACTCTAAAGAAATCTCCTTGTGCTTGCGCGGGGAGTTTTTCAGTAGAAAAGTTCCAGTTTGCAGAGGCAAACATCAGTGAGTCGCTTTTATTAGCGATACGAATATTCGCCATATCAGGTTTTACATCATCACCTTTCACGACGATTTTATTGTTAGAGCCAACGTATTCATTTGGGGCAAACACCATGGTTTCTGAAAGCGAATTACCAATGTTAATTTGCACTCTTTCTTCTTTGCCCAGCAGATTTTCTTTATCTAAATAATGCACCATCGAATAAATGCTTTCGGCGGTTGCTCGGGTTGATTTCCAATGATTTAATTTTTTATTCATCATCAACCACTGCACCAAACCATGACGACGTGAATCTTCAGGGTCTAGCTCCATTAAGGCGCGCAACATAAATGCATGTGTATCTAAATCATCGTTATACCAATACCAACTGCGGTCTTGTTTGGGCCAGTAAGTACCTAGTTCTTCGGTGGTTTTTGCGGCATCCATAATACTGCCAAATACCAGCTTAGCGTTATCTACTCTGCCTGCTCGTTTCAAGCTCAATGATAAATAAGCTTTGGATAATGGAGATAACTTTTTCCATTGCTTAAAGCTCTCATTCAACATTTGATTGCGTTTATTTTGATTGAACGCTTTACCTTGCCAGCTTTTGTCTGGGTATGAAGAAAGCACATAGTTGATCAGCACCACTTCAGCGGTGTTTTGTTTTATCTTGGCATTAAAGTCTTTCGCATAATGCTTATCCAAATACCCCCATGCTTTTTGCACCATATCTTTAGGTATATCGACATCAAACTCTAAAGCACGAGAGAAGCCTTGTAACAGATAAGTAGTGATGTAAGTCGAGTCTTGCCCGCCTTCCCACCAAGGGAAAGCTCCTGATTCATTTTGTGCCTTACGCAGTTTTTTCAATGCCTGCTGGTATTGGTCTTTAGCGACTTCAGGGTTGAGAATACGTTGCATATTCTCGATGCTTTTAGTTCCCGTTGCGCGATTCAACCACGGTGTTTCTTCCAATAGCATTTTACGGTTTGGGTCATTATCGACGGCATTCCATTGTTCTAAGCGACTATCTCGTTTCGACATATCTTTAGCTAACGTCGCTAATGCAGGATGCCTTGCGAATATCGAGCTTACCATTGAAGTCGAGAGGAAACGATTTAGTGTCTGCTCGGTGCATTCATAGGGGTAATCTACCAAGTAGGGTAAGGCGTTCAAGGTAGAATAAAGAAGCTGGCCATCAATCGTTACGACCAGATTCTCATTATTCAAAGTAGAATCGTTATTAGCCGCTAATTCAGGGAAACTCAATTGCTTAGTAGATTGAGCTTTTAAGGCGGTAAAACGACTTTGGCTTAAATACAAACGGCTAGGTAAAACCGGCAGCGGTCGCTGTTCGCCATCGCCAAATTGCTCCTTTCCATTGCTCGCACTAGCTCGAGCTCTTATCGCAATCACACCCAAATCTTTCGGCGCTTTGATCGGGAAGCGTAAGCGACTGCTTTGTCCGGCAGCTACGGTGAAATTACGTTTGTTATCTGTTAGCTGGAAGCTTTTTGCTAAAGACTCTTTGCTCGCAGGATCCAATACATCAAAGTCCATCTGACCTGTTAATGGTTTCTCACCAGTATTGTTAACGAGTACTTCAATATTTGCCTGATCGCCAGCGCGTAAAAATCGCGGCAAATACGGTCTCACAATGAGTTCTTTGGTAGTTTTTGCATAGGCAGTTAGGTCTCCACCGCGCAAATCTTTGGTAATTGCGGATACCCATACTTTCCAATCGGTGAGTGATTCAGGGACTTCAAATTCAAATGCTACAGAACCATTTTCTTCGAGAATTAAGTGTGGATAGAAGAAGGCCGTTTCATTGAAGTTTGTGCGGGATTTAATATTATCCAAAGAGGAAACATTGTCGTCTTTGGGGGCGTCAGGATCTCCATCATCATCTCTCTGCATGAATTTTTGTAATGCCGCACGGGTATCGGCATCAACAACACCATTAACAGGTCCATTATAGTAGCCAGCTGCTTTTAGTTTACGTTGCAGAGCATGGACATCTACTTGAGGTTGAGCTGCCATTCTTTTAGATGCTGGCGCTGGAGCTGGAGCCATCATCGGAGCAGGCATTGGTTCGCCTGCTTCTGTGTGTCCCATTTGCCCAGGGCAATTAACTTTATGCTGATGATTCCTCTTAGAATATTTATGCGTATGCCTAATTGCTTTTGTACACCCAGGAATTGCACGGTGATAGTGAGTAAATGGTGTTGAAGTACTATTATTTAAATAGTCAAAATCATTGAGTACTGCTCCCTCGAATCCTGTAAAGGTATTATCTAAAACATAATTTTTATTGAAGTTACTCCATGCCGCACCCAAATTATTGCTGATTCGTAAATTCATATGTTTTGCGCCGTAAAGGGAAGCAACACTCGCAGGATAATGTTCACCAAATAAATCCAGGCTTCTGTCATACATCGAAGCGAGGATTTCAACAGCACCCTTTTCTAGTGGCTTATTATTCGAGTCTTTCACGCTAATGCGCCATGTTTCTTTTGCACCAGGTGTTAATTTGTCTCTGAAACTAGACAGCGTGACATTAAGGTTTTTACTTTTCCATGGAACACTTATAGATTGTTTTTTAGTAAATACCGTATAGTCTTTTACAGCGGTTAATACAAAAGATAAGCCGCCCTGATGTTCACGTTTTACAGGGAAATTAAATTGCTTAACACCGCCTTTAAATACTCTTCTTTTTAATAAAGTATTGCCACGATAGATATCTAAACTATAAGGCTGTTGAGAAAATCCAGAGCCGACAAGTAACTCCACATTGCTACCGACTGGAACACTATTAGCTTGCGTTTTTAGAACTGCTGGCAACATCAGAGGCATATTTTTCTTGCCTGCAACGGTGAGGTTTTTGCTTGTTTCGAACAGCTTTCCTGCTTTGTCTTTAGTAGTGTATTTTAATTTATACAAACCAGCTTGAGGGATTGTTAGTTTTAACTCTGCAGTGCCATCTTGTTTGTGTCTAAGTCCGCCTTTCTGAATAACTGAAGCGACTTTCCAGTTATCAATTTGATTATCATAATTTACAGCTCCTTCCCAGCGTGGCTTGAGCTTATCGCCATCTGTGGCGTAAGGTATCAGTTGTTTTTCTATGAGTGCAGGAATTTCATGACCCAATAATATTTTGTTCGGCTGTTGAATTTTCTGTAAGGTCCAAAAACCACTGCCTGTTCTTGGTGTTCCGTCTAAATCTTCACGCTGAAAAGATAAATCAAATGGCTTGCCAGCCTCACTGTAAGTCTGGTTTGTATTAATAGACGCCCTAATACTGGTTTTTCCTATATTAAGTGTTTTGCTGATACTCCGTGTTTCGCCACCAGCATTCGTAATATCTGCAGTGATAATGTATCGATGAATAATTTCATTGTTCTTATTGCCTACCGTTCGTCGAGGAAAGCTCACTTCTTTAGGTAAGAATTTAATTAAAAATTCACCTTTAGCATCTAAAGCAATATCGCCCGATGCGACATTGAGAGCTTTAACTTCTCTGCCCAGATAGTGGTGTTGCCAGGGGCTGAATGCTTGTCGCTCAACGCGCCATTTCACTTTGCCATCTGTCACTGCCTGGCCGAAGTAATAACGAGCCGAACCAGTTACCTCTGCCCATTGGTTTAAACGCAGGCTATCTTTTGTGCTCTTAATTTTCACCTCGAAAGTAGGACGTTTATATTCTTCTACACGAATACCCTTATAACCAGAAAATGATGTTCTGATACTCCAGTTACCCAAAAGCAATCCTGTTTTGGCCGTAAATTCACCTGAAGCTGAGCCATATTGATTGCTGGTAATATCAATTTTTTGTACTTCTTTGCCGTTCGCATCGAATAGTGTCGCTGTACCTTTTTTGTTTGGCGCAACGCGATACTTTCCTGTGTCTGTATTACCGTTGTAAGCAATGATCTTCCATTTTATTTTCTGCCCTGGGCGGTAAATAGCGCGCTCAGTAAAAACTAATGCGTTACTCAGGTTTGCATCGCCGCCACCATAGTAACGATTGATATTGCTAACTAAAGAGAAGTCATCACCTTTTTGGGCTACAACAAGATATCTATCACTTGATTTTTTAGCAAAACGGACACTGCCGTCGTTAAGGGTTACTCCACTATCAATTTTTTTATACGGCGTTCTATAATTATTGCTCCACAGTTCGACATTAACGTCTGATGCGACCTTACCCGTTTCACCATCATAGACTCTTACTGTCACATTTTTTTCAGAGGCACTCGCATCTATTACAAAGCCAGATACATTTAGTCCATTTCCTGCGATTACATTTTTTTCATCAGTTAATGAAAAATCAACTTTTAAAGATGCGGCCATTAACCAATAGCCTTTTGTTTTAAGAGGAGGCGTTAGAAAAGTTTTGTGTGTGCGGTAGTCCTTAGTAGGAGGTAATTGAGTCTCCCACACCACGTGCGCTTTTCTTTTAGACTTGATTAATTTTTCGATATATTCACGGTTGTCTTCAAGAATGGCTTCATTCTTATTTAACTTCCACGCTCTAAAATACACTTTGTCGATATTGGCATGATTAATCAGAACTGAACGTTTATTTAAACCATCTACCTTCATCGAAGCTAGACTAAGTTCTGGTTTTTGAATGAGATTAAGTTGTGCCTGACAGCTCCTAGTGACTTTTTGTTTATTATGCAAAGACAAACATTCTTTAAGCAGCTTAATGCTTCTAATATTTGCATCAGGCGTATTTGTGTTGCGAATCATTTGCGCTAAATCATTTCGCAGCATATTAGTCCATGGCAGCCCCTTATCTGCAGCATCAATACGTGCACGTAACTTTTCCATCAAGAGCTTTTTATCCGGATCTCCTTTGTGTGCTGCAATTGTATTAATCTTTACTCTGTATGCTTCCAGTGCCGCCTCAGGACGATTGCGCTAAAGCTCCTGTTGTTCCAGTTGATTTAATAAGCTCACTGCCCTAAGTAAGGGGTGTTTTGTTGTATCAGCAGGATTGATAAATAATACTGGGGAAAGTAATTCATTTAGAGCTAGTTTGGCTTTTTGACCTTGCTCAGCGATGCTCCACATACTGCTATCTAATAAATGCTCTACCCATAAATACGCAATCGTATCCTTTATTCCACCGCGAACATTTAAAGGATAATCCGAGTTGATGAAATAAAGATTTTTGGCCTTAAGCCCCTCTAAACTCAATGAGCCCAAAGCATCATTTGGTCTTGATTGTGCGAGTTGATAGGCAGCCTTAAAGGTTAAATTAATGTCTGCGTTTATCTGTTCTATGGTCTTTTTTTCAATGCCTATTTTCTTTTTGGATTTAATCGTTTCCCGGTTATGAATTTCCCAATGGTTTTGTTTTACGTATTGGGTGAGCACCTTGGCAAGATATAAATTCAACAAAAGTTTAGAGTCTTTGTCATTAGGCCATTGTTGATTCGTTAGATACTTAGCAGTTTCCTCAATCGGATCAGTCTTTAGCTTTAATGTCGTTCCCAACACCAAAGCCTGTCGCCAATGATTATTGTTTTTAGCGGCTTTGAATTTTTTTAATAAGGTGTCTACCTGATCGCTAGCTGCATTAAACTTTTGTTCGTCCATTAGTCGAGCAACTGATTGCCAGTTTGTTTCAGCAGAGGCCAAAGGACTAATTATCAAAAATGATATGACAAAAAAGATACGTAAAAATGAGCTAATTTCACAAGTTTTCATAAAAGTGGACTCAATAGATCTCAAAGATAGGATGAATTTATTATTATACAAATATTTTATATGCTTTCTGCTTTAGAAAAATTTTATTTTTCTGATAGATAAGTCGCAGGAGATGCGCTTTTAAATTTTCAAGATGATAATATTATTTGCCAATTACTGACCGCGCCATTTATCCATTTGACGGCGTTCTTTTTTATTTGGTTTTTTATCAGGTCTTGTCACACTGGCATTATTTAAACGACGAATTTCGCGTTCACTTTCTCTGGCTTTTATACTCGTTTCGCCTTCTTCATAGAGAAGTTGCGCTTCTTTTGCTGGACGACGTTTGTCATTTAAACCCGCAACAGTAACCTGATATCTTTCGTTATTACGGGTGATCTCTAATTTATCGTTGATTTGAACATTTCGCGACGGTTTAACGCGCGCGCCATTGAGATGCACTTTTCCACCACTAATAGCTTCGACGGCATCTCTGCGGGTTTTAAAAAAGCGTGATGCCCAGAGCCATTTATCCAGGCGAACAGATGTTAATTCAGCGGCCATTCGACAATATGCTCCTCTAATTCATCCTCATCCACATCTTTTTCAAAGACCACTCTGCCAACTGCAGAATTTCCCGTTTCGTGAATGGTATTTTTATCACCGGAAATCAGATGATGCCAATCTTCCAATCCTCGACCTTCGAGTATTCTTCTATAGGAACAGCTTGGAGGCAACCATTCGATATCATCCAGGTTATCCTGTGTAAGTTTGATACAAGTAGGCACGAGCACTTCTCGATTCCAGTAGTCAGTGCAGTGTCCGTCATTTTTATCGAAAAGATCACAGACAACATCAGTGTAATACACTGATTCTGCATCATCATTCTCGCTGTCTTCATCTTGTAATTTTAACAGGCAGCATTTGCCGCAATGATCGCAGAGGCTTTCCCACTCATCGCGATTCATTTCTGTTAATTTTTTTTCTTCCCAGAATGGCATTTGTTGATTGCTCATTTAGTAACGCTGTATTTGTGCTTCCATAGGCAATGATTTCTTCAGCCTATCAAAATCCTTATTTGCCACATAATAGAAGATTTCTTTACCTTCAGTATCCCACAGCAATATCATGCCACGATTTGGGTATAGCCAGTATTGCGCCGTCTCACTCACTTGAATTTTTTCATCTGGCTCACCAAAAAACTTCATTTGCTTTGGCTCATAATCAGTAATTGGCAAGTAAATAAGGCGCCATACGCGTAAATCATTCGCAAGCTTGGTGTTTTCGACACTTAAACTGTATTTCCAGTGATTGCTTGGCGTTGAATCTCTACCCATTTGCTCTTTTAGCATTTTCTTTAATAGCGCTTCATCGGCATCCATTTCAACCACTAAACGCGCTTCTAATACACCAAATTTCTTTTTTCCAAAGTATGCCTCCAGCGATAAGTCGCCATTGGGTGCTTCAAACAATGCGGGCTCTGCTAAAAGTTTAAGCTTAAACATTAATTCTTTGAATGTTGCATCACCAATATCGACACCCAGAATGTGCGTTGTTCCGTCTGCTTTAGTACTCACTTGCCATGGTAATGCCGCCTTGTATTTGACCTCAACCCCGCTAAACATGAGTTTTAGAGCACCGAAACCTAATAGCGCAAAAAACAAACTTCCAATTATTAACCTTTTCATAGTTTCTTCATTTAACATCCTAATCGCTCATGATAACGTATATAACTTATGATGAGACCACCTACGTCAATATTTTAAGCTATAATTCATCCGTAATTCTAATCATCCTATTAACTCAATTAAGGCCAATTTGTAAACACATGGAAAAGAAAGAAACAGTCACAGTTACAGATAACTCCACTGGAAAAACAGTCGAATTACCGATTCTTAGACCTAGTAATGGCACTCCTACTATTGATGTTAGAGCCCTTTATGGCAGTCTGGGTTACTTTACGTATGACCCTGGCTTCTTATCTACTGCCAGCTGTCGTAGCTCTATTACTTTTTTAGATGGAGAAAAAGGAATCCTGCAGTACGGCGGATACCCTATTGAGCAACTTGCCGATAAGAGCACGTTTCTAGAGACTTGTTACTTGCTTCTTCATGGCGAGCTTCCAAATACCGAAGAGTTAATGGAATTCACTCATGTGATCACTCATCACACAATGTTGAATGAAGCGGTAAAACGTTTCTACAGCGGTTTTAGACGCCGCTCTCATCCTATGGCTATCATGGTGGGTGTAGTTGGTGCTTTATCTTCTTTCTATCATGAAGGTATAGATATACGAAATGCGAAAAGCCGCATGATCGCAGCACATCAGTTAATTGCAAAAATGCCAACTATCGCAGCATGGAGTTATCGTTATGCGAGTGGTTTACCTTTCACCTATCCTCAAAACCATTTAGGTTATGCAGAAAACTTCTTGTACATGATGTTTAGTATGCCAACTGAGGAATACACTCCAGACCCATATTACGCAAAAGCACTTGATTTGATTATGATTTTGCATGCAGATCACGAGCAAAACGCATCGACATCTACCGTAAGACTTACGGGTAGTTCTGAAGCAAATCCTTTTGCGGCGGTCTGCGCAGGTATCGCTTCGCTTTGGGGACCTGCTCATGGTGGTGCAAACGAAGCTGTAATCAAAATGCTTCTTGATATTGTCGATTCAGATAATGATGTTGCTTACTATGTAGACCGTGCAAAAGACAAAGACGACCAGTTCCGTTTAATGGGCTTCGGGCATCGTGTTTATAAAAACCACGACCCACGCGCTACGATTATTCGTGAAACTTGTCACGAATTAATCGAACATCTTGGGCCTGGAAACGAGTACGAAGAACTATTAGATACAGCGATGGAACTTGAGCGCATAGCTCTTGAGGATGACTACTTTGTATCTCGTAATCTATATCCCAATGTGGACTTCTATTCGGGTATTATATTGCTTGCAATGGGCATTCCATTAAATATGTTCACCGTAATCTTTGCTATGTCTCGAACAGTTGGCTGGATTTCACATTGGAACGAAATGATTCAAGATCCTGAATCTAGAATTGGACGCCCGCGACAGCTTTATGATGGTGCATTGCCGCGTGATTATACTGAAGTAGAAAAACGCGTTTAATATATAGCTCAACGTACCTGATAGAGTTGTTTAGAATATTTACTATGCGAGGTCTTTCTCTACACTGAAAGATCTCGAATTTACTTTGTAATCTAAATAATTTTGGAGAAATACTATGACAATTAATAGTGCTGTAACTGCTTTTGCAGGTGTAATGGTTTTGATTAGCGTTGCGCTAACTTATTTTGTCCACCCTAACTTCATTTGGTTCACCGTTTTTATTGGTGCAAACATGATTCAATCAGCGTTCACAGGCTTTTGCCCTCCGGCAATATTTTTCAAAAAGCTTGGAATGAAAGAAGCTTAGAAGCAATATCTGTATTTCCAATAAGACAAAACTACTCCATATCCTTATTAAATTAAGGATATGGATATATTTAGATCTAAGGTCACCCCCCTACTTTTAACCCATTTTTTAACGCTCATCCAGGTAATCACCTCAATTAATGAATACCGATACACGCCTGCAACAACTCACCGAATGGGTTCATCAAGACTGGCCAACTGCAACGATTGAAGTTGCTTCTGCTGATGCCAGCTTCCGTAGATATTTTAGAGTCTCTAACATTGACGCAACGGAGAATGGAACAACCTACATTGCAATGGATGCGCCTCCTGAACAGGAAGACTGCACCCCGTTTATTGATGTTACAACGCGTCTTCGAAATGCCGTAGTTCACGCACCAGAAATTATCAAACAGGATCTAGAACAAGGCTTTTTATTGCTTGAAGACTTTGGCAATACCCCATATTTAGATAAATTGAATGATACAACAGCTGATCTGCTTTACGGTGACGCGCTCAAATGCCTGATCAAAATCCAGCAAGCGGATACAGACGGTCTACCAGAATACGATGATGCCCTACTGCTACAAGAAATGCAGTTAATGCCAGAGTGGTTCTTAAATACACATTTAGAAATCACACCTAGCGATGAACAGCAAAAAATCATCAACAGAACACTCCATTCGATTACCGCTGTGGTACTGCAACAGCCTCAAGTATTTGTACATCGTGACTATCATTCGCGCAATCTAATGATTACCGAAAACGCTAATCCTGGCGTGATTGATTATCAGGATGCAGTACTTGGCCCTGTGACTTACGACCTCGTTTCACTTTTACGCGATTGCTATATCAAGTGGCCGATTGAAAAAGTTAGCGAATGGGCATTAGCCTTTAAAAAAGATGCAGTAGCAGCTGGTTTAATCCACGATGTTAGTGATGAAACTTTCAGCCAATGGTTCGATTACATGGGCATGCAACGCCATATAAAAGTATTGGGTATTTTCGCCAGATTGAACCATCGTGATGGTAAAGCTAATTACCTCAATGATTTACCGCTGACGCTTGAGTACTTTATGAATGTTGCGAATAAATACCCTATGACGCGTCCACTCGCTAATCTATTTACGGAATGGCAGACTCCCGAAAAGATTGGGACTGCAAAAAAATAATGAGAGCGATGATACTAGCAGCTGGCCATGGAACCCGCATGCGCCCTTTGACTGATCACACGCCAAAACCGTTGCTAGACGTTGGCGGCAAACCTCTGATTGTTTGGCATATTGAAAATCTGCAACGTGCCGGATTTAAAGATATCGTCATCAATATCGCATGGCTTGGCGACTTAATTCCAGAAGCTCTTGGTGATGGTGCTGAATTTGGTGTGTCTTTGCATTATTCAGACGAGCAACAAGAAGGCGCTCTGGAAACCGCTGGCGGTATTCTAAAAGCGTTACCTTTACTCGGTGATAAGGTTTTTCTGGTAGTGAATGGCGATGTCTGGTGTGACTTTCCTTATTCAACTGAAAATCCACTTAAAGATGACACACTTGCTCATCTCGTTTTAGTCAATAATCCGCCACAACATCCCGAAGGAGATTTCACTCTTACAGAAAATATCGTTGCGGATGGCGGTGACAATGCTTTTACCTTTAGTGGCATCGGCTATTATCACCCTGATTTATTTAAAGATTTAGTGCCAGGCAAACATCCGCTTGCGCCTTTGTTGCGCAACGCGATGACAACTCAGCAAGTGACGGGTGAACACTTTGATGGTGATTGGCAAGATATTGGAACGCCTGAAAGACTCGACCGATTAAACCAACAATTAATAAAATCTGCTCTTAGCTAACGGCGTTGCCTGATCTTAATCAGTCAGTCATTCATAAAAGCCAAACTAAAGCTTGGCTAGTGATTCACGTAATGTGTTACTCAACTCCGCATCAGCCAACTGCCCTGTCTCACTATCAAACACATCGTAGTAAGAAGCGACTGAAAAACTCGCTTTGATATCTGCGCCAAAAAACGGAGCAGACTCTTTCGCTGTTTTCAAAACACTGGCAGCGCCACCAGGCCCTGGAGATGCAGACATTATTATCATCGGCTTGCCCTGAAAGACTTTAGAATCTATGCGCGAGACCCAATCGAAAATATTTTTATAAGCGGCCGTGTAGGTGCCGTTGTGCTCAGCGAATGAAATGACTAATGCATCAGCCTCACCAATTTTATTAAAGAATTGTTTAGCTAGCTCTGGAATACCGCCTTCATTCTCGCGATCGATACTGTAGATCGGCATTTCAAAATCGTTCAGATCAAGCAATTCACTTTCGATATTTTCCTTGATCTCCTTTTCTAAAACAGTGACAGCATGAGTCACTAATTGTTTATTGATTGATTGGCGACTGCTTGATGCAGCAAAAGCTAAAACTTTCATTGGGTTTTCCTATTCGGTAATAAAATGTATTTTAATTAAAACAACTTTAATATGTTGCACAAATATGCTCAATGAGCAATATTGCTCTTAATCTGCGCATTTTTGCAACTTATTAAATTATCGAAGAGCTTTTACAATAGCGGTGAAATGAATAAATGGAATGAAATAAAAACAGCCTATCAAGTGGCGCGTTTAGGGACCATCAGTGCCGCGGCCGAAGCACTGGGTGTTCACAGAGCAACCGTGCTGCGACATATTGATGCGCTTGAAGAAGAGTTAGGTGAAAAGCTTTTTCAAAGACACACACGTGGTTATATTCCAACAGAATCTGGTTTAGATTTAATGCGAGTGGCACAAGCAACTGATGACCAATTCAATCAATTTGCAGGTCGGAGTAAAGGACGTTCAACAGAGCTCACCGGAGAACTAATTGTCACCTCGTTAAACATTGTTGCGCCGTTATTGATGCCAGCTATTGGAATTTTTCAGGCACAAAATCCTAAAACAACCGTGCGTTATTTAACCAGTGACAAACTTTTTAAACTCGAATATGGCGAAGCTCACATAGCCGTTCGAACAGGCCCTGAGCCCAATCAGCCAGACAATGTTGTTCAACCATTTGCCACACATCCTGTCGGTATGTATGCGCATGCAGATTATGTCTCGCGAAAAGGTAAACCTAACTCAATCAAGGATATTGCAGAGCACTCCTTTCTTGGTTTTGAAAATATAGACAGCAAAAAAGGTAAACCGCAATTTCAGGTATGGATAGAAAACAATGTTCCAAGTAAGAATATTGTGTTCCGCTGCACTGATACAAATCTACTTGAGCTTGCTCTGGCATCAGGGATTGGAATAGGCTTCATGACAGAACAAAGAGCGAAACTGAATCAGGATCTGGTAGAAATATTTCCTCCCATTGATGAATGGAGTGTCAGGCATTGGCTTGTTACACATGGTGATTTGCACCGATCTGCAAAAGTGCAGGCATTTCTAAAGATATTGAAAAGCAAAGAATAATTACAAATACGATTAGCACCCCCTACTTGAATGATATTAGGTTTTTGTCTTCTAAAAACCTAAATAGAATTTATGCAGAGCAAGGGCGCTTTTTTAGACTATAACGCCTGAGAACACAGGCTATACTCAAATTGTATCAACCTACACTACAATCAGGAAAAACCACTACTTATGCAAACTTCTGACCTCACCGAAGGTAATGTACCCCGACTTTTATTAGGTCAGGCATTACCCATGATTTGGGGCATTTTTGCTGTTATCAGCATGAATCTTGCAGATACCTATTTCGTCGGCCAACTCGGCACCGACGAATTAGCGGCGATGGGTTTTACTTTTCCCATCGTGATGATTATGAGTAGCGTTGCCTTTGGCATCGGTATTGGCGCGTCGTCACTAGTTTCGCGAGCGATTGGTAGCAAAAAGCTCGACGAAGTTCGCGGATACACCACCTCATCCATTTTGATCGCACTAGGTATAGCGATTATTCTCGCTATCATTGGAATTTCGACGATCGACCCAGTGTTTCGTTTGCTTGGGGCACCTGATTCTGTTTTGCCATTAATTCATGATTATATGAATATCTGGTATCTTGGCAGCTTCCTGATCGTTGTTCCCATGGTAGGCAATTCAGCGATACGTGCCGCTGGTAACACCAAGTTACCGAGTTACATTATGATTGGTATCGCAATCGTCAATGTAATCCTCGACCCCATCCTTATCTTTGGCTGGTTTGGATTTCCAGCAATGGCATTGAAAGGTGCAGCACTGGCGACGATTATCTCTTTCTCCGTGGCGTTTATGGCCAGTATTTATGTATTACGCTTTAAACTGGACTTTCTTGCCTTGGAGCATTGCTACCATCGTATCTGGCCTCGATGGAAAGCGATTCTACGCTTAGCAATTCCTGCAGCAGCCAGTAATATTATTTCTCCACTATCGATTGCGGTTACCACCTGGTTGGTTGCAAGTTACAGCAGTGATGCAGTCGCAGGCTACGGTATTGCTGCACGTGTAGAAAGTTTTATGCTGATTGTTCTTATGGCGTTATCCGCCATACTCGCACCTTTTTCGGGTCAAAACTGGGGCGCAAATAAACTTGATCGTTTACAAGAAGCTATCAAGTTTGGTTATCGTTTTTCCTGGGTATGGGGAATTGGAATAGCTACTTTACTCTGGCTCACCTCTGATTATTTACTTAGCGCATTTACGGATAACGAAGCTGCGCTTAACTCCGCAAAAAGTTACCTAATGATCGTATCTCTAACCTTCTGCTTTCTGGGCATGGTGATGATGACGAACAGCGTCGCAAACGGCATTGGCAACCCAATTCCTGCCTTGGTATTTACCTTTTCAAGACTGCTTGTGATTTATTTACCGCTGGTTTATGTATTATCGAACGCCTTTGGTTTGCAGGGTATTTATATTGCCACTGCCGCTTCTAATATGTTGGTTGGTATTGCCGCCTGGTACTGGTCATCCAGAAAATGTCGTGGAGAGGAAATAACCGAAAGCCTTTCTTGAAAGCTATATTAAAGGCTTCAAGAACTTACTTTTTTAGTCACCCCCTACCTTTTAGGCACTTTTTTATTCGGTTTATTTACACGATATTACGAATAGATCAATTTCCCTACTTCATTTGTTTGTTATTATCCGCTGCAACATTTTTTGTAATTACTTTCCCATAAGCGATGAGAAGCGCTTAGATAAAGCTTAAAAGAAAGCTTTATAAAGGACTTTGCAATAAATTTTTCAGACTACTTTCAAGACCTTAACTCATGAAAAAAATACTAAAGAATTTCATCTTCCTTCCTCTTATTATCGCTGCCGCTGTTGCTTTTGTGGTGATGCAAGTTAAATCAAAACAGGCAGTCGAGCATAAAGAAGTCCAGTTTCCGGTTAAAACGGTCGAAGTTCTGACGGTTGAAAAAATACCTTTTAGGACTCGTGCTGTCGCTTACGGCAATGTTGAGCCAGCAACGGTTTTACAAGCCAAGTCTGAAGTAAATGGCAAAATTAGTTATATACATCCTGATCTAAAACAGGGTGGTAGTTTGCCAAAAGGCACAACGGTACTAAGAATTGAAACAACTACGTTTCAGATTTCGTTAGATTCCAGTAAAGCAGGTTTAGCCAGCAGTCAGTCTTCTTTAAAACAAATCGAAGCAGAAGAACAAAGTGCAAAACGCTCATTAGCAATTGCGCAAAAGAATTTGAATCTAGGATTAGCAGAACTCAAAAGAGTTGAGGTGTTGGTAAACAAACGCACGCTAGCGCGTAATCAACTGGATATTGAAGAGCAGAAAGTACTTCAGCTCCGTTCTGCCGTACAGGATTTACAAGGTAACCTGGATACATATGCCAGTAGAAAAGCATCGATACGCGCTCAAATAAAGCAATCTGAAAGTCAGGTAGACCAAAGCAAAGACACCTTGGTTAGAACTGAAGTTGTATTACCTTTTGATGCCAGAATTGGTGAAGTATCAGTCGATGCGGGTGAATTCATTTCTGCTGGAGGACAATTATTCGAAGCCTTGGGCGTAGAGGCAGTAGAGATTAATGCACAACTGCCTGTTAATCATCTTCGACCTTTGGCAAGCACCATGAATGCAATGCCTGAGCAAGGTAAGGCACAGAATCTAGGCAATCTACAACAAGCTATTACCAACTGGAATCTAGATGCAAAAGTACGCATTGTCGGTAGTGAAACAAGCGCAGAATGGGATGGTAAATTAATCCGCTTGAGTGAATCTGTCGACCCAACCAGAGATACCGTCGGCATGGTAGTCTCTGTAGAAAAGCCTTATGACGGTGTTATCCCCGGGCAACGTCCGCCATTACTCAAAGGTATGTATACCTCTGTGGAGTTTCTTGCACAGGCAAAAAACATGTTAGTGATTCCGCGTAAAGCATTGCATCAAAATCGTGTTTACGCTGTTAGTGCTGAAAATACCCTGGTTATCCGTCCTATCACGGTTAGTTTTTCTCAAGGTCAGTTGGTGGTTATCAAGGATGGACTTAAAGCCGGAGATAAAATCATCACCAGTGATCTGGTTCCTGTCATCGAAGGCATTAAACTTGAGCTGATTGAATCTGACGATTTTCAGAATGAGATTAAAGCAATGGCGCTGGGTAAAGAGTCATGATTCGTTATTTCGCGTCTCATCCGACTGCCGCCAATATCTTAATGTTGGCGATTATCGCCATTGGTTTAGTTGCCCTGCCCGGGTTGAATAAGGAGACCTTTCCTAAAATTGAACTGAATCAGGTCCAAGTATCGGTGGCTTATCCTGGCGCCTCTCCTTCTGATGTTGAAGAAGGTATCTGTAACCCCCTGGAAGATGCCACAGATGGCATTAGTTTCACCAAAGAGCAACGTTGTGAAGCGCGCGATAATATCGGCATGCTCACCTTGGAAATGCAGGAAAGCGGTGAAATCCGCCAGTTTATTGATGATATAAAATCTGCGGTAGATGGGATTACAGACTTTCCCGAAAATACCGAAGACCCAGTCATTACCGAATTAGGTAGAACGGAATCTGTTGTCACCGTAGCAATCACTGCAAACAGCTTATCTTCGCCCGAACTCAAAACCCTGGCTGAGTATTACCGCGATAAATTACTGTCGATACCACAAGTGCCGATTGTGACCGTATCCGGTTTCTCAACGCATCAATTAAATGTTCTGGTTAAACCCGAAGCAATGCTGAAATACGATTTAAGCATTCAAGGTATTGCTGATTTGATTAAATCACAATCATTAGAATTACCCGCTGGCATTCTTGAATCCAAAGATACTTCGTATCAAATTCGTTTTGATAACGCCCGTAAAACGGCATCGGAACTCGCTTCTTTGGTCATCATCAATACTAGTAAAGGTGGCGAAATTCGATTAGGCGATATCGCCACAATTGAAGATCAATTTGAAAATCAGGAAGAGCGAGTAGAGTTAGATGGCAAACAGGCTGCCCTACTCACGGTAAATAAGAATACCAGTGACGACACCATTACCATTTACGATGCGGTGAAAGGCTTCGTTGATGAAGAAAATGTGCGTCTACCGGATGGCACTGAACTTACACTTACCAAAGATGGCGCCAGTATCGTTAAAGACCGTCTACAGCTATTATTAAAAAATGGTTGGCAAGGTTTGTTTCTGGCAACTCTTGTGCTGTTTTTGTTCTTCAATTTCCGCTATACCTTCTGGGTTGCACTGGGATTACCTGTCTCATTCCTCGGCGGTTTAGCGGTTATGAGTGCTCTAGGGGTCAGCATCAATATGATCTCGATGGTTGCCTTATTGATGGCAATCGGTATCTTGATGGATGACGCTATTGTGCTCTCCGAAAGTATTTCCCACGAATATAATCATGGGAAAAGCCCGAAAGATGCCGCCATTATTGGCACGCAAAAAGTCGCTCGAGGGGTGTTTTCATCCTTTGTGACCTCAGCATTATTATTCGGAAGCTTGTTATTTATGAAGGGTGACATAGGCCAGGTGATGGGGGTGCTGCCGGTGGTGTTACTCTCGGTGCTAACCTTTAGCTTGCTTGAAGCCTTTCTGGTGTTACCCCATCACCTTAGACATTCTCTGGAGCACAGTCATGACAAAGAGAAAGCCAAATGGCGCCAGGTATTTGAGGCTAACTTCTTAAGACTTCGAGACCTATTCACTTCACTTGCGCGTACTGCAATCACTTACCGCTATATCACTGTGGGTATCGCTTTTGCGATGCTGGTATTGTCCATTGGCATGCTGGCAACCGGCACGATTAAATTTAAATCGTTTCCAGACCTAGAGGGCAATAGACTCGAAGCAAGGATTTTATTTCCACAAGGAACACCATTAGCAAAAACGGAAGCCTTGGTAGATAAACTCATTTCTGCTGCGCGAAAAACTCAAGAGCAATTCCAGCCCGATGAGTCAGCCCCCTTGATCAAAAACATTCAGGTTGCCTACAGTGAAAACAGTGACTCCAGCGAATCTGGTGCGCATTTAGCGACGGTAAATCTGGAAATACTCGATACTGAATCACGCAATACCTCGTTAAAAGACTTTGAGCCAGCATGGCGTGAGAATACTGGACATATACCAGGAATCATTAGCTTACAGTTTAAAGAGCCTTCGCTAGGCCCAGCGGGTCGCGCCATTGAAATTCGTTTAAGTGGTAACGACCTCGATGAATTATCCAAGGCGTCTTATGAAATTCAAAACTGGTTAATTGGTTATGACGGCGTATCGAATATTCTTGATGATCTGCGCCCCGGTAAACCACAGTATAAAGTAAAACTTTTACCAGGAGCCTTAGCTGCTGGAGTAGATGCACAAACCATTTCCTCGCAATTACGCGCGGCGTATCAAGGCGCAAAAGTAAATGATATTTACAAGGGACGAGAAGCCTATGAAATTAACGTCAAACTCGACAGTAGTCTGGATCAGGCATTAGCCGATTTTGACGATTTATATATCTTCTCAAAAACCGGTGAAAGCATTCCGCTAGTGAGTGTTGCCACCGTAGAAGAGTATCGTGATTACGCACGTATCGGACATGTTAACCACCAGCGTGTAGTGAATATCTTCGGCACTATCGACTCAGCAAAAGCAAATACCTCTGAAGTTTTAAATGACACCAAAGCGCGTCTATTTCCCGACTTACGAAAACGCTACCCTGATTTAAACATTGCTCTAAAAGGAGAAGTTGAGAGTGGCGCGGAAACGAATAATTCGATCCTTTCTGGATTCTTCCTCGCACTCATGGGGGTCTTTTTATTGCTGAGTTTACAGTTTAGAAATTACCGTGAACCGTTAGTGGTCATGCTAAACATCCCACTCGCCCTAATTGGTGCAATCTGGGGTCACTATATTATGGGACTAGATTTCACCATGCCGAGCATGATTGGTTTTGTGTCACTGGCAGGTGTTGTGGTGAATGATTCGATTCTATTGGTTGAATTTGTAAAATATCGAGTCAAAGAAGGCATGGTATTGCATGATGCAGCCAGTCAGGCAGTTCATGATCGCTTCCGCGCTATTTTCCTCACGTCGATAACCACGGTTGCCGGAATGGCACCATTGTTGCTAGAAACCAGTCTGCAAGCGCAGATATTGATTCCTTTGGTCACCAGTATCGTGTTTGGCATGTTGACGTCCACACTTCTCGTTTTACTGGTGTTGCCAGCAGCATACGGCATTATGGAAGATATTGGTTTTATAGAATTAGCCGATGAAGATGACATCAATGAACGTGATGCTGTTGCACATTTAGGATAATCAGGTACTAATCATAAAAACCCCCTCTAAGTAGGGGGGTGACTTTGAACAATATTTTAACAATATTTGACTAGCTAAACCATATCAGTTTAGCTGAGCACACTTTGCAATACTGTTTTTAGTCTATCAACTGAATAAGGCTTTTCTAACACGCCTTTAAAACCATACTTCTGCAGATCTGACATAACAGGATCATTTGAATAACCACTAGATACAATGGCAACAACATAAGGATCGATTTCTTTTATTTTCTGTATCGTTTCTATACCAACCATGCCATCCGGAATAGTGATGTCACTAATCACTGCATCAAAAGGTTTACCTTCACTAGCTGCCCTGACATAGCTTTCTACCGCTTTATCACCTTCAACCACCGTTTCTACTTCAAAGTTAAGGGTTCTTAAAATCAAGGTAATCGCACGTAGAATTAGCCTGTTCTTATAAAATAAAGCCATAGATATCAACTATATTGATAGGGATATACAATCAATATCATAATGCAATCGTACATTTGGGTAATTGTTTGATATAGATTAATAATATATAAAATCTATTGCGAGAGAGAAATAACGCTTTTAGGAGTGTTGAATATGTATGGAAGAATAAAATTTCTAGGGAATCCATGGCCCGACGGACACCCCTTGAAAGACTTTCGACTCGGTGTTTTGCTACACGAATCGAGAGGAGATATACCTGCCAAAGCCACATTAGATCTGAGATTTCGTTCGGAGGATTACTGTTATCCTGCTACATCTGATGTGGAACTCTCTAATGTTCAAGATAAAGAAGCTCCTAAATGGGAATCGATCAATTCATGGCTAAGCTATGGAGCGGCTTATGCAACCTCAATAGCCAGCCACGAGGATATGGTCATCGCCAATACAAAATCGGGTTTTGACATAGAGTGCTTAAACGATTTCACACGAGTCATCGACCCCATTCCTGACACAATTACGGATGATGATACTAAACTTGAAATCCCTGCTTTTCATTCTCACATACTGTCATGGGACGATATGGCAGATCACCATATGACTATTAAGCGTAACCCAAAATCTGGGCTATATGATGTTTACTGGAAAGGGAAATGTGACAGAAGTGAAATAGGTAATTACAGATTTCAGCATGAGTTCGAAATAGAAGTTTCGGACGTTCCTTTTAGTGGATACGCCGGACATAAACTCAGCTGGCAAGAACAAGCCAGAGTATCGCTGGAAGAACGCGACATGGAATTGCGTTCACTGCTTAAATCTTTAGTCGTCAATCCCGGAAAAATGCAATTTAAGACAGGGCATTTTCCCGGGAGAGATCAATTATTTCCAGATTAAAAAAAACTGACACCAAGCAAACAAAAGAAAGTCATCCCCCTACTTTAAGCGACTTTTTTTAGCTGTTTAAAATGACTTAAGGAATTTATGCAAAGCTAAGCCTTTTTTTTAAGCTAGTCTTCCTTTTTTTCAAAATCAGCAGGATTGGTTTTCAAATTACGATCTATCAGTAACTTAAAGAAGAAGGGCAAAAAGAATACCGCAAGGAACGTTGCTGCCAACATTCCGCCCATTACACCTGTACCTACTGATTGACGCGCTCCCGCACCTGCACCACTAGAGAACGCCAAAGGCACTACGCCTAAAATAAACGCCAGCGATGTCATGATAATCGGACGGAATCGCAGACGCGCTGCTTCCATCGCGCCAGCCGTGGCACTCATTCCATCTTCTACTTTATATAAGGCATATTCAACAATCAAAATGGCGTTCTTGGCGGCCAGTCCTAACAATGTCACCAGTCCAATCTGGAAATAAACATCGTTGGTGAAATCACGCAGATAAACTGCTGCTAACGCGCCGAAAGTACCAAAAGGTAATGCCAGCAATACAGACAACGGCAATGACCAACGCTCGTAAAGTGCGGCTAGAATCAAGAACACCATAATGACCGCTAAGCCTAATGCCATCGCTGAGCTACCACTGGATTGCTTTTCCTGAAAAGATGAGCCGGTCCAATCGTAGGTAAAATCAGACGATAATGACTTTTTGGCAATATCTTCAACGGCATCCAAGGCCTGTCCCGAACTGATTCCAGGAGCACCTTCACCCATCAATTTAACTGCGGGTAGATTGTTAAAACGATCGATCGTATCAGGGCCAGAACTATATTCCACTTTTGCGAAGGCCGATAAAGGCACCATTTCACCTTTATTGCTACGAACATACATGCGACCGACATCATCTGGCGTCTTTCGATATTCTGCATCAGCAGACAGCAATACTTGCCATGCGCGCCCAAATTTATTGAAGTCATTCACATAGTAAGAACCTAAACCTGCCGCCAGTGTATTAAACGCACTATCCAGTGAGATACCTAAAGACTTGGCGCGCTCGCGATCAACATTGATAAAAAGCTGTGGCGTCGCAGGACGCCATAAACTATTTACTCTACCTAAACGTGGGTCTTGTTGTGCCGCACCTTTGAATTTATCCATGGCAGCGGCTAGCGCTTTCGAACCGCCCTCGCCTTTATTCTGTAAATAAAACTCAAAGCCACCGGTGCTACCTAAACCAAAAATGGCAGGGGGATTAAATGCCAGAACCAAGGCCTCTTTAATATGAGCCGTTTTTGCAAAGAGCTCACCCACCAACGCTTTGGTCGGAACATCTCTATCGTCCCAATGTTTTTGTGTAACAAACATCGTTGCAGCACTGTTTTTATAACCACCACCGAGGAAATCAAAACCGGTAAATGCCACAACATTTTCGTTATTGGGATTGGATTTAATTGCTTTTAATACTTCAGAAACCACCTTGTCAGTACGATCCAGTGAAGCCCCATCTGGCAAGAAAACTGCGGCGATGTAGTACCCCTGATCCTCATCAGGCACTAAGGAATTCGGTGTGATTTTCCACAAACCAACCGTAGCGGCGACCATCACCATGAATAACAGAATAGTGATAAACGAATGACGAATCATAAACCCTACCGTGCCCACATAGCGGCGTGTCACCCAGGCAAAAAAGGTGTTAAAACCACGGAAGAAAAAGTTCGTTCCTTTGTGTTCATGCTTAAGAATCAACACACATAAGGCGGGTGTCATCGTCAATGCGACCACTCCAGACAAGGTCACCGATATTGAAATGGTAATCGCAAACTGCCGATACAATTCACCAGAAAGCCCACCTAAAAAGGCAATTGGCACAAATACCGAAACCAGTACCAGCACGATTGCTACAATAGGCCCGCTCACTTCCTTCATCGCTTTGAATGCGGCTTCGCGTGCTTTGAGACCTTCTTCGTGCATGATCCGTTCGACATTTTCCAGCACCACGATGGCATCATCGACCACGATACCTATGGAAAGCACCATACCAAACAGAGTCAAAGTATTGATTGAGTAGCCAAGTAATTGTAAACCAGCGAATGTGCCCAGCAATGAAACAGGAACGGCTAGCGTCGGAATCAAGGTAGCACGCCAGTTTTGTAAGAATAGATACACCACAAGAAACACCAGCAACATCGCTTCGCCAAGGGTTTTCAGTACCTCTCGAATAGAAACTTCAACAAAGCGCGTGGTGTCGTAGGGTGTTGAGTAAACCAAACCATCGGGAAAACTGTCAGCCAGTGTTTTAACCGTGCCTTGAACTTCATCTGCGACACTCAATGCATTGGCACCAGGCTGTAAAAACACACCTATCAGCGTAGAAGGATAACCATTAATTCGCCCTCTGAATTCATAATCTTTAGATCCCAATTGGACTCTTGCGACATCTTTTAAGCGCAGTAAGCTACCGTCATCATTGGCTCGCAGAATAATATCTTCAAACTCTTCAACGGTTGAAAGTCGACCTTTGGTAGTAATACTGTATACCATTTCCTGATTGGTTTTGATTGGCGACTGACCAATTTTACCCGCAGCAAATTGCGCATTCTGTTCGGTTAGCGCAGCACCCACATCAGTAATGGTTAAACCTAGTTTTGTGAGTTGATCGGGCTTTACCCAGATTCTCATGGCGTAATCTTTCGCACCAAAAATCTGCACATTGGTGGTACCGGGAATACGCTTGAGCTTATCCAGCACATTCAAGGTTATGTAGTTGGATATATACAAATCATCATAGCGTTCTTCGGGAGAATAAAACGCCAGTACCTGCAGGAATGCCGATGAGCCTTTGGAAACGGTAACGCCATTACGCCTCACTTCCAGCGGTAAGCGAGCATCTACCTGTTTTACGCGGTTATTTACATTCAGTGCGGCCTTATCAACATCAGCACCGATTTGAAAAGTAATAGTGATCGTACTCACGCCATTAGAGGTTGAGGTTGAAGACATATACAACATATCTTCAACACCATTGATGGCATTTTCTAACGGTGTGGCAACGGTTTGCGCGGCTATTTCAGCAGAGGCTCCGGGGTATACAGCAACCACCTGAACAGTCGGCGGTGCGATTTCCGGATATTGCGCCACAGGCAAGGTTCGCATCGCGGCAAGACCCGCAATCATGATAAAGATCGAAATTACGAAGGCAAATATCGGTCGATTTATAAAGTATTGAGAAAACATCGATTATTGCTCTGAAGATTTTTTATTATTGTTCATTTGGGCAGTCTCATTACTGATAGATTTCTTGGTGTTATTGTCTACCGAGCTCTGCATTTCATTTTCTAATTCACTCTTTAATTCGGAGGTCATGAGATTTGAAGAATCTGTGGTTTTTTCCTTCTTTTGCACATCAGCTTGTTGCTGATTCGCTTCTGAATTATTCTTAGTCACCCCCCCACTTTGGGGCGTTTTTTCTGTGGCATCTTCGGTTTTTACTGGCGCAGATGGTTTAGATGCCGCCTTCTCCGCTGCCGCAGCAGTCATAATCGGCATACCCGGGAAGAAGATACGCGCACTTCCTTCCGTAACAACTTCATCACCCGCATTCAGGCCTGATTTAATAATCCAGCCGTTTTCCAAATCACCGTCGAGTTGCACCCATTCACCGACTTCAACCGGTCGCTGTTGAGCAACGGTCATTTCGTTACCGTCTTTGCCTTTCATCTTGCCAACGACATACACATACTTGCCTTGCGGATTATCAAGTACGGCACGTTGTGGCACCACAATCGCTTGTGGGCGAATAGCACCGAGCAAATTCACTCGTACAAACTGCCCCGGAGATAAAAGTCTTTGTGGATTATCAACCGTTGCTCGCACAGCAAAGTTACCGGTATTTGGGTCGGTTTTATAATCTTCAAAACTCACCATGCCTGTTTGCGGAAGCTGCTGCCCATTACTGGAAGTCAACGCCACTTTGAAACCCGACGCAGGGATTTTCAGCAAACCCGAGCTAATCTCTTGTTGCTGACTGATCTGTTTTGGCTCAGGAATACCAAAGTTCACATAAGCGGGATTGGTTTGAGAAATCGTCGTTAATAAACTGTCGCTTCCCGCTTGAACCAAACTGCCTTGTAATTTCATCGCGCGTCCGGCAATACCAGAAATCGATGCTTTTACATTGGTGTAATCCAGACTGATTTGAACGGTCTTTATCGCTGTCTCTGCCTGCAAAATGGTTGCATCAGTTTGTAAGATTGCAGCCTTCGCAATTTCCAGCGCTGATTCCGCATCGTCTTTATCACTTTGACTTAATAATTTTTTATTCGCCAAAGGAATCACCCGCGCATAATCACGCTGTGCTTTCTTTAACTGTGCCTGAGCACTACTTTTAGCCGCTTTAGCACTCACTAACGCTGCTTTGGCTTCCGCCATGGCCGCATTCAACGGTGCACGATCAATCGTAAATAACAGGTCGCCTTCTTTGACAAAGCGACCTTCTTCATACAATCTTTTTTCGATGATTCCAGAGGTTCTCGCGCGTACTTCTACCTCATGCGAAGCAGCTACCTGACCCGTATAGGAAAAGCTCACTGGAACATCCATTGGCATTACTACAGTGCTAATAACCTGGGCTGGAGGCATTCCAGCTGGAGCAGCAGGTGCTTCTGCTGCATTAGGCAGATCACAAGCGGTTAAAAAAACCGCCAAACTTATTATAAGTAGTCTATTTAATTTATTCATTTTATAGTATCAATTTGTACCGATCGGTATATTTTATGCATTCTTTATAGTTCGTTAACTATAGTCAAGAATTATCACTAAAGAAGCGATAAAGAGTAGGAAGTATGAAAAGTTTAAACTGCTTCCTTTAATAGGGGTATTAATATATTTACTAGTTGTAGTAAATTTATGATGAAGCTAGTTATTTAGCAGCGCTAAAAACCTGAGTATTAAAATTCAAGCCTGAGTGAATTCCAATAAAAATAACAGGTGGCTATCGTCTTAAGACTTAGAGACGAAAGCCACCTGTAATTATTTATTTAGCTAAACAGTATAGAGTAATACAGTGTTTAGGGCTGACCTACATACAAAACAATCTTGCCTACTGTGCGTCCTGATTCACTCAGAGTATGCGCTTTTACTATATCTTTTAGTGCAAATTCAGCACCAATAACTGGGCGCAGTTTTCCCTGCTCAACTAATTTAGACAACTCTTCGAGGATAGGAGCATTCGGTTCGATAAAAACAAAAGCACTTCGAACATTCAGTTCTTTTGCTTTTTCCTCAGACGGAGGACTAACGATAGAAACCAGAATACCGTCTTGTTTCAATACCGACCAAGATGACTCTTGAATATCTCCACCAAGCGTATCGAAAACGACGTCAATATTACTTAGAACTTCGGCAAAGTTATGAGTCTGATAGTCAATGACTTCATCAGCTCCTAACGATTCCACAAGGGCTTTATTCTTTCCAGAAGTGGTTGCAATGACATAAGCACCGCGTGATTTCGCAATCTGAACGGCAAGTGTTCCTACACCACCCGATCCTGCATGAATCAGTACCTTTTGGCCTGCGGATATTTGTGCTGTTGTTATTAGCGCTTCCCAGGCAGTAATGCCTGCTAAAGGTAAAGAAGCCGCTTCATTGTGTGAAATAGTTAGTGGCTTGAGTGCAACTTCATTTTCCTGAATAGCTACATATTCAGCATATGTACCATTACGCTTTATATCCGGTCGAGAGTACACAGAGTCACCCACACTAAAGCGAGTGACGTCGAATCCAACTTCTGTAACAACCCCAGATACATCCCAGCCTAAAGTAACTGGCATAGAATAAGGAACCATTTCTTTCAGATAGCCTTCTCTAATTTTCCAGTCCACTGGGTTTACCGATGCCGCAACAACCTTAACCAGTACTTCGCTAGAAGTTATGCTCGGCATAGGCGCATCTTCAAATGCTAAAACATTTCTGTTGCCATATTCGTGAATTCTGACTGCTTTCATTTAATTTCCTTTTACTCTTACCGTTTTTTTAATCAGGCCATTGTCATAAACAAGGTTATAAACGAGTTCATAACAATGGCAGTAAGTTTCTAAAACATTTAACGCTTAAAGCGCTTCAGGACCTGCCAGCATTATTAACTTGCCGAAGTTCTTACCTTCTAGCAAACCAATAAATGACTCTACGGTATTTTCTAAGCCGTCAACTAGATGCTCGCGGTAGTTAATTTTACCTTCTTGCAACCACTTAGACATGGCTTGGCTAAATTCATCATAACGGTCGCCATAATCATCAAATACGATGAAGCCTTGCATCTTGATTCGTTTGGTTAACAAGGTACCCATAAGCATTGATAAACGATCAGGACCTTCTGGCAAGCTAGTCGCATTGTATTGTGAAATCAAACCACATAATGGCACACGTGCTTTAGGGTTTAATAACGGTAGAACTGCATCAAATACTTTGCCACCGACATTTTCATAGTACACATCGATACCAGTATCACAGGCTTTTGCTAATTGCTCAGCAAAATCTGGGGCTTTGTGATCGATACACGCATCAAAACCGAGATCTTCAACGGCAGAGCGACATTTCTTTTCGCCACCAGCAATACCAATGACGTTACAGCCTTGTATTTTGGCAATTTGACCAACCATGCTGCCAACGGCTCCAGTCGCAGCTGCGACCACCACGGTTTCACCCGCTTCAGGTTGTCCGATATCCAGCAAGCCCATATAAGCAGTCATTCCCGGCATACCCATCACGCCTAAAGCGTAAGAAGGTTTTACAGGCTCTTTGCCTAATTTCAATAAGCCAGCGCCATTCGAAATCGAATAATCCTGCCAGCCAGAATACGAAAGTATCCATTCACCGACTTCATAATCCGGGTGATTAGATTCTGCTACGCGACATACTGTTCCGCCTACCATCACTTCATCAATCGCTACCGGTTCTGCGTATGATTTCGCATCATTCATACGGCCACGCATATAAGGGTCTAGCGATAAGTACACTGTACGCAGTAGCACTTCGCCTTCTTTTGGCGTTGGTATATCTGTTTCTACAAAATTAAAATCGCTTAATTTTGGCGCCCCTTGTGGGCGAGCTGCCAATAGCCATTGACGGTTATTTTCAGCGTTTTGTTTATTTGAAATTGTCATCATTTTTCCTCTTTTAAAGACTGCTGTTTACAGTGCAGTCACTAAGATTTTACGGCTAACTTCAGGCGTAATATCGCCGTGTTCACCTAATTTCACCATGCCGTGCTGTGTTAGCTTTTCAATCAAGCCGTCGATATCGGCTTCACCTAAATCAACATCAGACAAACGAGTCGGCACTTGCATGGTTTTAAAGAATTCTTCAGTCAGCTCAATCGCACGACTCACGCGTGAATCTTCATCACCTTCAGTAAGGTTCCAGACACGATCAGCAAACTGTAATAATTTCTCTCGCTTAGCTTCGGTACATACTTTCATTACCGCAGGTAATACGATCGACAGAGTACGCGCGTGGTCGATACCATAAGCACCGGTTAATTCATGTCCGATCATGTGAGTCGACCAATCTTGTGGAACGCCTGCACCAATTAGGCCATTCAATGCCATGGTTGCCGCCCACATAATGTTGCCACGAACTTCTAAATCATTCTTAGTTTCAGCGACTAATGCTTTTGGTCCTTCTTCGATAAGCGTTTGCAATAAGCCTTCTGCAAAACGATCTTGTACTTTGCCGTTAACGCTGTAAGTCAGGTATTGCTCCATGGTATGTACGAACGCATCGACGACGCCATTGCTGATTTGTCGATCAGATAACGACAATGTTACTGAAGGATCAAGTACCGCAAATTGAGGCTGCACAAAAGGACTCATAAATGGCAGTTTGTTGCCATCACGAGTAACTACCGAACCACTATTTGACTCAGAACCCGTTGCTGGCAGTGTTAGTACACATGCTAGTGGCAACGCCTTGGTTACCGCTGCCCCTTTAGCGACGAAGTCCCATGGATCATCTCCTTCAAATAGCGCTGCAGCTGCAATGAACTTAGTGCCATCGATAACTGAACCACCACCAACTGCTAATAAAAAGTCGATATCATGTTCTTTGATTAAATCCTGCGCTTTCATCAAAGTGTCGTATTTCGGGTTTGGCTCGATGCCAGAAAACTCGAACCAGGTATGCTCGCTTAATGCAGCAGCAACCTGATCATAAACACCATTGCCTTTGATAGAACCGCCACCATAAGTGACTAATACTTTTGATGTCTTTGGAATTACGTCACTCAGTACTTTAATCTGGCCTTCGCCAAAATGAATTTGAGTGGTATTTTGAAAACTAAAATTTAACATTATTTTCTCCGTATCTTTTTATGGCTACACTTAAGAAAGTGCAGCTAATAATTTTTCTGCTGCTAGCTCTGAGCTTGCAGGGTTTTGGCCACTAATCAGTAAACCGTCTTGAATTGCAAAAGCATTCCAGTCAGATACTTTTTGATAATCGCCACCACGTTTCACAAGTTCATCTTCTAATAAGAAAGGCACAACATCAGTCAATTCCACGGCTTCTTCTTCGGTATTTGTGAAACCAGTAACTGCTTTGCCTTTAACAAAAAATTCGCCATCAGCATCTTTAATATTCAGGAAGGCAGCTGGTGCATGACATACCGCAGCAATCGGCTTATTGTCGGCGAGGAAACTTTCGATTAGTGCAATAGAATCTGCATTTTCTGCTAAATCCCATAATGGGCCGTGACCGCCTGGGTAGAATACAGCGTCAAAATCTGAAGATTTCATTTCTGCTAGCTTGTGTGTATTTGCCACTAATGCTTGCGCTTCTTTATCTTCATCAAAGCGTTTAGTCGAAGCTGTTTGAAAATCTTCCATTTCACTTTTTGGATCTATTGGAGGTTGTCCACCTGCTGGTGACGCTAGAGTTATCTGAACACCGGCATCTACAAAGGTGTAATAAGGTGCAGCAAATTCCTCAATCCAAAAACCTGTCTTTTCTCCGGTGTCTCCGAGCTCTGCATGAGAGGTAAGTACCATTAATATTTTTTTACTTTTTGAATCAGTCATTGTTTTATCTCTTCTTTTATTTGTTAAAACTTATTTCAAAGT
This sequence comes from uncultured Cocleimonas sp., assembly GCF_947495625.1. Classification (GTDB taxonomy): domain Bacteria; phylum Pseudomonadota; class Gammaproteobacteria; order Thiotrichales; family Thiotrichaceae; genus Cocleimonas. The sequence goes on from NZ_CANLZW010000011.1 coordinate 59,701, forward strand.
TAATAGGGTTCGTCTGATATTTAGACGTTGAGGGCATTCTATTCCTGATAGACAAATTGAACAATAAGGAGAAATTTAACAACACTGTTAGAATTATTGATACAATCCATGCATGGATGTGCAATTTGAACAACTTAAAAGCATGGTGGTGTTTGCTCAGGTGGTGGAGCAAGGCAACCTGACCGCTGCCGCCAAACATATTGGCTTATCCCGAGCCGTTGTGAGTTACCACATAAAAAAGCTGGAATCTCAGCTTGGCGTAAAACTGCTGAATCGTTCCACCCGATCGATCGCATTAACCGAAGCGGGAATGGAGTATTACCAATCCTGCCGGATCATTTCTGAACAAGCTGCTACAGCGAATCAGCAAATGGAAAACCTTAAAAACGAACCCGTCGGCTTATTAAAAATCACTTGCCCGGTTAACGTCGGTTTACAGATTCTAGTGCCAGCGCTCAACGACTTTCGTCGCCTCTACCCAAAAATAGAATTAGACGTGATGCTCACAGACGAGGTGGTGAATATCATGCAGGAAGGTATTGATCTGGCTATTCGTGGGGCGCCGTTAATTGATTCAGGCTTACAGGCGAGCAAGCTATCTACCTTACCCACCTGCTTATGTGGTTCACCGGCCTATTTAAAAAAGCACGGTCGCCCATCGACACCTTCAGAATTATCACAACATGCGTGGGTAATTTATAAGCTCACCTCGGGGGCGATTACCTTAAGCAAAGGCGGACGCTCATACAGTGTTGCCGTCAAAGGTAGCATTAGCACCAATAATGCGGCGGCTCGTACCGCCTTTGTTGAAGGCGGGCATGGTTTAGGGCGAATACCTCTTTACGATGCCTGGCCCAAAATTAAGGCCGGTTTATTAGAAAGGGTATTAGAAGATTATCATCTCGATAATATCGATGTTTACGGTGTGTTTCCGCCGGGCAGTGCCGGATCAAAAAAGCTACGCCTGCTGATCGATTACCTTAAAGATTACTTTATCAAAGCCGATAAGCAATCTTCACAAAATACACTATTATCCAGTAACTGATAGGTCTATCTCATAGATAAAAAACGCCTATAAGTGGGGGGGTGACTTTTTTATCCAGCTGATTAATTTACCGGGGCTTTTTTTAGCCCTGAGTAAGCCCACACCTATCATTACCATCAATAAACCGATTGCATGAGTCCAGCCGAACGCTTCGTCCAGCAACCATACCGCCAACAGAATAGTTACCACCGGACCGATGCTGCCAGTAATACTCATGCGGGTGGCACCAATACGACTGATCGCCTCGCTAGTAAAAAAGCTGGGAATCAGGGTACAAAAAATAGCTAATAAAAAACCTAATAGCCAAAGTTTAGGGGAAACATTTAAATCACTTAAGTCGCGGGTGCTGAAGAATTGAATCACAATCCAGATGGTTGCAGTAGACATCGCGATGCTGGTAAAAATAAGACTACCTAGGCGCGTAATAAACGATTTGCTGAATATCACGTATAGGGAAAAGCTCAACGCAGCGCCACCAACTAAAAGAGTTCCAAGCCCAGTATTACTATTCTCACCTGATGATTCGTTCATAAACAGAAAAGTAACGCCGAGATAACTAATAATCAGCGATGCAAACACCCGACCGGTAATTTTCTCGCCAAAAAATATCCAGCTCAGCAAAGCCACCATCACCGGATAGGTGAACAAGGTTAAACGTTCCAGTTGAGCGGTTATATATTCAAGCCCGAGGAAATCGAGATAAGATGCGAGGTAATACCCCATAAAACCCAAACCGACGATTAGAAAGAAATCGCTGGTTCGCAATTCTGCGGCTTTTTGAGGGCGGGTTTTGATCGCATAAGCGAGAACTATCAAATAAAACGGCATGGCGATCATCATTCGAATCATTAAAAGCGTGGTGGCATCGATACCTTCGTTAAAGGCCATTTTTATCAATACCGACTTTAATGAAAATAAGGTGGTGCCCGCGATAGCAAAAGCAAAACCGGTTGCTATATTCCTTTTTTCAATTTGATCTAGAGTATTTTCCTGAACCTGTTCCATGTGACACCTTGTTGCTTTGCATTGATTGCAATGTACTTTCTGGATAGCTGAAATAAGCCTGAGCAAATGGAACTTGTAGGGAGAACCCGAGCATTTAAAACAGCAATCACTCTGATAATTGCTGTTTTATGAAGTCTAGCAGTCACCCCCCTACTTTGAATGATATTACGTTTTTGCTTTTAAAAAACGTAAATAGAATTTATGCAGAGCTAGGGGGGGGTTCTAATCGTTATTTTTATATGGCATATAACCATATAGCGCGTTCAAAACGCTTATGCGTTTGCCATTTTCTGAGTAATCGCTAAAAACTTATCAACATCTTCGATTGAATGACAATGCAAAGGCGAAACTCTGATTGCGCCTTCGAGATCAAATGATTCGAGCATACGTTTTGAATACAGGCTGGTGTTCACTCTTTCAAACACGGTCACGCCTTGTTTATCGTATTCTTTAACGGCAGAAGCAGGGTCTATCTTTTTAAAGTTAATCGCTAGAATCAAATCGCGTTTTGTCAGATCATCGTGATCTAAATAGACGTCGAGATTCTCCATCTCGCGCAATCCTGTAGCGCCATCCGCACCGTTCAACATTCTTGATAATAAGGCTCGCTCGTGCAGTGCAATCATCTGCATGCCTGCAGTAAATTGATTACGTCTTGTTGCTTCTTTAAGGTCTTGATCTTCTCTGGTTGCAAGACTGCAAACATAATCAATCACTTCAGTGAACATGCCGTACTGCGCTGGATCAGAACTGCCTAAGTCCCAGATATGGCTTTTCTTGCCGCTGAGTTTGTCGTGTGGCAATTCTGCCGCTCGCTCAGATAACCATGCTAACCCCATGCCTCGACAACCAAAGAATTTATACGGTGCGATATTGATGCCATCGATTGGAATATTTTTCAAATCGATGATTTCGTGAGGCGCATGCTGGACAGCATCAACAATGATATATAAATCGGGTTTGATTGCTCTGGCAGCAGCAACAATCGACTCAACATCGAGTTTTGCACCTGAAATATTCGAGGCGTAAATCACACTTAAAAGTGCAGTATTTTCATCGACTAAACTTATAACCTCATCAACATCAACACCACCAGTGACTGGGTTGCTTTTCGCGACACGCAGCTCTCGATTGGTGCGGCTAGCGTTTAACTCCATCGCATCATAGGACGAAGGGTGCTCCAGAATTGTAGTCACTATATTTGTACCAGCAACATTTTCTGTAATGACTCGCACCATATCGAACATCGCTTTGGATGCGGTGAGTGCTGTATAAACCGTGCCGCCTTCAACATTTAGCAACATTCGAAAGTCTTCCTGACCTTTATTCTGTATCCCTTGAAGGTGGACTGCCGTATCATGCATTCGATCGAGACAATCTGGGCTAGCCGAAATTTCAGCGTATCGTTCTACCGCTTTTTTCAAACGGAAAGAGCCGCCAGCATTATCAAAAAACAAACGGTGACGACCATTTAAATCGACATCAACATGGTAGAAAGAATCTTTTACATATTGCATCGTCTCATCTGAAAACAACTCGCCTGAATTTTTTTTTGAATTTTCCACCAACATACCTTCTAAACCGTTACATTAATCAAGAATAAACTATTTGACACACCCCCCTACTTTTAGCCCTTTTCTTAAAAAAGGCAAATAATTAAATATTGTGTATAGATGTAGTAATAATTGATTAGACGTGTGAAGCCTGATTAAGGCGATCATTAGCGCTGTAACTTAGATGCTTTAACATATATAACGCACTTCACTGCTACCAATCAGAATATTGGTAGCAGTGAAGTGAAACTGAACTAGAGAGAAAATAGTGCAAAACTAGTGAGAAAATAATCGCTACTGAGCAGGATAAATTCTTATATCGAGCAGACCTCACCCTCATAAACATCCATCACCGACTTTAGTTCATCATGGATATATTGAAGTTCTTCGTCTTTTAATTCTGACAGAAATTCGGGTGTTTTTCTGGATTGCAGTTTCATCAATATCTGGTTAATTTCAAGACAACCGCGCAGTGCAATTTCTTCGATTAATTTATCCATTTCGACTTTATCAATCTGACCTTCGACTACAGTGCTTTCAGCGGTAGTATTTTCGATGCCTATTAGCTCATCGTTAGCGCCGAACCAGAAATCCAGACCTTTCTCTAAAAAGTCATCGAAGGTTAGATAATGGGTACCATCACAGGAGAAGTTAAGTCCCACAAAGCCATTAACCAGATTCAAAGAACCAGAGCGTAAATACACCGTATCATCCGCAAATCTCAATGCGAAAAACTGTTTAAAAGTATTACACACATCGGGCTTGGGTACGATATTTCGCTCAAAATAGGGGCGTTTTGGATAGGCCAGACACACTTCAGAGTTAGATAATTCATCCATGGTAAGAATACGGTAGGTATATGGATCATCAACGTGCCATACCGTTACACGGCTGCTAGAGTAATGAATCTGACAGTGATAAACACCATGCTCTGTCATCAACTCTTCGAGTATCGTCATGACTTCTTCAAGACGCTTATCCATCTCGCTTTCAGCTCGCGACTGCATAAACAAACCACCGCGAATCGCTGGGTCACCTTTGATCTGCCGCCATTTTCGTGGCTCTTCATAAATCTTATCGTTGCGTGGCAATTCGCGCAGGTCGTAATCTACGCCGAGAAAACCAAGGCGTTCACCTTCGTCATTACGAATAATTTGTACGGCGGTTAGCGAGGGGCGTTTTTGGTTTTTACTGATGTAAGCACTGGATAATTCAAAATCATCACCATCTCTGACAGAAAACAGGTTTACCAAATAAGGTCGCTTTGATCTATCACGCCCCAGATGCTCTGTAATTGCACCTTCGTGTTTAACGGTGTTACTTATTTGAATGCCATCTTTATCAAGCACATAGATGTATTTGCAATAAGGCAGACTTTTCTTCGCCAAGGTCAAAAAATCATTTAAACGTTCAGGCTTACCCATGTAAGGCACAAGGTCACTCGCCAGATCAGATAGCAAGCCCCCGATTAATTTACTCAGGTGTTTACGTTGTTCTTTAACTGATTTTTGAACGATAGAATCCATTGATTAAAGTCCGATTTTGAATTTTATTGTGGTTGAGAATACCACTTTAGAAAAGCTCATGATAATTTTATGCTGAAATTCAGGGAACAAATTGATATTTGAATTTGTCTGATTGCAACATTATTATATTTTTATAATTAACTTTTTGGGAGAAAATCATGAATCAATCCATGAGTAAAAATATTTCACTCATTCTATTAAGCAGCCTAAGTGTTATTGCAGGAACTGTGCTAGCAGCAAACAGCAATCAAACTGATCAAGGCAATCAATATTCAAACACTCAACAAAATAACACATCAAGGCCCGCACAGATAAAATGGCTGGGAATCTCGCTCGGGCAAATTTCGCCTGCACTTCGCAGCCAATTAAGCTCTCAACTCAAAGACGGAATGGGCGTAATGATTACGGGCGTACAAGCAAATTCACCGGCAGAGAAATCGGGGTTGAAAGCATTTGATATTTTAACGCGTTTTAATAAAACGAATGTATCAAACAGTCAGCAAGTTTTTGACCTGGTGCAGCAAAGCAGTGCTGGTGACAAAATCACGCTTGAATATATTCGTGCGGGTAAAAATCAAACGGCTTCGGCTGAAATTGGATCACGCGAGGTTAATCAGCAACAAAACTGGAATGGACCATTTCAGGGATGGCCGAATGGAAATAGATTTGGAGCTTGGCCAAACTTTAATTCTAACTTTAATAATGACCCGTTCTGGAATTCGCAACCACGCTGGAATGATCCATTTTTTCAAAACTTTAACAGGAATTTTCAGACGCCTTTTAACAACTTCCCTAGTATGCCGAGCTTTCCCGACTTTCCTAAAGATTTCGGAAAAAACTTTAATGGTAAAAATGGCGCTAACGTACAAAGTTTTTCCCAATCAGAATCTTTAACTATGGAAACGCTCAAAAATGGAAAAATTCATATCGAGTTCAAATCCAAAGATACTGATAATGATGAGAAAAGATTCGTATTTGAGGGAAAGCGTGATCAAATCATCAAGGATATTCAACAACAAAAAGATCTGCCCGAAGCGCAAAAACAGAAACTAATAAACGCAATTAACGGAAATTTTTCCTATTCCTTTAATAGTTTTAATTCGAATAGCTTAAACAATAGTTCGCAGGGTAGTTTGTTGCCACAAATACCGAGCGGGCCATTTTCAGCACCTCTCGCTCAACCTCCTTCGCAGCTACTTGATCAGCAACTAGAGAAGCAGACACCGCCAAAAAGGTTAAACTACTGAGTTTTAACTGTTTAGGCTATTATCCACATAACATTTTAAAATATAGATATGAATGTGTCAGAGAAATAAGCCAACTATTTACTTTGACACATTCATCATTTAACCATTATCTAGCGAGACAAACATGACGACAAAACATATGACTAAAGCTCTAATACTTCCATTTTTACTCGCTTTCTCTGTACTAGCACAAGCCAATGAAGTCGAAATTGTTGATGTAAAAGCACACCAGGCAGCAAATAAAACCTGGACCTTTGCAGTGACTCTTAAACATGAGGATGCCGGCTGGAATCATTACGCCAACGAATGGCAAGTAATCGCACCCGATGACAAAATTTTAGCAACGCGCACGCTATATCACCCTCATGTTGACGAACAGCCATTTACACGTAATACATCGGGCGTAGAAATCCCCGCAGATATAACAACAGTGCGCGTTATTGCCCGCGATACTGTCCACGGGCATTCTAAAACAGCAATGCAGGTAAACCTGAAAACCAAAGAAGTTAAACCTGTAATGCTGGCACTTAAAAGAACTAAAAAGAAGAGCTAGCTAAGTCTTTTCAGTTGCAGTTTTAATCACTGCTTCAGGTAGCGTGATATCTACAACTTTGCTTGTTTGATAATCAAGGTATACCTTTCTTACAATTAAATAGAGTTGATAGGCCACTATCACAAGTGTTATCGCAATATAAAAGCTATGTAAAAGCCATAGTGATTTCCAGTTGGTTCCAAAAATCATAATAAGAGAAGCGATAAACCCATAAGAAACTGCACCGTGCAAAAACAATAAAAGACTTGTCGGATTTATACGATTTGATAAAACCATTATTCCTCCTATCAAGCCTGATGCGCCGCCGGAAAATAGTAGAAACTGAACCACTACCTGACTGAGTGTTGTATGCTGAAAACCACTCGTAACCAGCGAGCCAAATCCATAAAATAATAAGACCGTTGCGAATAGGCCCAGCGGCAAGATTGGGTAAATAAACACAACAATCATTAGAGTCTTAAAAGACTTAATATTGATGTTTTTTATCATAAATTTTTCGGACATCTTTAATTTTTCGGACATTTCTAATTCCTCATTTCTGATCAAAATTTTGTGATTCAGTGACCGCATCATAAATAACTAAAATGCAGTCAAACTGATACTTATGTGGTGATACTGTGCAGTTGATCTACTATGTAAGCTAAGTGTTTAGCTATGTGTTTAAGCTAACTACATTATGAAAAATGCTAACTCTATGCCTGTTGAAAATGACTGAGTAATGGGCACTTCTGTGGAAGTTTCATTGCTGCTCTCCGCCCTTCTCTTCTATGCTCAATAGGCATTAATTCTTCTCTATAATCTAAATCAGCAGGAAGCTTCACATTCCACACTAATCCTAAATTCATGAGCCTATTCAAAACCCACCAGCCAGGGTCAGATTGGTTTTGATAAAGCCCCAACATCGCAGACCTGGGAAACGCATGATGATTGTTATGCCATGACTCACCCATCGTAAGTAAACCAGCGAAGCGAACATTGTGACCTTGAACAGCGGCACCATTGACATGCCAATCTCGCTCGCCTTCGTTGTGCGCGAAATAGCCGACTAACCAGTGACCTGTTATGGAAACGACGATGCGTGCTGAAATCCCCCACACGACCCAAGACACGCCACCAAAGTAGAATAAGACGATTGCCCAGGGGAGTTGCTGGAGCATCCAGGTGTTTTCCATGAAGCGATAGATACGATCTTGCTTTAAATCATCTTCTGGCAAAAACTCAGGTGCATGATCCAGTTTCAAATCGCAATGCAATTGCCACCACGCATCTTTGATGATGCCGCTGCCATGACGTAAATAAGCATGGCACCGCGGTTTACGTTGCGCCCAATCTCTGAGGTCATGCTGATGGGTCATTCCCAACGGGCCTGCCATACCCACCAACACGCCAAGGTGAACAAAGAAATACTCCAGCCATTTCGGGCATTCGTAACTGCGGTGAATGAGGCGTCGGTGCATCCCTAATGAATGACCTAGGCAAACTGTGGTAGCCGTAAATACTATAAAAACAGCTAAAGCAGAGAGGGAGAAAAAGTATGCGCCACCCACAACCGCTATGAATAAATGAGAGGTATACCAGAGTGATTTTGCAGGCGCCCACAGTACTTGCCCAAACTCACCATTTGTAAATGAGTTTTCGGCCATGCGTGGGCTTTCTTTATGCGCTTTCTTTTTTAGTTTTGTTTGATTTTTCATTGTTTATCCTCAGTTAAATGACAGTTTTGTAATTGATTAAACCCGCGCTATCTAAACGCTCGGCAAGCTGGGGCAAGTGACAGGTAGGTATCGCGGGGTAGTTGTGATGCTCAAGATGAAACAACATGTTGTAAGCAAGTGGGCTCAACCAACGTGATCGAAGTGTTCTTGAGCCATATTGAGAATCTTCCTCTTCACAATCATGATGCACACTCCATACGGTAAACATCGGTGATATGGCATGTGATAACAGCATCAACACCGTATGAATTTTTAGCGCATCGATATCCCACCAAAACCACACGGCAGTCATCCATAAGACATTTAGAGCAATTTCAAATTTGATCCAGAAGTTCTGTTTAAGGCTTTTTTTAGCGCTTCGGCTTAATGCTTCTTTATGCAATTTAAGGGTAAATAAAGGCGCTTGTAACAACATGTTCCAAAAGCCTAATTTAGCGATATAGCCTTCTACATCGTTTTCTTCCAAACAATGGCGATGGTGTTGCATGTGTGTGACTTGCGTGGCACGCATTGATGTCATCATGAAAACACTCAGTAATAACATCACGACATCTGTCGCGGTTCTAGAAAGCCCCAGGCAATAATGAAACGCATTATGCGAAACGCGTAAACAGGTCAGAAAAAAGTAGGCGGCAGCAAATAGCATCAACACCGTGTGCTGATTAGCCGCTGCCCACATTTCTAAAATAAACCAGGGCAATGGCAATGAAATTTCTTTGGCAATTTCCCATGGCTTGTATTTGACGAGGTCTTGCCACTCATGCGTTTTTAATATTCTGTCGGTGCTCATTTGCGTCTCACAGAAAAACTCATTCGATGTTTAGCGAGAAATTCATAGAATTTTTCTAACAGCGGATGAGTCTTGGGCAACTTACGAATCAATCCCGAGATCATTCGGTAATACGGTATTTTGTCCCAAAGTGTGAGCATCGCTTCCAGCCCTACTTGATGAACACCGCTACCATCTTTAATGTGGATGAGTCTCATTGCATCTTCGTAGTTGATGCATTCTTCATTAAGTACAGCAGCGTTATTACTGATATCAACCCAGTCGATCTCTTCGTTTTTATTAGATTCCTTATTAGACATGAGCATTTGATAACGCTTCACTTCGCGCCGGCATAATGGACATGCGCCATCATAAAAAACGCGAATGGTTGAACTAGATATTGTCATTACTATCACCTGTTTTGTTTCACTTGATCGTCGAATGACTCAAACAATAATCAAAACCTGGGAGTGATACTTCTGTTCGGATAATTCAGGAACACAAAGTTAAAATTCAATATAATAATCAGCTAGTTAAATAATTACAGAATGATAATATGGGAATACAGGAAGGAGTTTTTTTAATCTCTAGTAGTCACTAAAGCCACAAGTTTTGATATTAGGGCTTAGAAACCTTGGCGAACGACTCTACTAAAAAGTAAACTATTGAAAATATAACGCATTCGAAAAGTATAAGGATAGAAAATGGATAAAAACGAAGAACGAGCTAATCTAGCGTTAAAAGAATTTATTCGTTATTCATCCAGCCCTTGGCGCATCGTCTGGACGAATTTTGTCGCAGGTATTTTTAGGGGGTTGGGAGCGATTATTGGCGCATCGGTATTTATCGCATTTCTTATCTGGGTGCTAACTTTATTTGTCGATGCGCCACTAGTTGGCGAATATGCCCAGAATGTTAAAGATGCAGTTATGGGTTACGTAAACGATACCAATTATAATGACGAGTTTAGCCGTATTGGGGATACTTTAGACAAAATAGAAGGTGGTCTTAACGACAAATAAAGTCACCCCCCTACTTTTAGGTCTTTTTTAACGTTATCAGCCAGATGCTTTGATTAGAGAACGTTTGCTATTGCGGGTTCGTTGATCAGCTACTTCACTCGCATACTTAGCCTTGAAATCATCACCAACCCAGAATGATTTATTCGCTTCTTCTTCGGCCTGTTCTTTGCTAATCCCAATATCCCTCAGCATATTCTCATCCAGTTTTAATAAAGATTTTCTGCTTCTGTAACGCTGCTTGTAAAGGTTTAGCTGTTTCGTGTTTTGCTCTAATAACTGTGAGCAAATACCTTTAAATAGCTTGAATGATAATTTCATTGGTTTTCTCCTATCTCTATTTGCGTATGACTAAAATAAGAATAGGGATAAGAAGGATTACATTACAGATTCACATTTATACCTTTTTTGTCGTGACAGATAGAAATTAAGTGATCTGTCACGTGCCGAAAACCATAATCTGTACTGTTCTATTTATAGTAATTGTAAATCTGTCATGCTCATGTGATATTTGAATCCATTAAAAAATACAGAACGGTTCAACCATGAAGCTATACGAGCAGTTTTCTTCAGAAATCAAAGTTAAAATTGAGCATGGCTATTATCAGCCAGGGCAAAAGCTACCCTCAATTCGGGATATGAGTACCAGCCGTGGTGTTAGTATTTCTACCGTTCAAGAAGCCTACCGCCTGCTTGAAGATACTGGCATGGTAATGAGCAGACCCAAATCTGGTTATTACGTTCAGCAACAACAAAACACCGATTTATTGCCTGATATTAGCCGTCCCGAGCAAAAGCCTGTCGATGTCGCACACTGGGATGAAGTACTAACCCTGACGACCACCGAAAGTCATCATAACTTTGTCGCCTTTGGTGGTGGCGCACCAGATATCACCTTAAAAACACTCAAACCTTTACAGCGTATTCATGCCGACCTGTCACGTCAGCAGCCTCGATGTTTATTTGAAAACGCCAAAGGCAATGGCCTAGAAGAATTAAGAGAACAGATTGTTCGGTTGATGCAAAACTCTGGCTGTTATCTTCACCCAGATGACATTGTCATCACTACAGGTTGTCAGGAGGCGTTATCCCTAAGCCTGAAAGCGATCAGCAAGCCCGGGGATATTATTGCGATTGATTCACCCAGCTTTTATGGCTCGATGCAAGCCATCCAGTCGAACGGTTTAAAGGTCATAGAAATACCAACACATCCTGAAACCGGAATCAGCATGACTGCGTTAGAGATGGCATTAGAACAATGGCCGATTAAAGCGATTCAGTTGATACCAACGTCTAATAATCCTCTGGGCTATATCATGCCGGACAAGAATAAACGTAAACTATTAGAACTTGCTTCGCGTTATGATTTTGCCATTATCGAGGATGATATTTTCGGTGATCTTGTGTATCAAACGCCACGACCCAAAACCATTAAATCCTTTGACACCGAAGGGCGCGTTTTAATGTGCTCATCGTTTTCCAAAACTGTCGCTCCCGGTTTACGCATCGGCTGGGTAGCTGCCGGACGCTATGGCAAGCTTTTGACCCATTTGAAATTTATAACTTCCCTCGGCTCCACTGCTTTACCACAACTGGCACTGTCACAATTTATACAACAAGGCTATTTCGAGAAACATTTAAGAACCGCTAGAACTCAATACCAGCGCGGCCGTGATTGCATGATTCACTGGGTACAACAGTATTTCCCAGAAGGGACTAAAATGACCTACCCTCAAGGTGGGGTTGGTTTATGGGTGGAGTTGCCAGGCGATATTGATACGCTTGAGTTAAATAAAAAATTACTGGCGTTTAATACTGGGATTGCACCAGGCACCTTATTTTCAGCGTCGGATAAATACCGAAACTGCTTGCGATTGAATTATGCGACCGTACCTGACGATAGAATAAAATCGGCAGTTAAAACGATTGGAGAGCAAGCTAAACTAATGCTGGATACATAGTAACAGTCAGTAAAATCAGGGAACTGCTCTACTTGAATTCACACCCCCCTACTTTTAGCCACTTTTTTAAATAAGAAACCTAAGTTTCCGTATTCACACATTCAAGTTTCTAATATTACTAAAAATTCCTGGATATAAATTGCACAATAAAAACGATACCAAGAAGCAATAAAACTGACCAAATAACCTTTTGGAAAGTTTGAGCATTGAGCTTTCCTGAGAACCAGGTACCAACCAAAGTAGCGAACAAAGCTACCGGCATCATTACAAAGAAAAGTCCGATAACTCTCGGGGTAACAAGCCCTGCGCCAAAGTAGCCAAATGGAATGAAAATTCCACTTAACAAAAAGAAGCTATGAATCGTGCCCTTAAACTGTGCTGGCGACCAGCCTCGTAAGCTGCCGTATATGCCAAACACAATGCCGCGAAACGCATAGGCTCCACCGAGCACACCTGCCAGAAGTCCGAAGAAATAACTCCAGCCATTTGATTTCAACTGAATCTTTTTTGCCGGAGATAAAAACCAGATTGCCATGATAATAAGTACGCATCCCAGAAGACTTTTTACGAGTTCATTATCGGTTACTCCCAGTAGCAATATACCAAATGGAAATCCCAGTAGAGCCATACTGGCTGTTCGTTTTAAGGAGCCGAATTGAACGTGTGCCCGATCTTTCCATAGGGCCACAAATGACATTAACGTAGAAATGAAAAGTATAAACGGAACCGCTTCACTGATATCAATCATCAGTGATAACAGCGGAACAGCAATGACACCATCACCAAAGCCTATTGCCGCTCTGGTAAACAAAGCCAACAATACGATTAAAGCCATCCAGAAGACATTTGGGTCAGCGATAACGAGGTTAATTGAAGAGAGAATATAATCCATATTTTTATTTAAGCCTCGTAGATAGCTAAACCATCAAACGCATTTATTCAGCAATGCTGTTTTTGCCACCGATAGGACTAAAGTCCGCAGGGATTAATATTTTATTCTCGATATGACTGACTAAAGGTCGCATTTGAACTGCGTACTTGAGCCATTCTTCACTTGCTTGTAATTTAGCGCGTCGACTATAACGATCATCCATAGAGTCATAACCCCACATATGAACAATTTGATTTAATGGCCCGATATCTGTGTAAAAGTAACCAACCATATTTCCTAAAATACGGATTTGAACATCTTTGCCTAATTCTTCGTAAAGCTTAAGGAATGGCTTAACATTGCCATTTTTCAAGGTGTATATTCTTTCATCAATAAACATCTCAAGATCTCATTATTTGTTTAGTTACTTTGCTAAGTACTTTGCTAAGTACTTTGCTAAGTACTTTGTTAGGTACTCTGTTAGATAAATTGATTAGATTAATTCGTCACTGCGATCATCGGTTTCACCATATCGGCTTAATGCAGGCTTCTTTAAACCTTCATAAAGCTTATCCAGCTTTTTATTAATCTTTTTACCTTCCTGTTCAAATAAACTATTTCCTTTAAGGTCACTATCTACGATAAAAGGACCAAAGTTTTCAACCTCAAAAACCCACATCGCCTGAGCATTGCCGAGCTCTTTAAACCATTCAACCTGTCGGACTTTTTTGATGCCTCTACCAAGTAAAGCACCTGTTCCATACCCTACCGTTGTTAGGTAAACGGCACCTGCTGGAACATATAGTTCTTTATATTGTTCACTTGACATACCACCTTTGCCAATAATGACTTTAGCACCCGATTTATTAAACCAGCCTGTCATCCACTTAGCGAATCGAAAACTTGCCGTAGCAGTTACACCACCTACATTATAAGTTCCATCTGGTTCTATAGCCGCGGCAGGTGAACAATGGAAATTCACATTACTTAGTGCAGGGAGGTCTAAGGGTATGTCATAGCCTTCTTCTAATACGCGCTTATATACACCTTCTCTGCCGGTATATATGATTCCATCGAGATAAACGATGGTGCCGATTTCCAGCTTTTCTAAATCTTCTTGTTTTACCGGAACTTGAAGTCTGACTTCTTTAAATTCACCATTCTCATTAGCTTTGCTAGTCATATTACTGCTCCCATCCAGTTGTCTCACGTCTCATATAAGGCGTGAACCAGTTTGGATCTGTTCGATAAGTTACTTTGCCATCTGCATGTATTCGCGCAGTTGCACGTCTTGATGATAGGCAGAACATATGCACACTCATCGGCATTCCGCCAGTGTGGGTGTAACCGACTTCGATGTGACAATCAGCAACCATCGATGCACCGACAAAACCCTGTGCTCCCATACCAATCTCGTTACCCAGGGTTTTTAATTCTTCTTCAAGTTTGGCAATCTCTGGATCTGGATTGGCTTCTCCCACAGTGCGCAAACAAGCCGCCTGTTTACCCAAAACCATCGTGGTATCTTTTGAACCGCCAAGACCTATTCCTACGACAGCAGGCTGACAAGCTAAACCACGTTTACCAAATGAAACCATGGTATCGAGGAAAAAACGCTTGATACCATCAATGCCATCACCGGGGAAAAGCATTCTGTAATCTGTGCCAAATAACCCACCCTTATGTACCGTGGTAATATCGATCCAATCTACATCGGGCTCGAAACTCCAATCTATTTCTGGTGAGTTAATACCGACATTATTATTGTGATCGGTTCTCCACAACGGATGTACACGATTAGGACGTAGCGGAATATCATGTGTTGCCTGCGCTGTTGCTTCTCGTAATGCTCTCTCTATGCCTATAGGTCCGCCTTCAAATTTAGCGTCATTTCCTATTTTTACGTAATAACGTGGCAGTCCGGAATCGGCACACATTGGGCGTCTATCTTCGGTAGCGGCATCCCAGTTTTCCATCATGGTCTTGAGGACAAACTTGGATAAGCCATCTTCCTTTTGCACCATGAACTCGATGCCCTTTCGATAATCCTGCGGAATATCGATGGCCGCTTTACCCATAATTTGGTAAGCGGTATCTTGTATTGTTTTGTTAGAAATCATCGTGTGGTCTCTCTTTATATTCTGTTTAATGCTCTGTTTTTAATATTCTGTTTTGATACTCAATTTTTTAAAGATTACGCTCTTAATGCTTAACTTCGGGAGCAGTTTCTGAATAATCATCAATCAGTGATTCACCAGGCTTAATGATGGAAAAATTAACAGGTGTATGAGTAACGCCGAAGTTGCCCGATTGATTGCGTGCCACGGTGAAATACGAGTCTTCCATCGTTCCAGGCTCTGGAAAATCTTCTCGACAATGCGCTCCACGTGAGTTTTCACGAGACAAGGCAGCTGCCGCAATCACAAGTGAAATCTCGGTTAAGTTATATAAATTTAACCAGTCATGCCATGTCGGATTAAACACGGTATTTTCTGCACCGATGCCATTTTCGAGTAATTCAGTCTGTAATGCTTCCACTCTAGAAATGCCTTTTTGGATTCCTTCTGCAGTCCGCATAACACCCACATCTTCCCACATGATATCCATGAGCTTTTCACGTAGATCATTCACATTTACTCCACCAACTGGTGACGTAAATGGCAGAAGTGCTCGGTCAATCTCTGCTTGAATGAAGTCTTCATTGGGATCTTGAAGCTCAGTTATATCTGAAACATACTCAGCCATCGCTTCGCCAGAAACACCACCGTAAACGGTAGAGTTGGCTACACCATTACCACCCAGACGATTTGCTCCGTGAATTCCACCAGCGTCTTCACCGGCCACAAACAATCCCGGCAATTCTGTCTTGGTATCGGTATCACAAATTAAACCACCCATGAAGTAATGCGCAGTAGGAACGACTTCAACCAAGCCACCCGCAAGATCAAAACCACAATCAGCACATCGCTTTACCATACCTTTGAATTTTTTCTTTACGTCTTCTACTCCAAGATGACTCATGGCGATATACACACCACCATTTGGAGTTGTATTACCTTTACGCATCTCAGCATAGATACCACGACTTACAATATCTCTAGTGGCGCGTTCACCACGCTCGTCGTAATCAAACATGAATCGCTCTTTATTGCCATTAAGCAAATAACCGCCAGCACCACGCAGTCCTTCTTCCAATACTGTGCCTGTCATGCGAGTATCTTTACCCGCCAGCAATCCTGTTGGATGAAATTGCACCATTTCCATATCACGCAACGGCAAGCCAAGACGTAAAGCCATCGCTAAACCATCCATGCTTTTTTCACCAGAAGGGGTGTAGTAACGATACATTGTTGGTCCACCACCAGTTGCAAGTAATACCGCTTTAGCACGAACGAACTTCATTTTGCCATCACGCATATTGACCATCAGCACACCAGCAAGTGCATCACCTTTTTTATTAGGCACTAAAGCTAACGCTCTGTATTCTTCAAGACGATCTATTGGAAGCGCTAAAACTTGCTCCATCAAACGGTTGATAATTTCGATCCCGGTAAGGTCGCCTTTATGAACTGTTCGGTCGGCGGTCTGTCCGGCGAATGCTTTATGATGTAGTGATCCATCATCTTCTCTATCGAAGAAGCAACCTATTTCATTTTCAAGTTCTTGAACTCTGGTTACCGCTGTTTCACATAATTTCCATGCTAGATCTTGATCAGGTAACCATTTACCACCAGCGATGGTATCCATAAAATGGCGTTCAACAGAATCATCGTCACTCATCGCAACGTTGTAGCCACCCTGAACCATACGAGTGCAACCACATTTACCCATTAAACCTTTAACGGCAACGCTGATCTTTAGATCTGGGTTAGCTTTGTATGCATGTAATGCAGCCAATAAGCCAGCTCCACCTGAGCCTAAAATTAAAATATCAGTATCGTTTGTTTCTATCATGATCAAATCGCTCTCAATAAGAAGACTAAAGCCACAAAAAATGCGAATGCAACTGCAACAGCGGCGAATGTTTTCTGCCCGGGCTTCCAAGGCAAAAACTCAAGTGCAAGTAATCTCAGACCACCAAATAAATGGACGGCTAACAAAAACACTAATCCGAATTCGGCAAATTTAACGATTGGCTGTTCTGCCCAGTGCAACATACTATCCAGTGATTCAGGCTCATTCAGCGCCAGACTTAGAATATAAAAATGTGCGGGAAGAAATAATGCAAGCGCAACACCCGATATGCGATGAAGAATATAGGCGTACCAGAGAGGTTGATTTCTATGTGGTTTAATCATGACAATACCACCGCGTAAACTGCTTTGCTGCCAAGGCCCAATAACAAAATAACAATCGCAGTGGTTATCCAGTTAAGACGTGCGCCTGTTACCCCTAGCCATTCATAAATGACCACTCTTAAACCTATTGCTGCATGGATTGATAACGCCACCACAAATAAGCCGTAAATCAACCCCCAAAAAAAACTACCTTGAGTGCGACCGAGTATTTCACCAGCAGTAAGACCGCCCTGAATGGCGTAAATCATCACACCCAAATGGAGTAGCACTAATGGCGCCATCAGCATCGCGGTTAATCGTTGGGCAATATATAATTTAATACTTAGCACTATTACATCTCCCCTTTTAGTGTTGCTATTGCTGCCACTTTTTTCAGACCAGCAATTGAACGAGTAGGATTGAGGGTATTAGGACAATAGGTAGTACAACCTTGTTGAGAATGACAAGACTGACAACCACCTTCGCTAGTGACAGCCTTCAGACGCTCAATTTTTCCGCCATCTCGAACATCATTGACTAAGGTCCAGGCTCTATTGAGCGCAGCAGGGCCTAAATAACTTGAATCATTTTCTACAACATCACAGGATGCGTAACACACGCCGCAGTTAATACATTCGATGCCTGCATTTGCTTCACGACGTGCTTTTTCATTAGGAGAGATAAGCTGAACTTGATCATCACGGGTTTTGGTTGGAATAAAATGGCCTTTAGCTTTGGTCCATTTTTCAAAAAACTCATTTAAGTCACAGGCGAGATCTTTAATAACAGGCATGTTTCTTAGGGGTTCTATAGTGATGGTTTTATCGCCATCCATAACTTTTGAAACATGCGTACGACATGTCCAACGTGGCTTGCCGTTGACTGTCATCGCACAAGAACCACACATACCAACACGACACGCAAACCGGTATGACAGATCAGGTTCTAGATTGCGCTGAATCCAGGTCACTACATCTAGTACAGTTTGGCTTTCCTTGGCGGGTACTTCGTACTCTTTAAGAGCGCTATTCGAATTATCACCCCGACTAAGCAATACCTTTATCGTTTTACCTTCATTAGCCACTTAATCTCTCCGTTTTATCTCGAGTTATTCCTGGATCTATTTCTAGCTTTATATCTCGCGTAAAAACAAGCAGGAAAACCTGTTGTTATTGATAGTAAGAACGATTTAATAACAAAAGAAACTCTTGATCAAACGAATAAAACTGTAGATTTTATTAAGTAATAGTTTATTTAAAATAGCTCATTTGCAAATGTACCGAATGACTCAGAATTCTAAAATCATGACTAAATAATAGTAAAATATATTTAAAAAAATTTTGAAAATAAGAGTTAGCTTTTAGTCGATTGAGAAGGGTCTAACAATGCTTTGGTGACCCCCGACTCTTGAACGATCTGAATGAGTTTTTCCCATAGTAACTCTATGAGCAAATGCTTACTGGTGTCTCGACGATAGAGAACACCCAACACTCTTTTAAAAGAACTATCCTCAAGTGGAATGATATTAAGATGCTCATGTTCTGGTTTTGAACAGCAATTCAACGGAATAATAGATACACCAAGGTTATTCATAACCATTGCTGCAGTAGCCTCTAATGTATCGAGTTCCATGGTTTCATGAACATGAATATTATTTTCAATCAACCAATGATCAATATCCTTTCCGACCCAGGCTTTTCGCGCATAGCGTATAAAAGATTGAGTCCGTAAGATCTCCATTGGGTCTGTCATGGTAATTTCTTTAGAGGCCAAAACCACAAAAGGTTCTTCGGTAAAAGGACGCCAGATCAAATGCTCATAAATAGTGGGAGGTTCTGTCATAACTGCCACGTCAAGAAACCCTCTATCGACTTGCGCATATAAATCATCAGACAAACCCGGATAGATGCGGATGTGCAATTTATCGTGATCATCCTGTAATGTTTTAATCGCCCTTGGCATAATGCCAGTGGTAGTGGTTGGCACTGTTCCCACTGTGAGGTTTTCTAAAGTATCTAGCTCGCCTTCTAAGGAAGGTTTTAATTCTTCGTAATGTTTGATCAGCTTCAACGCCTTGGGGATCAAGGCATATCCGGCAGGATTCAATACCGGAGGGCGCTTGGTACGATCAAATAGAGGCATATCAAGCTCGTCCTCTAAAGCCTTCATTTGTTGGCTCACGGCGGCAGGTGTTAAGTAAACAGCTTCGGCTGCTTTAGCAAAAGTTCCAAGTTCAGCAATTGCTATAAGGGTTTTAAAACGACGAACACCCATCAGTGTATACCAGAATTATAGTTAAGAGGACCTTTATCATAGGACATAAATAACCACTTTATATCAATTAAATATTAATCAATATATAAAGGTCACCCCCCTACTTACAGGCACTTTTTTAATTAGTGACCACTTCCAGAAGGCGCTGGTAATCCTTCAATTCGCACATTAACACAGGCGGGCAGTCCGCTATCAATCGCTCGTTTTAACGCTGCATCCAGGTCAAATGGGTCTGTCACATATTCACCGTGACCACCTAAACCTTCTACAGCTATATCGTAGCGTGTTTCATCAAGCTCACAGCCAATCAGGCGATCTTCACCATATTCTCTGAGCTGAAGTTGCACCTCAGCATTCCATTTGGCATCGTGTCCTATCACCGCTACCAGTGGAAGTTTATTACGCACGGCTGTTTCAAATTCGCTGAAATGAAAACCTGCAGTACCATCGCCCATCAATATAAAAACAGTAGAATCAGAATGACTCGCTTTCGCGCCAATCGCATAGCAAATACCGCCACCAATAGCACCGGAAATGCCATTAATAATTCGCTTAGGAGCGGACAAGAATGCCTGTGACCACTGGCCAAATTCACCGCCATCGCAAACTAAAATTGCATTTTCTATGCCTGACATTGCTCGCTGCACAGAGGCACACAAAGAGGCAGGATGAATCAAATCAGACACGATATCGTCAGTATCTTCGCCGCGATCTGCAATGACATTTGTGACTCTTGCCATCCACCTTTGTCTTGCAGATGACGGCTCCATCTGACAACAACTCAGTGATTCAGCGAGACTTTTAACGTTAGTAATTTCAGCCAGAACAATTCGTTCACCTAGAGCCTGTCGCGCACGTTCAAGCATTTGCGTTTCAGGATCAACCACCAGGACACGACACTCTTCTCCAAATGAATTGGCTTTAGCAAAACTCAAGGTAAAATCAACAGACTTGCCCAAAATCAGCACAACATCTGATTCAACTAACACATTACTAAAATCGCCTAACGAAGGATCTTTGAGTCCACGTGGACTTTCCATACTTACAACAGGCATAGATAATGCCGACGACAGTTTAGAATGTAATTCGCCGATCCTTGTTTCAGTCAATGCAGGACCTGTAATAATGAGTGGGCGTTCTGCGTTTTCTAACTCATTTTTAATCTGCTCAACAAGTGCATCTGATGGTGTTTCTCTATCAGGGGAGTATTCGCTAATGCCGCTTAACTTTGATGTGTCCACTTCCTGTTCAAGCAAATCCTGAGGCAGAGCTAAATGCACAGGACCAGGACGGCCTGAGCGCGCTGCTTTAATCAAAGCACTAAGGTCATCTGGAATCGTTTCAACAGAAACGGAACGTTTAGATAACTTGGTTAGCGGAGTAGCAATTGCTACCTGATCAAGCTCTTGAAAGGCGCCCATGCCATCTTTAGAAATAGGTGAATCACCACTGATTAATATCACCGAGCTCTCAGCACAAGTCGCTGAATACAACGGCGCCAAGCCATTTGCAAAACCCGGGGCTGCTGGCAATAAAGCCACCCCTATTTCATTATTCAATTGTGACCAGGCATCTGCCATAAAAACTGCAGCAGCCTCATGCCTTACGTGTATTAAGCGAATACCTACATCTATGATTGCATCAAAAATAGGCATGATTTGATTGCCAGATAAAGTAAAGATTGTCTTTACGCCAGCCTCAGCCAAACCTTCAGCAACAAGATTTGCTCCGCGTTTATTTTTCGTCATTTTGTCTTGTCTCAGATGTATTTAAAACAGATAGTTGTAAGAAGCTTCTTTTAAAAACCCCTTATTCTTGATTACCGTGTTCTACCGCTTCAGCCTTTTTCTTGCCCATACCAGAACGAATAATCGCAACGATAGTTATGATCGTAAGCGTCCAGAAGAACCAGGTAATTGGGCCTCTAACGAGTATTTCAGCAGATCCACCAGACATTAGCATCGACTGCCTAAAGTTATCCTCCAGCAGCGGCCCAAGGATAAAGGCAATAAGAAATGGCGCCGCAGGTATGCCTTTGCACAACATGACATAACCCAACCAACCCATCGCAAACATAACGCCAACGTCAAAAATATTGTTATTTACCGCGTAACAACCGTAAACACAAAGCACCATCACCGCAGGAAACAAAATCCCTCTGGGAATATCAGCGACATAACTAAAGGCACGAATAGCTACCGAACCTATCAAGAACAAAAACACCGAGCTAATGATTAACCCCATGAACAATCCATAGATGATATCCGGACTATTCAAAAACATCATGGGTCCAGGCTGCAAGTTATGCACCATGAAAGCGCCAATGATTACCGCAGTGATAACATCACCCGGGATACCTAATGCTAAAAGTGGAATTAGTGTTGCCCCTGCAACTCCGTTGTTTCCGGACTCAGATGCTGCAACTCCTTCGATTTCACCTTTACCAAAGTTCTCCTTATTAGGAGATTTACGTCTTGCCTCGCTATAAGATAAAAATGCTGAAGGTGCTGCACCAATTCCCGGAATACTACCTAGAAAAACGCCGATAAAACTACCTCTTACAATCGTTTTAAAACAACGCTTATATTCAGCAAACGTCACCCACTCTTTGCCGAGATTTTGCGTTTCACCTTCTTTCGATTTGGGATTCCAAACCATTGCTAATATTTCAGGTATTGCAAATAAACCAATCAGCACAGCAATGAAGTTTAATCCACCCATCAGGTTAGGATCGTTAAGTGTAAATCGATTGGTGCCGTAGACTAAATCGAGCCCTATTGTGGCGAGTATCAATCCAAACAGAGCACTGACAATGCCCTTCAGCAAGCTATCACCTGAAACACCCGCAATAATTGTTAGCGAGAATAAAATCAGGGTAAAAAACTCTGGAGGCCCAAACTTTAAAGCAAAAGCAGCTAACCAACCGGCAAACAGTATTAGCGCCAGATTTGAGATTAGATCTGCGGTGCAAGAAGCCCATAACGCCATTCCCAAGGCTTTGCCCGCTTGCCCATTTTTAACCATCGGGTGTCCATCCAGAATGGTCGCACTAGAGGCAGGAGTGCCTGGCGTTTTTATCAAAATAGCAGGAATACTGCCGCCAAAAATACCCCCTTTATAAACGCCCAACAACAATAAAATACCTGTAATGGGTTGCATTGCAAAAGTAAAAGGGAGTGTCAATGCAACTGCCATTGTTGCCGACAATCCTGGAATAGCCCCAGCTATAACACCTATTAAAACGCCCCCAGCCAAAGCAAATACACTTTCAAAATTCGCAACTAACTCAAAACCCGCTGCAAGGTTTTCTAACAATGTCATGGCAACCTCAAAAACTCACCTTGAGGAATAGCCATACCTGCAACATGAGCAAAAAACATATATAAAACAAGCGGAATAATTACCGCTGAAATGAGCGCTGTTCGAGGATGAGATGTTTTGATCAATATCGCCAATGCGACAAACGAAATCATTGACGTCCAAACTAGCCCCAACCAAGGAATCGCAGCGACATAAACAGCCATTAATACAGCTAACAGTGCAATACGCTTATAACATCCCTTAGTTGGCAAAAGCTCTGCAACACTATCCTTAACAGCACTCCTTCCAGAAATCATCAGAGCAATACCGGTGATTCCTAAAAGAATACTCAGTACTTCAGGCCAGAACACAGGAGATAGCACTATGTTCGTCACATTAGAAGGCGCAGTAACGCCATAAGGAATTGCCACAAAAATCAGAAATAAAGATAGAATTAGCGAAGCTAAGCCCGTACTAAAATAAGAGTTGTTTAACATTACAAAACCCTTTAAAAAGATCCTAAAGAAAACAGCCTTGAAGATTTTCAAGGCTGTATATGGGTTTCTTAACCTTCGACCCTCATGCCTAGCTCATCAACTAAAGCTTTGAACTGTTTATACTGAGCATTTATAAAACTCTTTGATTCTTCCGGACTCATTAAACGGATAACTGAACCGCGCGCTTCCATTTTCTCTTTAAATTCCTTATTAGAAGTCGCTGTTGCTAGCCATTTACCCCAGGATGCTGCGATATCATCAGGCAAATCATCAGGTCCAGCAATACCGGTCCAGCCAACTAATTGCTCTAAAGCGGGCTTACCTAAATCTTTTGATGTTGGCGCATCAAAACCAGCCACTGGTTCTGCAGTAGTTACCAGCAATGGCTTAAGCTGCTTATTTTTTACAAAACTCGCTAAACTGGAAGAGTTACTGCAAAGGAAAGTCGCAGTTCCAGTAAGTACCGCCGTTGCTGCTCCTCCACCGCCTTTCATAGGAATGTGAGTAGCCTGTTTTACCGGGTTTTCTAAACCGAATTCCTTTAATACCATTGCGGCTGCTAGATGTAATAAGCTACCTACACCAGAAGAACTGTAGCTAACACTTCCGGGCTTGGCTTTTGCTTGAGCCACCAAGTCTTCCATTGAATTAATGTCACTATCCGCTTTTACAGCACATGCAACCGGATTAATTTCGTAAACCCCTACAAAGCGAAAATCTTCCAGTTTGTATGGCAATGTTGCTTTCATAGCAGGGTTTACTGTGTGAGTACCCACTCGTGCAAATAATAAGGTATAACCATCTGCTTTCGCATTTTGTACCGCAACTGAGCCAATCGCACCGCCAGCTCCAGCCTTATTGACCATAACCAATGGTTTTCCAACTTCTTTACTTAGTGGCTCAGAAATAGTACGCGCAGAAATATCAGTTGCTCCACCAGGTCCGTAAGGAATAATCATATTAACGGGGCGCGATGGATAATCAGCAGCTATAACGCTACTGCTTAGTAATACGGCACTCATAGCAGCCGCAATGATAAGCTTGGGTTTGTTATTTTTTGCGATCCTTGGTATGTACATTTAACACTCCTCTAAATTTATTATTTATAAATACCAGCGATACGGAATTACAAAAAGCAGCCGATACCTATTCATTTATTACTGCAATCTCCAACTGACATTTGTGATTACAGATGATGTAGTCTTTCATAAACATAATTTAATGAAAGCGAATAATTATTAACAATTAGTTAAGCAAAGCTTATTTAAATAATTAGTAGAACGGACTAGTACAAGCTTGAAGTAAAGGTCACCCCCCTACTTTTAGGAGGTTTTTTATTTAAAAAATGAAATCTTATTTTTAGGCAACGTAAAATAGATCTTGTTTGTACCTAATCCAAACTTTCACTAAACACTAATTATTGCTTACTACAGGATAACTCTAGTACAAAAGAGATATAAAGAAATGTCGATAATACAAAATCTTTTCATTCATCTTTGATATTCATATGCCGCTCCACTAGCTTGACATTTTTCCTGAGCAGTAAATTCAGACAGAAGAAATAACCAAAAAAGAATGAGTTAGATTCAATACATATATTCGATGTATATAAAAATATAAGTTATTATTCGCAACTAGGAACCGAGCACAAACTCAGAATCAATATCTCTACTGGGCTAGGTCGGTTAAATGAAATTTGCAGGGAAAAATAAGTAATGACTGAATCTCCATTTAAACTCGATCGACGCACAAAAATTGTCGCTACACTGGGGCCATCCTCAAGCGATGAAGCCTCTATACGAAGTTTATTAGACGCAGGAGTGAGTGTTTTCAGGCTAAACTTTAGTCACGGAACTCATGAACAGCAAAAAGCCAGATTAGATTGCATTCGCAAGTTAGAAAAAGACGTGGGCAGACCCATAGGTATCTTAGCTGATCTTCAAGGACCGAAGCTAAGAATTGGTACTTTTTCAGAAGACAATGTGGAGTTAGCCGTTGGACAAACGTTTACTCTCTATCTTGATGAACACAGAGGAGATAGCACAGGCGTCAGACTGCCACATCCTGAAGTTTTCGCTGCACAAAAAGTCGGCGAAGAACTATTGGTCGATGATGGTAAAATCCGTTTACGCATCACCGAACATAGTGATACCAAGATGGTTACAGAAGTCATTGTTGGCGGCATAATCTCTGAACGTAAAGGCGTGAATGTCCCCGGTGTATCTCTACCAATCAGCCCACTGACGAAAAAGGACCGTATTGATCTTAAATATGCATTAGAGATTGGGGTTGAATGGGTTGCTTTATCTTTTGTTCAACGTGTCGAAGATCTGATTGAAGCCCGTGAGTTGATCGGCGGAAAAGCAGGTTTACTGGCGAAATTAGAAAAACCTTCTGTGCTAGACGATCTTGAAAATATTGTTAAACACTCTGATGCCATAATGGTAGCAAGAGGGGATTTGGGCGTTGAGCTACCTCCGGAACGTGTTCCTTCTATTCAGAAACGAATTGTCCAAGTGGCTAGATCTCAAGGTAAGCCAGTCATTGTTGCGACCCAAATGCTTGAGTCTATGATTCATCACCCAATTCCTACCAGAGCTGAAGCTTCGGATGTTGCCACTGCGATTTATGATGGGGTTGATGCGGTGATGTTATCTGCCGAGACCGCAGCGGGAAGTTATCCTGAAGAAGCCGTTGCAGTAATGGGCCGCATTATTAGCGAAACTGAAAGTGATAATAATTACCGTAAGATGTTACAGATATACCCTCTTATAGGGGAAATATCTGATGCCGACGCTATTGCAATTGCGGCGTCTCAAATCGCTAAAGATAGAGAATGTGTTGCTGTTGTAACTTATACAAGTACAGGATCGACTGCCTTTCGTGCTGCTCGTAATCGTGGTGTTGTTCCAATATTAGGTTTAACACCTTCTGATCATGTCGCACGAAAGTTATCGCTGGTTTGGGGTGTTTATTCCATTCAGACAAAAGACGTTTCTTCCTTCTCTGAAATGGTTGGTAAATCAGTACGCATGGCGAAAAGAAAAGGCATTGCAGATACAGGTGACAGGTTAGTGGTTATTGCAGGCGTTCCATTTGGCACACCAGGATCAACCAATACTATTCGTTTAGCACAAGTATCGGATGAGCATGATAAAACCGAATAATCGGACTTTAGTGGTTCACGAATCACAATAAAGTCGTTAGATGATTTTAGTATTGAAAATGAGCCGAATTAATTTCGGCTCATTTTTATTGGGCGTAGATATTTTATTGAAAGCAGGATTTATCCAGAGAACCGAATAAAAGGTCACCCCCCTACTTTTAGTGATATTTTTACAGAGCCAGGCACACCTAAAACTAAGGCGTTTGTGGTTTCCAGTACTTGCTTTTCAGCGACTTGATTATAGGTATCAACCAGACCAATATGGTTAAGACGCCAAGCGTTGCTGCAATGGGTCTTGAGAAGAATGCCAATAACTCGCCATCCGCTTTAATCATTGATGATAAGAACATTTCCTCAAGCATAGAGCCTAATACAATACCCAGAATAGTTGGCGCAATCGGAAAACCATTCTCTTCCATAATATAAGCTAAAACACCCATTGCTAACATGATAACGACTCCAAATACTGAGTTTGTTATCGCAAAAGAACCCACTAAACAGAAAATTAAAATAGCCGGCATTAACATGCGAGCAGGAATTTTAAGCAACTGCGATGAGAGTCGAATAGCGAGATAGCCTAAAGGCAATAGCAATAAATTAGCCACAAAGAACGCAATGAAAACAGCATTTAGCAACTGTGGATTTTCCTGAAAAATCATCGGCCCGGGATTCATGCCCTTCATATAAAGCACACCTATCGCAATCGCAGTAACAGAATCACCCGGTATACCAAATACCAGTGCAGGGACCCAGGCACCAGCTAAGCCGGCATTATTTGCAGAACCCGCATCAACCAAGCCTTCTACATGACCCGTTCCGTATTTTTCTTTCTCTTTCGATGTGCGTTTTGAAACACCATAAGAAACCCATGCAGCGATATCTGCACCTGCACCTGGAAGAACTCCGGTCACAGCTCCAATTGAGCTTCCTCTAAAAACGTTAAATTTGTATTTATATAAAACGCCTCCAACCCCTTTAAATAGATTGCTAAGTGATTGCACTGGCACTTTAGGCCGAGAGTTATTTTTGGCTGCCACAAAACGAAGCACTTCAGAAATAGCAAACATACCAATCATGGCAGGAATAAAGCTCACTCCTGACAACATCTCTGTACTGCCGAAAGTGAAACGAGGATGCCCAGAGATAAGATCAATACCAATAGTGGCAATGAACAAGCCAATCAATAAAGATACAAAACCTTTTAATGTTGAACCACTAGAGACGACAACAGCGCTAGATAGACCCAAACAAGCCAACCAAAAATATTCGTAGGAAGAAAACTTGAAAGCAAATTCGGCCAATGCAGAAGTCGCCATCATCAGCACCACTGCACCGATGAGACCACCGATAATAGAAGTGGTTAAACCTACACCCAATGCTAACTGTGCCTTGCCTTTTCGGGTCATGGCGAATGCTTCATCGCAATAGGCGGCGGAGGCAGGTGTCCCGGGAATACGGAGCAACGCGCCGGGAATATCGCCGGCAAAAATTGCTGTGGCAACAGTCGTTACAATGGCTGCAATCGCAGGCACTGGATCCATAAAGAAGGTTACAGGAATAAGAAGTGCGGTTGCCATGGTGGCAGTTAGACCCGGAATTGACCCAACAACTAATCCAAAAGCAGCGGCACCGACCATTACCATTAACACATAAGGGTCAAAAATTAATGAGAGTCCGCCAATAAACGCATCCATAAATAATTCTCTAAAAACCGAGTGGGCCGATAGGTAATGGCACTAAAAGCCATACACCAAATAATAGTTTACTCACACCTGTCATAAACAGTGCGGCAATAAATGAGGCGACAACACCATTTTGAAGTCGTAGAAACAATACAAGTAAAATCGAAAACGCCGTTATTACAAACCCCAATGCATCTACAAAGAAGATGTAAAACAGTATGCTTATAATTACGACGAAAAAGTTGATAACCGAACGAGGCTTTTCACGCCATCCAGCAATCGTTAGTAAGTTGGGTTCTTTGCTTATAGCTTCTTCTATTGGGCTAGAAGCTGTACGTTGCTTATATCCACTAACGACTAAAAGGCAACCACAAATAATTAAACCAACACCAATTAATACGGGAAAATCTGAGGCACCGAAACGTTGTCCGTGCAAAGCAGGAAAAGTTCGGGTGTAGATGATTTCTGCGATAGCAAAAACAATCAAGAAAATGCCAAATACTGCATCATTAAATTTCATTGAATGCTTGGCTCCTGAATATGGTGAGAATAATGAAAGTACCTCTATTACTGATTGTTATCTAGCAATAGAGGTACCTTTGAACCTGAAACTTACTTAGCAAGACCAACAGCCTTCATCACAACACCAAGTGACTCATCGCTTTTCTTCATCCAGCTTTTAAAGTCATCGCCCGCTTTATATGTCATTCCAAAGCCACGACCATCCATAAACTTTTTGAAATCATCTGAATGCCAAACTTTGTTCATTGCAGCACTTAGCACATCTGTTTCAGCTTTAGGTAAACCAGCTGGAGCAACAATACCGCGCCATGATGCCATTTCCCACTCAGGACCACCCACTTCTTGCAAAGTAGGAACATCAGGGAAAGCAGCTAGACGCTCTGAAGACATAACGCCGATTGCTTTAACTTTACCTGCAGATAACAAACCAGATGCTTCTACGATTGAACAGGTAACCACATCAACCCCTTCAGCAACTAGCTCTTGAAGACCACCCGCAGAACCTTTAGAAGGAACCCATGGAATTGCAGACTGATCTAAACCAGACTTGTTTAACATACCTGCAAGAGCAAGATGCCAGATACCACCTTGACCAGTACCCGAAGCTTTGTGCTTTCCTGAGCTAGCTTTAGCTGCGCCTATAACTTCACTTGCGTCTTTCCAGGGTGAATCAGCACGCACAATCACGCCAGCTGGGTCGGTATTGTAAAGCGCAATAGGTGTGTACTTTTCATATGTTAGATCGGTTAAACCTGCCCAATGCATCATGCCTGTTTCTACCGTTGCTACACCGATGGTATATCCGTCTGGTTTAGCATTTGCAATCGCAGAGTGACCTACTACTCCACCACCACCTGTGCGGTTAACTACATTAACAGGCTTGCCTAACTCTTTTTGTAACAAACTACCAATAATACGACCTGTTGCATCAGTTCCACCACCCGCTCCCCAAGGAACGATTAACGTAATTGGACGTTCTGGGTAATTTGCCATAGCAGGCGCTGTAATAGCTGCCAATAAGGTTGTCGCGGCTACGATACATGCTGTTGCGCGAATGATTTTATTAAATGATTTCATGAATATTCCTCCGGTGGTTTTCTATTATAATTACAAACAATTTACAACTTATTTACAAATAATTACAATATACTATTTATTGAGCTTTTACACCTATTAATAAGTTTTCAAACCATATAAAAATTAATCATTCAGCATTTTTTCATTAAAAAATGAATGACATTAGTGATAATAAAAACCTTCCAATACATGGAGAAGCAAACGATGAAAACCACATTTGATTTAAGCGGACAAACTGCACTAGTCACTGGATGTAAACGTGGAATAGGTAAAGCCATGGCAATAGCTCTGGCAGAAGCAGGTGCAAATATTATAGGTGTCAGTGCAAGTCTCGAGGCAGAAGGTAGTGATGTTGAACAAGCGGTTACAGCATTAGGGAGAACTTTTTCTGCCTATGCATGCGACTTCTCTGATCGCGAAGCACTTAAAGCGTTTGCCAATCAAATCAAATCGGATGGTCATGAGCCGGATATTTTAGTGAACAATGCAGGTACCATAAAAAGAGCACCGGCAACTGAGCATGAAGATGATATTTGGGACGAGGTATTAGAAGTGAATCTCTCCGCTCAATTTGTACTGAGTCGTGAAATTGGCCGAGACATGATCAAACGAGGTCATGGCAAGATCATTTTCACCGCGTCTCTACTGACTTTCCAGGGTGGCATCACTGTTCCTGGCTATGCGGCATCAAAAGGAGGGATTGGCCAATTAACCAAAGCTCTGGCGAATGAGTGGGCATCAAAAGGCATAAATGTGAATGCCATTGCACCGGGTTATATCGCTACTGATAACACACAAGCATTACAGGATGATTCCGAACGCTCTAAATCTATTCTAGAACGTATTCCTGCAGGACGGTGGGGAAAGCCTGAAGATTTCGCAGGGCCTATTGTTTTCCTTGCTTCGTCAGCATCAAATTATGTTCATGGAACAATTTTGACCGTAGACGGTGGCTGGATGGGACGTTAACCCACAATTAAAGTTTGAGGCGAACAGGGACTAAACTTATCAACCTAAGTTGCCCCATCCCGCTTTACTTTGATTTTTAAACGTCTTTCACGGTACCAGATAATAAGTCCTGAGATAATAATAACGAGCGCGCCCAGAATGGTAAATTCATCAGGCACTTCATCATAAAATATGAAGCCTAAAATGGTCATATAGATAATAAAACTATAAGAATAAGGCATCAAAACAGAAGCCTCTGCATGCTTATGCGCACGAGTCAGCAACTCGTGCCCTGCCCATGAAGCAAAACCCACCCATGTCATCAACATCAACGCTTTCAAGGTAACCGGCTGCCATAACCATATAGCAAAGGGCAGAAAAGTAAGCGTACCGACTAAACCGGTAAAAAACTGCAACACATGAGGTCGTACTTTAGCCGCAAGCTTTCGAGTGATAATCGAATAAATAGCCATTGCTATTGCAGCAAACAGGACCAGAAAAGATGCCCAATGAAAGCTCTCATTGAAAGGAGATACAATAATAACAACGCCAACAAAACCCATAAAAATAGCGAACCAACGCCAAGGCCCAACACGCTCACCTAAAATAGGCCCTGAGATCAAACTAACAAAAATAGGAACCGTAAACAGAATGGCTGAATACATACTCAAGGTTAAATACTTCAGCGAGTAAAAAACACAGGCTGTAACACTAGCCAGCATTGCACCACGAAAGACTAACAGCCAAAAGTGATCTTTAATCTCATTTTTATCAAACCCTCGAAACGAAATTTCAGTAGCGCCAATCGCCAATTGAAAACCATAGCGAATAAACGCCAACTGAAAAGCCGGATACCCTAATAACACCAACCACTTGGTTGTTCCATCCGTCAAAGAAAAGAACAAATAGGCTATTAATATTAATAAAATACCGAAATTAACTCTATCCGGTATTTGCGGCGCTGAAACAACTTTCATTACTTTTTATCACTCGAATTAGCAAATGAGGTCTGATAAAAATCGACCATCTTTGGCACCAGATCTTCTCCCTGACCATTATCTATCGCTGCTTGCAAAGCAGCCAAAGATGAAGGTGCAATTGCCGGCGTGACACCTGCATCTTCTGCCATCTTTTTATAATAACCGACATCTTTTGCCGCATTTTTTATAGAAAACTCTAATACTTCGGGATTTCCATCCACAGCATAGGCTTTGATGAAATCCATGATGCCGGAATTTGCAGGCCCGACTGACAGAACATCATAGACCGTCTGACGAGGAATTTTAGCAACATCTGACAAGGCAAAAACTTCTGAGACCATATTTGCAGTTGTCATTGCGATGAAATTATTAAACAGCTTTATAGTGTGACCTGCGCCAGATCCGCCTAGATAGAAGACGTTTTCTCCCACTTCCTGCAACACTGGCTTAACCCGCTTAAACGCATCTTCATTGCCTGCCGTCATGATATTCAGCAAACCCTGTTTCGCATGAGCAGGGGTACGACCAAGTGGCGCATCTAGATAGTCTCCTCCAGCGGCCGCAACTTCTGCAGCTAACGTTCGAGTACTTTCAGGCAAAGAGGTACCAAAATCTATGACGATAGCACCTGATTTTAATCCGGCGATAACACCTTCATCCCCTCGCATACGACTTTCGACTTGTTCACTGGTTCCCATACATAGCATCACCACATCAGAATTTTCTGCTACTTCACGCGCACTGAATACTTCAGTTGCACCACGTGAAACCGCTGCATCAACATTGGTACGCGAGTGATTTGCCATAACAACGAGCGCATAACCTTTTTCTTGAAATCGCTCTACCATTGCTGATCCCATCAAGCCTAAGCCGATGAATCCTATTACAGGTTTTGTCATATTTTTTGCCTCTATTTGCCTCTAAATAATAATTAGCGTTTCATGATAGTTTTTATGATCAGCGTTTCTTACGACCAATGTTTAAAAGTGAATGTTTGGTGAAGAATGCATTATTAATCCTCAAATAACGATTAAAGGTCACCCCCCTACTTTTAGCCCCTTTTTCGTTTTTAGACTTTAAAAACTATGAATAACAGACAGCCGAATTCATTAATGATACGGATCGAATTTATTGGGATAACCTAAATACACTTGAGAATTAATCAAAAATTGGAATAGCGAGATAATTTCTTCATCTCTTTTCATCTAACATTCATTAAACAGTCTGATCTAACCACACAAATGTAGAATCTGTGCTTAAGAAATAATCCAAACACACCCCCCTACTTATAGGGGGGGTTTATAAAAATGGTTTTTGAGTTATTTTCGCCAAACTTTCTTGATTAATTAAACGGCTATTTAATCGAGCCGGGCATCAGTTGATTCGGCAACCATAGTGCTATCTCTGGAAATAAGATGATCAACAATAAGATAAGCAACATTGGAATTAAAATGATAACCACTTCCTTAAGGACCTTCACAACATTCATTCCACCAATGGAGGCAGATATCAGCAGACAGAGACCATAAGGCGGCGTCACCAAACCAAAGGCAAGCGATATGATACCTATAATCGCAAATACAATCGGTGATATATCAGCTTGAAGAGCGACAGGTAAAAGAACAGTACCGAGAATGATGATGGTTGGAATGGCATCAATAAATAAACCAAAGAACAAAAAGAGGAATGCAATGACCAAGGATGTACCGATTGTCCCAAGCTCCATATTTGTCATTACTGAAATAATAAGACGTGGCACATTATAATAAGCGAGCAACCAACCAAAAACGGATGCCGTACCTATCGCAAATAAAGAAATTGATGCGAATCGCCCAGTATCATAAAGGATTGTGCCTACTTCACGTGGTGAAACCGTTCTGTATACCACCATACCTAAAAACAGAGAGTAGAAGGCTGCAATAATGGCACTTTCGGTTGGTGTAACGATACCCGCAACGATTCCATAAATAACAAAGACCGGCGTTAGCATGGCTAATGCTGCCCCCTTAAATGCTTTAAAGGCCGTACCAAAAGTTGGCTTCATCGCGATAGGGTAATTGTAAACTTTGGCGTAACCATAAACTGTCGCCATCAAAGCGAAACCAATCATTAAACCGGGAATAGCACCTGCCAAAAACAGTGCACCGACAGAAACCTGCATCACTCCACCCCAAACAATCATCAGAATACTAGGGGGAATGATTACACCCATCACCGATGAACAGGCAGTAATTGCAATCGCAAAACGGGGGTCGTAACCCTCTTTGACCATTGAAGGAATGAGAATTTTTCCACAGCCTGCAGCATCCGCAGTCGAAGAGCCAGATATACCTGCGAACAACATCGAAACAGCCACATTTACATGCCCCAAACCACCGGGCATCCACCCTGTTAAAACTCTGGCTAGATCAATTAATTTATCAGTGATTTTACCCGAGTTCATTAAATTAGCGGCCAGTAAAAAGAAGGGTACGGCTAACAGAATAAATGAGTTATACGACTGAAACATACGGTCGATAATTATGAATGGGGTCAGCCTGATATCAAGCAGCACCACCGGAATGGTTGCGATACCCAATGCAAAAGCAACGGGTACACGAAGGATGACTAGTAATAAAAAACCGCCAACTAATAAGGCACATGCTACGCCAGTAGTAAGAATCATTAGATTGCCCTTTTGTTAGCTTTGTATTGCTGAAAAGCTTCAGCAAAACGGAATAAAGAAAAAACACCCCAGAGTAATCCTGCGAGTGGAACTGTAATGTGTGTGACCATTAGATTCGCATTCATCATTACAGAGTGTTGAATGCCGCCGAATTTTGCATAGTCGATGCCATACCAGGCAAATAGAAACCCAAACCCACCGACTAATACCAATACGATTGATTTCTGTATAAACAATATCAGTGGATTAGCACTATCTGGCAACACCTGAACGTCAAAATGTGTACCTTCCCATACGGCCAATACCGAACCGATCATAACCACCCAGACAAAGATAAAAGTGGCCAGCTCTTCAGTCCAAAGAAAAACAGGAATAATGCCGGTGTAACGAGCAATTACCTGCATTGCCACAGGAATCACTAGTGACCCCACCAATACCGCTAAAATAATTCTTAGTCCGGTACAGAAAGCTTCTAAACTGCGTTTGATCATGATTGACCCTCAAAGGGCAGATGAGAATGAAAAATAGAAGCATCTCTAAGGTCGATAAAACCTCAGAGATGTTCTAACTGATGCATCTAAAATTACTTATTTCTACTTTTTTAATAATTGTTAATTACTTAGTTGCGCGAATTGCACCAAGTAATTCGGTTGCATTGATACCCGCTGCAAATTTATCCTGCACTGGCTTAACCATGTCTAGAAGCTTCTCACGACCTTCAAATTCAGAAACTTTGATCTGACTTGCGTCAACCATTTCTTTCAGCTTGATACCATCTTCACGTGACTCTAGCTCACGACCAAATGCACCCGCTTCTTTACCTGCTTTTTTGATTGCAACTTGTAGTTTTTCTGGAAGTTTACGGAAACTCTTACCACTAAATACGATAGGGCGTACAGTGATTGTATGAGAGGTTAAAGTAACGTTTGGCGCAACTTCGTAAAACTTTAAATTCTGGATACTGGCTGCTTCGTTCTCAAAACCGTTAATAACACCTGTTTGAATTGCATTGTAAACTTCGTTATAAGCGATAGCAGAAGGTGAAGCACCGATAGCATCAAAAATCTGAGCTTGTATTGGAGCACCCATTACGCGCATCTTATGGCCTTCTAATTCCTTCATGTTCATAATTGGCTTGCTTGATAATAGGTTACGTGTTCCACCGCCAGCATAACCAACAATAACGATATCTGCTTTTTCAGATAACTCTTTCTCAAGAGGAGCAAGAATGTCGCTAGATAAAACAGTATTCCAGTGATCTAAGTCACGAAACAAAAAAGGCATATCCATTAACGGAATAGATGGTGCAAATCTTGCCATATTCGAAGGTGCTAAAATGGTGTAGTCAATTGCAACACCTTGATTTAAGAAAGTGACATAGTCCTTTTCTACACCCAACTCACCATTTAAACGTAAGTCAAACTTCACATCTCCGTCGTAATATTCATTGACCAGATCAGCAAATTTAACCATTGTTTTAGTAAATGTATGCTTGTCATCGAACATACTGGCACCACGTAATGTCTGTGCAGAAACAGATGTAACGATAGTTGAAAGTACCACGCCGACTAAAGCAGTTTTAAGAATTGTTTTTACTTGTTTTTTAAAAATCATAATTTCTCCTTGGATGATTTGGACTAAATCAACAGTTAAAAAAACTCAACACCATTGATGTCTCAGCGTAACTATAGTAATAATTTGTAAAATGTAAATAAATAATTTGTAATTAATTGTAAACAGTTGCACATACAAATTATAACGACCAAATATTTTCAACTTGAAAAATAGATATATTATTGATTTAAAAGTATTTAATTTGTTTTATATCGCGTTTTCAATGCAACATACATATAGCATTAAGTTCTAAGAGACACTATAAAACGCAATCGAAACCCGCATTTAGAACCAATAAATCCTTAATTTACACACTTTTATTTACAAATATTTTACAAATAACTATACTCATTGCTTTACAACCTCATTTAAAGGCGAAAGTATGAGTGAGCAATCATTAACTTTTAAAGACAGTTCTTTGTCTGATAGTGTTTATGAAGAATTAATACAGCTGATCGTACAAGGTGAGTTTGGAATTGGAAAAAAGCTCCCTACAGAACATGTCCTCAGTGAAAGATTAAACGTTTCTCGCCCTATACTCAGACGAGCACTTAAGCAATTGCGCAATGATGATGTCATCGTTTCACGTCAGGGCTCAGGATCGTTTGTTAAAAGACGCCCGGAATTAGCCGTACTTGATTTTGCTCCAATAGGTTCTATCGCAGACATTCAGCGAACATTTGAATTTAGAGCTGCAGTAGAAGGAGAAGCTGCATATCACTGCGCGATCAGAAGAACCGAAGAAGAACTTTTACAAATTCAAACAGCAATACAAATGCTCGACGACTGCATTAAAAATAATGAATTAGGTTCAGATGCTGACGTAGTATTTCACGAAGCCATTTGCAGAGCCTCACACAATCATTACTTTACTGCTGCACGCAATTCAATGAAACCCAACATTTTAACGGGAATAAATTTAACCCGGAATTTATCGCTACTTAAACCAAAAACACGATTAGAGTTGGTGCAACAAGAGCATTATCAAATTGTTGATGC
The DNA here is from genome assembly GCF_947495625.1 of uncultured Cocleimonas sp. Taxonomy (GTDB): domain Bacteria; phylum Pseudomonadota; class Gammaproteobacteria; order Thiotrichales; family Thiotrichaceae; genus Cocleimonas. The sequence continues at coordinate 96,966 of NZ_CANLZW010000011.1, forward strand.
TATCGAGCGCAAGGATGGACCAGCTGCTCGCGAAGCTATGCGAGCGCATATCGACAATGCTCGTATGCGAGTATTCGAAGGGAACCCATCCAATAAAAGTGTATTAGACGAAAATTAATGCGCAATAATTAATACACAACAATTTAAGAGATTGCTTTATATGAAGTCACTATTAGGTATCGGCGAATGTATGCTGGAACTGTCATCAGTCCAAGATAACCTCTGGCAACAAAAATTTGCCGGAGACGTATTCAATACGCTTTGGTATGCGAAAGCACTCGCGTCAGAGGATATTTCCATTCGTTTTTTTACTGCGATTGGAGATGATCATAGCTCGGAAGAAATGATTACATTCATCAAAGGCTCTGGCGTTTTATGTGACAATATTCCAAGAATTAAAAATGGGGTTCCTGGCTTATATCGTATACATCTAGATGGTGCAGAACGATCATTTAGTTACTGGCGCGACACTTCAGCGGCAAAGCAGATGATGAAGCAAGCTGAACTTCTTTGGGCGCAAGTAGCCGATGCCGACATCGTATATTTATCAGGGATTACCATGGCTATCTTGCCAGATGAAGACGCTGAAACGCTCATCGCTGGTTTACGTTCTGCGCTTAAACCTGATGCAATTATTGCCTTCGACCCCAATATTCGTCCTCGTTTATGGGCAAGCGAAGAAAGAATGAAAGATGTCATTACGAGAACGGCTGCTATCTCAGATCTTATCCTTCCGAGTTTTGAAGATGAACAAGTCACCTTTGGTGATAAAACTCCAATGGAAACAGCAGAACGCTATCAAGCGCTTGGCGTTAAACAGATTGTTGTTAAGAATGCAGAAAGTGAAACCTTATTTGTCGAAGGCGAGAAAGTTGAATACTTTCCTGTAAAAGAAATTGAAGGCATTACTGATACCACCGCTGCGGGCGACTCATTTAATGGTGCCTATTTTGCTGAATACATGCGCTCAGGCGATATTGCAAAATCTATATCACTCGCTCAAAAATGTGCCGGTACTGTCATCTGTGAAAAGGGTGCTTTGATTCCTTTTGAGACTGTTCAGGCTAACGTTTGAATCACACTCTACATAACTATTTATAAGACTCTATACACAACTTAAGACAAGGCAAAACATGAAACGAACATGGCGTTGGTTTGGTAAAAATGACCCTATCTCTCTTGAAAATATTAAACAAGCGGGAACTCAGGGTATTGTCAGTGCACTTCATGATTATCCCGCGGGGAAAACGTGGCTTAAAGAAGATATTCTAGAACACAGACAACAGATTGAATCTGCAGGTTTAACCTGGGATGTCTGTGAATCGATCTGGATGAGCGATGAGATAAAACTCAAAGGCGCCTCAGCAACAGAAGAAGTAACAGCCTGGAAAGAAACACTCAAGAACCTTGGTGAAGCTGGTATCAAAACAGTCTGCTATAACTTTATGCCAGTCGTTGATTGGACTCGTACTGACCTGGAGCATTCGCTTACCGGCAAAGGCATTGCGTTACGCTTTGATATGATCGATTTCGTCGCATACGATGTTTTTGTGTTGAAACGCCCTAATGCTCATCAGGACTATGAAGAATCGACTGTATCCCTAGCGAAACAAAGACTCGCCGAAAAGTCTGTCGAAGAAATAGCGCAACTGGAAAAGAATATCATTGCAGGTTTACCGGGTGGTGCAGAAAGTCATGGTGGCGGTGAATTCTCAAAACGCATCGCAAATTTTGACAGCTTAAGTGACAACGATATGCGTGATAATTTAGTCTCATTTCTTGAAGCTGTCATTCCAACTGCCGAAAAATATGGAATAACATTGGCGATTCACCCTGATGATCCACCGTTTCCCCTATTTGGTTTACCACGAATTGTATCTACAGAAAATGATCTGGATTACCTATTCGAGACAGTACCAAGCCCCGCGAACGGACTCACGTTTTGTGTTGGCTCCTTTGGCTCTCGTCCCGACAATGATTTGGTTAAAATGGCAGGCAAATACGCAGATCGTATTCATTTCACCCATCTTAGAAATGTGATTCGTAACAAGGACGGTTCGTTCTATGAGGCAGAACATTTAGAAGGTGATCTGGACATGATCGCTATTATCAGAGCTTTGCTAACTGCTGAGTCGCACGAGTCCAGAACGTCTGAAATATTTATGAGACCTGATCACGGACATTTACTCGAATTTGAAAAAGATTCTAAAGTTAATCCGGGTTATTCGTATTTAGGCCGCCTAAAAGGCATGTCGGAGCTTCGTGGCGTTATGCAAACCGTAGAGCATTTTACTGCCGCATAAAATCCTAATTCAGATCACTGAAAAATAGTGTCTGTTTTTACGTTTAGCTTGCTGAGAAATTCATTCTTGGTAATTCTATACCCGTAACACCTGGCACTTTTAACGCAAATAAACCACCAGCATTGGGCTGGTGTGTACCTTCCGTAATATCCTCACCCAGTGATGTCACATACAATATATCCATATCTGAGCCACCAAAAGCTATGCGAGTTGGCTTTTCAACAGGGAACTCAATCTTCATATCGACTTTTCCCTCAGGTGTAATACGCACCAATTCCCAGCCACTAATTCCCGCCATCCAGTAGCACCCATCTGCATCGATAGCCGCACCATCCGGTCTTCCATCTAATTCTTTGGTATCAAGAAATACTCGCTTGTTAGACCAAACGCCGTCATCCAAATCATAGTCGTACGCCCAGATAGTTTGAACAGCAGCAAACGAATCTGAAACATAAGCAGTATCTCCATTTGGTGAAAACGCCATGCCATTGATAATATGAAAACCACTCATAACCGCATTAACCTCAAGCTCACTGCTTAATGAATACATCGTGCCGGAAGGGTCATTGACGTGATCACCATTGGTGCGCATTGTTCCTGCATAAAAGCGCCCTTTTAAGTCAACGCTACCATCATTAAATCGTTGATTAATCGATGAAACATTTGGTCCACTCAATAGTAATTTATGTTCAGTATCGGGGAAAAACTCATAGAATCCGGAAGTCAGGGCTAACACCAGAGACGCTCGACCTGTCAGGGCAAAACAACCCAAGGCTTCACCCATATCCCAGCTTTTATTTGTATTATTAGCGGGATCAAAACAATGTAGAACACCTGCAGAGATATCAACCCAATATAGAACTTGTTGCTGTGAACACCAGATAGCACCTTCGCCAATCTGAGCCTTAGCATCTAAAACACAATCAATCGGCAATGACATCTTCATAGGTCTCGTCTCTTAATATCTTAAAAATAAGTCAACGTTTTAAATTACTGTTCGCAAACCTTTCGGCAAAGTGATTTTAGTCGACGATTCTTTTATACCGCCTTTTTATAAAGCTGTCACCATTTTGTAATTAATTTGTAAATGTTGTTGTAAATATTTGCATTTTACTCAAACCGCACTAGAATATAATGATCAACAAATTTGAATAATAATAAATTAATACAATCGGTACAGTTGCCTGCTTCAAAAGAAGGACCTGAATCAAAACACTATAACTAGCTTTATCAAATATAAATCCCGAGCTTAGTTAATTTAAATAGTCATACGAACAAGACGAATAGGAGTCAGAAATGAATATGAAAGGAAAAACAGCAATCGTAACAGGCGGCGGACGTGACATCGGACGTGCATGTGTGATGCGTTTAGCAGAAGCCGGAGCAAATGTAGTAATCAACTACCACAGTAGTAGCGAAGGTGCTGACTCTGCCGTATCAGAAATTGAAGCTGCAGGCGGAAAAGCAATTGCCATCCAGGGCGACATGACAAATCAGGCAGATGTTGACGCTTTGGTTGCTAAAACCGTTGAAACATTCGGCAGCATTGATTCATTAATCCACGTAACAGGTGGTTTAGTTGCTCGTAAGACAACTGAAGAATCAACACTTGAACATTGGAACACGGTAATGTCTTTAAACTTAACGTCTTTATTCATGACCGTTAAAGCGTGTACACCTCACATGGGTGAAGGTAGCTCAATCGTTACGTTTGCTTCTCAAGCAGGCCGTGATGGTGGTGGCCCTGGTGCTACAGCTTATGCTGCATCTAAAGGTGCAGTAATGACTTACACACGTGGTCTGGCAAAAGAGTTAGGACCAAAAATTCGCGTAAATTCATTATGCCCGGGCATGATCGATACAGATTTCCACAACATCTTTACCAAAGATGAAGTACGCCAACACGTTGCTAATATCACGCCACTAAAACGTGAAGGTACTTCTGAAGAAGTCGCCAACCTAACTGTATTTTTAGCCTCAGATGAAGCGTCTTTCATGACTGGAAATAACGTTGATATCAATGGCGGCATTTCTTTCTCTTAATACGAAAATTAAGAAAATATAGCATTAAAGTTAAGAGGGGGGGGGATCTAGAGTGATATACAACACTCACCCCCCTACTTATAGGCGCTTTTTTATCCATCTCATACAAACCTCATTCTTCGATTTAATATCATTTCAGTTAGATTGGTCAGAAAAGACAATAGAAACATCAATTCATATTAAGGTAGAATCTTATGAGTAATAATTCATTATCACCACAAGAGATAATGTCTCTCTCCCCAATCATTCCTGTGATTGAAATTGATGATGTTTCACAATCGATTAATCTGGCAAATGCCCTCATAGCTGGTGGCATCAACGTTTTAGAGATTACTCTACGAACAGCCGCAGCTATCGATGCGATAAGCCTGTTGGCTAAAGAAGTTCCATCAGCAGTTGTTGGAGCTGGTACTGTATTAAATCCCACAGATCTTGCAAAAGTCCGAGATGCTGGCGCTTCATTCGCTATCAGCCCAGGCTGTACTGACTCATTATTACAAAGTGCAAAAGACATTAACTTCCCACTTATTCCGGGCGTTTCAACAGGCTCAGAAATAATGAATGGACTTGATTTAGGTTACACGCACTTCAAGCTATTCCCAGCAACTAGCGTTGGTGGAATACCCTTATTGAAATCATTTTCTGGCCCATTCCAGCAAGCAAAATTCTGTCCAACGGGTGGCATCAATGAAGACAATTATTTAGATTTCCTAGCACTAGATAACGTACTCTGCGCTGGTGGTAGCTGGGTTGTTCCAACTCAATTAGTGAGATCAGGTGACTTTAATAAAATCACTGAAATAACCGCATCTGCTTTAGCTAAATTGAAAAATTAGAAGGTCACCCCCTACTTATAAGGTATTTTTTCTCCACGAGTAGGTCTCATTTAAAAACCTGCTAGCCGTTTTACTATCTGTAATAACTGCTATCATGATTCCATGCATCAATTACTACTCAACCGCGACATTTATGACGAAGTGATGGAAAAGCGCCTTCCAGAGGCTCGACGCTTTGTCTGGATCGTGACTGCGGATATCAAAGATTTACATCTGGATTCAGGACATGGATTCGAACCACTATTGGCTCTTTTATCCCGCTTGGTAGAAAGCGGCGTTGGTGTTCGCTTAATACATGCCAAAGAACCCGGACCACGTTTCAGAAAACACTTCGATGATTATCCTGAGCTATTTAAAAGTGAATTGTTTGATCGTATTCTTTGCCCACGCGTGCACACTAAAGCCATTATCATCGATGGTGTAGGTGCATTTGTCGGCAGTGCAAATCTAACCGGTGCCGGACTCGGTGCTAAACATAAAGACAGCCGAAACTTTGAAGCGGGATTCTGGTTTGAAGATCGCGAACAACTGGCAGAATTAATGGCTTGGGTCGATTCACTTTATTTAGGAGAACAATGCGGCAATTGCCGTAGACGCGAATACTGCCCAGATCCTATTGATGAGATGAACTAAAACCGAGAAAAGTGATCTACACAGATCTCATATTAAAATCGGCTTATTGAAAAAAGTCGCTGAAAGTGGGGAGGTGACCTGAAAAATCATTAACCTTGTGTTGATTTACCCTTACTGATTATCAGATTAAAGATGTAAATCAGCAAAACATGCTGGATAATGATCACTTACTCTCTAAATTAATACTCCTAAGATAATTAAGGGGTATATAATAAAGTGTAGTCCCCCTCCCCCTCAATTTTTATCTAATTGCTCTATTACACTATTCTTTTAAGGAAGTCGCTCCATGCAACAACTCACACCCGCCGGACAAAACATTGTTAATGATTTAGCCCAGCGCTACAACATCAGCCAGGAAGCAGTTATTCATATGCTTATAGCCGTCAACCAAGGTGGTGGCTCCATGGCCCAATTTAATTCCCCAGAACTCGGCGGATCAGGACAGTGGATGCGAGGCGGCATGACCATGGTCGGCGACATGTTCAATAACGGCTTAAAATCAACTGTTGATAATCTCTGTAATGAACTTTCAAATGCGCTAGTTAATACGCAAATGTTCCCGCCAGCACCTATTGGTTCAAAATCTAGCAACCAGTGGTGGCCTGCGGATCTTGGCTCTCCATTTAGTAGCGGCTCTCAAAATAATATTCGTTATGCGGTATTTCCTAACAGGCTTGCTATACAGCTTAACGGAGAAGTTACTGTGTATGACACGCTGGATAACAATATTGGTGGTGTCAGCCAGCAACAAGGTGGAGATACTTCTCTCACCTTTAGCAGTCAGTATGGAACAATAGCTGTAAATAGCTTACCGATTATTTCTGGTCCGGGTTTAGCTCCTCAAAAGCAAACAAATTTTGTAGAAGCAGCTCCGATGAATAACCAGAATAATAATGCTACTAATGTAAATACTAATAATAACGACGTGCCTGCTCCAATGCCCGAGCCCGCAGCTAACAATCTAAATAACTTATCTGTGGACAACGCTTCAACAGATGGAATTATCACGTTGATTGAAAAGATAGCGAAATTACACGAATCTGGCGCATTGACTGATGAAGAATTCAATACGAAGAAAAGTGAGCTTCTCGGGCGTATATAAATCTCCGATTTATATATACAGTTACGCAGAATAATTCTTAATACTAATAAACCTAGTGAGATTAAATCTCACTAGGTTTCCACAAGGCTTTACTATGAGTTTTTACGATTTAAGCATCAATGATCCTGCTGGTAATCCGATCAACATGTCAGAATTCAAAGGTAAAGCTGTGCTGATCGTAAATACCGCCACCAAATGCGGGCTCACGCCTCAATTCGATGGACTAGAGTCTCTGTATCAAAAGTACAAAGATAAAGGCTTAGTAGTTTTAGGATTCCCGTGTAATCAATTCTTAAATCAATCGCCAGAAAGCAATGAAACAGTTGTTGATGTATGCAGAATTAATCACGGTGTAACCTTCCCATTGACTGAAAAGATTGATGTTAACGGCAGTGATGCTGATCCGATATTTGTCTACCTGAAAAAAGAACTCGGTGGGATGCTGGGCAGTACGATTAAATGGAATTTTACCAAGTTTCTAATTGCGCCCGATGGTAAACCATACAAACGCTTTAGCCCTAAGACTGAGCCAGAGGATCTGGAAGCAGATATTGTTGAAGTATTGAAAATGGTTGTGAAGGATTAATCCACTTTTTTATTACATAGTTTAAATCTGCTCCTTTAATAAGCAGAGGAATAAAAAACCATGAATACAACGGTTTTAGCTGAAGGCAAAAACAGCTTTCCCATGTTACAAATCGATAACAATTACGCCACCGCATTGATCTCGCTATATGGCGCACAGGTATTATCGTTTAAACCAAAGTCGCAAATGCGAGAAATGTTGTTTGTCAGTGATAATGCCTATTATGAAAAAGGTAAAGCAATCAAAGGCGGCATTCCTATCTGTTGGCCATGGTTTGGAGATGACCCTGAAAACTTAGGTCGAACAGCGCATGGTTTTGCCCGAAACACGCTTTGGCATCATGAGAGCACAACATCAACAACAAGCGGTGAAACACAAGTTACCTTATGTTTAAACGATACAGAGACAACTCAAAAACTCTGGCCGCATGCATTCAAACTCACTCTGCTTGTTACAATTGGAAAAACACTGAGTCTATCATTGCAAACAACAAACACGGGTAATGACGCATTTACTATTACTCAGGCTCTACATACTTACTTTGCCATTGGTGATATCAAACAAACACATGTTGCCGGTCTAGACAAAGTCCATTACATAGATAAAACGGTTAAGTCAGATACGCCTATAGAACAGATGGGTGATGTTATTGTCGATCAAGAAGTGGATCGTATTTATACGGATGCGCCATCTGAAATCACCTTGTGTGATGAAAAAAATCAGCAAATCAAAATTCGATCTAGCGGCAGTAAAACCACAGTAGTCTGGAATCCTTGGGCAGAGGGTGCAGCCAAAATGGGAGATTTAAGCGATGATGGCTATCAATACTTTATTTGTGTTGAGACTGCCAATGCGGCATCAGATACTATTCAAATTGCGCCTCAAGAGTCATTTAAAATTGAAGTTGAATACACTGTTATCCCAAAATAGACCTATCAGTCATAAATTTACAGTCAGTATTCTAAATGGGTAACACAACTTTTTGTAATGACACCCCCCTACTTATAGGCACTTTTTTAAACCATAACGATAACCACAGCACTTCGATCAACAGATGGTAGCATTACAAGTCTTTATCTATCTGAGTTAATTCACTCATTATTATTTGGTATTGCTCACGGCTCAGTAAATTATCTAAATTGCTTGTCAGTGCTCCAATCTGTTTGCCAATTTTATCCAGTTCTGAATTTAGTAATGGACCTGAACCTTTTCTCGCTTGTTGTAGTTTTTCACCAGCTTTTTTAAGCAAATTACTCAGCTTTTGCTTTCCAGCTTGGTCAGGCTTGCTATTATTTAATGCGCCAATCTCTTTCTGTAACTGGTGAATTTTATTTACTGCTGAAGGATTAGCCACTTTTTTAGCTTCTTCCAGATAACTCAGCGTCAGCTTTATTTCTTCTTTGGCATTCTCATTATCATGGCTAACAAATAGCTCATGTTCCGCATAGTCAAAATGTAAGCGCGCATCTAGGATATATTTGTAAGACTCACTTGCTGACGATGCTTCATTCCATTGCTCTTTCATAGATTGGAGTTCATGTTCGACTAATGCAGTGCTACGATGCCATAAACGAGACAGTGTGCTTTCATTTTCATCCGTAGCATTACTCAGTTGCATTTCTAATTCTGCTATTTCAGCCGACAGCTTTTTCGCTTCACTATTGCTTTTAGCATTCTTGCCAATTTGAGAACTATCCAGCCACTTTTTGGCTTCCTGTAAATTCTGTTTCACTGACTCAAGATCACCTTGCTGGTAATGCTGCTGTGCCTGTTCCAGACTCTGTTGTGCCTTGGATATTGGATGACTGACTGGACTTGAAGCATCAATACTCAGGCTATTTGCTTCTTGATTAGTCTTTTGCTCTGCCGAAACAGAAGCACACCCCAATATAACTAGCAAAAATATAGAAAAGATTAAGCCAGCTTGCTGCTCTGATGAATGAGAATTTATCTTAAAAAAGCTCATTTTTAACCCCGTTTGAAAATTGATGTTTACTGGATTTCACTTAATAGCGATCTACCAGAAAAAGAAAAGCAGTATAATATAAACAGAGAGGGCTTATTAAAGAAACAAGAGATACTTTAACCACTGTTGAAAGGTATAAATAGATACTAACCTGCCCTTGGATTTAACTCTTTAGCTATACAAACACATTGGAATCCGGAATTCTCGAGGTTATCTCGCTTTGGTGAATAATTTGAAAAAAAATGAAAAGAAGATAGAAAGTGCAATTGTGAAAGCATTAAACAGTGTTTGTGAAACGCTAAAGCATGAATCAAAGGGGTTTACTTGGTTAACTCATTTTGTGGATTACGCTAACTTTCCAAAAAGTCTAAAACTTGTATTTGTATTTGATACAAACCAAAGCTTAGAAGTCGCTAAAAACGAAGCTCTATTTAAAAAAATCTTTGAGCTAACCGAAACTCGTCTTAGCAGCGAAGGGGTTTATGTTAAGCGTCTCGATAAAGCAGTATTCTTTGACACCGAAGAAAACGGTGCTGACTTTAATGATTCGAGTTGGTGTAGAAAATATTCGTAAATAGGCTGTAACAGCATTATTTCTCCCTCTAAATGTGTTTTAAGGTCACCCCCCCTACTTAGAGGCACTTTTTTTTGCTTTGCTTTATAAAGCTTTGAAGGTGAGTCCCTGTAACAACAGGCTTGATAACAGTAATATTCGAAAGGATGAGGCTTTTATTATTTCAAATAAAAACCTCATAAAAGGTAGTCAGGGTAATAAAGAATTAATAGTTTGGAACAGTCGTTAACCGTGTAGATATTTTATGCTCAACACCGTTAACATCAGTGATCAAATAATTCGTGACGATTACACTGGTACAAAAATTACTGCTAGGAAATGGCGGCGCTTCGGTGTTGTTATTTCCTGTGAAGCAGTTTGAATTAAGAAAGGCCTCAGAAACCCAATCTTCAAGCACACCACCAAATAAGTTGGCGTTTGTTAGGGTCAAAGGCAAGATGGATTGGTAATTTGAACTACAAGATGCTATTTGTTGACCGTTATCATAATACGTTTCACTAATAGCACCGGTTGAAAAATCAGAAGCACTTAATGAAAAAGGCTTAGTCGTTTCGCCTTCACATAGTACGCTAAAACCAACATCTCTTTGAATATCAACCGCTTTTATTGATGAGACACCTTCAATCAATGATAAATCCTGATCGATAGATCCGCTAAAACCACTTTCTTCTGTAACTGTAAGGGAGGAAACATTAGGAATACCTGCGAGGTTAGGAAGGATAGAAATTTCTGAATTGGTTAATGGTGTGATGGGTTGTAAATTTTCACCTGTTGGTCCTGGATTTGGGTTATTAGTGCCTGATACCAGCTCTAGGCTTATATCGATAGCAGTATCAGTTTTTTCAACGTTAACAGCTTTGGTGAGATCGTTATAACCATCGGCTTTAGCAATGATTGTATATTTACCTGGGGCTAAATATAATCGTGCATTTCCGTTAGCATCTGTAGAGCCAAAAGCGATAGGAAATGAGCCATCTTCAGCTTTTATATCAAGAGAAATGTTAGGAATTTCCGCTTGTGAGTCCTTATCTGTCGTAACAGCCATAATATTAGGAATAATAAATGCGTAGCTGTAATCGCTTTCTACCGACACTTTACTTGCCTGATGTGTGAAGAGAATTTTTTCTCCTTCGACTTTGTAATAGGTCTTGCCTGTAGGAAAGTTTTGAAAAACCAATGGACTATAATCTGCAATGTTTCCACTTAAATACTCGTCATAATCAACAGATGTAGCATTTGGTTTAACGCTTACCGCATAGTTATATGAATCGGTTTTCAATTTACCATTGGCAGATGACAATGAAATTTCTATTATCGGCTTGAAAGGTTCAGGAAATCTATGCGTAACTTTTACTTCTCTACCCTGTTCGATCTCCTTTGCCATGGATAGCGCATTGGCAGCATTGACTATAGGAATTGGGTAAGTAAGTGATGACGTATCCTCATTAAAAGGACTCACATATCTTTCACTAGCGGAAGAAGTCGCACTATTAATTAATATTGATTTTACATTAGCAGCAGTCAGTTTCTGATCAACAGCTAAAATGAGTGATGCAACACCTGTAACTAATGGAGCAGAGGCTGATGTACCTGAAAATGCTCTACTCGTATTACCTCCATACTCATCACTCGTATAATATTCGTCAGTATCCTGAAATGATTCAATAATATTTCTGTCATTTTTAGTGCTTTTATAAGCCGTGGGTGCGGCAATATCAATACTCTCACCGTAGTTAGAATAGTATGGCAGTCTATTATCGTTAACATGTGCAGCGACAAAAAGTACGTTGTCTTTTTTTGCTAATTCAACATCGCCATCCTTTTCATGATAATGCAAAGCAGGATTCCCATGCAGACCATCTACACCAAAAACCCCCTTACTATTACCTGCACCGTTGCCTATTCCATTACCTGCAGAAAAAACGAATAGCTTGTCTGAAAATTCTGTAGCTAATTTTCTGAAATCACTCGTTTGAGCTAAAGATATCCTATTCATTTCTTCAACACTATCTGCATCGCTGGGATCAAAACGTGTTGGAATACCCCTTGGCAACAGAGACAATGATACGTTTGATAGCAAAATATCATCTCGTGATATCAATTGACTTAAATCGAAATATCCCCCTTTTCCTGCTATCAATTGGTTGGTCCAGTTAATTCCCGATATTCCTTTATTGTTATTGCTTATTGCGCCGATTGCTCCTGCGACACCTGTTCCATGAGATATCTCAACGGAATCAGATGTTGCTTTAGTCGCTTCTTTAAATCGACCTCTTAAATCTTCATGCTGCGTATGAAAACTTGCAGAACCATCCACAATCCCGATATAGAAATCACTATTGCCTGTGGATATATCCCAGGCATTTTCCATACCCATATGTTCTAAATGCCAATTATCCCCAGCATCATCAAAAGCACTGCCATCATTAGGAGTCTTTTCTGCTAGGCGACTAAAATCCTTACCTTCAAATACTCTAGAGTCAACACTACCGATTCCTGCGATTGCTTTTATGGTATTTATATCAGTCTGAGACTGCACAAGGGTTTCATCAAATTCAACCAGTAAACCGCGTACTTCATCAAAATCGATAATATTGAAACCTTGATAATTACTAACGATTGCTTTGATAGCTGATTCGCTTAGTGTCTCGGAATAAACCCACGCTTGATTTAATACTATCCCAATTTGCTTTGATAACTCCTGAGTAGCGTCATAGCCTTCTAATTTTGAATTATCAAAAGGGAAGTATTTTTCTATTGAAAATTGGGTTTCTAGTGTTTCCCCAGTTGCAGATGTAGCACTTAATTTATAGGTACCAGAGACTGCAGGCGTCAATAACACAGACTTGCCATCAATAGATGCGTTCAACTTTAGATCAGATGCAGCAGGTTCGATCATAACCCGCCAGGAATAATCTGTTATCACTGTATCAGTATTATCCTCAATACTGATCTTAAGCTCTTCGTTTAGAGAGGGAGAAGCGCTATATACGATAGTAGTTTTGGCGAGGCTTTCAATCGCAGGAGAATTGGTAGTCGGTTCAGACGTAGAATTTGAACTTGAACCGCCACCTCCACAGCCCGTTAATCCATACAGCAAACTCGATACAACTATAAATACACGCAACTTCATGGTGATTCTCCAAAGGTGTAGCACCTTGTTATTTTTCGAAAGTGCTTACGAACTTACTAGAATTCTAAGATAGATATGTAAAATAATGGTTAATAGGCTGTAAAACGAATGTAAAAGTATCGTTTCTACCTGTTTTATAATATGTTTTAAAGTCCCCCCCCCTACTTATAAGGCTTTTTTACCATCTGCTTATTCACTCATCTAGTTTATTTACTATTTTAAATTTCGTCCTGAATGATGATTAAATGTGAAGAATGAATCCGATTGACCATCAACTTGCGTAATGTGAAATATATGTTAACTCTTTAATAAAAGGCATTATTTTGAATAACGCAATTATGACAAATTCAATCTCTTCACTAGCTAAAAAAGATAGTGGACGAACCATAATGTCTCCTATACTGTATCTTGATGAAGACTTATATGATTCTCAGGAGATTTTAATGGGGCAAGAACAAGACCCCTTATCAGCATTACTCGCGCGTATTGAAAAACGTGACGAGGCAGCGATGGGAGAACTATACGATTCTACGGTGAAGCGTGTTTATGGGTTGGCGATGAAAATCGTGATTAAACCTGAGCTTGCAGAAGAAGTTGTGGGTGATGTGTTTATGCAAGTCTGGAATAAAACCAAGACTTTTGATGAAAACAAGTCAACTCCAATATCGTGGATATTGATGATGTGTCGAAGCCGCGCTTTAGACAAATTGCGTCGTGAGCGACCTCAACTGAATAACAATACTTTTGAGTTAGATCAGAATATGACTCAAGACCCAGATACGGTGACACCTTATACAGAATTACAAGGTATCGATGTATCCAGCCGTATTCATGAAGCTTTGCAGTTATTAAATGAAAAGCAGCGTCTGGTGATTACTCTGGCCTTTTATGAAGACATGACTCAAACAGAAATAAGCGAACATACTGGCGAACCGATTGGAACCGTTAAATCGAATATTCGCCGAGCCCAGCTGATTTTAAGAGAAACCTTATCCCGCGATGATTTTGCAAATGGAGGGATTTATGGCAAAGCATGACACTAAAAACAATGTCCTTGATGACGACGTTCTAGAAATGTTGGCTGAGGCACATGAACCTGTCGAGATTGATGACAGCGTGGTATTGCGCATGCGTAATAACCTGATGGCAAATATCACTGGTAATAAATCAGCAACGGCTGAAACAGTTACTGATGAAAAAGCAGACGTTGATTTTGATATAGTCCCTGCTTCTGATGAAGACGGATGGATTGAAGCTTTCCCTGGTGGCAGTTTTAAAGTGCTTCACGGAGATTTGAGTAAGCCTTCATCACTATTGTCTTACCTTATCAAATTAGAGCCTGGCTTTAATATGGACGGTCACGGCCACCCGTTTGATGAAGAAACATTGATGCTTGAAGGTGATTTAACCTTGGGAGACATTCATCTAAAAGCGGGTGATTTTCACTTTGCTGCAGCGGGTGTAACGCACGGTAAAGTCAGCACAAAAAATGGCTGCATGGCATTTATGCGGGGCGCATTACCCATCTAAATCATTCAATGTAATTCTATATTTACATATTTGTACGTACTAAAAAGCCACAGTTTCTTTTTTAATGACTGTGGCTTTTGTATTTCTGGCTGATCTTATTTTTCTCTAGCGATAATCTATTTCTAATCAAGCTCTCATCAATTTCTAACCAAACTCTTATCTATTCACTTTTCATTACTGCTGACTTGTTGCAAAAACAAACTGCCAATACTTTTCTAGATTCACAAAACTGCCTCCTATCAAGACGTTTCTAATTCTTTATAAAAATAAATGAATCCGTTTTTTCTTTTGCTTGCGTAAGCCTCATTAACAAACGAACAAAGATCACAATAGAAGTTTGTTTAGCTGGTTAAAGAAGCATTCATTCATTTAGTAACACAAGGAGAACAACATGAAATCATTACCCATTTCTACTAAAAAGACGCTACTAGCAGCATTTGTAGCTGCCACCTGCACTGCCACTGTAACTACTGCATCAGCATCTAGTCACCGTGAAGCGCCATTCATTACCGCTAACCCAAAAGTCGACGCGACTGATTTCTATATGTTCAGAAGTTACGAATCTGGCAGAGAGGGCTACGTCACATTGGTTGCAAACTACAATCCATTACAAGACCCATACGGCGGACCTAACTATTTTAGTTTATCACCAGAAGCGCTTTATGAAATTCATGTTGATAACAACGGCGATGCAGTTGAAGACATTACTTTCCAGTTTAACTTCAACAATATGCTGGGCAATGAAGGCAATGGAATTACGCTACCCATTAACGGCAAAGATATTGCAGTTCCATTAAAGAATGTCGGCGCAGTCACTTCTGCTGATAGTAGTGCGCTGAATTTTAAAGAAACCTACAATATCACAATGGTAAAAGGCGATCGCCGAACTGGAACAAAATCAGCGGTGATAGCGGCAAGTTCAGGTGACGATACCTTCACTAAACCTTTTGATAACGTAGGTGAAAAAACGTTTGGAGTTGAGTCTTACGACACTTACGCAAAAACATTTATCCATGACATCACGCTATCAGCCTGTCCAACTGGCTCACAAGATGGACGTGTGTTCGTTGGTCAACGCAAAGACTCTTTCGCCGTTAACCTCGGTGAAATTTTTGACCTGGTAAACACCGATCCCTTAGGTGCAACTGATGGAGAATCGGATGATCTTGCTGATAAAAACGTTACAACATTAGCGCTTGAAATGCCTATCGCTTGTTTAACCGGCGGCAATGAGAATGGAATTATTGGTTCATGGACTACAGCAAGTTTGCCGCAAGTACGCGTCCTTGATCCAACACCCACATTCAATCAACCAGCAGTCAATGGCGGAGCCTGGACACAAGTTTCAAGATTAAGTATGCCATTAGTTAATGAAGTGGTCATTGGTCTACCTGACAAGAATCGATTTAACTCAAGCGAACCAAAAGATGATGGTCAGTTTGCCGACTATGTAACGAACCTTGCCTTACCCGCATTGCTTGAAGCATTGTTTGGTGTACCAGCACCTACCGTTGAAAATCGCCCTGACTTAGTGGCTACTTTCTTAACCGGTTTTACTGGAGTAAATGCGAATGGTTCGCTGGCTGAAATGCAACGCTTGAACACAAATATCGCACCAACGGCTAAAGCCGATCAAAGTAACTTTGGTGTGGTTGCCGGTGACAATGCAGGCTTCCCAAATGGTCGTCGCCCCGGTGATGACACCGTCGATGCCGCATTACGCGTATCAATGGGCTTACTTTGTCACTTACCTCTAGGTTTGTGTGATCCGGCGGATGCTCCAGCAGGTGAAGCACCTATTACAGACGGCGTCGCACAAAATGCAACTCAGTTTGACGCAGTATTCCCATATCTAACTACACCAATTCCTGGTTCAACTAACCAATAATCTAACCATAGGAGTCAAAAATGAAAATCAAATTAATCACGATTGGCATCGTTTCTCTGTTAGGTTTGAACGCTTGTAATCACGGTAGTTCTAGTAGCAACGATAACCCAGCGCAAACCAACGTTGAATCTTTTACAGATCAAAACTCGAACAGTCAGTCATTAGTTATAGCTGATGGTGGCCTGCTTAAAAGTGACCTCAATGCATTATTTGGAAATGCAGATGATGAACCAAAAGCAGTTGAAGATGGCGATTCTGTACAAGATGTAATAGATCGTTAATAATATTTTAATTTAAAAGAAAACAGTAACGCGAGGCCTTATGGGTTTCGCGTTTCTCATTATCATTTAAGACTCTTCATATCAGGCTTAGGCTCACAAAGGACTACATTTAGTTCAGAATACAGAACATAAAATATAGAATGGTTAGTGCTGGCAACATCAAAACAGAACCCGATGATGTTGTGATGTAGTGATGTAGTGATGTAGTGATGTAGTGACACAATTACAAAAGTACTTAAATTGATCGAATATTTATTTTTGATTGTATAAAGATCACCCCCCTACTTTGGAGCACTTTATAAAAAATAAGCATACTACCTGAAGTTACTTACTAATGTTCAACAGTACTCAACATATACCTCACCATACTTTCTACAGACTCAGTTGAATGAATGGTATTTCCACCTTTCATTATCATATCTCCATGTCCTGCGATAACATGTTTTACCAACGTTGCCACCCCTTGTTTCTTCCTTTCCGCCCATGCAGTTTTATCACCTAGCTGTGGTGTATTGTTCCTTCCCGTATTATGACAACTAAAGCAGTTTTGCGCATAAAGCTGTAAACCATTTCTGATTTGCATGGAGCGCTTAACTCGCTGCTGCATCTCAGGTGATTTGTTGATATCTTCATCTGATACAGTACTTAACATGTAATCCAGCATTTTCCCAATTTGAAAACGCGACTCACCAGCGCCCCCACCTTTTGGCAACATAAAACCTTTACCTGCAATAATGCTATCAATTAAAGCTTCTCTGCCAAGTTTTATTCTTTCTTCCCATTGCGACTTATTGCCAAGTATCGGCGCGCCTTTTTCTCCATTTTCATGACAGCTATAACAGAGTTGCTTGTACATCATTTTGCCATCATCAAGATGCTTTTGCTTTTCATCTGCGATTACAATAACAGGCAGATATAAAATAAGTGTTAATAAATAGAACAAATGTTTATTATTCATTCGTAGACTCCCTATATTTACGTATAAATACTAAAAAAATATGAATTCCTATTTCTTTAATATACCTGATAAATTCGCTTTTCATCCCTACCTCAAATGATACAAACGAAGTTCTTGATGTATGTCATCAAAATTTGCCGTTTAATACTTTTAGTATCAATGTTAAGTTAGATTACTGTAAGTAAATCTCTGATATATCAAAGGATAATTTAATGCGTTTAATCTTCATTAGCTTATGTTTAGTTTTAACATCTGTATTACAAGCTAACTCGTCCGAAAATATTCCGAAAAAACATATTCCGATTTCGATGGGAATCAACCTGAATGAACCACAAAGTCAGGTAAGCATCGTTACTCATGCACAAATCATGGGCGATCTAGCAAAGTCGTTTCGACCTTTTGATGAAAGTATTTTTAATCGTGTAAAAGAGTTATTAGAAACAAAAGGTGTGGGTGCTGTCGACTTTGTTTCTCAAGACCCTCAACTTAAGAATATTTTTGTTGATGAATACATGGATCATGAAAATGGCCACCTATACACCATTAACCGCGATCTATCTGATGATAGAAAAGAACAGGACTCTTTTTCACTAGCGCCTTACAAAGAGCTTAATGATTTCAAGATCAGAGCCTTAGTCAATCGTTTCGCCCAGAAAAGATATCGCAGATTTACCGAATTCGGAATTACCGTCAATAAAGACAAAACGGTCATTTTAAAAAAAGGCAGTTACGTCTACACCACGGGCTTAGAGTCAGCAATAGTCGGTGATGTTCCTAACGGGATTTATCCGCTTTATTACAAAGGGGATGTCGAAGTAGCCGTCGAAGGCTTTGCGACTGCAGTGGATTGTCCTGAAAAATACGAAACTGCAAACCAGTGTTTAGATATTCAAATTCCAGAAACACCTTCAGCAGATGGAATCAAACTAACGTTTACGGCGAATAGTGATACCTACTTGAGAGATTTCCACCTAATACTTCCTACTGTGAACCATGAGGATGTGCTCAATGGGGAAATCGTATTTAATCCTGATTATCTGGAATACATTAAACCTTTTTCCACATTCAGAGTGATGAATATGATGATTTCATCACCCAAAGCGCCGTTTGAGTGTGTCACTACCTATGTCAAAACTACTGACGTTTATGCAAAACCCAAACAAGCTTTAGAAGCTGAATATTTAACACATGAAGTAAAAATTCGTCTATTGGAAATAATCGAAGAAGCTGATTTACCTTTAGCTACTAACGAATCACTCAAACTAGAACCTATCCTTAAAACCTTTAAAGAATTTAAGAATGACGACAATGAAATATTTTACACCGAAGATGAAATAGAAAAGATTGAGCCAATTCTAATTAAGCTATTAGCTCAGGATGATTTTCTTAACATCATGACGCTGGATTACAGAATAGAACAAAATAAAGAAGCACTGGAACCACTTAAAGAAAAACTTGCGGTACTAAGACAGAAGTCACGGGAGTACAACTGGAACTATGTTTACCCCAATGAGGATTACGGCAATTGTTTAATGAAATTTGCGCGAACACCAGAGAACCGTGCGCAAATGAATGACCAGTTTTGGGGCAACTCTTATATTACACCCGAAGAAAGATGGAGAGGTTTACCCTACGAAGTCATAGTAGCGCTAATCAATAAAACTAAAGCTCATGTTTGGGTAAATATACCGCATAACGCGTCGATCGATTATGTAGCAGACATGTCTAAGTACTTTAAAGAAAATTTAAATAAGGACTCAAAAATATTTGTTGAGCTAAGCAATGAGGTATGGAACGGCGGATTCGCCAGCCAAAAGTATTTTACTGGCTTAGCCAAATTTCGTTATGAATATTATATCACCGAGTTTTTAGATCAGTTTGAACATTATTTAAAGACTTCCGATGACAGAGTCGTTACTTATCGAAATCTGAGAAAAGGCTACTTAACTCACTTCAACCATTATAAAAAAGAAATTACTAAAGAATTGGAAGCGTTTAAATCTTGCAAAAAAACATCTGAATTTACTAAGTTAATAAACGGACTTACGCTCGCAAACAAAGGCGAAACTATTAGCAATATCGAAAAATTCATCGCAAATGATTACGAGAACTATGATTCAACATTCAATAAAAACATTGAATTTAAGCTTGAAGAAAACGGTGTAAATGTCGATAAAATCGCTCTTACCTTTTTATATGATCAAAGTCAGTCAGACTGTGAAACCTTTGCAGAAAACGATTATCTGGGTGACGATGAGTTTATTCAAAAGATCAAATACAAAAAAGGTAATTTCTTCGAAAAGCTTGCTTTAGAAATCCCCCATTTAAATGCTTACTGGTTAGGTTATACCGGTGCAGCCAAGGGGAAACTAACGATTCAGGTTGAAGACAAAGAAGGCAACTACAAAGATACACTTGTCGATAGATTCAAATACACAAAAGAAAATAAAAATGAGCTACATAGCCCAGATTTGGTGTATCACTACTCCGGCAACGAGGTTCGCGACCTGCAACAAAAGCTTTTTGAAGAGTTTAAACAAGGCTGGAATAAAAGAATATTTAGCAGACGCCCTTTTGATTTCAATATGAACGCCAAAGTTTACGTATTGAAAAATCTGGATAGAGCTTATCAAACAATGGCTCAAATGGCGTATGTCGATAGACTTGATCAAATCGCTAAAATCTGGATTGATTCTGGCATTAATGAGAAAAACCTAATCTTCACCCTGGCCACCAAGCAAAATAACCCGAACCTAACGCAATCCATGCTGGAATATGCGGTTAAACACAAGTCCATAGACAGAGTTGATGCCATCGCAACACCCGCTTACTTTTTTGGATGCTTTGGCGACCTCAAAGTAAAAGATGAAGTCATCAAACCGTATAAGTTTGGTCCCTGCAAAGGTATTTCAAAAGGCGTGCTAAATGCTAAAACTCCAGAAGAGATTATCGATATTCTGAAAGATCCTAAAAACCCAAAAGGATTAGAAGCGATCAGAGGCGAGATGATTGCTCATAAAGACGTTATTAATAAAACCGATAAAAGAATCCAGCTTCTGGCTTATGAAGGCGGTCATCATTTAGCTTTGGCTAACCTTGGTAGAAACCAAAGAAAATATTTTGATCATCACCCAGAGTTAAAAGTAGAAAAACTTGCTCTCTTTAAAGATGCGATTGAAAGCGTAGGAATGGGAGAAATCACCGAAGACTTATATAAAGTCTGGCTAGAAGAAGACGGTAAACAGTTTAATAACTTTTATATGCCACAATCTTTTCATGAATGGGGTAGCTTAGGTCTTAGTCTTTCCCTTTCTGATATGAAAACCCCAAGATATCTGGCGGCAGCTGAATATGCGCGTATTTATGAAGAAAAGGAATTAAAACAAAAAGAGTTGAAAAAAAAGTAGAATAAAAACATAAGCACAGCAATGACTTTAAGAATATAACCTATTAATGGACTAGGGATTTTAATAAATCACCCCCTTGTTATTAGGCTATTTTTAATACTTTTTAATAAGCCAATCCAACTTTGCCACTAAAAATCATTACGGTTTTTGAGTGATTATTGACTCATGACTTGTCGCAATAGGTAGGGGAATAAACAGATACATCTCTTTGTGGACATTGAAAGTACTTAAATTAAAGAGTAATTTCATATATTTGTAGTGCGAGATTAGATTTATTTATGCATGCAAATAAAATACACATGATAATTCTTCCATAAATCCCAATGTGAAGGTCACTGTTTTGCTACAATGCCCAATTGATTTTTATCAATGTGTTGAGTTTACTACTGTTCTTTAGGAGCTATAATAATGTTTATTACGACCAATCCATTCGCGCAGTTGAATGCCGAATCCCCTGAAATATTTACCCCCGGACTAATGCAAGGTTACGTCATTCTGATGATTCTTTTTGTTATCGGCGGCACCTTATTTGATGTTTGGCATAAAAAGAGTGCTAAGTACTTTTTTGAAAATGCTGAAAGTGCAAAGAAAAAAGCATCACGTCAACTAGGTAGTGCAGAGAAGCGTGGCCTTTTAGTAAAAACGATTACAAATGAAGTACTTACTTCTTCAGAATTTTCAAACCAGAAACGTAGACTTTCACATTTAATGTCAATGTATGGTTTCATTGTTTTTGTTGTTACAACTGCAATCATGATTTTTGGTTATGCAGATGCAGGTAATAGTACGCCAGCAATCTGGCCTATACTATGGCACCTTGGTGCACTTAGCTTAGCGGCTGGTGGTTACTGGTTCTGGTTTGCAATCCGTGTAGATGTTGCAGCAGAAGGTAAGCCTTGGAACAAAATTGCTCCTAGAGCTGACATGTTCATTTTATCATTGCTTGCAATGAGCACTTTCGCTTTACTTTGGTCTATCTCTAACGGCCTTGGTATTTTCTTCGTGCTATTTATTCTTGCTACTACGATTTTATTTGCTGGCGTAATCTGGTCTAAATTCGCACACATGTTCTTCAAGCCAGCTGCTGCTTACCAGAAGAAACAAGTTTGGGCAGACGGTAGCCGTGAAGGTTTACCAGATATGCCTGACCTTTCTGATCCAGCTATTCATGAAAAATTCCCAGATATCCCTACATATATGGGTAAAAACCCACCTAATATGGGTGCTGGAATCAGACGCGAAGCTGCTAAACACTATTAATACTGATTGATTAGTCATTTCATTAATTATTAGTTAATTACAAATTTAAAGAGGATTTATTATGCCAACTTATGTACATATGACCCGCTGTGATGGTTGTGGTGAGTGTGTTGATATCTGTCCATCAGACATCATGCATATCGACACAGACATCAGACGTGCTTACAACATAGAGCCTGATATGTGTTGGGAGTGTTACTCTTGTGTTAAAGCTTGTCCACATAACGCTATAGACGTTCGTGGTTACGCAGACTTCACACCGCTAGGAAGTTCTGTTCGAGTACGTCGTGATGAAGAGAAAGGTGTTATCGCCTGGAGAATCATCTTCCGTAATGGCAAGAAAGACTGGGATCTTATTGCTCCAATTACAACCAAGCCTTGGGGTTCTGGATATGACGACCTTAGAGCCGTTCCAGCACCAGAAGACAGCATGCGCAATAGCGAATTACTTTATAAAGAGCCTAAATACGTTCGTTTTGATGAAGGCGGATTGCACGATCTAAAAACCAATAAATTGGTGATGAAAGAAGGAGTTTACTACTAATGGCTTCATATAAGACAATTGTTGAAGACAACATCGACGTACTTGTTGTAGGTGCTGGCTTAGGTGGCACAGGTGCTGCTTTTGAAGCGAGATACTGGGGCAAGGACAAGAAAATTATTATTGCTGAAAAAGCAAATATTGACCGCTCTGGTGCTGTAGCACAGGGTCTTTACGCGATTAACTGTTACATGGGTACGCGTTTTGGCGAGAACAACCCGGAAGATCACGTACGTTATGCACGTATGGATTTAATGGGCATGGTTCGTGAAGACTTGCTATTTGATATGGCTCGTCACGTTGATTCGGCTGTTCACCAGTTCGAAGAATGGGGACTTCCTATTATGCGTAACGAAAAGACTGGCACGTATCAACGTGAAGGTCGCTGGCAGATTATGATTCATGGTGAGTCATACAAGCCAATCGTTGCAGAAGCAGCAAAAAAATCAGCAGACAAAGTTTATAACCGTGTTTGTGTGACTCATCTTCTAATGGATGACAATGCAGAAAACCGTGTTGGTGGTGCTGTTGGTTTTAACGTACGTACTGGTAACTACCACGTATTCAAATCAAAGACTGTTATTGTTGGTGCTGGTGGCGCGTCAAATATCTACAAGCCTCGCTCAGTAGGTGAAGGCGCTGGTCGTGTATGGTACGCACCATGGTCATCAGGTTCTGCTTATGGTCTATTGATCGAAGCTGGCGCAAAGATGACGCAGATGGAAAACAAAATCGTTCTTGCTCGCTTTAAAGACGGTTACGGTCCTGTTGGCGCATACTTCTTACACCTTAAGACATATACGCAAAACGGTAACGGCGAAGAATATGAATCAAAATGGTTCCCTGCGCTATCTAAGATGGTTGGTAAAGAATACTTAGATACTGAAGGTCAGCATTTATCTCATAAGCCGATTCCTACTTGTTTACGTAATCACGCATTCATTAACGAAGTTAATGCAGGTCGTGGACCGATTTACATGGTTACAACAGAGGCATTCCAGGATCCGCATTTAGAAGAAATCGGATGGCATAACTTCCTGGGTATGACTGTTGGTCAAGCGGTTCTTTGGGCTGCAACTGACGTTGATCCTAAATACGAAAACCCTGAGCTAACAACTTCTGAGCCTTATGTAATGGGATCTCACGCAACTGGTTGTGGCGCTTGGTGTTCCGGCCCTGAAGATATTTCACCAGATGAGTACTTCTGGGGTTATAACCGTATGACTACCGTACAAGGTCTATTCGGTGCGGGTGATGCAGTAGGTGGAACGCCTCACGCATTCTCATCAGGTTCTTTCACTGAAGGTCGTTTAGCGGCGAAAGCTGCTGTACAGTACATCAACGACGGTAAAGGTGATGGTATTTCTATCAACGAATCTCAGATCGAGAAGCGTAAAGAACAGATCTACCAGCCAATGGAAACCTACAAGGTTTACCGCAACCATATTACTGCTGGTACGGTTAACCCTCATTACATCAACCCTAGACAAGGTCTTGACCGTCTACAGAAAATGATGGATGAGTATTGTGGTGGTGTAACTGTTAGTTATATGACTAATGACAATCTACTAAACATCGGCCTTAAGAAGCTTGGTCTTCTCGCTGAAGATTGGGAAGGCGGAATTGCTGCTAAAGATATCCATGAGCTACTTCGCGCATGGGAGCTTAAGCACCGTATCCTGACTTCTGAAGCGGTAATGCAGCACACTCTCTTCCGCGAAGAGACTCGCTGGCCTGGTTACTACTACCGTGGTGACAAGATGAAGCTTGATGATAAAAACTGGCATGTACTTACGGTTTCACGTCGTGATCCAAATACCGGCGAGTACACTTTAGAAAAAGCGCCGCTTTATCACATCATTGATGATAAAGAAGAAAAAGAGAAGCCTACTAAAAAGAAGAAAGCAGCTGCTTAATTCTTTCTAGTAAAACCTCAAGTAAACAAAATGCCTTACTTATGTAAGGCATTTTTGTTAAAGAAACTACTAAAACGCACACAAAACCACAGAGAGACCACAAAGAATATCTTTTGGTCTTTTTTTATCTTAGAGTAACCCCTATATTCGTTAGAATAACTCTAATTTAAGCCCCAATTTTTACGGAGAACAATGTGAATATCCTAGACAAAACTGATGACGAAATAATTGCAATAGCTGGCCCTTGGTGGGCTAATCTAGTTAAGTACTCCAACAACAAAAACTACCTAATGTTCATCGAACACTTTGCTAAAGTATTGCGCCCAAGTGCCAATGAAATGGAACTTGGCAAACAATTTGCCCGTAGCGATTTAGCACAGAACCTGAGCCCAGAGTTTGATATTTTGGGAACTATTCGCCGTGGCGAGCACATCACTGTTCTATTTAAACAAAGACATAAGAAAGTGGAAGGCGAATGGCTTGGCAGAATGGTATTGGGTTATGAAGACGATGAGATTCGTATCTTCAGTGTTTCTATTTTCTAAAAAAACGCTAACCCATAACCCGACATATACTCAAACCTGCTTAAGAAAACTATGAAACATATTATTGAAGAAAACAAACTCGTTGAACTCAATTACGAAGTTGTCGATAAAAAATCCAATAAGCCACTGGTTAAGATTGAATACCCAATTGGCTACGTTCATGGCACCAATTCGGTTTTATCTTCAGACGTTACATCCACGCTGGCTGGTCACACAGTAGGGGACGTTATCGAAGTACCTATCGACACCAAAAAACTGTATGGAGACAGAGATGAATCTCTAGTGTTTACCGATCTCATCGAAAATGTCCCAGAGGACTATCGCGAGATTGGCATGACAATCACCATGGAAAATGAAAAAGGTGAGGCTAAGAACTTCATAGTGACTAGAATCGATGACAAGACATTAACCGTAGATGGAAATAACCCACTCTGTGGCAGAGACGTCGTATTCAAACTTAAAGTCCTGTCAATTCGTGAAGCCACCCCAGAAGAAATCGATGTAGGCGGAAAAGTTGACGCCGACCCTGATATGGACGAGCTTCTAAAAAATAGCTAACTCCCCAGATCATTCCAAATAAGTCCCCCCCCTACAAATAGGGGGTTTTTTATGTCCGTTTTTCTTAGATTCCCCTATTCCTGCGCTATTGATTATATAAACCTCCAAATTTGCACCGGAGCTAATTGGTATGTTTTTTGCATCAATAAAATAAAGCGTTAAATCTAAACTTACAAAAAATACTAAAGTTACATTAATTCAATAAGTTACAAATACCCATTATTGAAAATGTATACACAGCATGTCTTTTTTAGTGCAGCGATCCAAAATACGCACTTAGGATGTGCAATTTCATGGTCGACATTCAATGTCGAAATAGGAGGTTACAATGCTAAGATTTACTGATTTTTCAGATTTTTGTGATTTGAGCGAAGGAGAAATCAAATCAATATCCAGCGGGGCTAACGTTCCCTATGTGGAGGCTTGCGCAATAGCTCACGAAGCTGAGGACTGTCCTGAAAGTAGCAGAGAAGTATTAAAACTGATGCAGAAACATTTGGAACGTGTCGAAAAAAATGCAGATGGAGAAAGCTCTCGGAAAGTGCACGACGCAATCAATAGCTTTGCCTCAACCCACAAATTCACATAAATGATTGTATAACTATTTTGACACCCCCCTACTTATCGGCACTATTATAAAAAAAGTGCCGATAAGTAGGGGGGTGTCATTTTAAGTTTTAGCGGCATTCTTATTGAAGAATGCTGCACACATTGATTTATGAGTTAATTAATCAGCCGTTCTTTGCGAACGACTCTATACATCTTTTATTGCTAAACTATTCTGAATTAGCAATCAGCTGAACATTACCGCCAGCAGCCGTTGTATTAATACAAAGATGACGCTCTTGCGCGTAAAGGTAAGGTGACTCCGCTTCATTGATAAAGCGAACGATTGCACCATCGCGATTCGCTAACGCAATTTTGTACTCACGAGCCATTGCAGTTTGATCATCATTCGCCGCATTGTAGGCAAAGTTAGTCAAACTTGAAATTTCAGTCAATTGTTCAGGACTAATGCCTTTCGCATTCAGAATGACGTTCGGGTGCTGCGTTAACCAATCCTGTTGTGCTTTATTGAAGTTTTCATTACACACTAATAATGGATTACCACAATACAGCGCCTGTATTGCCTGCTGGAAAGCCACATCGGCATTTGGTGTCGCTATGATGGTTAAACCACGCGGATTCAAACTGAGTAGATTGTCTTCACCTGTCGGACCTGGTAACGAACGCGATTCATGAAGATCTTGTCTGCAACGATTAATCAATCCTAAGTAGTCCTGCGAAATTTCAGCATCTAACGGCAACAAATGACCAAATTCTTCAAACGAACTCTTCAACAATAGCTCAACACTATTATTTAACTCAGCCGTATCCATAATTTCCGCAGATGCAGATTGTTTATCGTTCTCGACAGTATCGATTTCATGTACCAGTCTTTTCAAGTAGAAAGGCCCACCTGCTTTAGGACCTGTGCCGGATAGACCTTCACCACCAAATGGTTGAGAACCAACGATCGCACCGATTTGATTACGATTCACATACATATTGCCAGCTTTGAGGTTATCTACAATCTGCTGAACACGAGAATCAATACGTGTGTGTAAACCAAACGTCAGACCAAAGCCTGCATTGTTTACAGCGTCTACTACCTCATCTATCTCATTAGCAGAAAAAGTTGCGACATGCAGCACAGGACCAAATATTTCACGAGAAAGGTCTTGAATACCGTTTACTTTGATCACTGTAGGCGGCACAAAGAATCCAGTTGAGGCGACATCTTTTTCGACATTCGACATTGGCGTTTGCTTTAAGATCGAAGCTTTGTTTTCTTCGATATAATCAGTAATGCCTTTGGCAGCCGTTTCATCGATCACAGGCCCCACATCCACATTTAAATTCCATGGATTACCCATGCGCAATAAATCCATTGAACCGTAGAGCATTTCCAACGTGTGTTCCGCAATGTCTTCCTGTAAATACAATACGCGTAATGCCGAACAACGCTGACCTGCAGACTGGAATGCAGAAGCGACGATATCAGTAATTGCTTGCTCTGGAAGTGCCGAAGAATCGACGATCATCGCATTCAAACCGCCTGTTTCAGCAATCAATGGCGCACGAACATCGCTCGATTGACTCATGCTGCGTTCGATGTGTTTTGCCGTTGCGGTAGAACCAGTGAAGATCATGCCATTAATATCTGGATGACTACTCAATCCCGCACCGATGACACTACCTTGACCTGGTAAATATTGAAGTATCGCTTCAGGCACACCCGCTTCGTGCAATAGTTGCACAGCTTTATAAGCAATTAACGAGGTTGATTCTGCAGGCTTTACCAAAACTGCATTACCCACCGCAAGCCCTGCACTAAGTTGCCCAGAAAAAATGGCTAGAGGAAAGTTCCACGGCGAAATACACGCCATCACACCACACGCTTGTTTATTAGGCGCGATATGTTCGGCTTGTGCAGCATAATAACGAAGGAAGTCTACGGCTTCGCGTAACTCGGCAATACAATCAACAATCGATTTACCCGCTTCTCGTGATAATAAAGCGAAAAACTCGCCTGCATTTTCTTCGTATAGATCAGCGGCTTTATTCAGGATTCGGCCACGCTCGATAACATCTAACTGCTGCCAAGCCGGCTGCGCTTTATGCGCGCTTTCAACAGCGGCATCCAATTGCTCTGCATTTGCATCGGTAATCCAGCCAACCACTTCGCCTGTAGCCGGGTTAAACACATCGCGTTTAATGTGCGTTGATTTAGCGGCACCTACGACCATTGGTTCTGCAGTCCACTGCACTGTTTTAAACGGTGTTCTCATCGACTCCATTTTCTGAATATCAGCAACATCCAACCAATCAAAACCTTTTGAATTGGTACGTTCAGGTAAAAACAAATCATCAGGCCCAGCAACGCCAGGCACAGCCTGAGCCAACCACGCTTCCGCTTTTTTCACGGGATCGGCAGTCACTTCACTCGGTGGAATCTGGTTATCCAAAACCTGACTGACAAACGATGCATTTGCACCATTTTCTAATAAACGTCTTACAAGGTAAGCGAGTAAGTCTTGATGCACACCTACTGGCGCATAGATTCGACATGGGAATTTATGTTTTTTACGAACCAACTCATGCAAAGATTCACCCATTCCATGTAAACGCTGGAATTCGAAAGTGCTCGCCGCATCCGCTTCTTTTTCAGTTAATTTCAGTATAGAAGCAATCGTATGCGCATTGTGTGTCGCAAATTGAGGGAAAATTCTATCGCGCTGACCCAATAATTTCTTCGCGCAATACCAGTATGAAAGATCACTATTATTCTTACGTGTATAAACTGGATATCCCGGTAAACCAAGCTCTTGAGAACGCTTTACTTCACGATCCCAATACGCGCCTTTTACCAAACGCACCATCAATTTAGTGTCGTATTTCACGGCAAGCTCGTATAACCAATCAAGAACATGCGGCGCACGGTAGCTATAAGCCTGAACAACAATACCTAAACCATTCCAACCTTGCAGACTTCCATCTTCAAGCAATGCTTCGATAATATCCAGAGAGATATCTAATCGCTCTGCTTCTTCTGCATCAATATTAAGACCGATACCTGCCTTTTTCGCCAACAGACACAAAGATCTTAAAGATGGGTAAAGTGACTTCATCACATCTTCTTTATGCAATGTTTCATAACGAGGGTATAAAGCAGAAAGCTTTACCGAGATTCCCGGATTTAAACGAACATCTTTACCTTCACAATGCTCAACCAATTCTGTAATCGCATCCGCATAGGCAAGATAATACTTATCGGCATCTTGTAATGTATAAGCCGCTTCACCCAGCATATCGAATGAGTAACGATAGCCTTTCTTGGTGTAATCAGTACCATTATCAATAGCAGACTCGATAGTTTCACCCAGTACAAACTGTCCACCCATCATCTTCATCATGCGTTTTACCGCAACACGAATGATTGGCTCACCCGCACGCTTAACGACTTTTTGTAGCGCAGGCATTAATCCACGCTGATCCGAATCAGACAACACGCTACCGGTTAACATCAGTCCCCAAGTTGACGCATTCACCATCATAGAGCTTGAATGACCAAGATGATCACCGAAATTTTGCGGTGCAATTTTATCTTGAATGAGATCGTCCAGCGTTTTGTTATCTGGCACGCGCAAATACGCTTCTGCCATACACATCAACGCAACCCCCTCTTGAGTCGACAAACCATATTCTGCAAGGAAACTTTCCATCAAGCCGGGATCACCCGATGCACGCATATCACGCACCCAGGAAGCCGCCATATCTACGGTTGATTGACGTGTAGCCTCATCAATATCGAGATTATCCAACATATGTTTAACAACAACAGCTTCATCACCTAGTGTTGCTCCACGTAATGTTTCCCGAATATCTGAAAGTTTAGTCATATTTAATTCCTGTAATTGAAGATGATGAATATGCCGAATAGAGTGATCTGGTTTATCTACGATCCGATTAGAATAAGATACTATACTTTAAATAGTCCATTAGACTTATATAAGCAAATAAACTAATCTATGAATACGTATAACTTGAATTAACAAATATTTTTATCCATGAAAAAGCCTTTAGATAGTCTTTTAGACTTTTACGACAAAAAAATACTATCCATCATGGCTGTAGATGGGCGTATTAGTGTTGCTGAACTAGCAAACCAGATTGGGCTCAGTAAAACTCCCACACTTAAGCGATTAAGAAAATTGGAACAAACCGGTTACATAACGGGATATCAGGCCCAGCTTGATTATGATTTATTGGATGAAACGCACGTTGCCTTTATTAATGTAACGCTTAGCGATACAACATCCGCCTCTTTAAAGAAATTCAATGCCGCAGTAAAAGAGCTGGTTGCCGTTGAGCAATGCAATATGATTGCCGGAAATTTTGATTATCTTTTAAAAGTAAGAACTACTAATATTCAGGAATACAGAACACTTTTAGGTGAGAAGATTGCGGCATTACCGTTCGTATCTCACACTTCAACATTTGTTTCGATGGAAACCGTTTTTGATAGGCAGAAAGTGAATTTATAAACGGCTCTTTGTATCGATATAAAATATTAGGTCACCCCCACTGCTGCCCCATAGTTATTCAAACTAAAGAAAGCCTGAACTTCAATTGTTATAATGTTTGTACCACCAAGCACTACACATAAGG
>NZ_CANLZW010000012.1 GCF_947495625.1 uncultured Cocleimonas sp.
ACCGTGACCGGTACAGTCACCAGTGGCAACACCAGTAACGCAAGTGATACAGGAACGGTAACGATTACGGATAACGATATAGTATCGATTACTATCGGTGACCTTATGGTTACAGAAGATGTAGGTACAGCTAATGTGCCAGTAACTTTAAGTACACCAAGTTCAGTCGATACAGTGATTGATATAGTGACTTCAACAGGTACAGCAGGTACGGACGATTACACTGTGACTACAACTACGGTCACGATCCCAGCGGGTCAAACTACAGTAAATGTTGTTATTCCAGTGACTGACGACAGTATTGATGAGCCGAATGAGACCTTTAGTGTTAACGGGACAGTGACCAGTGGAAACACCGCGAATACCGATCCGAGTGGTACGGTAACGATCACCGATAACGATGCGGCACCAACAGTAACGATCGGTGATGTATCTACGTCAGAAGATTCAGGAACAGTAACGGTCCCTGTGAGCATTGATATTGTGAGCTCAGTTGATACCGTGATTGATATCGTGACAGCGACCGGTGCAGCGGGTAGCACAGATTACACAGAGACTACGACCACAGTGACGATCCCAGCGGGTGAAACAACAGTTGATGTAACGATCCCGGTGATTGATGACAGTATTGATGAGCCGAGTGAAGACTTTAGTGTTAACGGTACAGTGACCAGTGGCAACACCGCGAATACCGATCCGAGTGGTACGGTAACGATCACCGATAACGATGCGGCACCAACAGTAACGATCGGTGATGTATCTACGTCAGAAGATTCAGGAACAGTAACGGTCCCTGTGAACATTGATATTGTGAGCTCAGTTGATACCGTGATTGATATCACAACCTCTACCGGTACAGCGGGTACGTCAGATTACACAGAGACGACAACAACAGTGACGATCCCAGCGGGTGAAACAACAGTTGATGTAACGATCCCGGTGATTGATGACAGTATTGATGAGCCGAGTGAAGACTTTAGTGTTAACGGTACAGTGACAAGTGGCAACACCGCGAATACCGATCCGAGTGGTACGGTAACGATCACCGATAACGATGCGGCACCAACAGTAACGATCGGTGATGTATCTACGTCAGAAGATTCAGGAACAGTAACGGTCCCTGTGAGCATTGATATTGTGAGCTCAGTTGATACCGTGATTGATATCACAACCTCTACCGGTACAGCGGGTACGTCAGATTACACAGAGACGACAACAACAGTGACGATCCCAGCGGGTCAGACAACGGTTGATGTGACGATCCCGGTAACAGACGACAGCATTGATGAGCCGAGTGAAGACTTTAGTGTTAACGGTACAGTGACCAGTGGCAACACCGCGAATACCGATCCAAGCGGTACGGTAACGATCACCGATAACGATGCTGCACCGACGGTAGCGATTGGAGATGTAACGACAGCAGAGGATTCTGTCACAGTGACAGTACCTGTAAGTATTGATGTGGTTAGCTCAGTTGATACCGTGATTGATATCGTGACAGCGACCGGTACAGCGGGTAGTGCAGATTACACAGAGACTACCACTACGGTTACGATCCCAGCGGGTGAAACAACGGTTAATGTAACGATCCCGGTGATTGATGACAGTATTGATGAGCCGAATGAGACCTTTAGTGTTAACGGGACAGTGACCAGTGGAAACACCGCGAATTCCGATCCGAGTGGTACGGTAACGATCACAGATAACGATGCTGCTCTTATTGTAGCTGAAAATGTTATTGCAGTAGATCCAGTGAACGGTGTAATAGGAGGTACGATCCCAGAGAACGTTCTGACTAACGATACTTTAAATGACTCTCCTATTGATCCAACTGAGGTGACCTTAGCACCGATCACAGAAGGTCCATTAAGTGTGAATGCAGATGGTACTGTGATTGTTGCTCCAAACACACCAGCGGGTTCTTATACTGTAACGTACCAGATCTGTGAAATTCTTAATCCAACAAACTGTGATTCAGCAACTGTCACGGTAACTGTTGAAGCAGCACCTATAGAAGCGAATGATGTATTAGCAGCATCACCAGTTGATGGCGTTAATGGCGGAAACATTGCTGAGAATGTATTGGCTAACGATACATTAAATGGTGTTCCAGTCACTCCAGAAAATGTAACTATACAGCCAGTAACTACAGGCCCATTAACTGTCAATGCTGATGGTACTGTATCTGTTGCAGCTGGAACTCCAGGCGGTACTTATACAGTGGAATACACCATTTGTGAGGTACTTAACCCTGACAATTGTGATACTGCAAGTGTGACAGTCACAGTTATTGTTAACTTACCACCAGTTGCTAAAGATGACAGTGTGGAAGAACAGCCTTTAGGTCAGTCAGTTACGATTAAAACTGTAGCTAATGATAACGACCCTGAAGGTGAATTAGATGTAACATCTGTTCGTATTCAGGACCTTTCTGGTAATCCTGTAACTACATTAATTGTTCCAAATGAAGGTACATGGACAGTTGATTCTGCTACTGGAGATATTACTTTTACTCCAGAACCAGGTTATTTGGGTGATCCAAAACCTGTTCAATATACAGTGAAAGATACTACTGGTCTTGAGTCTAATATCGCTACAGTGACTATTGATTATGAAGAGCCAGCCGCTATTGCAGGTACAGTGTGGTTAGATCGAGATAAAGACAACGAGATCGATCCAGACGAAGACCGTAAAACAGGTTGGACGCTAAAGATCAAAGATAAGGATGGTAACGTTATCGCCACTACGGTAACTGATGCTCAAGGTAATTACTCTGTTACGGGGTTAATTCCTGCTGAGTATACTGTTGAGTTCTTCAATACTAATGGTACGTTGATTACAACTAAGTCAACGGGTGATCTTGAGTCAGGTGAAACTTTAGACCTGCCATTACCAGTAGATCCTAGTGGTGTGGTGTATGACAGTACTACTCGTGAAGTTTTGGCTGGAGTTACTTTGCAACTTGTAAACTCACAGGGAACTCCTGTTGATGTAAGCTGTGTCGGTGAAGGTCAGCAAAGTCAGGTTACTACAGAAGATGGTATCTATGCTTTCGATGTCTATCCTAATGCGCATTCAAGTTGTCAAAATGGTGAAACATATACGATTAAGATAGTTTCATCGCCAGCTGGTTACTACACAGACAGCACCATCATTCCACCACAAATAGGTGTGTATGACAGTGATGCGAATGAAGCTAATTGTACGGTTGATGCGATCGCTAATAGTAATAGTTGTGAAGTGCAAGCTCAGCCTGATGCTCCTCAAGGTAATCAGGATACGACCTACTTTATGGACTTCTCATTAAGTTCTGGTGATAGCAATGTTATCTTTAATCACATTCCGCTTGATTCTCAGATAGCTCGTGTAACAGAACTTGATGATGACACCGTGTTGTTGAGTAAGTCAGCGAATAAGAAGCAGCTCAGTGTGGGAGATCAGCTTTACTACACGATACGAGCAGAAAATACGACTGAAGATGAAATCGATGTTGATGTTCGTGATGACTTACCGAAAGGCTTTAAGTTTGTATCAAGTGCTGCAAAGCTTACTAGAGCTGGTGCAGATAATAGCATTGGTACTGAAGACGATATCGTTACAAGAATCAAAGCGACTGGTACTGATCCAATTACTTTTGGTTCACTGACGCTAAAAGGAAAAGAGATTGTACAAATTGGTTATATCCTCAAAGTCGGAACGGCAGCGACGCAAGGAAATGCGGTGAATACAGTACAAGTATTTGCTTCTGGCTCTGAAGATGATATTGCTAGTAACATTGCTACTGCGACTGTTACCATCGTTGCTGATAGTGTGTTGGATCAATCTACCTTAATAGGTAAAGTATTCCATGACCGTGATGGTGACGGTTACCAAGACCCTGCGAATGTTACAGGACTTACAGTCAAGAGTGATTATTTCGGTTGGAACAGTTTACATCTGGGTGGTCTTAATGGACGAGTTAGCGTACTAGATGATCCAAGTAAATATCGCCAAGTGATTCGTATGCCTTACTCTAAGAAGAATGACTTCAAGGTAACTACTCAACAAGGAACAGTAATTACGATCGATAACCGTGGCCAGTTGAAGACAAGCCATACAGGCCAGAAGAAGAAAGGTCTGACTGCTCAGGATATCCGTGTTACTACTCGTAGAATACGAGGTATTCCGACACAGACTCCAGTGAAGGCTAAGCGTATTCCTGCTAAAGACACTGATGTGCTTGAAATCACAATCACAAATTACGGTATCAATGAAGAAGGTATCCCAGGTGTTCGTCTAGCAACGGTTGACGGTCTATTAATAGAAACCGATGGATACGGACGTTATCACCTACCGGATGTTGATGGTGGACGACGTGGTTGGGGTAAGAACTTTATTCTTAAGGTAGACAAATCATCATTACCGGTAGGCGCTAGATTTACCACAGAGAATCCAAGAGTGATACGTGTTACGAGTTCTGCACTGAGTAAAATTAACTTTGGTATTAAGTTGCCTGTGCAACAGGCACCACAAACTAAGGCAACTAAACAAGCTGTTCAAAAAAGTGCCTCAAAGGTGGGGGGTGTCTCTACAAATACAGTTGAAGTGATGTTGAAAAGTAATTTCTTCGAAACAAACAGCTCCACAGTATTAAAAGGTAATCAGAAAGTACTTGATGACATTGCAACTGCCGTTAAAAAGCATGGTAGTGCGTATGTTCAAATTATGGCAGATAAGGAAAATGCCACACTATCAAAGCTTCGTGCAAACAGTGTTAGAAAAGCTTTGCATAAACGATTAGGTAACTTAATGGGTCATGTGAAAGTAGAGTCTAAATAAGACACTGATCTCAAAGAGGCTATGAACATAGCTATAAATAAAAAGAAGAATCATAAAGACAAGGATGTCTGTTAATTCGAATTAATAAAAATAAGACCAACGAACAAAACAGGTTTAAAAATGAAAAAAAGACTGCCAATTCAGAAGAATCATAATTCTGTTATGACTGCTCGAAAATCACCGCTTTTTAATAAAGCGTTAATAGGTCTAGTTATGTGTAGCGCCTGTGTGCTTGCTCAGGCAACCGATAACAACATCACTACCAGTTCCTATTCAATCAAAGTCGTTAAAAAACAGGCTAGCGATACTGATGTTGCAGAATCTCAAAATGTGTCAGAACCAGTAATAAATAAAGAACAAGTAAGTTCTACACAAAGAACGATTCGTCTTAGAGATGGTGGTGTTATATGGGTCAGTAATGATCCCTCTACGTTAACCCCAATTCTTGATGTAAAAACAAGTAAAGATATCGAAGTTTCTGGAAGTCATTTTGAATCTCCTATTTCTTTTACATTAAATACAAATTATGCAGCCTTTATTAAGAATTGGGAATTGTCTATTTATAGAGCTAGTGATGAAGATGAACGTAAACCAATAACTACATTTACAGGCTCTAAATTATTAAATGGCCAGACTGTCAAATGGAATGGTTCTGTTATGAATGGAAAGCCATTAGCAGCAGGAGATGAATTAAAGTACATTTTAACGGTTAAGGATAAAGCCGGTCATATTGACACTACGAATGCTCGTAAAATGTACTTACAAGGACCTGGTAGAAACTTTGATAATGATAACGAAGTAAGCCTAAACCTCGAAAATAACCTCGATAGACAGACAATACCAATTTATGGATCTCGGGTACGCATCTCTGGTAATGATATTGTAGAAGGCAATCAAATTTCCATTGATGGTGAAAAAATTACTGTTTCAGAACAGCGTTTCGTTCTGGAAAGATTGTTACCTGAAGGCAGTCATTCATTTGATGTCAAAATATCAGATAAAAATAAACAAGCGTATAGCAAATCGTTAGATATAGATGTAAATAGTCGATATATGTTTATGGTGGGTTTAGCCGACGTTACAGTTGGTGAAGGCAAGGTATCTGGAAATCTAGAAACACTCAGTGATGGTGACAAATACCTTGATGGTGATATCTTTGTTGATGGTCGTTTAGCCTTCTACCTAAAAGGTAAAATCAAAGGTAAATATCTTATTACTGCCCAGATGGATACGGGGACCGATGAAATTGAAAACCTGTTTGATGATATCCATAAAAAAGACGCACAAAGTCTATTCCGAAGACTAGACCCGGATAAGTACTACCCGGTTTATGGTGATGACTCGACGATTATTGATGATACTAATAGTCAGGGAAAGATGTATGTGCGTGTTGATTGGGATAAATCTCGTGCAATATGGGGTAATTTTAATACAGATATGACAGGTACAGAGTTAAGCGCTTTTAATAGAAGTTTATATGGAGCCAAGCTTAATCATAAAAGTACTAAAATAACGAGTAATGGTGATCATAAAACCGACGTCACGATGTTTGCATCTGAAGCGCAGAGTGCCTTTAGACATAATCAATTTCTGGGGACTGGCGGCAGTCTCTATTATTTGAAAGATACTGATATTGTCGTTGGTTCAGAAAAAATATGGGTAGAGATACGAGACCGAAACAGTGAAAGAGCAATCAGCACTATTGTTATGGAAGAAGGTCGTGATTATGAAATTGATGATTTTCAAGGCCGTATCATTTTACATCGCCCTCTATTGCAAATTGCTGAACAAGCAAATCCATCATTAGTAAAAGATAACCCTTTAGATGGTGATCAAGTCTACTTGATGGTCGATTATGAATATGTACCTGATAATTTTGATAGTGATAAAGCTAGTTATGGTGGGCGTGGTAAGGTCTGGTTGAATGATCATTTTGCAGTAGGTGGAAGTTACGCCCATGAAAATCGGAATGATGATGATTACGATCTCCAAGGTATTGATATCACTCTTAAAAAGTCAAAAGGAACTTACCTTGTTGCAGAATATGCAGAAAGTAAATCTTTACAAACATCAGGTAATTTTAAATCTGATGATGGTGGTTTGAATTTTAATGATTTTATTTCAAGTGATAGTTTGGCGAATAAAACAGGTACAGCTTACAGCTTAGAGGCTCGAGCCAACCTTGAAGATTTTAGTAAAAAAACGGGTGTTTTAGGTGCCTGGTATAAACATCGCGATGCTGGTTTCTCTAGCGCTCGATTAGATCAGGGAATTGAAACTATCGATGCTGGATTAGAAGCAATCGTAGAAGTTAATGATGCGCTAAAACTTTCAGCAAGATCAACAATGTTAGATAAAAAAGGCACCAGTAAGGTTACTACAGCTAGTGTTCAGGGTGATTACGAATTAAATAAAAAAGTAACTCTGAGTGCAGAAGTTCGTCATATTAAAGAAGAAGATCTTAGTGAGAATGCTAATACAGTCCAATCAATAGACGGTGAAGGCACGCTCGCTGCTTTTAAGGTTGGTTACGATGTTAATAAAGATATTAACTTGTACGTAATCGCCCAAAGCACACTTAATAAAAGTGGCGCTTATACATCAAATGATTTATTCACCATTGGAACTAAGTCCAAATTAACTGAAAAGATAGATCTGAATGCTGAGTACAGCACAGGAGAACGTGGAGAAGCCGCGACACTGGGTGCAGATTATAAGCTGAGTAAGGATCATACGATTTATACAAACTATACTTTATCGTCAGACAGTACAGAAGATAAGCAAAATCTGTTCACTGTGGGTCAAAGAAAAACTATTAGTAATCGACTCAAAGTATTTACCGAACATCAATTTACTTACGAATCAGCCCAGACAGGCATAGGCCATACATTTGGTATTGATCATGATTATAATGACGATGTGACCTTAAGTGCTTCCGTGCAGACGGCACGTCTTGATAAGGAAGAGGGTGGAATTACAGATCGTGATGCATTCTCAGTAGGTCTCACTTATGAAAAGGGTAAAAGCACAGGAAGCTCGCGAATAGAATATCGCCGCGATAAGGGTACATCTGAACTCAGCCCGGAAGAGACCGATCAATGGGTAACAACTAACAGACTAAATTATCGTTTAAGTCCTTCATTACGTTTGCAAGGTAAACTTAATTACTCTGTTACTAATGATAAAGAAGGTAATACCAAGGATGCAAAGTTTATTGAAAGTGGCCTTGGGTTTGCTTATCGTCCTGTTAATAATGATCGCCTGAATATATTAGGTCGTCTAACCTATCTTTATGATTTACAACCTATTTCGCAAAGTACTAATACAGATGAAAAATCTTTAACCGCAAGTCTCGAAGGTAGCTATCAAATCGATCAGAAATGGCAAGTAGGCGGAAAAGTCGCACATAAGTTGGGTGAGCTTCGAACAGATAGAGATGCAGGTGACTGGGAGAAAAATGATGCAACATTAGTGGCAACAAGTGTGACTTATCACCTCAGCCATAAATGGGATGCAATGGCACAATACCATTGGCTGAATTCAGACGAATCACAGGATACTCAACATGGCGCGATGATATCGGTTGATCGCCATATAGGTAAAAATATGAAGATTGGAATAGGGTATAACTTTACTTCGTTTAATGATGATTTAAGAAATACGGATGGGGATGCTAAAGGATGGTTTATCAACCTGGTTGGTAAATTTTAAGTATAAATCGTTATCTCGTAGATATGTGCCCACAGTATGTGGGCATTTTTTATGGGTGTTTAATATATTTATTAGAAATTAATACTCCTTTCTAATTAAATAATATTACCATCACTTATAATTAAAATTCATATAGACTAGATTTTCGTTTGAGTCTACCTCATAAGCAACGTCAATAAAGTTAGAGTCGCTTATCAATCTATTCGGCTCGTTATTTTTCTTAAACTAAATAGAATTTATTCAGGACTAGGTTAATTTTTTGTTATAAGGGTTTTACCCCAATAGGGATATTCAGAAACACTAATATACGGGTATACTGTTCGAATCAATTTTCGACCAAGAAGTTTTTATTGTTAATATTAACGTTTATTAATCGTTCAAAAAGACTTTTTGCTTAACCTTATTTATAAAAAGATTTAAGAGGAATATCCAATGAATCAGGAATATTACGATGCAGTTGTTGCAATGGAAAAAGCAGGTGTGGATTCTGAGTATCTACAAGGCTGGCAGGGTGGGTACCTTGTAAATCCTGAGCGTGAAGAGCAACGCGTTACTGATGCATACGAAGCTGGTTATGCTGACGGTACTGAAAAGAATATGGATGGTTACAAAGAGTGGGTTAAGTAATTTCTTATTTGTAGCTATAAAGAAGACATAAAAAAAGCAGGCTTAGCCTGCTTTTTTTATGTCTGTAATTACTACTTGTAAACCCTATAAATTAAAAACACACCCCCACACTTCAAGGGTGTTTTTCTAATAATTTTTTTTAAGCCGGTTTATCTCTCAATAATACATGTCGAGAATCTAATGCTTCTCCACCCACATCTTTGATTTCATCTTCAACTAATCCTACAGATTTCACGGTCTTCTTAAACAGGGCGTAAAATTCTGGCATAAGTACTTGCTGGATATAATCTAATGCCCATTGTCTATCATTTGGGCCGAGTACGTCAGATATATTATTGCCAAATTCACGACCCATGGAAAAACCAGGTTGGTGTTTTTCTGTATCCCATTTTGTATCTGAATAGGATTCAAAACGCGCATTGAGTTTTTCTATAAAAGGAGTTCTGTAATCACCTGGACCACTGAAATCTCGCGCATTATCTTGTACATGATCAGATACTTTTTGTGCGTACATGCTGATTAGCGCAGCTCGATCTTCATCATTAATTGTTTCATGAACAATGCGATCTAGGGCTTGGATCATAAAAGCCATGACTTCTTCGATGACTTCAATACGTTGTACTTGCGAATCTACCTGAAAATTTT
This sequence comes from uncultured Cocleimonas sp., assembly GCF_947495625.1. Classification (GTDB taxonomy): domain Bacteria; phylum Pseudomonadota; class Gammaproteobacteria; order Thiotrichales; family Thiotrichaceae; genus Cocleimonas. The sequence continues at coordinate 9,802 of NZ_CANLZW010000012.1, forward strand.
CATTCTCAATTTCTAATAGGGTTTGCATGCCGATTTTCCAGCTATTAAAAGCAAGAACACTCACTGCATCTTCAACCGATACTTCGCGTTCTTCTTTGCTCCACTTTGTTTTGATACGAATTCGCATATTGATTTCCAGTTGGTATATGGCGGAATTTATATGGGAATTATAGGTATCTCTTAAGGAAAAGCGAATACCTCTTTAAAACCTTGTATTATTCATTTATGGATAAGCAGTTAAAAGATGTTATTGATACGGTGCAACACAATTGTCACATAGCTGATGCAAGGCATGCGGGAGACTATACCTTGTGTGTGTATCTACTCAAAATGCGCGAAATGTATCGTTGGGAACAAAGTATAGATTTCAAGACCATGTTGACGACAGACGATGTAGGCGACTGGTTAACCAGTAGAGAAGGTGTTTGGGATGAGCTCGAAGAGCAAGAATATAAGAATCTGGAAATCGATGAGAAAACGTTTAAACCCTTTGAGAACGAATTAATCAACAGCACACTGGACGATAAAAAACTGGTATATAACGCTGGTTTAGGCATTCGTAGTCGCCCACATTTCTTTATTGCTGAACTCGAAAAATTCATACAACACGATGACTATACTATCTTTATTTCTAATAAAGAATTTGCGCGAGATATGGCTGCTCCACCTGCGATGGCACAGGGTAAAAATATCTTTGTTAGACGCGAATCTTTAAGACGTGTTATTTGGGAAATTCTGGATGATGCCAGAGTGGCAGGTTTAGATAATCCGCTCACTCGTGCCATGAGTTTCTATGACTTCGAAACGGATCCTGAAACGGCAATCAATCAAATGACCGAAGTTGAAATTGAGTATGTGATTGAACATGAAATTGGTGAAGTCAAAGCAGGTGAGTTATTAGGAAAATTAAACGTAGCTAATGATGGTGATCAAGTCTGGAATGAAATGCTGGATACGTATTCACAGACTCATGCAGAAATTATGCTAAGAGCAATTAGAGATCATATAGCTGATTCTATAACTACTTTACCCAAGCTTTTAGAAGACGTCAGTAAGGGGGAAAATATGGCCTCATTACATTTCTATTTCGGTAATCTAACAGCGATGAGGAAGCACTTGGCTCCAAAGTTAGTGGATGCTTATCAACAATGGAATGAGACCGGTAGTTTAGATCTGATTCAACAGAGTGCTGATCTCTCTAAAAATCATTGGTTGAAGTTATCCCAACAATTAATCGAGCAATTTCTGGCAGCTAAAGATTCGTCAACAATTGAAGAAATCATAACTGAAAATAAATTGATATGAGTGAAATAGTAGAAGTTAAGCCTGGTAGTTTTCTATTTGAAATCAAAGATGCATTGCCTGATTTTTTGTGTGACGACATGGTGGCTCGTTTTGAGAAAAACCAGGCTGATCAATATCAGGGTCGTGTGGGTTCTGCGATGACGGATAATACTCAGTTGAAAAAAACCACTGACTTAGTGGCTAGTGGCAAAGAACATTGGAAGGATGTCGATAAAAATCTATTTCGTTCATTGGCGATGGCGTTAAAGAGCTTTAAAGACAAGTATCCTTATTTCGCTGATATGAGCCGTTATAAAGATATGGGTTATAATTTACAGCGCTATGAGCCGGGCGAGTATTACCACTGGCATGTAGATGCGGATAATTTAGAGCTGGCATCACGTCAGTTGGTTGCACTGTGGTATTTAAATGATGTTGAACAGGGTGGAGAGACTGATTTTATACATCAGCAGGTTTCAATTACGCCAGAAAAAGGTAAGCTGGTTTTATTTCCGCCATTCTGGACTCATGAACATAGAGCAGCAGTTGTCGAAAAAGGCACAAAATATATAGCAACTACCTGGATTACATTTCGATAGATTCACTTAAAAAAAGTAACTTTTTAGACTGTTAAGAAGTCGTCGCGGGTTCTTCTCTACGAGATAAGCGCTTATTCAAAGCCTGACGTGTAATACCGAGAATAATGGATGCTTTTTTCTGATTATTATTGCTGCGTTTTAACGCTTCATCGATCAATTTGTTTGTAGCAGTTCTGATAGTCGGTAATTCCTTCATTGACCCAAAATCACTCCATGCTTCTTTGCTTTTAGAATTGCCTACGTTTGAAGAAGTTAACTCTAAATGCTTTTTGATGTGTTCTAAACTTAACTTTGTGCCGCTAGTGTGAATCGCTGCGTCATAGAGCAGCATCTCTAATTCACGAACATTGCCCAAAAATAAATGATTATTGAATAAATCGAATAATTCTAGCGGAATTTCAGGTGTCGGTTTTCCTAATTCTTCGCACGCGCGTTTTATAAAAAACTCTGTTAAAACAGGAATATCTTCACGTCTTTCTCTTAGAGGTGGGATTTTTATAGTGTGTATCTGTAGTCGAAAATATAAATCATTACGAAAATTCCCTTCTGTAATAAGAGATTCCAGATTTTGATGAGTAGCTGTAATGATTCGCGCTGTGTTTGTCTCCAAAATATCAGAACCTAAGGGATAGTATGTATTTTCCTGGATTAAACGCAGTAATTTAATTTGGGATTGAGATTTTAAATCTCCTATTTCATCAAGGAAGATAGCGCCGAATTTTGCTTTTTTGATTAGGCCTTCGCGATTTTTTAGTGCCCCTGTAAAAGCGCCTTTTTTATGTCCGAAAAGGCTGTCAGAGAAAGCGGTATCATCTAGCCCAGCTGCATTTACAGTTACCATTTGACCATTGCTATTTGATACTTTATGTACAGCATGCGCGAACAGCTCTTTGCCGGTTCCGGTTTCTCCTAAAATAAGTACAGGTCTATTTGATTGTGCAATAGCTTCAATATAATTAAACAGTTTTTTCATCTCGGCATTTTCAGTCAGAATATTTGAAAAATATTCATTCTTGGCTAGTTTGTTATCGAGAAGGCGTTGTTGTATTTCGAGAAGCTCTTGATTGTGTTTTTGCTCTTTGATGGAGTAATCAATCACATGAATTAAACGGTTGTGATCAAGTGGCTTGGTAAAGTAGTCAGATGCTCCCAGTTTGGTACATCTAATCGCGACATCAACGGTATCATCACCAGTAATCATAATGACAATGATTTCAGGGAAATCTTTTTTAATTTTTTGTAGTAATTCCAAGCCACAAATATTGGGCATATGCACATCTAGCAAAATAACATCAGGCTTGTTTTTGATAATTTCCGAAATGACTATCCCGGTATTAGTTATTACATTTTGATCGGTAAAACCTTTAGTTTTCAAAATGGTGGATAAGCCTAGTAATGTTTTCTCATCATCATCTATCAGCATTATTGATATATTTCTATTCACTCTTTGTTCCTTGGTTTTTATATCTCTACATTTTTCTTAAGCTTGTTTTTCTTCCGATTTATTGGCAGTTTTAGTTTCTTTTATTTGGCTTAACATATTTAAAAGTCTTACGTTATCTATAGGCTTTATGAAGTAATCAAGAGCACCTAGCTTTTTACACTCTTCAATCGTTCTTCTATGATCCATTGCAGAAATGATAATGATGCTCAGATCAGGATCTATCACTAAAAGAGGCGCTATTAAGTCTTTTCCAGATAAGTGAGGGATATTTAGATCTAGCAATATCACATCAAATTTATTGGTAGAGGTTGCCTCCAGGACTTCGCGACTATCAGTTAAGGTCGATATGTCAGCAAAACCTTTTGTTTTTAAGTAGGTAGAGGTACTCCGGGTTATCATTTCCTGGTCGTCTACTATTAATATTTTCATATCTATACTCGTTAGTTTTCTTCTTTTTAATTATTGTGTTTTTCTGTTACTTGTTCGTGATTCAATTATTATTTCTTTTATTTTCCTAATATGGTTAATTAATACCAAGTTGAACTTCCATGGGTTTTACATCCGTTGGAAATTCGATTGTAAATTCTGTTCCTTCTTCAAATTCGTGATTTATTTTGATTTCTGTATGATGTTGAGTCGCAATACTTTGGGAAATGGCTAAACCTAAGCCGGTTCCTCCGGTATCAAGTTTGGTCGAATAAAAAGCATCAAATATTCTATGTTGATCTTCAACGGCAATACCTGTTCCATAGTCTCTAACGCGAACAGTTATAAAACCTTCTTTGTTATTTGATGTATGGATTATTATTTTTTCAGAAGGATCTTTTATTGCTTCCAGGGCATTAATAATGAGGTTGATAAACACTTGAGAAACCCGTCGTTTGTAACACCAGATATCCGAAGGGGAAGCTTGTAGATCTAATTCAAAATGACGACAACGTTTGTTTATCTGAGTTCTTAAGGTATGTTTCACTTCTGCAATTAATTCATTTAAACAACAGCGAGTTATATCCTGACTATTATCCTGACGAACAAAGGATTTTAGATCGTTTATGATGCTGGTTATCTGGTCACTGCCATGGTGAATATCATCAATTAATTCAGGAATAATCTTCATCAATTCACTGACAGTCAAATTATTAAATGTAGTATCAGGATTGTTGGCAGCATAAGAATGTAGCTCAGGAATTATTGCGTTTAATGTCTCTTTTAGAACAACTGAATTCTGTTTAATTATATGGTTAGGATTATTTATTTCGTGAGTTACACCGGATAACATCGTACCAATAGAGGCCATTTTATTTTTTTGAATTAGTTGTAATTCATAATCCTGTTCTTTCTTTTTTAACTCACGTTCATTGCTAATATCATTGAAAACGATTTGTATTACTTCATAGTTTTCTTCTTTTATTAACATAAACATGGCTTTTACATACTTGTTGCCATGTTTCTTTGTGTTTATTTTTATTTCGTTAATGCTAACAGGCTCGAAGATATTATCTGTTAATAGCTGTTGTAAGTTTTTAGGTATTATTTCATTCGGAAAATGATCGTGTAGATCTTTAATGAAACTGGCATCTTTTTCATATTCAAGAATATGAAAGGCTTGTTTGTTAGCGTAGATAAACTCCCAGTCTTTATTAACAATGATAATACCTTGTAAAGAGCCTTCAACTAATGCCCTATAACGTTTTTCGCTAATTTCTACCTCTTCCCAAGAGGCTTTTACTTGTCCACAAAGCGAATTGAATGATTGAGTAAAAACATCTAGCTCATCATTAGTCGTGCCTTTATTTTTTGCTCTATCAAGCGTTAGCTCTTTTCTGTCTTCGAAAAAAGAAGGTGTTTGTAAGAAATCACTAATCGTTACCAGATGTCTGGCTACAAGTTTTTGAAAAACATACAGAATAAATAAGGCGACTAAAAAGGTCTTCACAAAATTTGAGGAGAGCACAATTAATAGCCGATTTTTAAGGTTGTTGTATACAAATTGGCTGTTTTGGGTGACTTCCAAAAGCCCAATCACATGCCTTTGATTATTTGTGGGAGATAATATTTTTTGCGTAAATACGCTTGTGTTTGCATCGCCTTTTTTAAAACCTATTTGGGAGTGTTTGAATAAAGTATCAGCCTGATTATCTGCCTTAATCCTGACTTCGGTTACGGTCGGTAAAGCGGTTATACCTTCGAGCAATGCATCAATTTGTTCTGTATTAATTGCCCAAACCGCATTTTCAATACTTTTTAAATAACTCTTACTGATTTGTTGGCGAATTTCACTTATCTGGCTTATATCTTTTTTGTATTCGATATACAGTTGAATACCTGAAAGGAACAAGGTCATGACTGAGCTAAATATCAATACGCGCAGTAAAAAAGCTCTACCGATTTTGGAAGAGTTGATAATAGGCCTAAAGTAACTAGGATTAGCTACGTTCATTAGAAAGATGGTCTATTTTTTAATAAAAGCTGAATCTGTAGCATTATTCGTTAATATTTTATTTGCTTGTTAATTACTTATAAAACAAGCAACTATTGTGCCAATAGAAACAGGTGACAGAAATGCCTATCTAGTTGGCTTTAACTAATGTATTTGAGAAATATTTAAGAGATATGCTTTTAGCAAGAGGGAGATTGAGACATAAGTCTCAATATGGAGACAAAAGTTTACAAAGTTATTCAGTCGGTCCTTAGTTTATCGAATTGGGAATTATAGATTGTGGTTTTAAATTTTCTAAGTGATTAAAAAAGTACCTAGATTTGTATATTTGTTAGCAACATTAAAAAACAAAAACGATCCGAATGAAGTGTGATTACAATATTGTATTTAGCGATTATCCGTGATTGAGAGAAAAGTGAAGCAAAATAAAATAATTTTGCAAAGACTAAATTCTATTTACGCTTTCGATTAACAAATACAAAATATCATTTAAAGTAGGGGGGTGACTTGTAAGTATAGTTAGAAATCTGAAATTATCTTGTTTCTAAATCGTACAGTGTCATGTCACCTTCCGTATTAAGGTGAAGCGCATAGGCGTTGGGAACACGCGATAGAATGTATCCAGCCATGAGTGTTCCTGTTTCTTTATTATTAGTCTCTAAAGCCGTTAGAATGCGATCTCCGACGATTTGGCAGCGTTGTGTTAAGTCAGGGTTTTCAATCCACGAACGACTCATTTGATAGCCTTGGTCCATGTCTTTATCGATCATGTCGAAATACTCTCTGGCATCAGTGATTATTTCATCAGGAACGTGAATGTCCTGCTCATGTTCATCAACAAAGATTTTAAGTATCATGGAGCGGCTTCCTTTAAAAGACGGTAGAGAGTACTAGAAAATAAAGGTAAAAAAAACTCTATTTAATATAAGGTAATAAAATAAATTATGTTATTAATTATTAAAGATGTTCTTAACGAAAATCAATTAAAAGTAATTTTAATGTTACTTAATAATGCTGATTTTGTGGATGGTAAATTATCAGCGGGTAAAGAAGCGGTAAAAGTAAAAAATAACGTTGAATTAGCACAACAAAGTCCATTGCATGATCAGTTGAATCAAATGGTTATGCCTTCATTACTGCAACATCCTGAGTATCAAGCGAGTGTCTTTCCTTTAAAAGTAGCAACCCCATTCTATGCCAGATACAAAGAAGGAATGGAATATGGGTTTCATGTTGACGACCCAGTGATGGGTTCTGCCTCTGGTTCTATGCAGAGCCGCTATCGATCTGATATATCCACGACAGTTTTTTTAAATGACGATTATGAAGGTGGAGAATTATTGATTAAAACTGCCTTTGGTGAACAGAAAATAAAGCTCTCTGCGGGTGATGCCGTTGTTTATCCCTCCAGCAGTTTGCATAAGGTGACAAAAGTTACTAAAGGTGAGCGCTTAGTTGCAGTTACGTGGGCACAGAGCATGGTTAAAGATAATACCCAGCGCGAATTGCTGTATGAATTAGGTCAGGCTAGAGAAACGCTTCTTGAGAAAAATCCGAATAGTGATGAAACTGCCAAGGTGAGTAATGTTTATGCGAATCTGGTGCGTCGATGGAGTGAGTTGTGACTAGGACTCAGGACGAAATTATAAAAAAGTGCCTTAAAGTAGGGGGGTGACCTGCTATATCAATTTTAAATAGTTAAATTTGAAACAGGCACAAAAAAGCCGCTGTTAAAGCGGCTCTTTCTAAAATTAACTATTTCTGAACGATTACTTCCAGAAATTTGCTTCTTCAGAAGCAAGGTCACGAACCTGGTTTGTCAGTTCCTGATAACGCTCACGATAAGCTTTCCACTCACCAACGTAATAATCTTCGGCATCAAACTCGCCGCTTTGCTCGTATTTAATGAATTTAGCCTGCATATCAAGCATCTCTTGGATGAGTTCTGATTTGTTGCTCATGTTCCGTCTCCAGATTTATTTTGGATGAATAATTATGGTTGATAAATATACCTGTAGCGGGCTTTTAGGGGTATACCCATTTAAGGATATTAGAATTGGTTAATGTTTATTTCCTTAGTATAGGAGGGGGTGACATTCTATTTGAGCTATGACATTGTATACCTATATTAGAGAATGCTGAACTAATTTTAGCAAGTGTTCTCATCTTGGGTTTAACTGTAAATTAACTGTAAAAAGAGGAAAAATTGCATGGCACTTGAAGTTAATGGCAATTCTATAGCAACTACTGAAGCAGGTTATTTAGTTGATTTAAATGACTGGAATGAAGATGTTTGTAAAGCACTAGCAGAAGGTGAAGGTATAGAGCTTACTGACAGACATATGGATGTGGTTGAATTCTTGCGTGATGAGTATATTAATAATGGTGGCAACCAGCCAATGGAACGTGCAATTACCAAGCACATGTCTGGTGTGTGGGGTGAAAAACTTAAGGGTAAAGATCTTTATAATCTATTCCCTGGCGCACCTAGTAAGCAGGGCTTAAAGGTTGCCGGTTTACCAGCGACAACTCGAAAAGGCGGTTATTAAATTCGTTTAGTAAATGCCTATTGTTTAAAGCTAAGATTAAACGATTATAGATTTATCAATTGCTTGATAGTTACTGCTATCAAGCAATTTCAGTTTTTTTAGTCTGAGAAAAATTATCAATCCACTTGGTGACTCTGTTCAGAGTTTCCTGAAGTTTGTCACTTTTAACAGGCTTAGTCAGATAAGTCGTTGCCCCTGCGATTACACCTTGTACTTCATCCAACGGTGATGTTTTACCACTGAGCATAATTATCGGCGTCTTTTTGTATTCAGCGATTGCTCGCATTTGTTTACAGGTTTCATAACCATCTATGCCAGGCATAATAATGTCGAGGAATATTAGATCGAATTGTCCTTCTTTTATTTTTTCTAATGCATCCTCTCCTGATTCAGCAAAGTCTGATGAGATACCTGCATCGCGTAATTCTAATTCCAGTTGTTTTCTTATCGATGCGCTGTCATCAATGACTAGTGCATGATGACCTTGTTTCTCTATTTGTTCTGAAATGTCATTTTCGGATTTGTCACTAGAGATTGTTTCTACTTCTTTTGTTATTCCATCATTTGCATTTGTATGACTAGAGGAATCTAGAATAGTCATGCTGTTATCGACGATGGTATCTACATTATTTTGCCTTGTTGTTTCATCGGCTAAAGTTTCAACAGACAAAGTTAAGCGTTTTTGTTTTACAGATTCAATCGCTTCACTAAGTGTATTCATTACTTTAGTGATGAGTAGAGGACGTTGTATTTGAGCTTCTAGGATTTCAGAAGTTGGACCATCACAGACCATGAAAAAGGTTCTTTTGATTTGCGTGTTGGATTCAACAGACGAATAAATGGATGAATGAATAGACGAATAATCATTCTGATTAATAACAATCAGTTCAGCTTCTTCAATGCTTGTTGTTTTATGAGCTTTCAATCCATGCGTGATATTAAAGGCAACAACACGATCGAAGATTGCTAGTTCTCTAGTTCCTAAACCAACATAGTGAATACCAATACTTTTCTCGTTATTAGCTTCCTTTACTTCGTTGGCTTCATCGTCTTTAGTTGTCTGGTTTATATCATTAGTCATATTGTTATCCATTTTATTATTCTAATTCAGTAATAAACTATTCAATTCAACTTCTGGCAATACTTACTAAAAAGTGCCTAAAAGTAGGGGGGTGTGTTTATTTATTCTTCTAATCAGTTAGTGGCATTTTGTTTTAGCCAGGTATCAATAGATTCGAGCAAGGTATCCGTAACGACTGGTTTAGTGAGGTAATCATCAACACCGGCTTTCTCCGCCAGATTTCTGTGTTTAGCGGTCGTTCGTGAGGTAATCATCACGACTGGCGTTTCCTTTTTATCGTTCCAGGCTCGGATTGCCTGGGTGAATTCCAGACCATTCATCCGCGGCATTTCTAAATCAGTAAATACCATATCGATGTTGTTATCATTCATCACTTGAAGTGCATCGAGACCATCTACCGCTGTGAGTACTTCGTAATCGGTTTGTTCTATTATCAAACTCAATGCTTTACGATTGCTTAAAGAATCATCGACGACGAGAATTTTCTTAATGACTTGAACTTTGCTCTCAGATTCTTTCGATTTAACCTTTTTGGTCTTTTTCAAATGAGCACTTTCATTTGCATGCTTAAGCACATTGACCAGATTAATTACCGGCGCTACGCCACCATCGTTTAGGTGACAGGCGCCGGTGATACCTTTACCCGAGTTAATCCAGGGTTCTAAGCTTTTAACGACCACTTCTCGAGAATAGATAATTTCTTCTATCTGAACTGCCTGCAACCGGCCTCCATCTTTAATCAAAAGCAGGGTGTGTGATTTACTATAATCAATTTCTTCAGTAGGCCAATTTAGCAGCTCTGACAAAGAATGAATGAGGAGTTGTTCATCGTTATGGTTTACGTAATATCTTCCCTGCTTTTCAATAACAAGATCTGGTGCTAAATACAGAATCTGATCGATATTTTCAGAGGCTATTGCGACTGGATTATTTGATGCATTTACCAGTAAGGTCGTATTAGTAATCAGTGTTAGCGGAATTCTGACATTAAAGCGGGTGCCTTGATTTTTTTCACTGTTGATCTGTAATTCGCCTTTCAGCCTTTCTACAGATGAATTGACAACATCCATGCCCACGCCACGACCTGATACTTCGCTCACGTTTTCCTGGGTACTAAAACCTGGGCGCAAGATCAGTTTTAGCGTTTCACTCGGAGAAAATTCCTGATCAGGGGTGATGATTGCTTTGTCGATAGCGCGTTGATAAATGAATTCAGGATCAATGCCTGCGCCGTCGTCTTTTAGCTGCATCAATATATGATTACCTTCGCGACTGAAATCTAATTGTAAAACACCCGTTTCATTTTTGTTGTTTGCGACTCGTTGTTCGGGCGTTTCGATGCCATGGTCTATGGCATTTCGTAATAAATGTAATAGAGGGTCTACAAGGCCGTTAAGAATATCTGTATCAATATTGATTTCGTTGCCCGTCACAAGCAGTTCTGCTTTCTTACCCGTCTTGCGACAGGTTTGTCTAACGATTCTTTCTAATCTAGGAATCAAGGTATTGATTGAAACCATGCGAGAACTGAGGATTACATTACTCAATTCTTTGTTTAATTTATCCAGAGATCGAAGGTCTTCCTGTATATCACTTAACTGTCTGGATAGATTTTTTTCTATGGTTTCACTATCAAGAATACTTTCTGTGAGCAGTCCTGCAACACTATGTAATTCATTATAGGTGTCCATTTCCAGTGTATCAAAATCACTTTCCTTAAGACTGGATAGCATCTTTTGTTGATCTTTGTCCTGCTTGTAAATCGTGTCGCTCAACTCATCAAGTATTTTATGAACGCGGGTATCTTGTGCCTGGATAGCCTTATTTGTTATCCCGGTTTGTTTAAGTTGGTCAGAAACTTTTGTTGAAGTTGTTACCAGCTCACCCGCTAGATTTAATAATTTATCAATGATATCTACAGGAACGCGTATATGCGTCTCAGAAACAGACAGATTTGTATCAACCACATTTGTTGAGGCGGTTATTGTCGTGACTGATGGAGTATTTAACGGAGAGATAGAGGGAGAAAGAGATAGGGAAAGAGATGAAGAAGGAGTCTCTGCTGTTTCTTCATTGTTAGAATCAGAAGAGCTTTCAATAAAGTCAGGAAGTTCTGGTTTGGTTAATTCCCATTCGTTATTAGTAAATTCATCATTAATTAAGTTGTTATCATCGTTATTTTCTAATTGTTCTGCAAATAGACTTAATTTCTCAAGTATTGGTGATAATTCATCTGGTGCTTTTTGTTTATTCTGAATTGTTTCAAACAAGCCTTCCAGGCAATCAGAAGTTTCGGCTAAAAAGTTGGCCGTATCTTCAGGTAGTTCATTATTTACGGAATAATCCAGAATGTCTTCGAGCTTATGGGTTAAATCAACCAGTGAAGTCAATCCAACGACACCACTAGCACCTTTGATGGTGTGGGCGATACGTGATGCTTTTTTATAGTCTTCTTTGTTTGCGCTTTTATTCGAAATTTTATGAAGTAATTCAGCTAATTCAGAGACTTGATCCGGGGTTTCCTGAAAGTAGGTAGATAGTAATTCGGGGTGTATATCACTATCCCAGCTGATTACTTCTTCGTTAGTGGTGCTTGGCTCTTGTATTTCCTGTGTATCAATTTTCTCCTGTTCTGTTGTGTTTAAATTATTTACCGTTTCTCTTTTACTGACATTTTCTACTTCATATACGTCTTCTGCTTTGGGGAGCTGGTTTGCCGTAATTTTGTTATTTTCTTCAGTGTTTTCTTCTATATTTTCATCTATCGAGTCTTGCTCTATGTTCTGGTTTATATCGCTCTCATCTATGAATGTTTCTTCATTTCGTAATGCTAATAGGACGTTTTGTAATTCGTTTATATCAAACGCTTCTGTCCATTCTTCTCGTATAATTTCGGAGGTTAGCGATGCAAGATTGGCCGGATCATCTGGTTCATTTAGACAAATTCCGAGATGCTCTAACCACGCCCAACATTCACCTGAGGTGATAAATTGTTCTGCGGTTTCGGTTTGATAGTCTGTAAATTTAGCCAGATTCGCTTGGCACCACTGGCTTAATTTTGATAGTTCAGGGTATCCAGAAATTTCAGCTAAGATATCAAAGCGGTCTAATTCAGAGGTGTAGCTTTCTATATTTTGGAAAACATCTTCTGAGCCTAGGGTTATACTCGTCAAGTTCATCACTATGTCATCAATTTCAACTGAAATTTCATTGATGCAATTTTCGTTTTCACTATCTTCCAGACTATTATCGTTTACTATTTTTTCTAAAGAATTAGGGATTTCATCCGGGAGTTTTATATCTTCTAACGTTTCATGACTTGATGTAAATATTTCATAGTTATTGGTTTCATCTTGAGAAACAGAGTTTTCTTCAGCGAATGCATTTTCATTTTTCAGAATCGCTTCTTCTAGTTCCTGTTCTGAATCTTCTGCCAAGCCGCCGAAGATTTCGTGTTCAAGGGAATCATTTAATGAATTTTGAGATTGTATAAAGTCCGGTAAGGCTGAAGGTGATATTGCTTCAAGTTCTTCGTTATCACTCTCCTGATTATTTTTATTATTGTCATCTCGATAATCTTCTAGATGATCAACATAATGTGTTAATTTATTGTAGATACTCAAAAATTCTTTGGGCTCTTTTTGCTTGCTTTGAACAGCCTCAAACAGTTTTTCTAAACATTCTCCAGATTCCGGTAATAACGCTAACAGTTCTTCCGGTAATTGATTCTCTACCGAAAAATCCAGAAGTGTTTCCAGTTTATGTGCGTACTCAGAAAGGATCGTGATACCTACGACAGCACTTCCACCTTTGATGGTATGCGCCATTCTAGCCGCTGTATATTTTTCTTCGTCGCTAGTGGTATTATAAAAAATGGCTGAAAGTAGGGGGGTGAGTTTAGTTATTTGCTCTGGCGTTTCTGCCAGATAAACGGATAACAGCTCAGGATGGATATCATCATGCCAGCATGTTTCCAACCCTGACGTTTCGTAGCTGCGGTCATGACTTATTTCATTGGAATCAACTGTAACTATATCAAGGTCATCATTGCTTTCTAATTCAGGCATGTCGAAAAAGGGAGTATCTAGATTATTATTGCCTTGTTGTAGCGGCAATGTCTCAAGCTCATTCATTTCGGAGCTATTGTCTCGCTCGAAATGCGGCAAATTATCATCAGTGTCCTGCTTTATTTCTAACAGAAGTGTTTCTAAGGCTTCGTCTTCAAAATGTTCTAGCCATTCTTCTCGTTTCAATTCATTCGTTAGTGTTGCTAAATGAGCCACTTCTTCTGGATTCGACATGCAGAGGTTAAGCAATTCTATCCAGGACCAACATTCGCCAGATTTTACAAAATGTTCGATAGCCCCATTTTGATTTTCTTTGAATAATCTTAAGTTACGTTGGCACCAGTTTGATGCATTTACAATACTTTGGTAATTTGAAATATCTGCAAGCTGTGAGAGGCGTGATAACTCTTTTATGTAGGCGTCAATATCATCCAACGGCTTGGTTGACATGGAGCTAGATGCAGAGAGCGTCATGACAATATCATCGACTTCCAGTGCAAAATCTGACTGTGTATTATCTGCCCGTGCATTATCAAATAATTCGGTGCTATCTACTTCCTGTTCTTCCTTTGAAAACCCGGTACTTTCATCATGATCTTGTAAATCTGTAAGACCTGTTTTATCTATTTCAATTAAAGATACTTTAAAGTCAGGGTGTTCTTTTAGTTCCTTGAGAATAGCATCGGTGCAGTAGTTATAGTTTTTGTTGAGAATGGATAGATCTACTTCTTCAAAGACATGTTTTTGCTGAAATTCTTCTTCTGGATTATTAGATGATTTTACTTCGTTATAGTCTTGTTCATGTTGAGGAGTAGAGGCTTGTTCTTCGGTTAATGAATTTGCTGATACTGTTGTCTCATCTTCTTTATTTCTATTTAGATTATCGTCTTGAGCTGCTTTGTTTCCCTCAATCCATATGGCTATACCTTTAAGCAGGGGAGCTGATGGTTTTATGGGCCATTGAGGAGAGGTCAAACTTTGGTGTAGTTGTGGGAGTAATACAGGATCATAATTGCGTAATACTGAAGCTAAGATATCGATCCAGCTGGTAAAACTATCTTCTGCAATTAATGTGGTGATTTGAGCTTGAGTCTCATCATTTAGCTCAAGATTTAGTCCCATCCAGTGAGATATTGCTCTTAGGGCGTTTGCATTCTGTTCCAGGGAAATATTATCAATACGTGCTAAGCCTTTGTCTATCGTTTGCAATGCCTGTATCAAATTGTTTTTTTCCAGCATGGAAAAAACAAGTGCAATATCTTCGAGCTCATCAGCAATTAAACTATTTGATTCGGCAATCTCTGTATTGTTAGTGATATCGGTCATTTTCATTCGCCCCTTAACTTAACCTTATACCTTGGTGTTATGGATAGTTTTTGCTGCATCGTCATCATCAATCTTGAAGACATTTACCGACTTCACTAGCTGTTGGGCATACTCTGCCATATTACGACTTAAGCCGGTTAATGACAGTAGTTCTTGTCCTGTTGATTGTGTTGATTTCAGAATACCTTCTGCTTTATGTTTTAGGCCTTCACTGATGCTTACCTGGTCTTTAGATGCGATTGCAATCTGGTCAACCGAATGAACTAATTCCGAGGTTGTTTCAAGTACTCTCTTCATTTGTTCTGCGGCATCTTCGGCTTTTGTTGATCCGTCGATAACTTGCTCGATGGTTTGGTCCATAGTTGCAATAGTGGTATTGGTTTCTTGCTGAATGTTTCTAACCAATGTAGAAATCTGGTTGGTTGATTCACGAGAACTTTCTGCGAGTCGCTGAATTTCCTCTGCTATAACCGAGAATCCACGGCCAGCATCACCCGCGGCAACGGCCTGCATACTGGCATTCAGTGCCAATACAGTCGTTCTTTCTGCGATGGTGTTGATGATGTCAATAACATGCGAGATTTCTTGAGATCTTTCACCCAATTGTTTGATGCGTTTACCCGTTTCCTGAACCGTTTCACGAATAACCGACATACCGTTTAGGGTATCTGATACCGATTCATGTGCTTTTTTGGTTGAGGCAGATGTATTGTCAGCCATGATATTGGTAGCAGCGGCAGATTCTGCAATTGAATCTAGGCGAAGTAACATCTTATTCATTTGGTTTGTGGTTTCGATCGCACGTTCCTGCTCTTTCATTGCCAGTTTATTTACCGACATTAAGTGAGTATTTACTTTTTGTGAGGTTTCATTAACCTCGGTAGCAACGTTGCGCACTTCAAATAGTGTTGCAGATGTTTCTTCTGCCAGTAAGTTGATCGCATCTGCAACCGGACCAGTTGCATCTTCTGTGACGTTTGCGCGGATAGTTAGGTTACGTTCACTCAATTCGGCAACGGCTTGGAGAAGACTGAATACAGATTGGTTTAATTCCTTATGCTCTGAGTCAATGGTGTTGAGCGTAATGGCACGATCATCTAGCAGCGAGTTAAACGCAGTACCCAGACTAAAATACTCATCCTTACCTTGAGTGGTAACGCGTGCTTCATATTCACCAGAAGCTAGACGATGTACAACATCGGTGAGGTTTTTAGTCGGGATAGTGATTGATTGCATGATTAAATTACCGAAGATGATCATAATCAATACTCCAGTGAAAAGTGCAATCAGTACGTTATTACGTGTTTGTGCTGCTCGTTCTAATGCCGCATTGCTGATGGATGATGTTGCGGCAAATTTCTCATCAATAATGGTGTTGATCTTATCTTCTACCGATTTAGCAAGAGGGAACATCTTGGTTTCAGCATAATTGTTTAATGCTGTTTGTTCGATTTCTCCATAACCTTCGCTGAAGAATTTCTTAATTGATACATAGGCGCCAATTAACTCATCTTGTGCTTCAAATAATGCTTTAACCTCAGGGGTTCTTTTTTCCTCATCCGATAACGCACCATTGAAAGATGCAAAGCTTGACTGAATGACCTGAATACCTTTTCTGGTTTTTGATTCACCTTCTGACCATGGAATAAAGCCCATGTTGATATTCGATAAAAGTTGGCTGTAATGTTGGTTGACGGTGTAGTTGACGTCGGATGAGGCTAAAACTGTTTTAAGGTTTTCGTCACCAGTTTTTAAAGCGCGATGATCCTGATCGATGCCATTTAAGGAGATAACCCCAATCACGAAGAATATGATTACTGGCAACATGATGAATACTAACATTCTCATGCCGATGGATAGTCTATTTAACATGGTTTTTCCTTAATTTTTTGTTGTTATCAGGCGCGCACTTCACGCATTTATTATTTTATTGTTGTGTTTATCTATCTAAAGTTGTCTAAATTTATTTGAATCTAGCCTAGCGCTTTAATCTGGTTTAATAATCTTTGGTGATCTATTTCTATAATCGATGAAGTATCACTTTGCATTGTTTGTATCGTATTGAGCATCCAGTCTGGTTTGTTTTTATCGATGCTACTTTTTTTGATGTTAGTGCTCATGTCCAGTTGCCTAGGTAATCTATCTATTTTTATCACAATGGGTGAATGAGCATTGTGTTCAAGCTTTAATAGATAGCTTTCTTGCAGGTTATTTTCTTCATGACTTTTTTCTTCCTGAATTTTTGTGCAGTTATCAGTTTCTGTTGTGGCAGAGTTTGTCTGTGACTTGATAAACTCATTGATATTGATGACGGGCATAATTACCCCTCTAATACTGACAATTCCCAAAAACCATTCTGGAGTAAATGGAACGTGGTTTATTGGCATATTTTTTAATGTTT
This sequence comes from uncultured Cocleimonas sp., assembly GCF_947495625.1. Taxonomy (GTDB): domain Bacteria; phylum Pseudomonadota; class Gammaproteobacteria; order Thiotrichales; family Thiotrichaceae; genus Cocleimonas. Next base: position 26,993 of record NZ_CANLZW010000012.1, read on the forward strand.
CAGCCTTTAAATCTTTTTCAATAAGAAAATTATTTGACCCGCTTGAATAATAAAATTGCTTATCATCGATATCGCTATCAATTCTTCCGTTTTCGTTTGTATTAGTGCTCAGATTAATCGCTTTTTGAAGTGTTGCTGAAAATGATTCTTCGCTATCTTTGGCGAATATTTCTGCATTATTTACTTTCTTGAACGTCGTTGCTTCTTGCTCCAAAGTTATCATCTGAAAATTCCTGAGTTAAATGGTTGGCTTATTTTTTAAGTGACTGAATGGTGTTTTTTATGAATTTTTTATATAGATTCAAGCTTTTCCAGTACTTCGGAGTTTTCGTAAGGTTTAACGATGTAATCAGCTGCGCCTAATTGTCGTGCCCATTGTTTGTCGACAGGGTTCGATTTACTCGAGACCATAATAATGGGTGTATTGTTTGTTTCTGGATTCTTCTTAATAGTGCGACAGGCTTTATAGCCATCACCATCTTCCATAACAATGTCGAGCATGATGACATCGGGGGATAACGATTGACTTAATGAGATTGCCTGATTTCCTGAATTAGCGGTAATGGTTTTATAACCCGCAGATTCTAAAATTGATTTTAAATGTAACAGTTGAGTATCAGAATCATCAGCGATTAGTACAGTGCGAATTCCTGCCATTTGTTGCCCCTATTTATTGTTTATTTTTTAGAGAAAAGTTATGAGGTGGCTTTTGTGCTGCGCCATTCACGTTTTTATTTATACACTTTAGGTTCAAGTTTGGTAGTTTTGGCTGATGGGCGGTTGGAATACAGTGTTTACGATAAGGTGGGTTTTTGGGCTTAATAATAAGTATTTATTTTTAGGCTGTTTATTCGTATTTTTTGAGGATTTACGGATATTTATAATCGTATTTAGTTGTTAGGATATTGAAGGTTTTATGCTGTTTTATACTGATTTTAAAAATTATTTTTAGTGAATTTCTATATAACAAATTGATGCTGTCAAAGTTGATATTCTAGTTTAACAGTTGAGGGTTATTGCAGTTCTAAAGAACAACTAACAGAGATAAAAAAACCGCTAAAAGTAGGGGGTGACTTTAATTTTAAACTGTCTATATCGAAAGCTTTATTGGTGACATTAAGAGTTTCTCTGCATGCATATTATTCATCCGCTGCAAAATCTACGTGAATATGGTTACCGTCTGGATCCCATATATTGATTTGTACCAGTTTGAATGCCGATAAATCCACGCGGCGATACTCTATATCCATTGCCTTGAGTTTGTCTTCAAACTCATGAAGGCCAGAAGCTGAAAAAGCAAAATGCTCAAGTTTTAAATGTGCTTCAGAACCAATGCCCTCAGGCCCATCAATGCCAATTAAATGTACCATGACGATATCATTCGCGTACATCCATGCTCCTGGAAAAGGAAAGTTAGGTCGATCTCCAACCCGCATGCCCAATACCTCTATATACCAATTGATCATATTCTCAAGCTGAATCGTTCTCAGGTTTACATGATCGAGCTTTTCAATTTGCATTTTTTAACTCCGATTTAGGGCTTAGGGGTACTAAGTAACAATTATATTAGAGGGATAGTAACGGGTGTTCAAAGCTTTAAAGATTATGACAGTTGTAATAGAGATATTAGTACATTCGGGAAAAACAGTTTTGAAAGCGTTTTTAAGTGAAGGGCTTTATGACGTAGATATGAATATTGATGTTTCACATTAAAGTGAATAAGAGCGTTTTGAAATAAAAAAACAGGCTAAAAGTAGGGGGGTGTACTTTTATATTTATTCTGTAGGCTTCAGTGTCTTAATACTCTTGTGCGGAAGAAATATACCACAACCTAATTCTCTTGAACCACCCAGACCAAGTTGTTGAATTTTAATGGAAGTATCACTGTCTAAATCAGCTATCATCAGATGTTTGGTGTAAAGATCAGCATCAGGAATGGTGATGTTATGGCTTTTGCCACACAGCATTTTCTTTACTTTGAAGCCGGTTTTAGTCTTGATTTCCTTAGCCATTTTGCTGAGAAAAGTGTTTTCATCTTCATTGGGTTCGCATAACACATAGCGTGCGAATAATACGCCGGCGTTGGTGAATACTTTCTTTTTAGCTTTGCCCACTAGTAGATCATGACCGTTGATATTTAAAGTCTGGCCTACCATTTTGCTCGCTTCGTCATATTTTTCGAGAGGAATGCGTATCGTGAGTTTGGTTCTTTTTGAGGGATATAAAACGGCACCTTCTTCGTCATCTTCGGGGCGCATCCAGCCGTTATTGCTTTCAGCAACGTGGATTTGGTGAATGCCAGCGAAATCGTAGTCCGTCAACCAGGGGAGATGCTTGATAATTTCTCTAGACAGAGGCCATGCGTGATTCAAGGGAAGTGTTTTGCTTTGAATCGCAAATACCATATCTATCACGTCATCAGGTACTTGATAGGGTAATGTTTTGTCTTCGTCTTCTTCCCAGAACATGTTTAAGTCTCTTTTCTTGCGGGTTAACTAGTCTTTTGCGTGGCTAGCGCGCTGATTCAAATGCTAAATTTAACTGATCGTGCCAATCGCTAGGGCGATCATCAAACGCAGGTGGTTCGATATCTACTTGAAAATGAAGCTCGCCTGTTTCCACGGCGGTTTTTTGTATGCAGCTTTTGAGTTCTTTAAAACTGGATACGTTGTCTCCTTCTTTTAACAGGAGTTCACTGAGTGAAAGCATGGTTGTACCTTGTGTATATTATTGATAAAAAATGGTTTTATGTGTTATTTTCTGTGACTGCTAAGGGTAATTCATCATAAAAACGACCACGAAAGAGTAAACGTTTTTTTTCTGGATTATCAGAATCCACATAAGCAGTACGGCAATGCAGTACATTTCTACAAATAAGTCCTTCTCCTGCCTTTAAGGTATGTTTGATGATGTACTTTGAATTTGAGCTAGAACTCTGGCATGAGTCATCTTCAAACAATTTTTCTAAAAATGCCACTGCTTCTAATGTGGGGGAATCTTGTTTCCATTCAATATTTCTTTTGCGGGCAGAATAACGCATGTGCAACTGACCTTGAGAATTTAGTGAGAAAACTGGTCCCGTCTGTGCGGGTCTAATCACTTTTCCATCCAGTATATTGGCAGGAATAGTCAATACATCGGCTTGCATAAGGGCTCTAATATAATCTGGATTTTCATCGCGCAACAGAATATAGGCTATTTCGTGATCCATAAATTTTGATTCGCCTCCTTCAACTGCCGCTTGAGCGCAATGTAATAGCATCGAATTTATAGTGTTCTGCGGTAAATTATAATAACCATCAGTGTGCCAACTTAATCGTTTGGTGGAATAGGGAATGTATTCATGTTGTCCAGCATGGCTGGTTTGAGTTATTGAAGTCAGGCTATCGTTTCCTGCACAAATATTTCCGTCTAATTTATTCAGCCCAAGTTTGTTAGCGAGTGACAAAATGATGCGTTTGGTTTGATCAATATCGTAGCTTTGATGATCCTTGATTTGATAGACAGAAAGACTGTAATCGTCACATTGTTTTATGATGCTATTTAATTCTTTTTTAGAAGGCGATTTACCTTCTTCAATAATGCCGTAAAAGTGGGGGGGTGACATTTTATAGGCACTATCTACCCTTGCAAGTTTTGCATCTCGCCAGCGTAAATATTCTTCTTGATGGGCTTTACTATTGGCTAAACTAAAGGGTGAAGACATAATATTTACCGTTTTTGTAGCATTCAGAATATTATAAAATTTTCTTGCTATTTAAGCATATTCGAATATTCTGTAGTTCTTTTCTAGGTGTAGTCTGTATTAACGCAAATAATACCCAAAAAAACACCTACCCCCTAAGGGATAGGATAAATATTTGATAACCTCCCATGGGTGAGATTCTTATATTAGGGCTTAACAACTAGACTATATCCATATCGCAAATATACCAATTCTAAAGACGGTGTAATGCGGCTTAAATTTAGTAACAGAATGATTTGATGTTCTGTTAAGTGATTAATTAATTGGAGGCAATAATGGCTGATATCAAGAAGTATCCTACGCCGATGTTGGACGTTTTAGAAGATGGCCCTTGGCCGAGCTTCATTACTGGCATTAAGAACATGCGTGACAATCATCCTGATGAGCGCATCAATAATGTAACTAACGGCTTGTTAGGTCAGCTTGAACATTCTTACGAAACAAAGATGGGTTACTGGAAAGGTGGCACTATCTCTGTATTCGGATACGGCGGTGGCATTATTCCTCGCTTCTCAGAAGTTGGTGACAAGTTCCCTGAATCTAGAGAGTTCCACACATTGCGTGTTCAGCCAACTCCTGGTAACTACTATACAACTGACATGATGCGTAAACTTGCAGACAGTTGGGAGAAATGGGGTTCAGGCCTTCAGACTTTCCACGGTCAGACTGGTAACATCATGTTTATCGGTGCTGATAATGCTAGCTTCCAGCATTTCTTTGACGAGATCAACGACTACGGTTGGGATCTTGGTGGTGCGGGTCCATGTGTACGTACAGCGATGTCATGTGTTGGTGCGGCGCGTTGTGAGCAATCTTGTGCAAACGAGCATGCGGTTCACCGTCATCTAGTAAATAACTTTACAGATGATGTTCATCGTCCGGCGCTTCCTTACAAGTTTAAGTTTAAAGTTTCTGGTTGTCCTAACGATTGTCAAAATGCTATCGAGCGTGCTGACTTTGCCGTTATCGGTACCTGGAGAGATCACAAGAAGATAAATCAAGATCATTGGAAAGCATTTGTTGCTGACAAAGGTGTTGAGTATGTAATGGATAACGTTATTTCACGTTGTCATTCTAAGTCTCTTTCTTTAGGCGAAGATAATTCATTGATTGCGGATGAAAGCAACTGTGTTCGTTCTATGCATTGTATGAATGTTGTGCCTAAGGCTATCAGCCCTGGTGATGATAAAGGTGTAACCATTCTTTGTGGTGGTAAGCGTACGCTGAAGATCGGTGACTTGATGGGAACAGTACTTGTTCCATTCATGAAGCTAGAGACTGCAGAAGATTATGAGCAGATCGTTGAGCTTGCTGAAGAAATCATTGATTTCTGGGCAGAGAATGGTCTAGAACATGAGCGTACAGGTGAGATGATTGAGCGTATTGGCTTAGTTAACTTCCTGGAAGGTATTGGAGTAGATCCAGATCCAAACATGATTGCGCAACCACGCAACGTATCTTATGTACGTACCGATGGTTGGGATGAAGCTGCCGAAGAGTGGTTCAACCGCAAACGTGAAGAGAAAGCTGCTAGTTAATAGCTTTAAAAGCAAACTCTAACCTTTTATAAAAATTGAATGAATAATTGGCGAGATGCAGTGTGTGTCTCGTTTAATTAACAGATTTTAGGAGCAAAACCATGTCAAAACCAGAGATGCGTGAGCCGATTGAGTCAGGTTGTCCTGACGGCTTTCAATATATGCACCCGACTATGCGTCGTAACTTCGGCATGTGGGATTACCACGAAGATACACAGCCAGGTGTAATGGTTCATATCGCTAAGAATGGCGACAAACTATATACAGTAAAAGCGGGTACTCAACGTATTCTTGATGTATTCACTCTACGCGACCTTATGGATATCGCAGACGAGTATGCAGACGGGCATGTACGTTTCACTATTCGTAGTAATATCGAATTTTATACAGATCACGAAGACAAAGTTCAGCCGCTAGTAGATGCGTTGAAAGACAAAGGCTACGCAGTTGGTGGAACACGTAACTCGGTTGCATCGATCTCTCATACACAGGGTTGGTTACATTGTGATATTCCTGGTACTGATGCATCGGGCGTAGTTAAGTCGATGATGGATGAGTTATACGATGAATTCACAAACTGGAATATGCCTAACCGTGTTCATATCACGACTTCATGTTGTCAAATCAACTGTGGTGGTCAAGGTGATATCGCGATTAACGTACAGCACACTAAGCCACCTAAGATTGATCACTCTCTTGTTGGTAACGTTTGTGAGCGTCCATCGGTTGTTGCTCGTTGTCCTGTTGCTGCGATTCGTCCTGCAATGGTTGACGGTAAGCCTTCGCTGGAAGTTGATGAGAAGAAGTGTATTTGTTGTGGTGCTTGTTATCCTCCATGTCCTCCAATGCAGATCAATGACCATGAGTTTACTCAGCTTGCAATCTGGATCGGTGGTAATCACTCGAATGCTCGTGGTAAGCCAACATTCCAGCGTTTAGTTGCTGCTGGTATTCCAAATAATCCACCACGCTGGCCTGAAGCGACTGCAGTTGTTAAGAAGATTCTTGAGAGCTACAAAGAAGGTGCACGTGACTGGGAACGTATCAATGAGTGGGTTGAACGTATCGGATGGCCACGTTTCTTTGAAGTTACAGGCTTGCCTTTCACTAAGTACCATATTGATAACTGGCGCGGAGCGCGTGCGAATTTGAATTCGTCTACGCACATTCGTTTCTAAAACGCTTCTAAATCGTTTCTAAGATAGTTATTAATTAGGATTTATAGATGAAATTTACAATTATGGTTAACGAAGGTCCTTATCAGCATCAGTCTGCTGATTCGGCACTTCAGTTCGCTCGCGCTGTTTTGGCTCAAGGGCATGAAATATTTCGTGTTTTCTTTTATCACGATGGCGTAAATAACGGAACGCGCTTAAGTGTTCCGCCAGCAGATGATCGTTTAATTCAAAAAGAATGGTCAGAGCTTTCGAAAGAACATGATCTGGATTTGGTTATCTGTATAGCTGCAGCACAACGTCGCGGTATCATGGATGAAGCTGAAGCTAAGCGTCAGGGTCTGGATGCTGACAATATCATCGAAGGTTTCCGTATTTCTGGTTTAGGTCAATTGATCGAAGGCGGGATTGAAGCTGATCGCACTGTTGTATTTGGAGATTAAACGAGATGGCTACTAAGAAATTCATGTTTGTTAATCGCAAAGCACCTTACGGTACAGCTTATGCGTTAGAATCTTTAGAAGTGGTTTTGATATCTGCAGCTTTCGAGCAAGATGTATCACTCGCTTTTATTGATGATGGTGTTTATCAGATCACTAAAGGTCAAGATACTACAGGTATTGGGCAGAAGAACTTTTCTAATACTTACAAAGCCTTAGGAGACTATGAAGTTAATAAACTTTATGTTGAGAAAGAGTCTTTGGAAGAACGTGGTTTGACTCAAGATGACCTGATGGATCTTGTTTGGGAAGACGAAGATGATGATTGGGCAGAAAAGCCATCAATCATTATGGTAAGTCGTTCTGAAATGGCTGATGTTATGGCTGAACAAGAAGTTACTTTAAGTTTCTAGCACCTTAACGGAGAATATTGAAATGGCAATGTTACATATTGTAAATAAGTCACCGTTTGAAAAGGTGTCTTTTAGAAGTTGTTTAAATCATGCGAAAGCAGGTGACTCGATTTTGATGATCGAAGATGCAGCAGTTGGTGCAATCGACGGTACATCATTTTCTGAAAAGCTTAAAGCAGCAATGGCAGATAAAACTGTTTATGTTTTAGGTGGTGATCTTGCGGCGCGTGGTTTAAGTGAAGATCGTATGATTGATGGCATTAAGTCTGTTGATTATGCAGGTTTTGTCGACTTAACCGTAGAAAATGAGACGACACAAAGCTGGCTATAACCTGTTGCGCATAAGCTCAAGCTCTTAGCTTTGGTATATGCAATACGATTTTTAGCTGTTAATTATTAGTTTTTTAAAATAGGAGAGCTCACATGGCACTCGAAATAGATGGTCAATCAATTGAATTAGATGAAGAAGGTTATTTAGTTGACCTTAGTGCATGGACGCCTGAAATTGCTAAAGCATTAGCATCAGGTGAAGATGTAGAATTAACAGATGAGCACTGGGATATCATTAATTTCCTTCGTGAATATTACGAAGAGTACCAAATTGCTCCTGCAGTTCGTGTTCTAACTAAAGCTGTTGGTAAGCGTTTAGGTAAAGATAAGGGTAACTCAAAATACCTTTACTCTTTATTCCCATACGGTCCTGGTAAGCAAGCGTGTAAGTACGCTGGTCTTCCTAAGCCAACAGGTTGTGTATAAGCCCTGAGCTTATAACGTAATCTAAAGTTTTCGGGGAGTATAAGCCCCCCGAATTCTTTTTCTAAAACTCACCATTTTTTGGCCTTTTTTAAGTTCGATGGGTACTTGTGAGTTTTAGAAAGAGAAGTAAGAAGTAAATAACTAAGAATTACAATAAGTTATAGATTAAAAGAATTTTAGGAGCTACATAGTGCAAATGACCATTGGTGTTATTTATGCAGTATTATTTTGGGCTGCGACACTTGTTCTTGTACTAGGTGTTGCAAATAAAATCCGAATATACGCAAAAGTCCCAGCACCACTAAAAATACCTACAACACCGGCCCCAGTTACGCAGGGCGGAGTAGTGCTTCGAATGATGCAAGAAGTATTCTTATTCAAGAGTCTTTTTCGTTCGGATAAATTACTGTGGGCATTAGGTTTTCTGTTTCATTACACGATGCTTTTGATCGTGATCCGTCACTTCAGATATGTACAAGAACCAGTCTGGGGCTTCGTGCAATTCATGCAGCCTTTTGGAAAGTACGCTGGGTTCTTATTTATTATCGGTCTATTAGGGCTACTAGCGCGTCGTTTGCTTATTGATCGTGTACGTTACATAACTGCACCTTCTGATATTGCGATGTTGTTATTGTTAATCATGATAGGCGTTTCTGGCTTGTTTATGTCCTTTGTGAGCCACACTGATATCGTGATGGTTAAAGCATTTTTCAGAGGTCTTTTGCTTTTTGACTGGCAGCCGCTACCTACTGATGCAATCTTGCTTCTGCATTTGGGATTAGTTGCAATTTTGATGCTTATCTTCCCAATTAGTAAATTACTACATGCTCCAGGTATTTTCTTTAGTCCAACCCGTAATCAAATAGATAACCCACGTGAGAAAAGACATCTTGCTCCTTGGGCTGCTGAGTTGGAAAAACAAAACAAAATGTTTTTGGATGAGTTGGAGTGATGCTTATGTTTAATATGCTTACGCTGAATTTATTCTTGGAAAGAAGCACGGAGAAATATTGTGGCTGATTACGATGTTCCAGAAATAAGCGGCGAAGATGGCATCGTAGATGTCCCTAATCTTCAGCCTGATGCGATGAAGTCACATGGACCTTGGGTTTCTAAACCAGAATTCCAGGAAGCAATGCACTTTCCCACTGATTTCAATATGCCTGAAGATGTTTCGGATTATGGAAATACAGATACCCTTGTTGAAAACTGGAAAGAACGTGCTTTAGATAAAATGGCTGACCTAAAAGGTCGTTATCGCTCACTTCAAGTATTTTTAGATATCTGTGTTAAGTGTGGAGCTTGTACAGATAAATGTCATTACTATTTGGGATCGACTGATCCTAAGAATATGCCCGTCGCAAGACAAGACTTATTACGTAAGGTATATCGTCGTTACTTTACCTTTGCCGGTAAATTCTTTGGCAAAATGGGTATGCCTGGATTCGTTGGTGCGGCTGAACTAGACGAAGATGTAGTTAAAGATTGGTATAACTATTATCACCAATGCTCACAATGCCGTCGCTGTTCAGTATTCTGCCCATACGGCATTGATACCGCGGAAATATCAATGGCTGCGCGTGAAATTCTAGATCATATCGGTATGGGGCAAAAATACTGTACTGAGATCATGGGTAAGCTAAACAAGATTGGTAATAATCTTGGTCTGCCAGAAGCAGCATTGGCGGATACTCTGGAAGGCTTAGAAGAAGATATTTACGATGAAACCGGCGTAGATGTTAAGTTACCTTTAGATAAAAAAGGATCTGAAATTCTTCTAATTACACCTTCTGCAGACTTTTTTGCTGAACCACACGTTGATGGTTTGATGGGTTATGCAAAAGTTTTTCATGAGCTTGGACTCGATTGGACTTTAAGTTCTTATGCTTCTGAAGGTGCCAACTTTGGTATGTTCATAGGTAGCTATGAAAATATGCGTAAGGTTTCACTACGCATTCGTAAAGCAGCGCAAGATCTTGGTGTGAAACGCATTGTATTTGGTGAGTGTGGTCATGCATGGCGTGTCGCTTACAACTTCCTAAATACATTAGCTGGTCCATTCGATTTCCTTGATCAAAATTATCCAATTCCTCAGCACGTATTAGAAATTACTGAGCCAGCTTTGGCTGCGGGTAAACTAAAGATCGATAAATCCAAGAATGATGACAAAGTTCTTACATTTCATGACTCTTGTAATATCGCACGTGGTAGTCGTATGGGTCCAAAACCCGGCGGACAGTTTGATATCCCACGAAATGTTATCAGAGCAGTCTGTAATAATTTCGTAGATATGCCGGCAGATACTATCCACGACGCTACTTTCTGTTGTGGTGGCGGTGGCGGTATATTGACTGATGATTTGATGGATATACGCATTAAAGGTGCTCAGCCAAGAATGGAAGCATTGAAACATGTTACTGATAAACACCAAGTAACTCATATGGCTGCAATCTGTGCCATTTGTAAATCACAATTTACTAAAGTCATTCCTTACTACGGATTCAGTATGGATATGATCGTAAGTGTGCACCAGTTAGTGAGTAACGCAATTTTCTTAACTGGGCAACTTACAGAAGAAGAAATTGAAGCAAAAGAAGCAGCTGAAGAAGCAGAAAGAATTGCTGCGATGGAAGCTCGCAAAAAAGCTGCAGAAGAAAAGGCCGCTAAAGAAGCAGCTGAAAAAGATACAGATAAAACAAAGAAAGACGAATAGTAACTAACGATACATAACTATCGTTTATTTAAAGTCGAATAGACAAACAACGTTTTTAGAAATTAAATTGTCTAGAATTATCTAGATAGAGTAATGGAGATATAAGCATGGCAACTTCACCTGATGATAAAAAATTGGCAAAAGCCCACACGTTCAGACGTTATGATGATGATGATTATACGTGGGATAGTATGGGAGAATATATCTTCCAGGAAGATACCTCTTACAAATGCCCTACTTACATCCAGAAAACTCCACCATGTCAGGGTAGTTGCCCTTCAGGTGAAGACATTCGTGGTTGGTTACAAATCGTTCGTGGGATAGAAAAACCAACGGGTGATATGACGATGCAGGAATATGCATTCCGTCGTTCTACTGCGGCAAACCCGTTTCCATCAATGATGGGTAGAGTTTGTCCAGCACCTTGTGAAGAAGGTTGTAACCGTAACGACGTTGATGAATTTGTTGGAATTAACTCTGTAGAGCAATACATTGGTGATCAAGCGACAGCAGCAGGATTAACGTTTGATGATTCAGCAACACCGTCTGGCAAGAAAGTAGCCATTATTGGTGGTGGTGTAGCAGGCATGGCAGCAGCTTACCAGCTTCGTAAAATGGGTCATTACTCAACAATATTTGACGATCATGCACAATTAGGTGGAATGGCTCGTTATGGTATCCCTGGTTATCGTGTGCCACGTGACAGTATGGACGCGGAAATCGCACGTATTACCAATATGGACGGTGTTGAAGTAAAACTAAATACTCGTGTAGGTAAAGACGTTGAAGTTGCTGATCTTGAAAAAGAATACGACGCTATCCTTTGGGCACTTGGCTGTAAGAATGGTCGTGGTTTATTCGTAGATAACTGGGATCAAGTTCCAAATGCAGTCACAGCAGTTCATTTCTTAGAAGCCTTTAATCTTGGCGATATGAAATATACAGCTCCTAAGGTTGTATGTGTGGGTGGTGGTGATACATCTATCGATGTGGTTTCAGTATCTCGTCGTATCGGTTCACTTGCTGATTACAATGAGCATGCTGAAGATGTTGCAACGGGCAAAGTTAAGCATGATTCAGAACCAGCAAATAAAGTACCTGCTGAAGTAACATTAACCTCATTATTCCCATTAGACCAAATGACGGCTGCCGAGCACGAAGTTCAGGATGCTCTTATTGAAGGTGTAACAATCTTAACCGAAGTTATGCCATCAGAAATCGTAGTAGATGAAAATGGCAGAGCAATCGGTCTTAAAGTCGTTGAAGCTGTCATGGAAGGTAATATGCCTAAGCCAAAAGAGGGCGGTAAAGAAACATTGATCGAAGCTGATCTTATCGTTTCTGCAATCGGTCAGTTTGGCGACCTTGAAGGTGTAGAAGAGTACGGAAATGACCGTAATGCAATCGATGCTGACAACTTCTACCAGGTTCCTGGCAAAGAAGGTCATTTTGTAGCGGGTGATATTGTTCGTCCTCACCTACTTACAACGGCTATCGGTCAAGCTTCTATAGCTGCTGAGACTATCGATCATTACCTTGTTCACAACGAAGAGAAGCTAAGCAAGCGTCCAAAAGTTGATAAGCATCATTTTGACTTATTAGACAAGCTTAAGGAATTCAATCTTAGTCCTACCTCTTATGATGAAGGAAAAGAAGAAGATCTTCGTGGTACAGATACTGATGATTATGCAGTTCACAACTTTGATGATCGTTCAGAACATGAGATTGTAGCTTCAAGCGAACTGTTTTTAGGTCATTTCGAGAAAGTTGAACGTTATAAACGCACCGAAGATGTACCAAGTGAAAACGAAGTTTTAGGTCACTTTGCTGAACGTATGAATGCGCTTGAAGAACAGCAAGTCATTGATGAGGCAGAGCGTTGTATGAGTTGTGGTATGTGTTTTGAGTGTGATAACTGTGTTATCTACTGTCCACAAGATGCGGTATTCAGAGTTAAGAAAGACCAGTCAACAACAGGACGTTATGTAGATACTGACTACAACAAGTGTATTGGTTGTCATATTTGTGCTGATGTATGTCCTACTGGCTACATTGAAATGGGCTTAGGTGGTTAATTAACTGGGCTGGTCAATCAAAGTAACGACACCAATCCTTTAATAGGATTGGTGTGTTCCTCGAGAATTATATGTTGAGAATTCAATCCATATTTACACAGTTGGTTAGATCCTTCGTTGTATTATCGTTTTTGTCTGTATCGCTTCTAGGCTTAAGTGCTTGTGATAGTGAACCACCTGCTTTAATGAAAGCATCAAAGCAGTTTGATTCAGATGAAATTCGTGACAAGCACGTAGCTCATATGCGTAAGAACCATATGGATGAGCTTATGCATAAGCGTGATGAGACTGTCTATAACGGTATTCGCACAAAAAAATACAGCCTAAATGCGTGTATTAATTGTCATGTTCCTGAGCAACATAATGGCGAAGTTCTACGCCATACCAATCCTGAGCATTTTTGTTCAACCTGTCACGGATATGTAGCGGCTAAATTAGATTGCTTTCAGTGTCATGTTGATCACCCCGTTAATCAGCAAGCGACTGCTGAATCTGAATCATTGCCTAATCAAAACTATCATGGTGCCAATGTTGCTGTAGAAGTGAGTGCAAATAACAGCGACAAAATATCATTAGTTCAGAACAACGCTATGTCAGATCAGGACAATATTGAATCTGAAAAGAATAATAAAAAGGGAGCTATCAGTGAGTAAGATAAATTCATACCGCCGTAATTTTCTCTCAGGCCTTGCTGGAACAGCGGCAGCTGTCACAGTTGCACCAGGTATTTTCTTACGTGAAGTACAAGCAAAACCAGCTGATGAGCCCATCAGCGATAAAGTGCGTTGGGGAATGTTAATTGATGTAAACAAACTCACTGATGGTGGAGATGCTTGTATCGCAGCGTGTAAAAAAGAACACGGATGGGGCGATGAGGAACATTCTAACGATCTACAAGATGCTCAATGGATCCGTAAAGTAAAAGTCACTGAAAAGATGACGGGTAAAACAGTAAGTTTACCGGTTATGTGTCAGCACTGTGAAACAGCACCCTGTGTAGATGTTTGTCCTACTGGCGCATCGATGAAGCGGGCAGATGGTATCGTTCAGGTTAATAAACACATTTGTATAGGTTGTCGTTATTGCATGATGGCTTGCCCATACAAGGCTAGAAGCTTTGTTCATGAAACTTTGGTTGATCAACGTCCCGGTACTCCACGTGGAAAAGGCACTGTTGAATCATGCAATATGTGTGTCAATCGTGTCGATGAAGGCAAAAATCCAGCCTGTGTAGATGCAGCACCACAAGCGATGTTGTTTGGTGATTTGAATGACGAAAACAGTCAAATCAGTAAAGTATTAAAGCAGTATGGTGGGACGCAGATACGTGCAGACCTAGGATTGAATACTGGCGTACGCTACTGGGGTATATAAGACAATGGCAACAAATACCGTATTTAGTGAAATTAAAAATAGTGGCCTTGGATTTTGGGCTGTTTTGGGATTTTTTGGTTTGATGACATTAGTTGGTGCTGGTGCCTTCTATTATATGCATCACCACGGTCATCATGTGACCGGGATGAATAACCAAATTGTTTGGGGTATGCCTCATGTGTTTGCGATTTTCTTAATAGTCGCAGCGTCAGGTGCAGCTAACGTTGCAACTGTAGGCACAGTTTTCGGTAAGAAAATTTATCAGCCATTAGGTCGTTTATCTGCTTTTCTTGCTGCTGCATTACTTGTAGGCGGTTTGATCGTTTTATTGCTTGATTTAGGAAGCATAGGGCACGTCATTGAAATGGCCTACGGCTATATAAATTTCAAATCTATATTTGCCTGGAACATTATTCTTTATTCAGGGTTTATAGCTATTCTCGCTGTGTACCTATGGACTATGATGGATCGCAGTAAAGTTGCTAAAAAATTCTATAAACCAACTGGAACAATAAACATGTTCTGGCGTTTCATGCTTACTATGGGTACAGGTTCTATCTTTGGGTTTCTTGTAGCAAGGCAATATTACGATGCAGCTATTTTAGCGCCGCTATTTATTGTTGCTTCTTATGTCTATGGAACTGCAATATATACCTTGGTTTTGATGGCAACTTTTAAAATGACAGGTCGCGAACTAGGTGATGCAGTGCTCAATCGCTTACGTTACACCTTAGCCATATTTATTGCTTTGGTATTATTCCTTGAGCTAGTTAGACACCTGACAAATATTTATGCGACTGAGCATCATGGCGTTGAATCTTTTATTCTTAATGGTGGTCCGTTTTCGAATCTGTTCTGGTATGGGCAAATTGTCTTCGGAAGTTTAGTTCCCATGTTTTTGGTGTGGTGTACTTTCCTCAGAAATAATCGAACTGCATTAGTAGTAGCTGCAATCCTCGCGATTATGGGTGGTTTTGCGCAGATTTATGTGATTCTGATTGGTGGCCAATCATACCCTTTAGTTTTATTCCCTAATTCAGAGACCAGTAGTACATTCTCTGATGGAGTTTACAATGCCTATTCAGCAACATTACCAGAGTACTTATTAGGTATTGGTGGAGTAGGTTTGGCTTTATGTGTCCTCATAATCGGTATGAAAATATTCAGGTTACTGCCAACGACATTAGCCGATGCAAGTGTAGATCCGCATCACTCTTCTTAAGGTCTTTATCTAATCAAAACTAAGTTCTAGTTCTGATATTTAGCTCTGTTAAAAAAGCCTCTATGGATTAATTCATAGGGGCTTTTTTGTTGTCTTACATTCGAATAAAAAATGCCTTGCTCTGCTTAAATTCCAAAACCGTTTTTAAAAGATAAAAAAGAATTGTCATTCAAAGTAGGGGGGTGGCACTTAATTATTTAAAACCTTAATTTAGATGATGTCATTGTACTTTATACGTAAGGTACTGATTAATATTGAAATCAATACTATGATTAGATTTATATAATGTTTTATTTGGAGTTTAACTTTCTAGTATATAAATAATAAAAAGGAGATTTACTGTGTTAATAGGTGTACCAAAAGAAATAAAAAATCATGAGTACCGGGTTGGTATGACTCCAGAATCTGTTTCATCTGCTGTAGCGCATGGACATTCTGTGATGGTTCAGAGTGACGCAGGAATTGGGATTGGCGCAGATGATGCTACTTATTTAAAAGCAGGGGCTGATATCATTGCAGATGCTGCTGATATTTTCGCTGCAGCAGAAATGATTGTGAAAGTAAAAGAACCACAGGCTATTGAACGCGCAATGCTTCGTAAAAATCAAATTCTCTATACTTATTTACATTTAGCTCCCGACCCAGAACAAACCAAAGATTTAATTGCTTCTGGTGCACACTGTATCGCTTATGAAACGATTACTGACAATCATGGTGCATTGCCATTATTAAAGCCAATGAGTCAGGTGGCAGGGCGTTTATCCATTCAGGCAGGCGCTTATGCCTTAGAGAAAAGTCATGGTGGTTTAGGTGTTTTACTCGGAGGTGTACCCGGTGTTGCCCCTGCTAAGGTAGTTATTCTTGGTGGTGGTGTCGTGGGCTTTAATGCAGCGCAAATGGCTGTAGGTGTTCAAGCGGATGTCACAATCCTTGATACAAACCCAATGACAATAGAAAGCTTGAGTAATCATTTTGGCAATACCGCAAAAGTCATTCATTCAAATGCAGGCATTATGCGCGATTATGTTTTAGCTGCAGATTTGGTTATAGGTGCAGTATTAGTTGCTGGCGCTGCAGCGCCTAAATTAGTAACTAAAGATATGCTTAGTCAGATGAAAGATGGCGCGGTTTTGGTTGATGTTGCCATTGATCAAGGTGGTTGTTTTGAAACATCGCATGCGACGACTCATGCAGATCCGATCTATGAAATAGATGGAGTCGTTCATTATTGTGTAGCAAATATGCCAGGCGCTGTTCCAAGAACTTCTACGTACGCATTAAACAATGCAACCTTACCTCACTTACTCGCGATTGCAGATAAAGGCTGGAAAAAAGCGTTGACGGATGATCAGAATTTAAAAAATGGATTGAATGTCAGTGGAGGGAAAGTGACTTATGAAGCGGTAGCGGAAGAGTTAGGTTACGATTTCATTTCACCTGATTCTGTGATCAGTTAAAAAAAAGTGCCTTAAAGTAGGGGGGTGACATATCAACCAGAAGCCAGTGCTTGAGACTGACTTCTGATTAATAAAAGATAGTTTAAGGTGTTCTAATGACTAACTAGCTAACCATACTAATCATCACACCGGCTGCAATAGCAGAACCGATAACACCAGCAACATTTGGCCCCATTGCGTGCATTAATAGATGGTTATGTGGATTGGCTTCGAGTCCGACTTTATTAGATACACGAGCTGCCATAGGTACAGCAGATACACCGGCAGATCCAATCAAAGGGTTGATAGGATGCTCACTAAACTTATTCATGAGTTTGGCTAATAAAATACCTGAAGCAGTTCCGATACAGAATGCTATAGCGCCTAGAGCTAGAATACCCAGCGTTTCCCAGTTAAGGAACTTGTCTGCACTCATTTTTGATCCAACGCCCAAACCAAGGAAGATGGTAACGATATTGATTAATGAGTTCTGAGCAGTATCGCTCAAACGATCAACAACACCTGCTTCACGCATTAAGTTACCGAAACAGAACATACCTAGTAATGGAGCCGCACTAGGTAGAACCATGGCAACTAGCCCAAGTAATAATAGTGGGAATACAATTTTTTCTGTTTTAGTTACATGACGTAACTGAACCATTTGAATAGCGCGTTCTTTTTCAGTGGTTAATGCACGCATTATAGGTGGCTGAATAATGGGTACTAAAGCCATGTAAGAGTAGGCTGCAACAGCCACAGGACCGAGAATATCCGGAGCTAGTTTACTGGTTACAAAGATAGCTGTAGGGCCATCAGCGCCACCGATAATACCTATCGCTGCGGCATCATTAAGTGAAAAATCAAGGATGCCAAAGTAGCTTAAGCTCACTGCGCCAATGACAGTTGCGAAGATTCCAAATTGAGCCGCAGCACCTAATAATAAGGTTTTGGGATTAGCCAGAAGTGGACCGAAGTCAGTCATCGCACCCACACCCATGAAGATAATCAACGGGAACATACCCGAGGCGATACCTACATTATAAATGTAATACATCATGCCGCCAGGGCTGGTCATATGTCCTAAAGCATCATAAACTGGTGCTGCTTCAAAACCGCCACCTGGTACATTAACCAGTAGCGTACCGATCGCGATCGGAACTAGAAGTAACGGTTCAAACCCTTTTTTGATCGCAAGGTAGAGTAATATCAACGCGACAAGCATCATTGCCGCTTGACCGAAATGTAGTTGAGCGATTCCAGAATCGCCCCATAATTTTAACAGTGTTTCCATGCGTCAGTCCTAGGCCAGTGTTACTAATATGTCGCCGAGGGCTACATCGTCGCCTTCTTTAACCGTGACGTCTACCACGGTAGCGGACTTAGGTGCGATCACCGTAATTTCCATTTTCATAGCCTCGAGGATGATCATGACGTCACCTTCTTCAACGAGATCGCCTGGGCCTACTTGAACCTTGAATACATTGCCAGCCATAGGAGCCGGGAAGCCTTCACCCTCTGAAGAGGTTGGAGTTGTAGCCCCAGCCGATGTAGCTCCTGCGATTGATGCGCCTGAAGTAGGTACAACACCTGTGATATCGCCGCCATTACCCACGGTAACTACATGATCAGTGCCATCTACAGTTACTGTGTAAATTTCCTCACCACTGGCAGATGTAACTGTTGAGCCTTCATTTCCAGTTGGAATTGGCTCAAAGGCACTAGGATTATTTCTGTTTTCAAGGAACTTCAATCCAACTTGAGGGAACAACGCATAGGTTAATACGTCATCGATCAGGCCTTCACCTTCCGTTAGTTCGATGGACTTCTCTTTTGCAATTGCTACGAGCTCATCTTTAATCTTATCTAATTCAGACTCGAGTAAATCAGCAGGTCGACAGGTAATTAATTCATCTCCAGCCAGCGCCTGCTTTTGTAACTCTTCATTAACGTTTGAAGGAGTTGCGCCATATTCACCGCGTAGTACACCCGCAGCCTCACCGGTAAGCTTTTTATAACGTTCACCTGTTAATACATTTAGAACAGCCTGTGTACCAACGATTTGAGAAGTAGGTGTAACCAATGGAATATAACCAAGGTCCTTTCGTACTTTAGGAATTTCCGCTAATACTTCATCGAGCTTATCGCCAGCGCCTTGCTCTTTGAGTTGACCTTCCATATTGGTAAGCATTCCACCCGGAACTTGAGCCAGTAATATACGTGAATCTATGCCTTGTAAAGAACCTTCCCACTTCGCATATTTTTTACGAACTTCGCGGAAGTAAGCTGCAATTTCTTCAAGTAACACTAAATCCAGACCAGTTGCACGCTCGCTTTCTTCCATAATCGCTACCACTGATTCGGTAGGTGAATGACCGTAAGTCATCGACATGGATGATATAGAAGTGTCTACGCGATCAGCGCCCGCTTCAACACATTTGAGATTAGTAGCTGTTGATAAACCAGTGGTTGCATGACAATGCATGTGTATAGGTACAGAGACGATCTTTTTAAGCTCGGAAACGAGTTCAAAGCCAGTATATGGTTTGAGTAAACCCGCCATATCTTTAATACAGATTGAGTCACAACCAATGTCTTCAAGTCGGCGTGCCATATCTAGCCAGCCCTGCAGGTCGTGGACTGGGCTTACAGTATAAGACAGTGTTGCTTGTGCATGCTTGCCTACTTCTTTAACTGCTTTTAGTGAGGTTTCCATATTACGCGTATCGTTCATCGCATCAAAAACACGGAAAACATCCACGCCGTTTACAGCGGCACGTTCTACGAATTTGTTTACAACATCGTCGGCATAGTGACGGTAACCCAGAATGTTTTGAGCACGGAATAACATTTGCTGAGGAGTATTAGGCATTGCCGCTTTAAGCTGGCGTATACGATCCCATGGATCTTCACCAAGAAAACGGATACAAGAATCAAAAGTCGCTCCACCCCATGTTTCAACAGACCAGTAACCAACACTATCCAGCTTCTCAGCGATAGGTAGCATATCTGCGAGTCGCATTCTTGTGGCAAATAATGACTGATGTCCATCACGTAAAACAACATCGGTGATGTGCAGTTTCTCGGGCTTTTTGTCGGTATTTTTTTTCTGACTCATAATGCTCTAACTCAAAGTGCTCTAATTATTGTATTAAGGTTACTGTTATCTCACATCTATAAAGAGGAGATTATCTATTATGCAGTATCGTTATTTGCCGTTACGTTAATTACCTTTACGGTGTTGATCAACAGCCGCTTGTAGTATTTTTAAGGTGGCAGGAGCAATGCTGGCTCCACTTGCTGATTTGGGTCTCTTTCTTGGTGCAGGTGGCTCAATAATTTTTTCAGGAAACCAGCGCAATATAACTTTAGACATGGCTCCCGTCGCGAAAATAAGTATCGTGAGGAAAATAAATACTGTCCCCATGCCAAACAGCATCAGGTTAAGCCCTTGTTCTATTAAAGAGTTATCCATTTATGAAGTATTCTTGAATTAATAATTAAAAACTGAAAAACTTATTTCAGGAGGTGATGTCAATTTCTTACTAGAAGAAACCGCTAGCTAGTAGAATAAATTATTCATAAGCGAAGCCAATACAAATTAGCTTCACTCATTGGTTTTGTCAATCCAGATTCAATGTATCATTAAAATGCAATCTTAATTATTGAAAATACCAATCAATACAAAAACTGCCTATAGTAGGGGGTGTCATTTTAATTTCTTTCTGCTAGATTGCCGAAGCAATCCGTATATTCTCGATATCTTCCTTAAAATACTTATGACAACTCCACCAATACCCTCTCTAATAAAAAAATACCTTGGTAGTTATCCACCAACAGTTATACAACAAGTTCAGTCATTGGTCGATAATGATAAGCTCACTGAGTTTTTATTGCAGCGACATCCAGAGACGCATTGTATTTATAACGATAATGATTTGCGTGAATATGTATTGGCTTTAAAGAATCAGCATATGAAAAAATCATCACCGTTGAGTAAGGTGATTTATGACAGTAAAATTCATGTGGTGCACAACGCTTTGGGTTTACATAGCTATATCTCGCGAAAACAGGGTAGCAAGTTAAAGTCTAAAAACGAATTGCGCGTCAGTGCTGTGTTTAAGAAGTCCTCAGAAGCTTTGTTAAATATGATAGTGGTGCATGAGTTGGCTCACCTTAAAGAGAAAGAACATAACAAAGCTTTCTATCGGCTGTGTTTGCATATGCTGCCTGATTATCACCAACTCGAATTCGAGATGCGATTAATGTTGATCCAATTGGAGCAGGGTGGCTCGATTTATGATTAATGTTGCTTAACAGCATTTTCATAAATCAAAACACACCCCCCTACTTATAGGCGTTTTTTTACAGAACTATTTTATCCTGTGTTTCGCATACCCGCTGCAATTGCATTAATCGTGAGCAATAGCTCGTCAATCCAAGGTGATTCTTCTTCAGACTTGCTGATAAATTCACGGTGTCTTCCAAGTACCGTTATCTGGATATGATTTAACGGATCTAGATACGGTTCGCGACGCTCCAGTGAATATTGCAACAACGGTGTTTCTTGCAGAAGATTATCGATTTGTGCGATTGATAATAATTCCCTGACTGTCAGATAGTATTCAGCGGCAATTTTGTCATAGATAAAGGCTGATCGTTTTTTATCTTTCCACAGATTTGAATATTCCTTTGCAATATCCATTTGTGCTTTGAACAGCGACATTTGCACATTACTGAGCAATGCTTTGAAGAATGGCCATTTCTGATACATTTCTCTTAATAACAAATCGCCATGTTCTTTACGGAATGTTTCAAGAGCTGTTCCAATACCATACCAGGCAGGTAGAGTATGCCGTGATAGTGACCAGCCAAATACCCAGGGAATTGCGCGAATAGATGATTTAGAGCGATCTGTTTTACGGTGAGAAGGGCGTGATCCGATATTCATCTGCCCAATTTCGGTAACGGGTGTATTTTCGTAGAAATAATCCTGAAAACCTTCCGTGTTATCTGTTAAGTCCCGATAACTTTCCTCACCGGATATAGCGATGTCTGCCATTGCCTGAAGGTAATTATCTGCATATTTTCCATGCTTTTTGACGATAGATTGACTGGCTTTTAACAATCCTGTGATTCCTACGCCCAATTCGTAAACTGCGGTTTCGGTATTACCGTATTTGTTTGACAACACTTCACCTTGCTCGGTGAATTTGATTTGACCATGAACGGTATCAGGCGGTTGCGAAATTATCGCTTCATGAGTTGGGCCGCCGCCACGTCCTACAGTACCACCACGACCGTGGAACATTCGGCATTTAACGCCATAGGAATCTGTTAATGCGATAACTTGTTTCTGCGCATTGTATAAGTTCCATTGCGAAGCGAGTATGCCTCCGTCTTTACAGGAATCTGAATAACCCAGCATTACTTCCTGTAAATTCCCCGATACTTTAAGTAAATCCATATACACGGGATTTTCGAATAGATTGGTTAGCACTTCACTGATGTGACGTAAATCTTCAATGGTTTCGAATAGGGGTGAGATTTGAATATTGCAGAATGGTTTGCCGCGGGCATCAGTGCCAACTATGCCAGCCAGTCTAGCCAGGAACATCACTTCTAAAACATGGCTGGCAGTATGAGTCATTGAAATGACATATGTACCAAAAATGCTATCACCTGTTTCGGCTCGCATTTCCATCATCGTATCAAATAATTCTAATGCTTCGACAGATTCTGCAGACAGTGATTCCGGATTTGGTTTTGGTAAATTTACCCGCGATATTAAATTTGCCAGAGTTTCAATACGGTGTGTTTCAGATAATGTTTCGTAATCCTGATCCGGGGTAAATTGTTTGAGTACTTCGGTAACCGTTCGTGTATGCACTGTTGATTCCTGACGAAGGTCAAGTTTGTACAGGGTGAAACCACAGGTTTCTACTAAACGGATTAAATCTTTAAGTTCTCTGTTAGCAATATACTGATCGTTGTGACTGATAAGAGAGTCGCGAATTAAATATAGCTCATTGAGAAACTCAGTAACTTCTTTGTAGGCTCCTATAAGCGCACCAGAGGATATATCAGCTTTTACTCCAGTGATATGACTTCTAACTGTTAGAAAATTTGCATTTAACCTATGCGCGATATAATCAAGTTTTTGTCTATAGGGCTCATTTTCAAATAATTCTGTTTTTCGTTGAGAAATGTATTCTTTGAGTTCTGCCTCATCTGCTTTTAATGAAGTAGTAAATTCTGCACTAGGTGTTATGAACTCTATATTGTGAGATAAAATACTACGTAGTTTCAAGATCCGACAATGATATTCGTTGAGCGCTTCTTGCATATGCAAACGAATGGCATTCCTAGTGACAGCAGGGGTGACAAAAGGATTGCCATCTCTATCACCACCAATCCAGGAGCCAAACTTTAATAAGCTGGGTATGTTAATTTTTCCAGAGCCGTACACTTTACGCGTTGCTCGTTCAAAATAACGATAAACCATGGGTATTGCTTCAAACAGACTTGCCTGAAAATAAAATAGCCCGTATCGCACTTCATCTTCTACGGTAGGTTTATTTAACCTGACTTCTTTTGTGCGCCATAATAATTGAATTTGCGATTTAAGCTGGTTTTGCAATGAGCCTCGTTCTTCTGATGTGAGTTCGTCCCTGTTGAGTTGATCAATTATAAGAAAGATACGACGCTGTAATGTCATCATCGTTCTACGTCGTGCTTCAGTAGGGTGGGCCGTAAAAACCGGGGTGTAACGTAACTCATCGATGATTCTTTGCATATCTTCTGCAGAGATTCCAGATTCTGCTATTTCATCAACCGTTCTAAGGAACGATCCTTGCCAGAGTTTCCGATCGTCTTGTTTATATAATTTACGTCGCTCACGATGCAAATAATCTTCTTCAACAATATTGGAAAGTACATAAAAGGTATTAAAAGCACGTGTCACTTGTTTAAGTGTGTGTTCGTCAAGTGTTTCGATATACGCCATGAGATCCAAGCGTTTTTGCGGATCATCTTTATGACGCAAGCTGATATAGCCTGTTCTTAAGTATTCAACCGTATCAAAAATCGCTTCACCTTCTTGTTCTTTCAAAACCTCGCCAAGAAGATTGCCTACAATACGAACCTGTTTTTGCAGTGGTTCCATATTTGTTTCTGGCACTTCTATTCCATGGGAAAGTTGTTCATTTAAAGCTTCTTCATTGGGTCTATCTTTATTCATAAGGAATTTATACACCTTTAAATTTATTATTAAATGTTCAGTTGATCATGGCGCTGAGTAATGAAAATGCCACATATTGCCAATACTCATGGATAGTTAGTATACGTTTCATCTTATTATTTAGAATAGAAAGAATAAAAAAACATAAATAAATTATTCGGTTCAGCTTTTAGACAGCTAGTGTTCTGTAATATAGACGTCGCTAACAACAAGAAATCGCTTGAGCGATCACATTCAACGGGCCTTGTGCCCGTTTTTTTTCGCCTAAATTTTGTAAGATTTCTGTGACACCCTTCAAAACTATGTAAGAATGTGCCCATGAATGAAACAACTAAACCATCTCCTCGTAAAGGTATATATTTATTACCTAATTTGGTCACTACAGCGGCTTTATTTAGCGGATTCTTCGCCATTTTAGCTGCGATGAATGGCCAATTTGAAAAGGCCTGTATTGCGGTATTTGTTGCTATGATTCTAGACGGATTAGACGGCAGAGTCGCTCGTTGGACAAATACTTCTTCTGAATTTGGTGAGCAATACGATAGCTTATCTGATCTTGTTTCTTTTGGTTTAGCACCCGCATTGGTTATGTATCAATGGTCATTAATTTTTATGCGAGACACGAGTGTATCGTGGGGCAAGCTAGGCTGGATGGCTGCGTTTATCTATGTGGCATGCGCCGCATTAAGATTAGCGCGATTTAATTCTCAAATACATGAAGTCGATAAAAGACATTTTATTGGCTTACCAAGCCCGGCTTCGGCGGCCATTGTGGTTGGAATGGTATGGATGTTACATGATTTAGAATTTGAAGGTAAAGCGTTACAGATACCAGCATTAATCATGACCATTTTTGCAGGTTTGTTGATGGTAAGTAACGTTAAATACAACAGTTTCAAGGACTTTGATCTAAAAAGTAAAGTACCGCATCTAGCCATTTTGGTAATCATTTTAATCTTTGCTTTGGTGCAGGTCGCTCCACCGATAGTGCTATTCTTTGTGTTTTTTATCTATGCATTATCAGGGCCTTTCAACTGGTTGCAAACCAGAAGAAAAGCATTAAAGCGCTTATCTGAAGTCCAGAAGAAAAACACCAGTGATTAACATTCTTAGTTAGTTCATAAGCAAATTTATAAAAAATAATTTCATTTCTTGAATTTATGAAGAAAAAGAATATATTTAAACTATGAAGCAGCAACACAACATAGCCAAAACTATCAAAGTTGCCAAGGTTAAAGCCAAGGTAGCTACGAATAATCAAAATTCGGGTTTGTTTATGTCTGCAGCTTTTTTATCACTACTGCTACTCAGCTTGTTACTCCTCCTGCCTTTGGGCAGATGATCTTGCCTTTGCGAGGCCAAACGCTAATTTATTTAATTTTTTTGTAAGCTTTCTCTAGTACCTTCTTGTCTTTATAATTGCATCAATCATGCGTGCGGAGAATGGAGTAGATACCAAATGACAGATAATAGTAATTCGAGTGATCGTTTGATCATTTTTGATACAACTTTGCGCGATGGCGAGCAAAGTCCTGGGGCTTCCATGACTTTGGAAGAAAAAGTACGTATTGGCAAAATGCTAGAACAGATGCGTGTTGATGTTATCGAAGCAGGCTTTCCAATAGCAAGCCCTGGTGATTTTGAATCAGTAAAAGCAGTTGCAACAGCCGTAAAAGACAGTACAGTTTGTGGCCTAGCCAGATCACTTGATGCCGATATCGAGCGTGCAGGCGAAGCACTAAAACCAGCCAATTCTGGGCGAATTCATACCTTTATCGCAACATCTCCGATTCATATGAAAGAAAAACTTCGTATGCAGCCTGATGAGGTTTTAGTACAAGCTATTCGAGCGGTTAAAAAAGCTCGTCAATATACTGATAATGTTGAGTTTTCAGCAGAAGATGCGGGCAGAACAGAGTTCGATTTCTTATGCCGTGTAGTAGAAGCAGCTATAGATGCCGGTGCCACTACTATCAATATCCCAGATACAGTGGGTTACAATATCCCGCATCAATTTGGTGACATGATTCGTCGTTTAATCGAAGCAGTACCAAATTCTGATAAAGCGGTTATTTCAGTGCATTGTCATAACGATTTAGGCTTGGCAGTAAGTAACTCATTGTCTTCGGTGCTAAATGGAGCACGACAGGTTGAATGCACCATCAACGGTTTAGGTGAGAGAGCTGGTAACGCGTCTCTTGAGGAAATCGTCATGGCAATTCGTACACGTCACGATGTTTTTGATTGTCATACCAATATAGATACCTCATTTATAGTTCCTGCATCTCGTTTAGTTTCTTCGGTAACAGGTTTTCCTGTTCAGCCAAATAAAGCGATTGTGGGTAAAAATGCATTTGCACATGAGTCTGGTATTCATCAGGATGGTGTTCTTAAATCACGAGAAACCTATGAAATCATGCGTGCACAGGATGTGGGCTGGTCAGATAATAAAATCGTATTAGGAAAACACTCAGGACGTAGCGCTTTAAAATCTCGTTTAGAAGAGATTGGAATTATTCTTGATAACGAAGAAGCATTGAACGCTGCATTCTCACGGTTTAAAGACGTTGCAGATCGCAAGCATGAAATTTACGATGAAGATTTAAGAGCGATTGCATCAGAATCACAGGCGGCATTAGAGCATACTCGCTATCATTTGATTTCTTCCTGGGTTTGTTCGGAAACGGGTGAAACACCAAGAGCTAAAGTCGTACTCAACGTAGATGGTGAAGAAATGACTGGCGAGGCAGAAGGTGGTGGTTCGGTAGACGCTGTATTCTCTGCAATTAAAGCCATTGTTGGAGAACAGGGTACACTTGAATTATATTCTGTGAACAATATTACTAGTGGTACTGATGCTCAAGGCGAAGTTACGGTGAGATTAGAAAAAGCAGGCCGTCAGGTTTATGGTAATGGATCTGATCCGGATATCGTTATTGCATCGGCCTATTCTTATCTAGATGCGCTGAATAAGTTGGCCAGTGACGAAAGCCGGGCTCATCCTCAGCATAGCGTATAACTAAGTACTTTATAGACATCAATGACTAGTCCTGCACAATTACAATATCTTAATGCCATGGGAATCCCTGTTTGGGTTTCCCGTGAGCTTGTGATTGATGAAGCTCTTAAAATTGATGAAACTCAGTCTGAATATGTAAATACAAGTCCTAATAGATCCACAAGAGAAAAGTCAGGAACTCATTCTACAAATACTTCTGGTGTGTCAAACGCAGTAGATAATATTTTGCAGGAGCTGCAGCAGAAGGAAGAAGAGTCAAAAGTTACTAAAAGCTCTCCAGTAAATGAGTCTCCTTCTGAAGCCATCAGAAAAATCACAGAATCATTAGACACTGAGCCGAAAGTAACTAATCGAACACAAGTTAATATTCCTAATGTCTTCGCTAAAACCGAACATCATACTGTCTATGCAGAAGGAAATTTAGATGCGGACTGGATGGTTATTGGTCAGAACCCAGAATTTATAGAACATGAACAGGGACAACCTTTCACAAGAGAAGAAGGGGTTTTGCTTGAAAACATGGTTCGTGCATTGGGAATAAAAAGGCCACGTAATGATGCTTATCTAGTAAATGTTTTGAGAAACTCTCATCGTAATGATTCCGATGCCCAGACTTCTAAAATAGAACTCAATGCCATTCTTCAAGATTGTATTAAGCAAGTACAACCAAAAATTATCGTCATTGTCGGTCAGTTAGCAGCCCAAAATGTCTTACACAGTGACGAGCCTTTAGCTCGCTTAAGAGGGAAACCCTTTACCCTGCCAGATTCAAACACATATATTGTCGTTACTTATTATCCTAGTTACCTTTTGAATAAACCGGCAGATAAGCGCAAAGCATGGGAAGATTTAAAGCTGGCAATAAGTTTAGTCGCTGAAAGCTAATACTAATTACATGAAGTCACAGTCTACTCATCTGCAATATCTTCGACCAATGCAACACGAAGATTTAACAGAAGTAATGAAAGGCGAATTAGCGTCTTATCCTTATCCATGGACGTTAGGAAACTTCCAAGACTGTATCAATAATCAGGCTTACTCCTGTTGGGTGTTTCAACAGGGTAAACAACTCAATGGTCACCTTGTTATCTCTGCTGTGGTTAAGGAAGCACATATTTTGAATATCTGTGTGTATCCAGAATTACAAGGAAAAGGCTGGGGAAGAAAGTTACTGTCGGAAGCAGAAATAATTGCAGAAAAGAGAGAGGCTGAAACTGTTTTTCTAGAAGTAAGGCCTTCAAATAAAGCTGGCATCAATCTCTATCAAAGTGAAGGCTATAATGAAATTGGTTTAAGAAAGGGGTATTACCCAGCAGATAATGGTCGTGAAGATGCGGTTGTTATGGCTAAGACACTAGTGTTTAAATCTTTGTAAAAAATTAACTAAATCTATTTTTACTTGTCTTGTTATTGCGTGGCTTTCTTTAAAAAAGAAATTAGCGCTTTTCGTTGTTTATCATCTGCTACCTTTTGCAGTGGCATTTTAGTGCCAGGTACAATTTTTGCAGGGCCTTCTACAAATAGATCATCGATGGTTTTTTCGTCCCAGATAATGGGTGAATTTTTCAAGCTATCCGAATAACTATAGCCCTCAAGTGCCCCGGCTTTACGACCAAACACTTTATGCAGTGTTGGGCCTGCGCGGTTAGCGTCATCAGCATTCAAGGTATGACAAACACTGCATTTTCGCGCGAATTGTAATTCGCCCAAAGGTACGCCAGTTTTTACCTGAAAGCGTCTGGGTTTATGATCAACCCAGAGATTTTGATCTTCTTTATCGGTAATTTCCCAGTACTTTACTTCGTCATCAAGCGAACCGTAATACAGTGACTTCCCATCATCGTTAAACGCAAGGGCCCAGACAGGGCCAAGAATTGTAATAGTTTGTCCTTTAAGCTCCCAATTATTAATATCCCAAACTCTTATCACACCATCGTTACCCCCACTGGCGATAAGATTATGTTTGGAAGAAACTGCTAAACCTAATACGGGTTTTTCATGAGGGATCAATATCTTGCTGATTTTTTCTTTATCTAGATCAAAGATTTGAACATCGCCATTGGTCGTCCCAAAGATTAGCTGCTTTTGTTCAGGCAACCAGCGCATGATATTGATTGGCCAGCCATGCGAATGCAGTACCTTAATGAACTCACCTGAATCAGCATCCCATGAACGAATCTTGCCATCATACCCTGCAGAGTAGAGTGTTTTACTATCCGCAGAAATCAAAACGTTATTTACAGGATGGTTATGAACGAGAATTTTATGAATCAATTTCTGAGTATCTAAGTCCCATAAAATAATATTTCCATCCCAACTGGATGTCGCGGCATATTTAGCATCATTCGAAATATCGATAGAAACAACTTTAGCGAGATGTCCTTCTAATTGAGCTATCTCTTTGTTCTTTAACAAATCCCAGATAAACACATTGCCTTTGTCTCCGGAAGAAATCGCTTTCTCACCGGAAGGAAAATACTTAATTGCACTTACTGCGCCTTTATGAGCTATAAATCGGTGGTTTTGTTTGGGTTTTTCAGCATTTCCAGGATCAAGGTCCCACATCATAACAGCATAATCGAGGCTGCCAGAAAGTGCTGTTTTACCATCAGGGCTTATGGCAACAGTGTTTACTGGGCCTCCGTGACCTACTAAGTTTTTGATATTTTTAACAGCATCAGCCATTAGATTGCTGTGAGTCAGCAAGCTGATTAATAATGTGAAAATGAATAGAAAACGTTTCAAATGCTGGCTCTTTTTAATTCCTTATCAAGAATATAATATATAGGATAAAACAGCGAAAAAGCCAAATTGTAAGTTTTAAAGGGTGTAAATAGTCCTTAAATTTGTATAAATTTCTGAGGTCATTTTAAACAACCAAAAAAAAAGTGGCTTAAAGTAGGGGGGTGACCTATGACTCTAATTAAGCAGTGACTCTACCACCGACTCAATCTCAGTTTCTTGCCAATCCATTGCACCTGTTGCTGCGTAACTCAATTTTCCAGTTTTATCGACAATGAAGTTACTGGGGTACACATAGACTTTCCATGCTTCTGTTATTACTGAGTCGGAGTCCTTGAGAATGGGGAAGTTGATTCCCATTGATTTGGTAAAGCTATTTATGACTTCGTTTTCTTCACGCACATTGACTGCCAGTATTTCCAGATCATTCTGGTATTTTTCTTTTAGTTTTACCAGTGATGGCATTTCTTCTATGCAGGGGCGGCACCAGCTAGCCCAGAAGCTTACGACGACGATTTTATTGTGATAGTCATTCAGGTCATGCTGTTTACCTTTAAGGTCTTTTAAAACAAGAGAAGGAGTTGCTAGTGTCACTTTTTTTAATCTATTCAAGCGTTTTTTGGCTTTAACCATTTCGTAACTGCCAAGTGGCTTTAGTGGTGCGGTTTCTGCAAATTCAAGCATGCTCAGTGCATTGTTTATTTGTTTGGGAAACGCTTTTCTTGCTTCCACATCTAAAGGGTTTAGATCTTCTTTATCTCTGGCGTGAAAACCTCCAGAAACTCCTTTTAAGACGTGTGTGTAGACCTGGCTACCACCTAGCTCGAGTGCTTTGATTAGTTGAGGCAAAGGTACATAACGAGGTGATCTTTCTGCCTGGAATACATATAAAGGAAGGTTGCTGTGTTTTGCAATTTCCTGATACTCCACACTTTTTCCTATTTCGGGTGTTTGTGTCTGCAAGTAGGGAGCTATCAGAATAATGCCAGCAATGTTATTAGTATTTTCTGTCTGAAGTTGATGCGCAGCTGTCAATGTCATGCCTGCAGCTCTTTCGCTTGCAACGATAAATAGCTTCTCATTTAGCTTGTTGAATTTATCAGTGTAGTGTTTGATTAAGGCTTTGTAGTCTTGTTTAGGAATTTTTGATAATGCTGATCGGGAAGGTTCTAGAAAATAGCTGTCATGCCAGTCGGGCATAAGAATATGTAGATCATTCTGTTTGCTAATCGCTAAAACAGTTTTTTGTAATTCACCTGAAATTCCACGTTCTGAGGTTAACCAGAGCAGATGTTTTTTGCTTTTGTCAGAACCGTATTCTTCGATATTGATTTCTTGTTCTGACGGTAGCGTAATAGATTCTGCGTAAACGTTGGAGTAGCAGATTAAACTTAAGTTGAATATGCAGAAAAGGAAAAGGGTGCGATGGTTAAATTTCATTAACTCATATTAGTCTTTTTTATGTGAAATTTAAATACACCCCCCTACTTATAGCGGCTTTTTATCATTCATTCACTGCGTAACGCATCAACGGGCTCCATTACTGCAGCTCGTCTTGCTGGAACCAGACCAGCGATCATGCCCGTTACTATCGCAATAATTTCTGCCATGATGACATAATCCCATTGAATATTAATGGGTAGGGCGGGAATCACATAGTGCAGTAACCACGCAATGCCAAAACCCGACAGCATACCGAAAATCCCACCTAGACCGGATAGGACTGCAGCTTCAAACAGAAACAGTAAAGTCACCTGTCTGCGGGAAGCGCCAAGCGCGCGGAGTAAGCCAATCTCTTTAATTCGTTCGTTTACCGCAATGCTCATGATGGTGAAGATGCCGACACCACCCACAAGCAAAGAAATACTGCCAAGCCCTGCGACAACTGCGGTCAAAATCCCTAATATAGAGCCGAGTGTGCCGATAATATCGTCTTGTGATGTGATGGTGAAATCTTCACTACCGTGTCTTTCAATCAGCCGTTGTTTGATATTATTGATGATTTGCGCTTCATCGTATCCTTCGGTATAGCGCAGGTCGATCTCCATCAGGCTATCGCGGTTATACAATGAAAGCGCTCTGTATACGGGTATGTAGACAATATCGTCCATATCCAAGCCTAATACCTGGCCTTTCTTTTTCATTACGCCGATAACCCTGTAGCGTTCTCCTCCTATGCGGAGAAATTCACCCAGTGGTTTGGTGTAAGGAAACAGTTCTCTTCTTATGGTGTCGCCAATCACTACAAAATTACGCGCTTGTTCGGCAGGTTCATTGGGTAAAAAGCGTCCTTGCCCGACTTCCATAGCCCATGTGTCAGGTACTTCGTGATTAATACCTAAGACGCTCGTCCAACGCGTTCGATTGCCACGTTCTATCGGTAAGTTTCCCTGTATTGCCGGAACTGAAGTAATGATATTGGGGAGTCGATGCAAGCTTTCTGCATCTTCAATGGTTAATGGACGGACATTGCTTAAAATGGCGCCTGAAATGCCTGCTGTGGTGGTTTTACCGGGTGCAACCGATATTATATTTGCCCCAAACTGACTGAATTGACCCATCATATAATGTTGCGCGCCACCGCCTAATGCGGTTAACAGGACAACAGCAGCAATACCAACGGCAATACCAAGAGCCGTCAAATAGGTGCGCAAACGGCTGTATTTGAGACTAGATAATGCGAGTAATGAGTAGTCTGTGATACGCATTCTATTAACTATTTATCCGAAAGGGCTAACACGGGATTCAGTTTTGCCGCTTTACTGGCGGGTATGCTGCCAAATATCAGCCCCGTAATAATGGTAACGATGAGTGAAGCTGCAATTGCCCAAAGTGGCGTTTGCACGGGAAAATTTGGAATAAAGTAGGCAATCATTTTTGCACCGGCAAGGCCAATAAATACGCCAATAATTCCTCCGGCTATGGATAGCATTAAAGCTTCACTCAGAAATAGGGTGAGTACTTGACTTGTTGGGGCTCCCAGCGCTTTAAGTAAGCCTATCTCGGATTTTCTCTGGCTCACTGAAACCAGCATGACATTCATAATCAGTATTCCGGCAACAATCAGGCTAATAGCTGCGATACCCGCCAGCGCCCAGGTGAGTGTTTGCAAAACCCCATCAAACGTTTGTAATAAGGAATCCTGTCGTAGAATGGTGATGTCCTCATCACCATCGTGGCGTTGTTTGATCGTTCTTAGAATATCTGCTTCGGCTTTATCCAGTGATTCTTTGCCGCGTGCTTTAACAATCATGCGACTGAGTGAAGCTTTATTAAAAAGAATTTCAGCGCTTGCAACAGGGATGATGGCGGTATCGCTTAAATCCATGCCAACGGATTGGCCTTTAGAACTGAGTTCGCCAATCACCCGAAAACGGCGTTCTCCAATCCTTAACCATTCACCTATGGCTTTTTTATTATCAAATAGCTCCTTTTTAAGTTTGTTTCCAATAACACAGATTGATGCCGCATTTCTTGGATCATCATCGGGTAAGAAATGTCCTGCAGCCATCGGTAAATCAAGCGCAGCTTTGAGATCGCTACTGCTACCGAAAATGACAACTTCTCGTTCTCTGGATGCGAAGGATACGGGCGCAGCGCCTAAAATAACCGGAGCGACATAGGCAATAGCACGGCTTCGTTTTAGTGATAGCGCATCATCGATAGTTAAATCTTTAGGGGACGTGCCTAAAAGGGGAGGTAGACCGCCGGTTGTTTCTCTTTTACCCGGAAGAATGAAAAGTAGCTCTGAGCCTAGGGTTTCAAATTGGGCTGAGACATATTTACGTGCACCTTCACCTAAGGAAGTCAAAATGATAACTGACGCTACGCCAATAGACATTGCAAGTAATATCAGCAGTGTACGCGTTGGGTTCGCTGTTAGTGCGATTTTACCAAAGCCTAATGTATCCAGAATTCTCATATTGGTTTTTCAGATGTCACATCTTCTATGATCTTTCCATCAAGCATTTTGATTTTGCGGGTAGCACGTTCCCCCAATTCCAGATCATGCGTGACTACGATTAAGGTAATGCCAGATGCGTTTAATTCTTCCAGTATTTTGATAACGTCATTGCCGGAGTGGGTATCAAGATTGCCAGTTGGTTCATCGGCCAATAATAAAGGGGGTTTGAGTATCATGGCGCGTGCAATTGCCACGCGTTGTTGTTGCCCGCCAGATAACTGTTTGGGTAAATGATTGGCACGATCAGCTAGTCCAATATTTGCTAATGCATCTTTTACTTTGGTGTGGCGTTCTTTCGGCGCCATGCCCATCAGCATTAGAGGGAGTTCGAGGTTACCCGCTGCAGTCAGGCGAGGTATCAGATGAAAAGATTGAAAGATAAAACCAACGTTTTCCCGTCTAAAAGTCGCTCTTTTTTCTTCGGATAAGGTCGTGAGCTCCTTACCTTCAAATTGATAACTGCCTGAGTTTGGCATGTCTAACAGGCCTAGCATATTCAGCAAGGTTGATTTGCCCGATCCGGATGCGCCCATAATGCTTATATAATCACCACGCGAGATATCCAGCGTGACTTTATCTAGCGCATGTACGGTTTCATCTCCGACCTTAAAAAAACGGCAGATATCCTGGAGTTTAATCATTCTTGCTATCTGTCTTATTGCTTTTTTTCGCTGATTTTTCGTTTACAACTTTGACCAAGACACCTTCCTTAACACCAGTTGTGCCGACAGATGTGACTAATTGATCTCCCGTTTTTAATCCTTCTGTTATTTCTGTAAAGCTCCAGTTACTGAGTCCTTTTTTAACGGTAATTTTTTCTAAAATTTTGCTCTCTGGGTTAAACAGTAATACGTGGGAATCATCAACTAATGTCTCACTAGGGATGCGCAACACGTCTTTATTGGTTTGTAGAATGATGTCTGCGTCAGCGCTATAACCGACTAATAAATCATCAAGCTGGGTTTTATCTTGAAAACTTAATTCGATTTCGACTGTTCGTGCCTGTTTCTCAGTATCTGTTACATAAGAGCCAATGCGAGAAACATTTGCCTTAAATATTTGGCCGCGCCATGCATCTAATGTAATTCGGGCAGGCAAGCCGATTTTGATTTTGGGCGCATCTACCTCATCGACGGGAACACTGACCAGAAAACAACCTGGCTCTATGAGGTCAATCACCGGCGGTGTCTGAATACCAATCGGGGAGGGTGTTACATATTCATTAAGCTCACCGTTAATTTTTGCGATAACGCCGTCAAAGGGTGCATATAAAACAGTGCGTTTTAATTGTTCCTGAGCGACAAGCAGGCTGGCTTTAACAGAATCGATATTGGCTTTAGCTGCCTTACAAGAGGCTTTATTGACTAAATATTCGGTATATTTTAGATCGTATTCTTCCTGCGAAATTGATCTGGAGCGCAGTAAGCGTAACTCACGATCTGCCGTGCGTTGCGCCATGTCTGCCTGTAAACAGGTGGCTTCAGCGGTATCTTCACTGGCGATGATATTCTTTTTGATATGCTCTACTTCAGCTTGCAAATCCAGACTCCAGATTTTCAAAAGCATAGCGTCTTTTTTAACAAAATCACCTTCGGCGTAGGGTAATTCGCTAATTTGACCGCCAGTTGAAGGGGATAATTTGGCTCTGCGGCAGGCTTTTATAGTACCTGCACGAGTATTAGCCACGGTTGCTTCGACGTCACCTTTTTCTACAGCAACAACTGAAACGGGAATAATATCAGGGTGGGTTTGCTTCCAGTACCAGCCGTAAATGCCTGCGCCGATCAATAAGGGAATAACAATGTAAGAAACTCGCATTAGAAATCCTTCCATTAAAGTATGTGAGTGATTATCACACGGCTCATTATCAGGGGAATTGATTTATAGCGTGTTTTCTAAAAGTATATTGTAAATGTAAAGAGAATTAATATGTATGTGATTAATATCACACAATAAAATTAAAGCTAGTGTATTGAGAAGTGTTTAGTGACACCCCCCTACTTATACGTGTTTTTTAATTCTAAAATAATGAAAAGCACTCCCTGAAAATGCCGTCTTTGAACTTCAATGCTGTCTTATTGTGTTCGACTATCGACTAGTAACTTTCTTTAAAAAGTGCCTAAAAGGTAGGGGGTGTCATTATTTTTTGCTATTTGAATAAATCTCTTAGTTTTAACATTATGCGATTGTGTAATTCGTTATCTGTGGTGTGATAATCCATCAGGAGTGATAACAGAATAGGGTCTTCTATATCCAGCAGTTCTCTAAATCCGCGTTGGATTTCTTCATCCGCTGTTGGATAGTGGTTTTCCAGAAATTCGCAGAAAACCACATCGAGTTCTTTAACGCCACGCCGGCAATGCCAGCGTAGCTTTGAATACTCGGGTGTATCTTTCATCAGTCGACTTTAGACTTAATAAGTCTAAGACTTACGCTTAACCATTAGGCGTTTGATTTCTGCAATTGACTTAGCAGGATTCAAGCCTTTCGGGCAAGAGTCAGTACAACTCATGATTGTGTGACAACGGTAGAGTTTGAATGTGTCTTCTAACTCATCCAGACGTTCACCGGTGTTCTCATCACGTGAATCAGCAATCCAGCGATATGAGTTCAATAGTGCAGCAGGACCTAAGTAACGGTCACTATTCCACCAGTAACTTGGGCAACTGGTTGAACAACAGGCACATAGAATACATTCGTAGAGACCATCTAGCTTTTCACGGTCTTCTTTAGATTGTAATCTTTCTCTATCGGGTGGAACCGCTGCGTCAGTACTCATCCAGGGTTTAACCGATGCGTATTGCGCGTAGAAGTTAGTCAAGTCAGAAACTAGATCTTTGATCACAGGTTGATGTGGAAGTGGGTAGATCTTCACGTCACCTTCGATATCATCGATAGCTTTGGTACACGCTAGTGTGTTTCTGCCGTCGATATTCATTGAACAAGAACCACAGATGCCTTCACGACAAGAGCGACGAAGTGCTACTGTTGAGTCCATTTCGTCTTTGATTTTTAATAAACCATCAAGAACCATTGGACCACAGTTATCCATATCTACTTCATACGTATCTGTATGGGGATTTTCGCCAGTATCTGGGTCATATCTGTAAACGATAAACTTTCTAATGTTAGTTGCACCGGCAGGAGCTTTAACTGTTTTACCAGTCATAACAATAGAATTAGCAGGTAATTTAAATTCAGCCATGTGTAAGTATCCTAGTAAACGCGTTTCTTTGGTGGAATAACATCGATGTCATCGCTAAGTGTGTACATGTGCACAGGTCTGTAATCGAATTTGACCTTGCCAGCCTCATCTACCCAGGCCAATGTATGCTTCATCCACTCGTCGTCATTACGATCAGGGAAGTCTTCACGTGCATGACCGCCACGACTTTCTTTACGATTCAATGCACCTTCGATAGTGACCATCGCTTGTGTTAAGAGGTTTTCTAATTCGAGTGTTTCGAGTAAATCAGTATTCCACTTTAAGCCACGGTCGTTGATGCCAACATCAGCGAAAGAATCGAAGATTTGCTTCATCTTCTTTGTTCCTTCTTCCATCGTCTCACCAGTACGGAAAACTGCTGCGTACTGTTGCATAGTGCGCTGCATTTCGCCGCGGATGCTTGCCGTTGAAGTTGAACCTGAAGCATTACGAG
Source organism: uncultured Cocleimonas sp. (assembly GCF_947495625.1). GTDB lineage: Bacteria > Pseudomonadota > Gammaproteobacteria > Thiotrichales > Thiotrichaceae > Cocleimonas. The sequence continues at coordinate 64,501 of NZ_CANLZW010000012.1, forward strand.
TTTTATCGAAACGAGCCAGAATATTATCGATAATACCTTCAGTCAAAGGCTGGTGAGGTTTATCTTTTTCAACAAGTTCTTTGGCGCGTAACGCCGCTGCACGACCAAATACGATGATGTCTAATAGTGAGTTAGAACCCAAACGGTTTGCACCGTGTACTGATACACAAGCTGCTTCACCGATAGCCATTAAACCTGGTACAACAGTATCGGGGTTATCGCCTTCCAGAGTAACAACTTCACCGTGATAGTTAGTTGGTATACCGCCCATATTGTAGTGAACTGTTGGAAGTACCGGAATAGGGTCTTTAGTCACATCAACACCGGCGAAGATACGTGCACTTTCTGCAATACCTGGAAGACGCTCATCGATAACTTCAGGACCTAAATGCTGAAGGTTAAGGAAGATATGATCTTTATCTGGACCTACACCACGACCTGCATTAATTTCCATCGTCATTGAACGTGATACAACATCGCGAGATGCTAAATCTTTTGCGTTTGGCGCGTAGCGCTCCATGAAACGCTCATCTTCAGAGTTAGTTAGGTATCCACCTTCACCACGAACACCTTCAGTGATTAATACACCTGCGCCATATACGCCTGTTGGGTGGAACTGAACGAACTCCATATCCTGAAGTGGTAAACCAGCACGTAACACCATGCCGCCGCCATCACCTGTACAAGTATGGGCAGATGTCGCAGAAAAGAATGCACGACCATAGCCGCCAGTTGCTAAAACAACCTGATGACCACGGAAACAGTGTAACTCACCTGTGGTTAAATCCCATGCCATTACGCCTTTACAAACACCATCTTCCATAATCAAGTCAGTAGCAAAGTACTCGATAAAGAATTCAGCTTTGTGTTTTAAAGACTGTTGGTAAAGTGTGTGAAGAATGGCGTGACCTGTACGGTCAGCTGCAGCACAAGTACGTTCTGCAACCCCTTCGCCGAAGTGAGTCGTCATTCCACCGAATGGACGTTGATAGATTTTACCTTCTGCAGTACGTGAAAATGGAACACCGTAGTGCTCAAGCTCAATTACTGCTGGAACCGCTTCACGACACATATATTCGATTGCGTCCTGGTCGCCTAACCAGTCAGAACCTTTAACTGTGTCATACATATGCCATTGCCAGCTATCTTCACCCATATTGGCAAGTGCTGCAGACATACCACCCTGAGCGGCAGTTGTGTGGCTTCTAGTAGGGAACACCTTGGTGATACATGCTGTGCTTAAACCGGCAGCTGCCATACCTAAAGTAGCACGTAAACCTGCACCACCCGCACCTACGATAACAACATCGTATTCGTGGTTAATCACTTTATAATTTGAAATATCTTTGTTATCTGGAGTTGACACTTATACACCCCCCAAGGTGATTTTAATGATCGAGTAAACACCGACGATCATTAAGAAATAGCTTAAAAATTTAACAACCAGGATGCCAGCAAGTCGCTTAGCATGATCTGATACGTAATCTTCGATGATTACCTGTATACCAAGATGAGCATGTTGCAGTGAAACAATCACTAGAGTTATCATCATGATTGCGTTAAATGGTGATCTTAACCATGTAATAACCGTTTCATAGGTTGCTTCTGGCAGAAATGCCAGGCTAATGCATAACCAGATTACTAGAGGTACAAGTGCTAAAGCGGTAAGGCGCTGTACCCAAAAGTGTTCTGTAGAACCATGTCCGTCTGCGCCAAGGCCTTTAACTTTGGCCAGAGGAGATCTTAAATCTTTCATTTATATATCCTCTATACCAATGCGGCAATTAGCCATGTGAGAAGGGTCAGCACAACGCTTGCAATAAGAACGGCAACACCTGATTTACGAGCATTTTCTAAATCAAGTCCTTTTCCGATGTCCCAAAATAAATGGCGAACACCGTTACAAGCGTGATAATAAAGGGCAAAAGTAAATCCAAAGATTATCAATTGACCAAAGAAGCCAGATAAAAAAGAATGCATGCTTGCCCAACTTTCAGGCCCAGACGCTGCAGAGGCTAGTACAGCAATCATTAGGATTAAGCCTAAAAATAGTGCTCCACCAGTGCCTCGATGTAAGATAGATAACTTAGCTGTAATAGGTAATTTATATACCTGTAAGTGTGGCGACATTGGTCGCGGATCATCCCAAGACATTTTTTTTCCTTTGGTTTAAATAATCGGTTTTTTAAATGTAATCGATCTAGTATAGAACAAATGTTTCGTTTTTATGAATTTAGCAATTGAATCCATATTATAGGTATTGCCCATACTTTAAGATTTATACTTCTTAATATCAGTTTCGTTAGTATTGATTTCAAACTGGTAATGAATAAATTATATCTCTTACAATTCTTTATCATCAGTAAGCTTACTACTATTAATGTATTTCTGAGTTTGCATTTCGTTGATTCTGCTAACGGCTCTGACAAATTCAAACTTTAGTTTTTCAGCGGTATATAATGATTCTGGCTCTTTTTCTGCTGATACAACAATATTGACTCGCATATCGTAGAAAGTATCGATCATATTGATGAAGCGTCTAGCGGCGTCATCCAGGTCATATCCCATTACGGGAATATTGGAAATCAGAATGCTCTTAAAATAAGACGCTATTTCAGTGTAATCTTCCGTTGAACGCGGTGCATTACACAGATCATCGAATTCGAACCAGACAACGTCTGGGCTGAATTTTTTGACCGGAATAAGACGACCGTTGATAATTATGTCTTTTCTGTCTTCGTATAACTCTATACCAGAAAGTTGATGGAAGTGCTTTTCGAGAACTTCTTCTGAGCCTTTTCCATTGATGAAATAATAGATGCCTATTTCTTTAAAGGCTTTCGAGCGGTAATCATAATCGCCGCCCATTTCTACCATTTTGGTATTTTCTTTGAGTAGTTCTATCGCTGGTAAGAATCTATCTCTCTGTAAGCCATTCTTGTAAAGGCTGTCAGGGTGAAAATTTGATGTGGTGATTAAAATTAAGCCTTCATCAAAAAGATATTGAAAAAATCGACCTAGAATCATTGCGTCAGTTATATCAATTACATGAAGCTCATCAAGACACAGTACTCGGGTTCTTCTGGCAAAGCTTTTTGCAACTTGCTCTAGCGGGTCAGGGATACTGTCCAAGGTTCCCATTTCATCATGCACAATCTGCATAAAGCGATGAAAATGTAAGCGCATTTTATTTTCAATAGGGAGCTGCTCATAAAAGAAATCCACTAAATGTGTTTTTCCTCTTCCTACTCCACCCCAAAGGTATAGACCTTTGATTTTATTTAGTATGGGGGTTTTCTTTGATTTAGAGAAAAAGCTGGCGAGGGTTTTCTTGGGTTTTATTGGTGCGGGTGTATTGACTAATTTATCGTAAATAATTTGAAGTTCGTGAATAACTTCTTCCTGATCTGGGTCAACTCTGATTTCGCCATCTTTGATACTTTTACGATATCCTTGCATGAGGATATTATCTTTTTCTGCTAAAGAGTATTCAGGAGCGTGTTGGCCTGATTGACTCATAATCGTTTCTCCAAGAGAGGCATGTTTCGAGTAGGGGCGGATGATATACTATCTGGGTAGTGTTTATTGGATTATAGATCAATGCTTTATATTGAAAAAACATATCAAAAGTACCTTCTATGATTAATAAAACATCTAATAGAAACCTGTCATTGGCTGTTCATGCCTCACTACAAAAGTGGTTATTAGTCTTAATTCCGCATTTATTTGCCGTTATCGTAGTTTTTAGTTTAGTCCAAGTATCTCTTTTATTATCGATTATCCTTACTTTTGCTATTGGATATTCGGCTTACTATTTCCTGCGCCTACATATTTGGCAGGGTTCTACTAAATCGGTAAAATTGATTTATCGGGATTCAAGGACTAATTGGTATTTAAGGGATTCTGCTAACAATGAAAAAAGCGTGAATTTATTGCCGGATAGTTTCAATTCAAATTACCTGGTGATTTTAAATTTTTCTGATAACCAGAAGGTTAAATATAGCGTTCTTATTACCCCTGATAGTGTCCCAGAAGATATGTTTAGGCAGCTCAAAGTGGCTCTAAGGACTCAGTAAGCTATTAATAATAAATATAATCACATATTTTTAATGTATAAACTGGTAGACAATTAAAATCCTGTATATTAAAATATCAAATTATACTAATATAGCGGAGTTAGTATTATGACAATCTATAATAATACTGGGGCTGAGCATAGCTCTGGCAAAGATTCATGCAAGTTTCTTCATGGCTTACTTGCAGGTAGTAATTTAGAGGACGCCTCTCGTTCTTTAAAAGCAATATCACATCCTTTGAGACTTAATATTCTATGTGTTTTGGGTAAAGGTGAAGTAAGTGTTCAGGATATTTTAAAGACTGTGGGTACAACGCAGAGTAATGTATCTCAGCACTTATGTTTATTGAGAGATAAAGGCATTGTGTCATCCAGAAAGGATGCTAATCGTGTTTATTACTCGATTAAAGATGAAACAGTTATGAAAATCTTAGGTAATTCTAATCAGTGATTTTCATTAGAAAATCTAGTTATAAATTTTGAATCATAAAAAAGGGAACATATTGTTCCCTTTTTTATGATTTTTGCTCAAAGCTTTCTCAGCAATTTAAGCTTCTTTAGAACCTGCTTTCGCTTCTTTGATCATGGTTTGTAATTCACCTTTCTCAAACATTTCAAGCGTAATGTCACAACCACCAATTAATTCACCTTTGATGTATACCTGAGGGAATGTTGGCCATTCAGCATAACGTGGCAGGTTTTGAAATATTTCTGGATCTGTTAGAACGTTTACATAAGCAAACTCTTCTCCACATCCCATTAAAGCCTGTGCAGTTCTGCTAGAGAATCCACATTGAGGTAATTGTGGGGTGCCTTTCATGAAAACGATAACTTCGTTTCCTTCAACAGCCTCTTTGATTCGATCCATTACATCTATTTCTTCCATTGTGTTCTCTCTAATTAGTGTGTGGTTAATGGGGTTATTATGGGGCAGTAAATTGGTTTTTCAAATAACCATTTAAACTTGATAGAATTTTTTTCATTGAGTTACATTAAAATTTGCCTCGCACGGCATAAATTCTATTTACGTATTTAAAAACAAAAAAGAGCCGGGATTTATTGAGACAAAAGCATTGCTATATAATGCTTACCCAAAGGGAAGGCTCAGCTCCATAAAAATCACTTAAAAGTAGGGGGGTGACCTAAAAAGTCTAATCAAGAGCCATTATCTACCTTTAAAAATCAACTTCAGGCTATAAATCAAAAATAAAGAAAAAACGATTAGACTAAGTTCAGGAATACTCAAACCAAACATTGTCCAGGATACTTCTGCGCATTCGCCAGAACCATGGAAGACTTTCTGTATTACATCAACGGCAGGCAGGTTATTCATCCAGAATTCTAATCCAGGCCCACATTCCGGAATTTTATCAGGAGGTAAATGTTGCAACCAGGTATGCCTTCCGGATACTCCCAGTCCTGCGATACTGACCAATGCGATTAATAATCCATAGACTCTACGCCCCCAGGCTTTCGGCCCTTGGAGAAATGCAAAAAAGAATACCACAGCCATCACAATAACTATGACTCGCTCAACGATGCATAAAGGGCAGGGGTCTAAGTCCATGTAATATTGGAAAAATAATGCAATCGCAAGCATGCCAAGGCTGATTATTAAACCAAATAACATTGATGGGCGAATTGAGTGGTGGTTAGTTTCCATTTTTATTATTAGCCTTTGAAATCTGTTTTATTTGGTGAAGTTAATATTTTAGATGAGGTTTTCTCTGACATCTTTTGATAGCTTAAGTTTAATTTGTGAAGTTATTAATTAGATGCGCTTTTTTGCGACAGTGAAATTGCAGCATTAATTGCGGCAACCATACTGCCTGAAGATGCTTTTCCTGTTCCTGCCAGATCTATAGCTGTGCCGTGATCAACTGAAGTTCTTATTATGGGTAACCCCAGAGTAATGTTAATTGCGTGTCCAAAACCGACGTGCTTTAAAACAGGTAAACCTTGATCGTGGAACATCGCCAATACTGCGTCTGCAGTATCAAGGTACTTAGGCGTAAATAAAGTGTCTGCGGGTAGTGGGCCTGAAAGATTCATTCCCTGCTCTTTTAATGTATTTATCACAGGTTCAATAGTGTCGATTTCTTCCATGCCTAAATGTCCATCTTCTCCGGCATGAGGGTTTAAACCGCATATTAGAATGTGAGGATTCGCAATGCCAAATTTATGGATGAGGTCATGATTTAAAATAGAAATGACCTTGGTTAAAGATTCTTTAGTGATAGCAGCGCTTACATCTTTTAAGGGTAAGTGAGTGGTAGCCAACGCAACTCGTAAATCATCTGCAGCCAACATCATCACAGGAAGTTCTGCATGTGTGAGTTCTGCTAAAAATTCAGTATGTCCGGTAAATGGAACACCAGATTCGTTGATGATTCCTTTGTGTAAAGGGGGAGTAACCATCGCATCAAATTCGTTAGATAAACATCCCTTAGTAGCAATTGTCAAAGTATCTAGAACGTAGGAAGCATTTTCCTTGTTTAGATTGCCAGCTGAAACGGGTGCAGCACAGGGGGTGTCAATAATCTTGATAACCCCTTTTTTATTTTCTTCTCTCGGTAAAGCAGGATCATAGTCTGTAAAAGATACAGCTATACCTAACTGGTCAGATCGTTGTTGCATCATTTTCTTATCAGCAATCACAATTAACTCTGCCGGAAAAAAAGTATCAGCAAGTTGAATAATTAGATCTGGACCAATTCCACTGGGTTCTCCAGAGGTGATTGCTAAACGAGGAATATTCATGACAATAGTTTGCTTTGGTAATTGGCTTTATATAGTTATCAATAAAAATATAGTATCGGTTGAAACTTATAACTTCATGAAAACTATAATTTTAAGCGATATTCGACAAATGCCTGGTCACGTAGACTTTTTAACCAGTTCTTAAAGCCTTCTTCCTGTTTTTTATCGCTGATAAGTGTTTGAGCTTGAGTCTTTAGTGCATCTCTTGTCTGGTCGCTCACCTTTCGCTCTAAGACCTCAATAATGTGCCAGCCGAATTTAGTTTGGATGGGCTGGCTCAATGTATTAAGGGGTAAAGAGTTGACTGCTTGTGCAAAAGGCGGAACAAAAATAGCAGGGTTTGCCATAGGCATTTCTCCGCCTTTTTCTGCACTACCTTTGTCAGCAGAGTTTTCTTTAGCTAATTTGTTAAAATTTTCGCCTGCAAGGATACGGTTACGTAATTGAATGGCTTTAAATCTTCCTTTTGGCGTATCAGCAGAAATTAATATATGGCGTACACGAGCCTGTTTGGTTTCAGTACGTTTTCCACCTTTTTGTTCAACTAGCTTTAGAATATGAAAACCTCTCTCATCTCTAAGCACTTGTGAAAGTTCGCCTTCACCAATAAGACTCAAACTGCGCATATAAGCTGGACTTAATGTATTCGATTGCTTCCAGCCAAGATCTTTACTCGTTGCACCCATTTTAGTAAGGGTAGCCTTTGGTATTGCTGCTTTTGATAGTAATTGCTTTCTGAGTTGTTGAGCACGTGTGTAATTTGCATTAAATTGCTTTACAGACTGGCCCTTTTTATTAGGGATAAATATATCAATAATATGGTATTGAACATCTTTATTTAAAGAAAAGCTTTCAGCCTGAATCAAGTCATCAACTTCAGATTCAGTAATGCTTTTATTACTACTTTGCTGTCTTTTTCTTAGAGTATTCATGTAAAGTCGGTCACGAATATCTTCACGGAAATCTTTGTAGTTAAAACCTTCATTGATTAAGGCTACTCGAAACTGCTGAAGATCGAGTTTGTTTTGTGCAGCTAAGGTTTGCATCGCTTCGTCAACAGCAGCATCATCAATCTTTATACCGACTGCCTTAGCTCTTTGAACCTGAATTTTATCCAGTATCAGTTTTTCGATTGCTTCTTTAATTAAAGCTTGTTCTGATAATTCCTGCTTACTCGAACGCTTCGCTTTTATTGCTGCTGCTCTGACTTCGCTAACCATAATGACATCGTTATTTACGATAGCTGCGATGCTATCCAGAGTCTGATCTGCTGCGAAACTAGCGTTGGCAAATAAAACACAGCCAACAACGAGTAATCTATTGAGTAAAGAATTGAGCAATAATTTATTAGATGATCTTAAAAGTTTGTTAAAAATCGTCATATCCGTATATTTTTTCCTTAATTTGGCTTGTAGCGCTTCTACCAATATTTCCTAATCCTTTAAGTTCGAATTCAAGAAAAACAGGGTTATCGTAGGTTATATTATCTGATGTAAGATAACGTTTCACTACTAGTCTGGTTTTCCAGCAACAATCTTGATATTCAACTCCCACAAGTGCTTCTAGATTTCGATTATTTTTTAAGTCTTGATCAACACTGCCTACCATCGACCATTTGTCATTAATAGGTAATGAGCCAGACATGCTTAATTGATCCAGTTCAGTATCCAGTTTACGTAAGCTGATATTTGCAATACGCTTTTTTTCGTCCTGATAGTTTAAGCGAAGATAATAACTGGAAACACTTTTATCTTCATTATTCAAACTCGCTGTAGCTGAAACTCTGAAATTGTCATTCAATCTACCACTTAATTCCAGTACTAGGTCAGAGCGTGTTCCTGTTGAAATAGTTCCCTCGGGAAGGGTAACTTTTCGATCACTAAAGTTAAATACCTGGCCAATGCTAGCTTTGAAAAGCTCCCTGCCTAAATCTCTATTCTGTATTCTGGAGGTAACGGCAAAAGTAAGCTTACTATTATCAGCAATACGGTCTTTACCGGTAAATCTGTTTTCTAGAAATAGTTGATTACTCTCAGAAAAATTAGTCAGAGCCGTATCAAAAATAGGAATATCACTTTGATCTTTGTAGGGTGTATAGGTATAGAAAACACGAGGCTCTAAAGTTTGCGTATATTTATTGTTCTTAAGATGTCGGTCAAAGAAAAGCCCTGCATCGAGAGTAACAGTGGGCAATGTACGGTCAATACTTGATTTGGTATAAGTGTCTTCATCTGAGGAAGAGACATCTAATGAATAGATTGTATGTTCGAGGCTAAGCTTAGGCTTAAAATACCAGGAATCATCTCCCCATTTTTTAGAAGCAGTAAACTTAATATCTGCTCGGGCTCCATTGGTTTCATCAGCTTTATCGAAATAGACCAGTTCTGAGTCTAACCCTACTTTTAAATCATTTGGCCCACTTTTAGGCGTATAACTAAGTTTTAATTCGGGTAATTTTGAATAGGGATCATCATCACTGTCCAAAACTTGATAGTCTTCAACAGCAACACTCGCGCTCCACGGCTTGTTTATATTTAATACTTCTAAGCGTCTTTCTAGAGCAGGGCGGGTACTGGTTTCAAGAGACGAAGAAAAATCATCGAAAAAGTCAGCGTCTGAAACACCTTCTGCCTTTAGGTTTAAACGAGTTTGTTTGTTAAATTTGGTTTGATGGTCGATCTTAAAATAATAACGCTGTTGGTCATCATATGATGCATCTTCAGGTATGAAGTCGTATTCAAGTGTTCCCTTATTCAGTTTGCTTAAATAACGAAATTCACTATCTATTTGCACCCCGGTATTATTGATGGTCGTTAGTCTTAATGTGGCATCATAATTGGGTGCCAAATTAAAATAATAGGGAAGTGATATACCTTCGTTTGATTGTAATTTAACGCTAGGTGTAAGAAAGCCTGATAGCCTCTGGTCATTCATCGGAAACCTGAGCCATGGGAAATAAAATACAGGGACTTTACCTACATTAAAGGTAACGTTTTTCGCATTTCCTATCTGGGTTTTATTATCTAAAACAATGTCTGAAGATGCTAAATGCCAACTATCTAGATTTGCTGGGCAACTAGTGAAGGTGGCATCTTGTAATTTTAGTCGATTTTCATCGATCTTTTTTATTTCAGAGCTTTTGCCTCTTAGCCCACTTTGGCCCACCGAATAAGTTGCATCTTTAATGGTGCCTGTTTTACTTTTTAGATTGTATTCAATCTCAGGGCTTTTAAGTTCGTAGTTAGAATCAGTAAGTACTACATTGCCTTTAGCAATAACTTGTTCAGTATCCCGATTAATTTTTGCCTGATCTGCTTTAAAAATAGTGGTGTTTTGTTGGATGATGATGTCGCCATCAAGCGTTGATACCCCTTGTTTTCTGATTTTTCCAGTATCAGCTTCCAGGTATATTGCATCCTTGACAGGTTTATCGGTAATACCTTGTTGAGTGGATTTTAAATCTAAAGCAATGGGGCTTGTTGAGGGCGCTACTACACACGACGCATATTCTTCTGCGATGATTTGTTTGGCATGGGTTGCCGAAAATGAGGCAATAAATCCAGTGCAGAGAATTGTTTTGAAGGAGGCAGAAAATTTCACGAGCCGATTATACGTTTGAATGTGTTTTATTTGCTACTACTTCGTAGAATATGATAAAAATTAAGCCTTTATAAATGTAAAAACTCAAACCAAATTTCTAATCGAGTGATTCTGGATATTCGAATACATTAAGCTCTGGATGTATTTGCAATAGCGTTAAATGACCCAGGTTTTCTTCTTTGACATAAGAAGCACCTGTATCTATGTAATATAAGTTACTGATTTTCATGGGTTTAGGTATAGGTGTATGCCCCATTACAACAAGGTCGATACCTTCTACGCGATCCGTCTCTCCCGTTAACTGGATGTATTTATAACGATTGCGGGACCACATCAGGTAGTCTCTAGTTTCATTATCGACATGTATATCATGAACCAGTTTTTGCCAGGATATGCCGACAGGAATATCTGCGTGGACAATGCCAATTTTACCAATGTTAGTGGCTATTTCTATAGCAACGGGTAGCTCCTTTATTCGATCCCGGATCTCAAATTGAGTATCTATATCGATATCTTGCCACCATTCACCACCATTATTTTCAATCCAGCTACGATAGGTTGTCTTTTTATGTTTTGCTTCTAACAGCATCATTTCATGGTTTCCTTTGATAGAAAAAAACCATGGCTTATCTAGAAACTCCAGAATTCGATAGGATTCTGGGCCTCTGTCTATTAGATCTCCTACAGAAAACACTCGATCAGTTTCTGGATTGAAATTAAGTTTTTCTAATTGAGACTCTAAAAGAGAAAACATTCCATGCAGATCGCCTACTACATAGTCTTTACCGTGCAGGTTTTCTCTGAAATATTTAAATGGGAAGAAAGGCATCACTTATCTTTAAAAAATAATAGGATCTAATGATAGCTATTAAATGGCTATCTTAAGACAGGTTAATATTGCAAAGGGTTATATGAAATTATACTTAAAGATGAGGAGTAGGGTAAAAATAGTGACAAAGAGTAGTTTATCGTATGTCGATATATACTAATTGTAAAATAGAGCGTATGTATGGATTAGATACGTTATTTAATAACCTTGTAAGAAAAATTAACACACCCCCCTACTTATAGGCCATTTTTTATAATTTTAGGTACGATCATAGATGACAATATCTACTATTCCTGTTTCTTCATTGTTGCTGGTATTAATACCTTTAGTTGTCGTTTTAATCATTCAATTTTCATGGTCTTTAAATTATAAAGAAGGTATCTACGCGGCATTAAGAATGCTTGGTCAATTAATTATCGTTGGCTATCTCTTGGGTTATATTTTTAATGCAGACAGTTACTGGATCATTCTATTAATTTTGTTGGGTATGATAATGCTTTCCGGCTGGATTGCATTAAGGACGGTTAAAGAGCAACGCATACAACAATACGGTTATGTCTTGATCGCTTTATTGACTGGCGGTGCTACTACCTTGGCGTTAGTCACTCAAGTGGTCTTAGAGTTTACGCCTTGGTATAAACCGCAATATATGATTCCTTTAGGCGGTATGATTTTCTCTAATTGTATCAATAGTATAAGTTTGGCTGCTGATCGTTATTCTGAAGAGAAAAATCGTGGTACAAGCAACATTGAATCAAGAAATAAAGCCTATGCAAATGCCATGATTCCAGCGACTAATTCTTTATTTGCTGTAGGGATTGTGTCTTTGCCAGGTATGATGACGGGACAGATTTTATCGGGAGTCGATCCATTGATCGCTGTACGTTATCAGATAATGGTGATGGCAATGATTTATGGTTCAGAAGGAATCTCTAGCGCGGTTTATCTGTGGCTATTGAGCCGCTCAAGAAAGTTAAGTTAAACAGCTTGGTTATTACTAATCACTTTTACAAGCTATTTAATGAGTCAATCTTTAGCTCGTCAATCTATCCTTAATCATTGATCTGATATCAAGGATATTAAACAACAGCATCATCATAAAATAGCTGATAGCTCCAATGGATAATTGAATTAATAACCATACCCAGCCATTTTTATCTTTTAACCAATACAGGCATAAACACATTACTAATGTTGCTATAACGATTTTAAACGTTTCGATAGCAGGGAAGGGTAGTGAGAAGTACTTACGACCAAAATAAGCGCTGAGGATACTGCCAACAGCAAATGATGAAATGGTGGCAATTGCTGCCCCATGAATACCCATAATTGGTATGAGCCAATAGTTTAAGCCAATATTGATAATGGCGATAGCGACAGCAATCTTCACGCTTGCTATGGTTTTATGCCCAAGCTGAAAAGCTAAATCAAAGTAGAAAACCTGCAAGCCCAGAAGAAAAATTGCCGTGGTAATCCAGGGCAAAAGGAAGATAACAGACGCTTGATAATCGGCATCTATCAATAAATGTACAAGATTAGGTCCAACAAGGTTAAGCCCAATGACCGCGGGAATGGAAACGCCTAATAACAAGATCACATAATGTCTAAAATAATCCGTTGCCGCTTTAACGCCTTCGTTATCCAATAGTTTGATAATGACAGGATAAGCGGCGATATTAATCGCAGACATAATCATCAAAATGGAGTTACCGGATAAGTCATATCCGACTGCGTAGAGCCCAGCCTGATCTTTACCTTGAATACCAGCCAACATAAAACGATCAGTTACTTTGGTGATTTCTTCAACTAAAGCAGCTGCCGCTAAAGGTATGCCGTATGTTAATAAGCGTTTTAACAACGCTTTGTTAAAATCCGCTTTTTTATATGGCAGCCACAATCTTTTAAAAACAAATAATGCTGGGATGGATGTGCCCAGCGCTATACCAAAAATGACTCCCGTAGCACCATAGCCCATGTACGAAAATAATCCGCCCAAAGTTAGCGAACAAATGGAATAGACGATGGTTAAAAAAGCATAACTAGCGGGTTCTATTTTAGCGCTGAACAAGTTTTGTGTGATGGTAAACAGAGCAAGTGCTATCAATAATGAAAACGACGCTATCACCCAAAGAGATTCAGTTTTCCCCCAGAAAAATGCAACAGCAACTAAAGCGAAAACTAAGACGAAAGATGATATTCGCAATAAACTCGTAGACAGCGTATTGATGAATTGTGATTCACTGTATTCCTGATTAGACCAATAGCGCAAAGTCCCTGAGCTAAGCCAGTTAAATACAACGTTATGGATGAAAACTGTGCCAGTAAATATCAACGTATAAACCCCGTATTCACTCGGTGTCAGCAAATGGGTATATAAACTTAAAGCAGCAAATGCCATTAAGCCCGGGATTAATTTTGCGAGTATATAAATACCGCTATGACGAAATAACATCTATTGTTAGGCTCGCTTACTTTCTAAATGAGCATGTATTGCAAGCATGGTAAGAGCAAACCATGTTTCTTTGTGAAAATGTGTGTGCTGTGTTATTTGACTCACCAGTATTATCATTAGCAAGGAAATGAGAAAAGCCTTTTCGGGTAGAGGTGTGTGCAAGGAATAGTAAATAATACTGAATATCATCATCAAATAAATACTTAAGCCGATGATCCCGTTTTCTGTAAGGATATGAATATAGGTATTATGTGCACTATCGTATTCTACATGTTTAGTACTTAGAACATAACCCAGACTTCCGATACCATTTCCAACCAAAGGAGCTTGTTTCCACTGTTCAATCGAAGCTGCCCAAATAACAGTTCGGTTGTTTAAAGTTCCGCTAGATATTGATTCTCCAGAGGAAAGGATTCGATCGATTGACATCTTAGGGGTAAAAGTAAGAACAGCTATAATTGATATTGCAAATAAAACTACAAATGTACTCTTGATCCTGAAAGAAGAATTTCGATAAGTAAAAAGCCAATATGCAATACCAATGATTGCAACAATAGAAGCTGTTCGAGTACCAGTAAGAAATACTGCGAACATAATTGTTGGTATGGCTAAAATATTGATTATTTTAAATATTTTGCTTTTAAATTGTGTTGCCAGGTAAGCTGCCATAGGCAGGGCCAACGTAAGCATTATGGATTGACCATCAATATCTAAAGTAGGTATTGCATAGCGCTGATAATATATTGACTGTATTCCATTTAAATAATTGTAAATAATAATTCCAGAGCCAACAAGGTTGCCTAAGACATAGCTTTGATACATCTGTAACATTTTGAATTTAGTATCAAGAATCAGAGTTATCAGATAGGCGATTATCAATAGCTGTGTAGTGGTAGTTAATAATTTTTTACCCCAAACTAAATCAGGCGACCACATTAGACTCAACATTAGCCATGCACCAAACAGTGCAACGAAAAGATGGAATATATTAAGTTTAGAGCGAGTACCGTGGGTGATTAGTGCTAACCCAGTAAAGCCAATCGCAACGAAACCAAAAATACGGGTTAATCCATCCCATACAGCATTGCCCCATGGAATTGAAAAAATAAAAAACATGGCAAGGAATAGAGCAGCATTGTTTATTATGCTTCTTCGGATTTCTGTTTGTCCTATAGATTCATTTGAAAATTGAACATGCTCAAAATTTTTCATTATTTTAATTTCTGATTATTTAACAATGAGTTTAGTTCCAATATCAACAAGGTGTAAATACAAAACTGATAAGAAGAGCGTGTTTTCTGAGAAAAGGTGAAACGATTAATTATCTCCATTAATCGAGAATATAAGTGCGACTATTCCTATTTGGTTGTGATACAAAATTACTCAGGCATAATTGATAGATCAGTAGCAATTAATTCTCATATTAAATTTGAATTTTTTATATATTGTTAAATATAAGATGAAGTAAAAACTAAATAAAGATGAGATAAGCTCATCGTAAAATAAAATAATTTTTATAGAAAATACTTAATGATTAATAAAATATCAAATAATAAAAACAGATGGGCAAAACAACTCAATATTAGCGTTTACATATTGTTAATACTCGCAGGTCTTTCTTTCCTTCAATCTATTAATTCTCCTTTCGATTTTATTAATGAAGCAAAATATTTATCTCAGCCCTATGATTTAAAGGGCTTTATGAAAAGTGGAATTTATATTGGTGTTTATATTGCATCTTTAATAGCAGTTGCATTGGCAATTTTTACAAGAAATAAAACGGTATTTATTTTTCTAATTTCATTGATATCGGTGGCATACGCTATCGATTTGTTTATTCAATTTGTTGGAAGTAATGAGAAAGGCTTATCAATCGCTACTTTTTCTCTAGGGATGACTGAGAAGACTAGGGCTAATGATATGTTGTTATTTAAACAACAGCTCATAGAAGCTGCCGCGGTGATTGCCGGATTTGTATTTTTTGCGATTCTTTCACGTAATGTTTTCTTTAAAAAGTTTCGGGTTAATACCTTTCTCAGTTTGGGTATTTTTATCTTTATGTCCGCAATTACTTTGTTTGTCGTGTTGAAAATTTTTTCTGTGGTTGCTCAGGCTTTTCCTGCACCAATTAAGGCGATGGCAATTGCATCTGAATACTATTTAGAAAATAAAGCTGAAGAGCCAAGGGTATTATCTGATGCAGTAATCCCTACACAGAACCCTGAGTATAAAACTATTGTCTGGATCATTGATGAATCAATTGGGGGGCAATATTTATCAGTCAATGGGTATGAGAAAGACACAACCCCCTATTTAAAAGAACTTGAGAAGAGCGCAAATAATAATTTTCAAAATTATGGCATCGTGCCTTCTATCGCAAATTGTTCAGCATCAACTAATTTGATGTTACGAATTGGCTTGAATAGTCATCAAGCAGGGGATTTTAAAGAGAATCTGAAAACACTTCCTACTATTTTTCAATATGCTAAACGTGCGGGCTACAAAACTCATTTAATTGATGCTCAAGTCGCACCTGGGCAGTTACAAAATCATCTATCGGTATATGATAAATCTGATATTGATAACTTTGTAACCTTCAGCCGTAAGCATATTCCTAACACTCGTGATCAAAAGGTTTTGGAAAGCCTTACAGGAATTTTAGATAATAAAGATAACACCGCTGCTAAACTTAATTTCATAGTGGTTGTTAAACTCGGAGCACATTGGCCTTATCCCCTGAGTTATCCGATAGATCAGGAGTTTTTTAAACCTGCAACTCGTGAAAGTTATACCGCCATGATTGGTGTAAATAAGGAGCTGATTCTGAATGCTTACTACAATAGTATTCGTTTTTCAGTAGACAAATTCCTCAAGGAACTCACTGAAAATAGAAATCTGGATGACAAAGTCATTATCTACACCGCTGATCACGGGCAAACATTGTTCTACAACGATGATCCATTAACACATTGTCATTCAGGCAGGAAAATACCTATTGATGAATTTAAAGTGCCGTTGATGGTTTTTGCTAATGGTGCACGTGAAAGTTTTAAAAAACCGATTGAAAAAATAAGTGCGCAAGAACAAATGTTCCCAACTACATTAAGGTTGATGGGATTTCCGGAAAATATCTATAACCCATATGGGCCGACTTTAGGTACAGGGGTTAACGCTGATTCAATCCAATCATTTATTATGCTTTCCGGTAAAAAAATTAACATAAAAACAGGCGGAAAGTGGGGGGGTGTCACTGAGTAATAGGTAATATAAATTATGCTTGGATCGCTATGCTTTGCGTAGTAATGCATATTTTACGGTTACATATATTTGTTAGTGACTAGTTTGAATTAATGAAAATTTTAAAAGTGAAAATAAAAAAATGATCTTAAAAATATTATTATTATTGGTGTTTATATTTTTAACTAATCAAGGTTTTAAATTTAGGCTAGATTACTTAATAGAAACCAATAATGTTACTACTATAATTGTGTTCTCTATTTTATGGGTGTTTTCCATATTTGTTTTATTGCTTGTTACCTTTCAACAAAATTTACTAATAAGGATATTTTGGGCACTAATAATTGCCGCCACAACTGCGGTTTCTTATGGTTTTTATGCAGCTGGAGGTTCGGAACTTGAGGTTTTAGATGTATTGGAACTGTGGCAAGCAAGACATGAGACCGGTAGAGCGTTTGAGCATTTTCAGCACGCGGTGATAAAAGCAGCAATAGTCGCTTTTTTCGGTTTCGTCATCATTGCTTATCCTCCACCAAAAATAGAAGGGAAATTAAAAAAACTTCTTACAGTATTCGCCTGGCTGCCCATCATTCCAGTAATGATGTTCGTTACCTTAATATTTATAAAGTCAGATAAAGCAGTTGCAGGATTACCCCAGCAATTATCACCCATTTCTATAGCAACAGCAGTCGGTTACAAATTATCAGTACAAGAGATTCCAGATAGAAAAACGGTTGATGAAAAACCAAAATATGCTGCAAAAGTTAAGCATCTTGTGTATCTGGTTGACGAGAGTATTAACCCTGATTACATCTACACCAGTCCGGGTAAGTTGTTACAAAGCTTTACCCAGAATCAGGATAAGATCGCTAATTTCGGAACTGCAGTTTCCGGTAGTAATTGTTCTGCGAGATCCAATGCAATTCTACGTTTAGGGGCAACACGAGATAACTTGATCGAATCTGTTCGAACCAGTCCCACGATTTGGCAGTATGCGAAAAAAGCAGGATTCAGGACGGTATATATAGATTCTCAGGCTTCTGAAAAAACTGTGACAAAGCCTAACGATTTTCAAAATTATATGACTTCTGAAGAAGCTAAGTTAATTGATAAATTCTATAAAGTTAAAAATATTGAAGGGCCAGACTTAGATTATCGCTTGCTTGAAATTATGGAAGAAGAACTTAAAAGTGATAAGCCCACCTTCATCTATGCGAATAAAAACGGTGCACATTTTCCGTACGATGATAACTACCCGGATTCAGCTGCAATTTATCAGCCAGTACCTTCAGGTGAAGAATCAAGAGGGCTTGATGGTTTACTAGATCTGTATGAAAGTGGCTCTATGGAGCCGGTTATAAATACTTATAAAAACTCAATTTACTGGACCGTAGATAAATTTTTCGAAAAGTTATTCAAGGAAGTAGATTTAAGCGATACAGCCATTATCTATACCTCGGATCATGGGCAATACTTTGAGCCATCAAGTACCACACATTGTACATCTGGTGAAGACGCTCCAGCTACCGAAGGTCTGGTGCCTTTGATGGTTATTACAGATAAAAAACCATTACTGCTTAAATTTGAAGAATCTGCAGTCACTAACTATAACGTTACAGACCAGTTTTCACTATTTCCTACTGTTCTCGACTTATTGGGCTATTCAGAAGATGTTCAAAATCAATACGGGCCTGATTTGTTAGATCCGCCTACGGGTAAAGTTTCGGCATTCAATACTGGAGATATTCTAGGTATCATTTCAAAAGATACTATTTGGCGAGAAGTGAGCAAAGAAGAGCGAATCAAGCTGGTACCAAATGCGCCGATTAAGCCTCTAGCAAATTAAGTAATTTTAAGCAGAGCTAATAAAAAGTGCCAGATGATCTAAAGCAGTTCAAATAACTGAGTTTAATGTTTATAAAAACGAAACGAAAAACTCACTAAAAGTAGGGGGGTGTGTTTTAATAACACTCAAATACTAAGCTTCTTTGATAATGACAAATACTCTAGAAAACGCCCAATCTATCCTTCAAAAAACCTTTGGTTACAGTGAGTTTCGGCACAATCAACAGCAAATTGTTCAGCAGCTAATTGATGGTGGTGATGCCTTTGTATTGATGCCAACAGGTGGCGGTAAGTCCTTATGTTATCAAATTCCTTCTTTGACACGCGAAGGTGTTGGTATCATCGTTTCACCATTGATTGCATTAATGCAGGATCAGGTCGATACCCTAAACCAGTTAGGTATTCGAGCCGCTTATTTGAATTCTACCTTGAGCGCAGAAGAAGCCCGAGATGTTCAACAGGCTTTGTTTAATGGCGAGTTAGATATGCTCTACGTTGCTCCTGAACGCTTACTGGGAGAACACACCTTGCAGATGCTAGAGCGATGCAAGATTTCTTTATTTGCGATAGACGAGGCGCACTGTGTATCGCAATGGGGTCATGATTTCAGACCCGAATATCAGCGTCTTTCGGTTTTACCTCAACGCTTTCCTAATGTGCCGCGAATTGCATTAACCGCTACTGCTGACAAACGTACCCGCCATGAAATCATTCAACAGCTCAATCTAGGTGATGCAGGCGTCTACACCAACAGCTTTGATCGACCGAATATTAATTACACAATTTCAGAAGCTCAAAACGGACGAGATAAATTATGGAAGTTTATCAAGGAAAATCATCCAAACGACGCAGGTATTGTGTATTGTTTGTCGCGTAAAAAAGTAGAATCTACCGCTGAATGGCTAACTAAACAAGGTGTTACTGCTTTGCCTTATCATGCTGGTTTAGGTGCAAATATCCGTGCCCATAATCAGCAACGATTCTTGCGTGAAGAAGGCATCATTATCGTTGCGACGATTGCCTTTGGAATGGGAATTGATAAACCTAATGTGCGATTTGTCGCCCACCTAAGTTTGCCCAAAAACATTGAAGCATATTATCAGGAAACCGGTCGTGCGGGACGTGATGGTGATCCTGCCAATGCCTGGATGAGTTACGGTTTGCAAGATGTGATTACCTTGCGTCAAATGATGCAAGACAGCGTTGGTAATGAAGATTATAAGCGAATAACCCAGCAAAAGCTCGATTCCATGCTGGGCCTTTGCGAGTTAGCAAGTTGTCGTCGGCAAACCATTCTTGGATACTTCGATGAAGAATTACCTGAACCTTGCGGTAATTGTGATAACTGTTTAAATCCACCTGAAACTTGGGATGCCACTGAAGATGCACAGAAAGCATTATCGACCGTTTACCGAACCGGACAACGTTTTGGTGTTTCCTATGTGACTGATATTCTGTTGGGTAAAACTGACGATCGTATTGCGCAAAATCAACACGATAAAGTTACCACCTGGGGCATTGGCGCGCACCTGAAGCAAATAGAATGGCGCAGCTTATATCGCCAATTAATTGCTCAAGGTTACTTGACGATCAATATGGAAAAATTTGGCGCGCTTGAACTAACGGAAGCGGCTCGTCCATTACTTCGTGGGGAGATAGCGTTATTCGCTCGTAAGGTTAAGAAAGCAGAGAAAGTCACCACCAAGAAAGGCAAAGCAAAAGCCGACTTACGCAGTATGGACGAGCCTTTATTCGAAGCAATGCGTGTACTTCGAACCTCACTGGCAGACGAACAGGGTGTGCCACCTTATGTGATTTTCAGTGATGCCAGTCTTATTGAGATGGCTCGTCAACGACCACAAGATGCCAATGCTTTTAAGTTTATTAGTGGTGTGGGTGAAATGAAATTAGAACGGTATGGCCAGCAGTTTATGCAGGTGATCAAAGATAATCCCTTGCCTAAAATGTTCAGAAATAATTTTTCAGATACTATCAATGAAACGCTCACACTGCATAACGATGGTTTGAGTGTTCAAGAAATATCTGAAAAACGTGATTTGAGTTCATCCACTATTTATTCGCATTTAGCGGATGTTATCGAAGCGGGAATGCTCAAGTCCTGGGATGTTCTGGAAATTGATGATGAAGATATTGCGACCATCGAACGAACCGCGGAGTTTTTAAATACCAAGGCAGAGGGCGCTTTAAAGCCCTTGTTTGAAGAGCTTGATGGCGAATGGAACTACGGTGTACTGCGTTGTGTTGTTAGCGGTATTTAATTTTAACTTAAATACAGACGCTTAATCTTTATTACCATTGCGATGGTAATCGTTTCAGAATGCTCACCTGCTTTCTTTCTACAGAAATATAGCCGCCTTCTTTAAGGTCTTTAAATATCCTGCTGATCATTTCTCGAGATGAGCCTATCATTTCAGCAAAGTCCTGATGCGTCAGTTTTTGTGTAATGAGAACGCCATCTGCATTTTCTTCAGCCTGCTTGTACAAGGTTTCAATCAATCGTCCATAGATATCTCTGGAAGTGAGTGAGCAAATGGTTTGATCCATTGTTCTGATGCGACTTGTTAGTGATTTAAACAAGGGCCAACAAGCTGTTGGATGGGTATCTATAAAGTCTTTAAACTTGACGTGGTCTAAATTGAGAACAGTTGAATCTTCAAGTGTATAAACGGTTGCAGAACGTGGAGCGTCATCAAGTAGGCTTAATTCACCGAAGAAATCACCATTGTTCAAGAAGGTAAATATAGTCTGATTGCCTTCTTCATCGGTCGCAAATACTTTTAATCGACCATAAACAATGACAAATAAACTACGGCTCAAGTCTCCTTGGTTAATGACGATAGTATTCTTTTTATACTTAATTTCTTTCATTATGCCAGCAAGCTCAGTGAGCTCTGACATATCCATTCCTTTGAAAAACTCTATATTTTCTAACTGCTTGGCGCGATTAGTTAATAATAGGTTAGTATCATTTAAGTTACTACTCATTGATTCCCTTGTATCACTTGTGCGTTTGTTTAATATATTTAGTTTTATTTATTCCAGCTATATATCTATGACCTAGCTAGATTATCCTAACTTACATTAACTATAGTGAAATTTTATTAATTATTCTTTAAATTGTGACCTTTTTAACAAAATATCATTAAATATCAAGATATAGTTAAGTGTTTGATTAATAAAACTAACTAAAAACCACCTAAAAGTAGGAGGGTGTCATTTTCTTATTATTCCTATTATAAGAAGCGTGATACCAATCAATCCAAGTCCCCAGGTGATTGGTGAAGCATTTGAGGAAACCAGCAGTAATGGTGAGCTTGACAGTACTGCACTCACTACTAATACACCGCCACTAATTGTTAGCGTAGTTCTTTGATTGGCTTTTTTGATTTCTTCACGAAGCGCTTGCAATTGGACTGATTCGGTTTCTGTGTTGCTATTTTTATCGTGAATCTGACGAATGACTTCATTAATCATCACCGGCATATGCGGTAATTGCTCAATGAATTTGGGTAAATTATCCTTAGCCCCATTGAATAATGATCGAATCCCGGATTGTTCATCCATCCAGCGCTGTATAAAAGGTTTAGCCGTTACCCATAAATCAAGATCGGGATATAACTCACGTCCCATGCCTTCAATATTTAATAATGTTTTTTGAAGTAAAACCAATTGTGGTTGTACTTCCATATTAAAACGTCGCGCAGTCTGGAACAGTCTCAGCAATAGTTTGCCGTATGAAATATCCTTGATAGGCAATTGGAAAATCGGCTCACAGACGGTGCGAATAGCTGCTTCAAATTCACTGGCTTTCGTATGAGATGGTACCCAGCCAGATTCAATATGGACTTCTGCTACACGTTTATAATCGCGGTTAAAAAAGGCGTGTAAGTTTTCTGCCAGATAACGTTGATCCTGTGCTTCCAAAGATCCCATAATGCCAAAGTCTACGCCGATAAAGGTAGGATCTTTAGGATTGCTGATATCGATGAAGATATTTCCAGGATGCATATCTGCATGGAAAAAATTATGCGTTAACGCTTGGGTAAAGAAGATATCAACAGCCCGTTCGCCGAGTACCTTCATGTCGACACCATTGGCGTGTAGTTGCTTGATATCTCCGGCAGGAACACCATAGATGCGCTCCATAACCATTACATTTTCAGTACAGTAATCCCAATACACATCAGGTACATAAAGATCTTTGGTGCCAGAATGATTACGTCTTAACTGACTGGCATTAGCGGCTTCACGACCTAAATCTAGCTCGTCAAAGATTACCTTTTCATAGTCCTGTACCACTTCCACAGTTCGTAAACGTTTGCCGACGGCACTGAATCGATTCACCATTTTTGCGATAAACAACATCAGGTCTATATCGTGACGAATGGTTTTTTCTATACCGGGTCGAACGACTTTGACAATCGCTTCCTTACCATCTTTTAATGTAGCAGTATGAACCTGTGCAATGGATGCTGAAGCGAGTGGTGTTTCATCGAATGCTTCAAACAGTTCGTTTACCGGTTTGCCTAAAGACTTTTCAATAATTTCACGGGCTAATTTGCCTGAAAAAGGTGGAACATTATCTTGAAGCTTAGCAAGCTCATCGGCCAAATCATCCGGCAACATATCGCGCCTAGTTGAGAGTACCTGTCCAAATTTGACGAATACGGGTCCAAGATCTTCTAACGCTTTTCTGATGCGTTCTCCGCGAGGAGCACGCTCTTCTTTTTTCCAGTTCCATGGAGAAATGTGATAAATAAAACGTAAAGGACGGAAGGCAGGAATCGCGTAGATTAACTCATCGAGATTGTGACGAATCAGGACACGATTAATGATAAATAGCCGATAGAGCTGAGAGAAAAGATTCATTTTTATTGTTATGCTTCTTTAGAGTTGGTTTTATTGGTTTTATTTAAATCAGATATCAGGTTTGAAATTCTCGCATCAAGTCTATCAACGCCCATTCTCAAATCATCCACCTGATCCATATAGTATTTAACCTCTGCATCAGCGGGTGATAGTTTAGCTTCTTCATTAATATATTCTGCGGTATTCATTTTCATTGCTTCGTTGGTTTCATTCAACCAGCGACTTGCTCCTCGGATAAACTGGCCTGCTTGATGGGCAACAATATCTCCGACTAGTCTGGATAAGTGTTCTTCCCAATCAATGTCAATCTCTCTGAGAACAGCGCTAAATTTTTCAGCAATGCGCATATCTCCATCTATCTCAACATCGGACTTGAGTAATGTTTCTCCAGAGTTCTCGGCAGTACTCAAACGAATCAATGCCATAGGTGAACCGTGAATCGTGGCATCGACCATTCCGCCTTCTTTTTCTTCGGGGTAATTCCCAAGAACGCTAATGCCAGAAACAGCAGGAAGGAAGTATAGATTCAGCTCGAGCCCCGTTATGTGAAAACGAATGATTTTTCCTTCTAAGGGCTTCAGTTTCTCCAAAGACTCGCCATCAAGTTTCATCCAGGTATTTATGGCTGTCTCGATGGCTGATAGAAAGGGTATGGGAAGTTTCATTGAGCGTATTCTTCAATAAGAAATAATGGTATTAGCGATGACTACAGATAACTTAAAATTTATAACCTGTATGTAACGCAACAACTCCGCCTGTCATATTGTGATATGAGGTACGTTCAAAGCCTGCTTCGTCCATCATGCCTTTTAAAGTTTCCTGATCGGGATGCATACGGATGGATTCTGCAAGGTAGCGATAACTGTCTTCATCATTCGCTACGACTTTACCAATGAGTGGTAATAATTTAAAAGAGTACTGATCGTAAATAGTACTCAGACCAGGCACGACAGGTTTTGAAAACTCGAGAATCATTAACTTTCCACCCGGTTTCAATACACGATACATAGATTTTAATGCTGCATCTTTATCCGTCACATTTCGTAAGCCAAAGGCGATGGTGATCAGGTCGTATTTATTGTCTGCAAATGGTAAACATTCAGCATTGGCCTGTACGTATTCGATATTGCCTGCAATGCCCATATTGGTTAATCGCTGACGGCCATTTTCAAGCATTGAACCGTTAATGTCCGAGAGTGTAACTAAGCCATTAGGGCCTACTATACGGGTGAATTTTGCCGTTAAGTCCCCAGTGCCTCCAGCAAGATCGAGTATGGTGTCACCTTTCTTTGCTCCGGAGTGTTCGATGGTATATCGCTTCCATAAACGATGTACACCAGCCGACATTAAATCATTCATTACGTCGTACTTATCTGCGACAGAGTGGAATACGTCAGCTACTTTGCTCGCTTTATCGGATACTGGTACTTGCTCATAGCCGAAGTGCGTAGTCTCTTGAACATCTTGTTTAGACATTATTTGATACCTGGTTTTTACGTAAAACGGTTCTTATTTCTTTCATTTATTAAAAGATATAGGGTGTTTAAATATTAATCAAAACAGTGTTTTAGTAAATAAGTTAATAAATTTGTGAGCTATGATATCAATAATATTACAGGCGTACCTTGATATTTTATTCTCAGAAGCGAGTTAATGAACTATTTAGTAGCAACTTCGCCACTAAATGTTATCAAGATTTAAAAACTTTCTAAAATGGATATTTTTGAAAGTTTAAAGCAAGTTACAAAATAGTATGGAGACTATCTCAATGAAAATTGTATCAATCAAACGATTGGTTTTATTACTAATCCTTAGTTTTGGAAGTGTTTTGACACTACCTGCGTATGCATGGCCAGATACTGACGAAATGAATATGTGCGGTGCCGCGGCTAAAAATGTACGTGCTTACGGTGGTCAATTTCGAGGTTGGGCAGCTCATGACAATTATATAGCGCAACGCGGAAAAGGGTATTACTACCGCACTAATTGTCCTGAGTCAAAAGCAACAAAGAACTACAAAGGCAAGAACTGGACGCCTGGTTCGAAGATGCGCGTTAAACCCAAAATGTATAAAAAGCGTATGCACAAAAAACATAGAATGCATAAGAAACACCACGCTCACAATCCTAATCACAAGAACCATGCAGATTGTATTCGCGTTGATGCTATGAATAATAGCGCTACTTTTATTAAAAAAGCGAATCGCGGGTTACAAGCAAATCGCTTACAAACAGTCGACGCTAACTTTTACCGTCAGGCTCAAGCTGTGTTGAATAAGACTAAAGTGAAGCGCGTGGCTAAAGTCCATAGAAAAGCGCATAACCCAAATCATAAAAATCATGCAGATTGCATTCGTGTTGATGGTATGAATGGATCAAATAGCAGTGCAGTAAGAGTTATTCGAAGAATCCGTTAAAACGTTTCTAGCTTAATTACTGAAAAAGCAGGCACCTCATAAGGGTGGCTGCTTTTTAATGTCTGAACTACTGATTTAAGGTATTCACGGGTACAAACCATTTCAACCTTAAATTCTTCTATTCTTTCAAGCGCATTAACCTCACCGATATGGGGTTTACTTCCACGCAGTGGTTTAAACTGACCTTGCCCTAACGTTTGCCATGCGCATTCCTGATAATTTCCAATATTTCCCCCACCAGCATCAAACATGGCTTGTTTGACAGTTTCGCAATTTTTAACTGGAACATAGAAGCTTATTTGAAATAAATCAGTTATTGATTGAGAAGGTCTATTAAGTCTTTCTTTATTGGAGTCTTGGTATTGTTTAGACATGGCGATATAATCCTCTATTACTTAATGGATAGCACAATTACGATTTGTAATTTGTGTAAGACTAAAATGAGCTTGTGGCTATAAGCAGCTAAAGGCTAAGAAGAGTTTAGGACGAATATGAGTGTGAAGAAAGCAGAACAGGGTGTGAAACTACGTGGTGCCGAAAAAGTAGCGCGAATCCCGATAAAAGTCATACCAAGTAAAGAAATCAAACGTAAACCTTCATGGATACGTGCCAAAGCACCTACAACGCCTGAAGTAAAACGCTTAAAAAAGATACTGCGTGAGCAGAAACTAAATACGGTTTGCGAAGAAGCAGCATGCCCTAATTTGGGTGAGTGCTTCACTAAAGGCACAGCAACTTTCATGATTATGGGTGATATCTGTACACGTCGTTGTCCGTTTTGTGATGTCGGTCATGGTCGTCCAGAACCTTTAAACGTTGATGAGCCAGCAAGTCTGGCTGAAACCATACAAGCGATGGCACTTCGTTATGTTGTTATAACCTCAGTAGATCGCGATGATTTGCGTGATGGCGGAGCACAACATTTTGTTGATTGCATAAATGCAGTTCGCGAAAGCAACCCAGACATTCAAATAGAAATCCTAACGCCTGATTTTAGAGGGCGCATGGATATTGCTCTAGAAATCATGACTAAATCTCCACCCGATGTATTCAACCATAATTTAGAAACTGTTCCTCGCCTGTATAAACAATCGCGCCCTGGTTCTGATTATCAATGGTCTCTGGATTTAATCAAAAAATTCAAAGTAATGCATCCTGGTATACCGACTAAATCAGGTCTGATGCTAGGGCTTGGTGAAGAAATTGATGAAGTCAAAGCCGTGATGCAGGATTTACGCGATCACAATTGCGACATGTTGACCCTTGGCCAATACCTGCAACCAAGTCTCGATCACTTGCCTGTAGAAAGATTCGTAACCCCAGATGAGTTTAAAGAGCTTGAAGTGGTAGGTTACGAGATGGGATTCTCGCATGTCGCAAGTGGTCCAATGGTGCGATCATCTTATTTTGCTGATGAGCAGGCAGCTGGTGTCATTTAGCTGCAAATAGAATGCAAAAAAGCCCTATAAGTAGGGGGTGTAGTTAAATGACACCCCCCTACTTATAGGGCTTTTTTTGTGCAAGAATGAAATTAAACAGAATTAATGGTTCTCTTGAAGTTCTTTCAAGTACTGGAACAATAAGCGTGACGACTTAGGCGGTTTATTCTGCTGAGCTTCTTTGCTGGCGTTTCTGACGAGTTGACGGATTTGTTGCCTATCCGCATCGATTTCAGTCACTAACTGTTCAATTAGATCATTATCACCATTAATCAATTGATCCCGCCAGCTTTCAAGCTGATGAAAGTCCTCAACTTCTTTTTGTTGCGGCAATGCTAATTGCTTTAGTTCTAGTTGAATAGTATCGACGTCTTCTTCGTGCATAATGCTGGAGATAAAACGAAAATGCCTTTGTAGGGCGGCTTTCTTCATTTTTTTACCAGAAACCACTGCATCGTACATGCGTTCTGACAGCGTTATCTCTTCCAGTTTGTTTTGTGCAAGATCCACAAGTTCGCGTCCAAGATCATGCAAGACCTTCATGTCGCGTTTTAGCTGGGTCTTATTCGGGCGAATTTTGTAAGGCTCGCCAGTATGCGGGTTTATATCTTCAAGTTGGTGTGAATTATCAGTCATGGTTGTATTCTAGCGCAGGAAGGGCTTTTATGGCTATGGGATTGATAGATTTCTGTGAACTGCGTTGCCATAAATACTTCATGCTTTTAAGGGTGATTGGGTTTGTACTGCTGTTATAAAAGCTGATTTTACCCAAATGGTTCTGTTTTTCGCCAAAAGGATCAGTCTTTCGATCTACGATTCTTTCCAGATTATACTGTTTCAAAACACGTTGTAATTGCAATGCCACCGGTTTACCTGTTTCTAGAATCATTATATTTCTATTATTGAGATTATTATTCTTGGTAATGTTGCTTTGTGGACTATGACTATCGTTAATAATGTCTCGGATGGCATCGATTAAGAAAGGGTAATGTGTACAGCCGAGAATTAAAGCATCAACACCCTCTGTAAGTAGGGGGGTGATGTAGTGTTTCAATAAAGTTTTTGTCTTATCGGACTCAAGTTCACATGCTTCTACTTGTTCTACCAAGCCTTGGCATGCTTGGGCTAGCACGCGTTTTCCCTCCGCATATTGTTCAGTTAAGCCTAACAGTCGTTCACTGTTTATTGTACGTTGAGTCGCTAGAACCCCGATAATACCATTTCTGCTTAGTTTGCTTGCAGGCTTGATAGCTGGTTCTAAACCAATCATAGGAACATCAAGTTTTTCTCTTAAAAGATCAATAGCTTCAGCCGTCGCAGTATTGCAGGCAACAACAATGGCTTTTACACCCTGATCTAAAAGGAATTCTGCAACTTCAAGAGAGCGATCTCGGACATATTCTGCACTGTTATCGCCATAAGGCGCGTGGGCGGAATCGCCAACATAGATTAGATTTTCATGGGGAAGAAGTTGGTGGATTTCCCGAAGTACGGAAAGTCCACCAAGTCCTGAATCAAAAACACCTATTGGGCAAGGATCACCCAAACTGAAAGACATTTTACTGATTATTAATCATTATAAATGATAGCTAAGCGATCTTAACGACCACGAATATAATTAATCATTGCATTATATTTTGGTGATGTAGTTCCTGCTTTTTCTAGCATTGGGAAGTAATTACGATCATCTATAGCTGCAATACCATTAAAATGCATTAGCATGCCGCCGCCAGCTCGATTCCAGGCTCTAAGGTATTTAGTGTAGGCATTACCCATCTGTGGGTTTTTATTAGCATTGGCAAATAGGCTAAAAATACGTGGATCTTTGATTCGGTGTTGACCATCAACACGCAGTAAATGCTGTCCACCTTCGTAAGCGAGCAATTGCACACCGTATTTTTTGGTAATTGCTACATTTTTAACCACACGGTCTTGTATGGCATTTTCAATTGCGCCACCTGGGTAATTATCTTTTGCGAGTCCGCCATTCATGATCTCTCTGAATAGCTGTCCCATACCTGCATTGCCTTGTGCTGCCCAGCGCTTAACCAGTGGACGATTTTCGATACGTGCAATGTAATCACCAAAATATGGTGCAACCGCATACGCATCGAATGACTTGTAGCAATTGCCACCAGCAAGAGGGCAGGTCATTAATTCTTCCGCCATTTTTGGTGCCGAACCATAAGCCGAAACAACACAAACAGCACGGTTGCCTAACACTTGCTTGAAGATACGACACATTTCACGACTACGTTTAGCGTTGTAGTTAAGTGCTAAGAATAAACGACGAGTGCCAACATTTTTGATGTCTAGCTTGCCGCGAGGCCATAATTTTAAAGCTTTGCGCGTCGCATCATGCGTCGCTGGATACATTGAATTCCATATCTCATTAGAATTTTCTACATACACTTTATGTCTACCGTTTAAGCGTGCTTTTACGGTTTGTGCAAACTTGCGATAGAAATCATCCGAGGCTAAATGTGGCATTGAAAACCAAGGGTCAGCCTGACTTTGGTTCGCTAGATCAACCATTGTTTCAACAGGCATGCCGGCATTGTGATTGTAAAATGCAGATTGTGGAGTAGCGCGTTGATGCCATTCTGCCAGCTTGGTTAACTTGGTGTTCTGCCAAGGCATGAAGCGAATAGAATTAAAGTTACGTGATGTCTTTAAGTATTCTGGGTTGAAAGTCTGACGGGTATAAATGCCCGCATACTTCTGCGGAATTACTTTGATGTTGCGAATGTAATTACGTGGATTGATACGGGTAATATGTAAACGTAGATTACGTTTAGCCGAACGTAAATTGAAGTCGATGCGGCCCGGAATTTGACGAGTTACTTCTACATCGCCATGTACTTTAATGTCTGCATCACCTTCGTAGGTCACGAAATGTCTGCCGACAGGGAAATTGTCTGGCATATCCCATATTGCATTAATCGATGTATAAACAGGGCGTTCGCCACGCGCAGGTAAACGGGTTGGCCAACCGTTTCTGTCAACAGGGACTTGATCAGACTCTTTGGTATTAAAAGATGATTTCTTTGTACAGCCAGGATCGATAGGGCGATTTTGCTGCCAGTTAAATTCACACGATGTTATCCAGCCGCGTGATATTTTGAAGATGTCGATGAAAGGGTTTGATGAAGCTAAATGATGTAAGCCACTGGTGTTATAACCAAGGCGATTACCAGGAGCAGCTTGTGTGGCGGTTGATAATGACAGAACGAGCGATGCCAAAAGTGTACTGCTAAGCAGCTTGATAGATAACTTCATATTTATTCTTTATTCCTATGATTTTCTGGCAAATAAATCAAAACTGCCTAGAGTTTTTTTGCCTTATATTCGAACTGTAAAAGCGCTCAAGCGTGATACGCTTGCTACTTCTTTGACAGACCCCTTTTGAATAGTTCAGGCGATTTTAACCTTTCCTTGAGTGGCTTGCACGAATATATGTAAGTTTATGAATTACTTCTGGTTAATCGTTAGTTTACTTTGTAAACAAGCAAAAAAGTGCCCGTAAGTGGGGAGGTGGCTTTTCTAGGCTCACCAAGAGCCAAGAAATTCCATCGTAGATCCCAGAATAAATAACGTTCTTTAATCCCCAGCAACAATAGATTTAAACATTGCTTAAATCATCTTCAACCCAGACTTCAGTGATCTGAACACAATTATTCCCAAACCCTGAATTATCCCAGGGAGGCTCAAGCGGTTGGGTGTCGCCATTGGCATCTGTGGCTCGGCACTTAAGTTGATGGTATCCCGTTTCTGCTTGCCAGTTAAATTCCCAGCGGCTCCAGGCATATTTTTCATTAGCGGGAAATAATTCAGCTTCGAACCAATCCTCGTCAATTCCAACTTCTACTTTTGTGATGGGTGTGCCAAAGCCAGACCATGCACGACCTTGCAAAAGTGTTTCGCCTGCTTCTAATAATCGTTTGCGCGTATACCAGTCTGGTTTTCCCGGCGGTACCATTAATGACTTTACTCGAATGGCTGAAACTGGTGTGCCTTTGTCATCCTTATCTTTTCGATAAACATAGGTTCCAACTTGCTGATAACCTTGAAATTCATAGTCTATGGCTTCGATGCGGTTTAACCATTTCACGCTTGCCATGCCGTACCAGCCTGGCACTACTAATCGTAATGGAAAACCGTGTTGTGGCGGCAACGGTTGGCCGTTAATTTCCCATGCCAGCATTATGTCTGGGTTATTTGCCATTTCGATACTCAGTGCGCGTGAAAAATCATGCTGTACGCCAGAGTCAACGCCTTCATCGGCGCCACTAAATACCCATTGTATTGCTTCGGTTTTAACATCTGCGGTTTTTAAAACATCGATCAGGCGTGTGCCTTTCCACTCTGCTGTGCCAACAGCTTCATACGTCCATGGCATGCTTGGCCAATGTGGCTTTAATAAGGCTCGACCATTACCTGCGCATTCCAGTGTTACTTGCTGAGTGATTTGTGGGAGTGACTTGAGGTAATCCATATCCAGCGTCATCGGATTATTGACCAATCCGCCAATTTCTAAAGACCATTGTTTTTCATCCTGAACATAAGGGATATCAAAATGACTGAGTAAATAATGCATGCCGATAGGGGTAACATCATGGCGTAAGGTTTCTAACGCGATACCTGAGTTACGATTTGCTAATAGCACTTCAAAATGATTGAAGTCTGTTTCTGAGTGTTTCTTGCTTTCCGGATTCAGAATAGGGTTAACAGTTGGATCTTTTTTTTGCATGGCTTTGGTCCGTTTTATCATCACAATCTAATTCTGCAACAATCTATTACAATAAAATTTCTTACAGCAAGAAGTATATGAATGATCTGCCGAGAAAACATATACAAAACATATATCAAACATAGATTATCAAAAATATGTTGATTATGTTTCTCTGTTAACACTCTTTATGAAAAACAATAAAATATCAATACTATACTTCTCAAATAAATTACAGAGTTGTCATTTCCCTGTGTTTGTTTAAACAAGTAAATGAAATGAGCAAACCTAACTTTACAAAGCAAAGCAAAGCAAAGCAAAGCAAAACGAAACAGCATAGCAAAGGAATAAAAAATGAAAGCAGTCGGATATTTAAAGTCGTTACCTATTGATCAAGCAGACTCATTAATGGATATCGAGATAGAAACTCCTGTAGCAACCGGTCGAGATATCTTAGTAAAAGTAGCAGCGGTTTCAGTAAACCCTGTTGATACTAAAGTAAGAATGCGAGCAGAAGCAGAAGGTGATCAACATAAGATTCTCGGTTGGGATGCAGTAGGAGAAGTCGTCGCTGTCGGTGAAGATACAGAGTTATTTAAAGTTGGTGATCAAGTTTGGTATGCGGGAGATATTACGCGCCAGGGTTCAAATTCTGAATTTCAATTGGTTGATGAGCGCATCGTCGGTACAAAACCATCATCACTGTCGAATGAAGAAGCAGCGGCAATGCCTTTAACCGCTATTACGGCTTATGAATTGTTATTTGCCCGTTTAGATTTTACGCCAGGTCAAACAGATGCAGATGCGGAGGCAGGCTCACCTAAACCAACTATCCTGATTATGGGCGCTGCAGGCGGCGTGGGTTCTATTTTAACGCAACTTGCAAAAAAGCTAACCAATGCAACAGTGATCGGTACGGCATCACGTCCAGAAAGCGAGCAATGGGTTCGTGATCTGGGAGCTGATCATGTAATCAATCATCACCAGCCTTTAGTTGCCCAATTAAATGATCTTGGTATTATTAATGTGACGCATGTTATCAGCCTTAATCATACAGAACAGCATTTTCCACAGTTGGTAGAAGCGTTGGCACCACAAGGCAAATTAGCACTTATCGATGATCCAGAAAACGGGCTTGATATAACGTTGCTTAAAGTTAAATCTTTATCTTTGCACTGGGAATTGATGTACACCCGTTCAATGTTCAACACATGGGATATGCAAAAACAGCATGATTTGTTGAATCAGATTTCTCAGTTGATTGATGACGGTGTGATCAAAACAACCTTAGGCGAGAACTATGGCACAATAAATGCAGAAAATTTGAAGCGCGCGCATGCTCATATCGAAACGAATCAAGCGGTTGGTAAAGTGGTACTTGAAGGTTTTTAAATAGGACCAAGCTTTTGACGTTTATAAAAGGGTGAATTGAGACTATCTATTCACCCTTTTTATTATTCTAAATTCAAATTTCCAAGTGATTCTTTATACGTACTAATAACTCTTAAGTACTAACTCCCAAATACCGACTACTAATATCATCAGTCAACGCTTGTGGTGCATCATTCCAGACAGATTGGCCTTTCTCCAATATGAAGCATTGATCGCATACCGGGAGTAATTCCTTAAGAGTTTTATCGACGAGTAATATCGATTGCCCGTTTTCTCTCAGTCTATGAATAGCAGCCCAGATTTCTTGCCTGACTACAGGGGCAAGTCCTTCAGTGGCTTCATCTAAAATCAATAACTTTGGATTGGTTAATAAAGCGCGGCCAATCGCGAGCATTTGTTGTTCTCCACCGGATAAAGTCGCGGCAGATTGTTTGCTGCGTTCTTCTAATCGCGGGAACAGCTGATGAATTTTCTGCATATCCCATTGGCCCTTTCTTTCTGTCGCTAACAGGTTTTCTTCGACCGTTAAATTAGCAAAACAACGGCGTCCTTCTGGGACGAGCCCGATTCCTTTTCGTGCAACGACATGCGTTGGCAACTTCGCCAGATTTTCACCGTTTAATGAAATAGTGCCTGTAAGTGGGGGGGTGAGGTTACAAATAGCGCGTATTGTGGTTGATTTACCTACGCCGTTACGCCCCATTAGAGCTACAACTTCGCCGGGATTGATCTCAAGACTGACATCAAACAATGCCTGCGATTTGCCATAGAAGACGGCTATGTGTTCGACTTTGAGCAAAGACATTAGTCATCCCCCAGATAGGCTTTTCTTACTTCTGGTGAAGCTTTGATTTGATCGGGTGAACCAGAGAAAATCAGTTTGCCATAAACCAATACAGAGATGCGATCAGAAAGCTGGAATACTGCATCCATATCGTGTTCGATAAGTAAAATAGGTATTTCTGCTTTGAGGTTTTGCAGAAAGTTGATCAAACCTTGTGTACTGGCAGGGTCCAAGCCCGCCATTGGTTCATCCAGTAATAATACTTTGGGTTGTAAGGCGAGGGCGCAGGCTACTTCTAATTCGCGGCGTTTACCGTGGGATAGTTGTGAAGCCAGCGTGTCTTTAAACTCGCTGATGTGTAATCGATCCAGAATCTTGTCGGCTTCGTCTATCAGGCTTTGGTCACTGGCTGCCGGTTTCCAGAAACGATAGCTAGAACCCTGACGCGCCTGAACCGCGAGCATCACATTGCGTTGCGCGCTTAGTTCCATGGCGAGGCAGGATACCTGAAAACTGCGGCCTAAACCTAAGCGGCTACGTTTTGCCACGTTCATATTGGTGATATTAGTGCCGTTAAGCGTGATAGAACCAGAATCTGGTTTTATCCATCCTGCGATTTGTCCAACCAGGGTAGATTTGCCCGCACCATTGGGACCGATTAAAGTATGGATTTCTCCTTGTTTAAGGTCGCAATTAATGGAGTCACTAACGGTTAAAGCCCCATAACGCTTGGTGAGGTTTTCTATTTTAAGGACAGTACTGCCCAATTTAGTACTATTTGATGTATCAACGGTGGAATTAGTCATGTTGCTTTTCTCCCACAACCATTTTCATCAAACCGCCATTGGCGTAGAGCACTACAATGAGTAACACCAGACCAAGGAATAACTTCCAGTGTTCGGTATAACCGCCGATAAAGGTTTCGAGCAATACAAACAATGTAGCACCTAAAATGGGGCCAGATAAGCGACCTACGCCACCCAGTAATATAAAGATAATGATCTCGCCTGACATCTGCCAACTGAGCATGTCAGGGCTGACAAAGCGGTTTAAATCCGCAAACAACGCGCCAGCGATGCCTGTGATCACGGCTGAAATCACAAAAGCCGTCAGTTTGATTGGATAAGGTCTGATGCCAACCGTTGCTAAACGCACATCATTCATTCTGGCAACTTGCAATGCGGTACCAAATCGCGAGCGTATGATGCGCGAACTCAGAAATACAGTTAACAGCAATACAGTAAAACAGATCAGGAAGAACACCAATTCATTATCAGTATCGTTCCCCAGAAACTGATTTCTGCTAGAAATTAATAAACCATCTTCTCCGCCATAATCGGGCCATGAAATCGCAAAGTAATACACCATTTGTGCAAAGGAGAGGGTGATCATTATGAAATAGACGCCGCTAGTACGCAGCGAAATCAAACCAATAAATAAGGCGAGAAGGGCACAAATAATAATGACAAATAGCCAGATCGTAAGCATCTGATTGGTGCTGTCTAAGCCTGCAATAAATGAAGTGTTTTCACTAAAATGCATGGCTGAAATACCAGCTATATATCCGCCAATACCGAAAAATGCGGCATGGCCAAGACTTACCATACCGCCATATCCCAATGCGAGATTAAGACCAACACCGGCAATGGCAAAAATAACAACGCGAGAGACTAAATTGACGTAATAGCCTTGATCTAGCCAATAGGTGACTAAGGCGGTAACAAAAATTAAGCCAAGGATAATCAGGTTGAGAGCCTTTTCTTTAAAGCCTTTTTGATGAGTAGAATTAAGCATTGGCTGGGAATAATCCTTGTGGACGAATAGCCAGAATCACAGCCATTAAAATATAAACCAGTACCGAGGCGAGTGATGCACTCAGCGTTGCAACCTGACTGTTGTCGATAAACAATGCCAGAATATTAGGTAAGAAAACGCGTCCTAATGTATCGACCAAACCAACTAGAATAGAAGCGACCAAAGCACCTTTGACCGAACCGATACCGCCAATAACAATCACCACCAAGGCAAGTATTAACACAGGTTCGCCCATCCCAACTTCTACTGAATAGAGTGTGCTGACCAGTGAGCCAGCCAAGCCCGCAAGTGCCGCGCCTAATGCAAAAATAAGAGAGTAAATCACACGAATGTTTACGCCTAGAGCGGCGATCATCTCACGATCGGATTCTCCAGCACGAATACGCATACCGAGCCGTGTTTTGGTAATTAATAAATAAAGTGAGTATGCAATAATCAACCCAATCGCAATGATAACCAGGCGGTAAATAGGGTAGGAACTATTGCTATCCTCCTCGAAAGAGAGGGGTATAGAGCCTGATAACCAGCTTGGAATGCTGAGATACAACGGTGATGAGCCAAATATCCAGCTAGTGCCTTCAGATATGATTAAAATTAGCGCGAAGGTGGCGAGCACTTGATCGAGATGATCGCGGTCGTAGAGTTTACGAATCACAACAACCTCGATAATCAAACCGGCAATCGCTGCACCGACAAACCCTGCCAGCAATCCAAGTAAGAAAGAGCCCGTCATAGTAGTGATTGTGGCGCAACAGAAAGCGCCAATCATATACAGTGAGCCGTGGGCGAGGTTGATCAAACCCATCACGCCAAATACCAGCGTCAAACCAGCCGACATCAGGAACAATGTCATTCCGAGTTGTAAGCCGTTTAGGAGTTGCTCAAGAAAGAGGGCAGCTGTCATGGATTTCGTATTTGAGGTTTATTGGTTAATTAGTAAATAAAAAGTCACCCCCCTACTTATGAGCACTTTTTTATAAATTGAGTTAAAAAAGTGCTCATAAGTAGGGGGGTGACTTAGTAATACAATGGAATTATAAATACTTTATTTCATCACACAATCTTTAGCGTAAGCATCCTGATGGTTTTCAAGGCCTTTGCTGATAATTTTATTGGTCAAAACATCACCTTCTTTAACCACTTCTCGAACGTAAATGTCCTGAATTGGGAAGTTGTTATTTCCAAATTTGAAATCACCACGTGGCGATGCAAAGTCAGCTGCTTTAAGCGCTTTACGGAATGCATCTTTGTCACTCACTGGAGACTTCTTCAGTGCAGATAAAATCAGATTAGCCGCATCGTAACCCTGACTTGAGTAAAGAGATGGAAGTTTGTTGTATTCTTTCTGATACGCTGCAACAAAGGTTTTATTCGCTTCGTTATCGATATCCTTATTCCATTGTGATGAGTTTTTAACACCAAGTGCTGCATCGCCAACTGCACCCAGAATACCCTGGTCGAATGAGAACGCAGGTCCCATAACCGGGATTTTTGAACCAGATTGTGAATACTGTTTCATGAATGCGATACCCATGCCACCCGGAAGGAAGAAGAATACAGAATCAGCGCCCGATGCTTTAATTTTAGAAATCTCTACCGCGTAGTCTTTTTGACCGAGTTTTGTGTAGATTTCACCCGCAACTTCGCCTTTATAGAAGCGTTTGTAACCTGTTAATGCATCTTTACCCGCTGGGTAGTTTGGCGCCAGAATAAAGGTCTTTTTAAGGTCTACACCGTTAGCGTAGTTACCCATTGCTTCGTGTAAATTATCATTCTGCCATGCGACATTGAATGAATTTTCGTGACACCCTTTGCCTGCTAATGCCGAAGGACCTGCATTTGGGCTGACGTAAAAAACGCCTTTCTTAACCGCTGAAGGAATAACAGCCATCGCCAGATTAGAGAAAATAATACCGGTAAGAATATCGACTTTATCTTTTTGAATAAACTTGTCTGCAATTTGTACCGCTTTCGCTGGTTTACGGCCATCGTCTTCAATAAGAAGCTCAATATCTTTATTGTCTGACATTTTTAGTGCTAACTTAAAACCATCTCTGACATCTTTACCAAGACTAGATCCACCACCAGAAAGCGTCGTAATCATACCGATTTTAGTGGTATCCGCTTGAGCCATAGTTGTCGCTGAAGTAAAGATGAGAGCCAGACTGGTCATGGCGATTGTTTTAGCTGAAAGTTTTTTTACCGATGAAATCATAAAATGTCCTTAAGGGTTAAAGGGATAGTGGTATGAATAGTATAGAAAAGTTTTGTCGAAAACACCTAATATGATTAGGTATTTTAAAATTGGATGAATAGATGAATAAAGGTAGTTATGATAATCATCGCTTAATGAACAGCTCATTGAAATACTATAACTCGTTGCCATATTAAGAGATAATAAGGCTATTAACGTATCTCAAGAATAGTAAAAAATTAAAATGAAGAAAACGGGTTTTAAATTTAAGCGTTTACTCGCTGTTGCAGTGGTTTTAGTGACACTGCTTTTATTGTTGTTTCTGTTTTCTGCGACTCGCAGTGCGCTTGATGTTTGGGAGCGTTTGCAAGGCTTGCCTGAACCACTGTTTTACACATACGTAGCACTTATTGCTGCGGTGATTTTATTCAGTTTATGGTTGATTTATAAATTATTAAAGCCGAGTCAGCAAAGCCCTGATTACAAAATTGAAGAAGTCACCGAAGAGAATATTTTAAAAGAATTAGACCACGCCGACACGGTAGGCATGGAAACTGCTGAAATGCGTCGCGAGATTGAGCAATTACAGGCGCGTAAAGAGACTGGCAGAATCTATGTTGCCTTATTTGGTGATGTCAGCACGGGTAAATCATCCATTGTCAAAGCGCTATTGCCCGAGGCTACTTCTGCGTCGTTGAATATTGATATCAATGTGCGTGGTGGATCAACTCAGGATATTAAGCAATACACCTGGAAAAGTACGTCGGGAGATAAATTGGTGTTAACTGACCTTCCTGGTCGCAATGAAGCCAGTGGCGAATTAGATGCAGCCGTTAGAGATGAGGCAATCAGAGCACAGATTGTGGTGTATGTGACGGATTCTGATTTGTCCCGCAGTCAATTTGACGATATCCAGCAACTCAAGAGTTTTGGTAAGCCAATGATTGTTGCCTTGAATAAAAGTGATCGTTTCACCGATGAAGAAAAGCAATTGATCAGCGAACGATTCAATACCAATTTAAATGCAGGCACGGAAGCTTCAATACAACACGTGTTTGTGCAATCTGGTGGTGAAGAAGAAGTTGTCAAAATATACCCGGATGGTCGTGAGGAGAAAGTCGTCAGAGAGCGCAAGGCTGATGTTTCTGCATTGGCACAAGCACTACAGGATGAAATCGACAAACAGAGTGGCGCATTAGAAACCTTACGTGATGCCAGTGTGTTTGTACTGGTTAAACAAAAATTAGATGTGGCGAAGGATGATTTCCGCCAGAAAAAAGCAGAAGAAATCATTAAAAGCTCTACCCGCAAAGCCGTACTGGGAGCATTGGCCTCAGTCAGCCCAGGATCGGATTTAGTGATACAGGGTGTACTTGGAACACAGCTCGTTAAAGGTTTGTGTGCTTTATACGATGTGCCTGTTAAACAATTAGATATCGATAATTTGCTGGACTTTAGTACAGGTCAAATGAAAAAAAGCGTTCCGTTAATACTGGCTGTAGCGGGAAACGGTATGAAAGCCTTCCCCGGAATAGGCACTGTAACTGGCGGGCTGACTCATGCAGTGGCTTATGGGTTGATATTTGATGCCTTAGGGCGTGCTGTAAATAAAACTTTGCAACAGCGAGGTCAATTAAAACCCGCTCCTGCAGCCATTACCTTTAAGGAGATGTTGAGTGAAGATCTGGAATCGCGCGCGAAGTTATTTGCCAAGCTGGTTTTCGACAAGCAAAAACAATCAAAATAACAACTCAAATTCCAGCTCTGAAAACAGTTTCGCTGATCTAGAAAACAATCAGCCAGATTCGGGTGATTCCAATGTCGATATGGCGAAGGAAAGTTTAAGCCAGTTACTTGAAGATACGCGTGTGCCTGACTCTGTACGTGATGTGCTGAGTGATGAGTATCAGCAACTGAGTAAAATGCTGGAAAAGCTCGAAAAAGGGCATTTGCACATAGCTGTTTTTGGTCGGGTGAGTGTGGGTAAGTCGTCGGTATTGAACGCTTTGTTGGGTAAACAGGCATTTAGTGTCAGTGTATTACACGGCGAAACTAAAACAGAAAGTAGTGAAGAGTGGCAGGAAGTGGATGCTGGCGGTATCTACCTGATTGATACGCCTGGCATCAATGAAATAGACGGAGAAGAAAGGGAGCAATTGGCTCATGAAGTTGCTAATCGTTCTGATTTACTCTTGTTTGTGGTCGATAGCGATTTAACCGAAGTTGAATTAGCGGCATTAAAGACCGTTGCGGATACTAATCGACCCATTATTCTGGTCGTGAACAAAGCAGATCAGTACAACGAAGAAGAGATCTTTGAATTACGTACCATTATTCGCAAACGTGTTAAGGGTATTATCGCGCCTGCAAATATCGTTTTCACTGCTGCATCCCCGAGTAGACAAACAGTCATCTACATCGATGATGAAGGGAATGAAAAAGAAACGGTTAGACAACGACCTGTCGATATCCTGAATCTGAAATCGCGCTTATGGGAAATTTTAGAAGCAGAAGGTAAGACCTTATCAGCGCTAAACGCATCTTTGTTTGCCGGTAACCTCAGTGAACAACTGGGGGAGAAGATTCTCGCAACCCGAAAAGAATTGGGTGAAGAAACCATACGTATGTATTGCGTGGGTAAAGGTGTTGCGGTTGCTTTAAACCCTATACCTATTGCCGATCTATTAGCGGCAGCTGCGATTGATGTGAGTATGGTGATTCATCTTTCAAGAATATACGGTTTACCAATGAGTAAATCAGAAGCAGGTGAGTTGATTAAAACCATCGCCGCTCAAATGCTGGTTTTATATGCAACGTTCTGGGCGATTCATTTTGCCTCGTCTGCATTGAAGATAGGCACTGTTGGTTTTTCAACGGTAGTTACTGGTTTGGCGCAAGGTGCGGTTGCCTGGTATAGCACTCTGGTCGTCGGTAGAGTAGCCGAAGATTATCTAGCCAAAGGCAAGTCCTGGGGTGATTCTGGGCCTAAACTAATCGTTCAGAATATATTAGATAACCTTGATCGAGACTCAGTGATGAGTGACGCTAAGGAAGAGATTACACGCTACTTAAAAGCATCTAAGAAGTAATCTCAACGGTCTGATTTGGCTTCTAAAACTATATTCCCAAAAAGGCTCTATAGCTATTGGAATTAGTTCGTATTTGATCCATTGTCAAAACTGGTAATCATATAAATTACCGCTTCCTGATCCCAATTGTTAATAATTCTATGGTCCTGGTCAGCCTGATAATACGCACTATCTCCTGTGGTTAAATGCTTAGAATCAGAACCTGAAATAACAGTGATGTCGCCACTCTGGATGGTGATCATTTCCCGAGTCCCTCGCATATGTGGATGGCTGTTTAATTCGCCTTTCACAGGAAGCTTCACCAAATAAAACTCGATATTATCGGCCGAATGGATGGGAGTCAATACCTGGATAAAGGCTGACTGATCATCCCTTAAAATAGAATTTTTATTATCTCCTTTTACGACTTCTATTAACGGCTGTGTCCATGGCTCTTCTATCAACTCGGCAATAGATATATTGAACGCTTCTGCAATCTTACAGGTGACCGCAAGAGTAGGGTTCGCTTTACCGCGTTCGATCTGACTAAGCATGGATCGACTAACGCCTGAGAGATTTGCTAAATGCTCTAATGTCCAGAGCTGCTTCTTTCTCTGCTGTTTGATTCGTGTAGATAGTGATGACAGTGTTTCGTTGCTCAATTTAAATTTCCATAAACTAATGTTTTATAAGAGAAAGAGTATATTTTCGGATATCTCTAGTAATTATATAGTAGAAAAAAATCCATTATATGAAATAAATCAGTGGATTTTTATATTCTCTTAAGTTTACTATAGTGGATATAAATACACTATAAGGAATATTGTTGTGAAAGCTTTAGTAAAATCAAAGCCAGAGATAGGGATCTGGATGGAAGATGTTCCAATGCCTGAAATTGGTATAAACGATGTGCTGGTGAAAGTTCAGCGAACCGCTATTTGTGGTACGGATATCCATATATATAACTGGGATGACTGGGCGCAGAAAACGATTCCTGTGCCTCTGGTTGTGGGTCATGAGTTTGTTGGTGAAATTGTCGATATCGGCTCTAACGTGATTGATTTCCACAAAGGCCAGATCGTTTCGGGAGAGGGTCATATTGTTTGTGGTCGTTGTAGAAACTGTATGGCAGGCAACCGACACTATTGTAATCACACCTCAGGAATTGGCGTGAATAGAACCGGTGCTTTTGCTGAATATATTGCGTTACCTATGTCGAACGTTTGGGTACACAATGACAGTATTGATAAAGATATTGCCGCTATATTTGATCCTTTCGGTAATGCCACTCACACAGCTTTGCAGTGGGATTTGCTTGGAGAAGATGTACTTATCACTGGTGCAGGGCCAATCGGTTCGATGGCGGCAGCGATTTGTAAACATGCAGGCGCGCGAAACATTGTGATTACAGATGTTAATCCTTACCGTTTGGATTTGGCCAGCAAATTGGGTGCTACCCGTGTCGTTAATGCTGCTAAAGAAAACCTGTCTGATGTGCAAAAAGAACTCAACATGAAAGAAGGATTTGATGTTGGTTTGGAGATGTCTGGAAACCCTCAAGCCTTGAACGACATGATTGCTAATATGAATCATGGCGGCAAAATATCAATGCTGGGTATTCCTGCCGAGAAAACTCAAATCGACTGGAATAAAGTTGTCTTCAATATGTTGACCATCAAAGGCATATACGGTCGTGAGATGTACGACACCTGGTACAAGATGTCGATGATGATAGAAACAGGTTTGGACTTAAATCCTATTATCACTCACCGTTTGCCTTATACAGATTTTCAACAAGGTTTTGATGCGATGCTCTCGGGAGAGTCGGGTAAAGTAATTTTAGATTGGGAAAATCACTAATGAATACAGATATAAAACAACATTTTACGCAAAAGTTAGATGCGATCAAAGATGCAGGTCTTTATAAAGAAGAGCGTATTATCGCCAGCGCGCAAAACGCCACAATTTCACTCAGCGATGGTAGAGAAGTCTTAAACTTATGCGCTAATAACTATCTGGGTCTGGCACAACACCCTGAGGTAAATGCGGCAGCTAAGGTGGGTTTGGAAAAGTATGGCTATGGTATGGCATCTGTGCGCTTTATTTGTGGTACTCAAACCATTCACAAGCAGTTAGAAAACCAGCTATCTGCTTTTCTAGAAACAGAAGATACGATTCTTTACCCATCCTGTTTTGACGCGAACGGTGGTTTATTCGAAACGATTTTGGATGATCAGGATGCCGTTATTTCTGATGCTTTAAATCATGCCAGCATCATTGATGGCGTGCGTTTATGTAAAGCGAAGCGTTATCGTTACAGCAATAATGATATGCAAGAGTTGGAAAAGTGTTTACAGCAAGCTGATGCAGATGGGGCAAGAATCAAGTTAATCACCACAGATGGTGTATTCTCAATGGATGGTTATGTGGCGAATCTACAAGCGATTTGTGATCTTGCCGATAAATATGGGGCTTTGGTTCATGTGGATGATTGTCATGCGACTGGGTTTGTTGGAGAAGGTGGTAAAGGCAGTCACGAATACTGCGGAGTTCTGGGTCGAATCGATTTGTTGACAGGAACCCTCGGCAAAGCTTTAGGCGGCGCCAGCGGAGGTTACACCAGTGGACGCACTGAAATAGTGGAGTTATTAAGGCAGCGCTCTCGTCCTTATCTGTTTTCGAATACTGTTGCGCCTTCTGTAGTTGCGGGAGCTTTAAAAGCGATCGATATTGCTGAGAACTCTAATGAATTACGTAAGTCTCTAAGAGAGAATACGCGTTACTACAGAGATGCTTTAACGGAGCAGGGTTTTGATATTTTAGAGGGTGATCATCCGATTGTGCCTATCATGTTGTATGACGCTAAAGTCGCATCTAGCTTCGCTAAAAAGATGTTAGATAAGGGTGTTTATGTCATTGCCTTTTCATTTCCGGTGGTTCCAGAGGGTAAGGCTAGAATTAGAACGCAAATATCAGCGGGTCATTGTCGATCGGATATTGATAAGGCGATAGCTGTTTTTACCGAAGTAAAGAATGAAATGGGAATCTAATAAATCATTAAATAGATTTGAGTTAGAAAAAAGTGATTAAAAGTAGGGGGGTGACTTATAACAATCACCCCATCTACTTTTAGCTTTTTTTATGCTTTTTTGGGTTGTGATGTCTTTCTGGCATAAGAATAGTATTCCTGATTGTAATCAGGATTAGCAGAACGACTGTTTCTATTTAATACAGTGCCAATCATATTTGCATTGGCGCGTTCCAAACGCTTCAAACTATCTAGTAATGCGGTTTTACTTGTTTTGCTCGCTTCTACCGTAACAATAGTTGCTTCAGTCAGATTACCCAATATTTGAGAA
Source organism: uncultured Cocleimonas sp. (assembly GCF_947495625.1). Taxonomy (GTDB): domain Bacteria; phylum Pseudomonadota; class Gammaproteobacteria; order Thiotrichales; family Thiotrichaceae; genus Cocleimonas. The sequence goes on from NZ_CANLZW010000012.1 coordinate 109,385, forward strand.
TCTGCCAATCCTAGTACTGGTGGACCATCAATAATAATATAGTCATAGATGTCGTTAGCATTTTCAATCAGTTCCGCCATTTTACTTCCAGATAAAAGTTCTACTGGATCAGGAGGGATAGGGCCAGAGGTAATCACATTAAGATTCTTGATCATACATGCCTGAGTAACATCACCGCTTTTAGTATCAGTAGTTGCAAGGTAATTAGTTAAACCTTCTACGTTATTCAATTCAAGTAGTTGGTGAATGCTCGGGTTTCTTAAATCTGCGTCAATTAACAATACGCTACTACCCGCTTGAGCATAAGCTGTAGCAAGGTTTAAAGCGACGGTACTTTTTCCTTCGCCTGCACTTGAGCTTGTAATAAAGGTACTTTGAGGCGCACCGTGTCTGGTTGAAAAGCGAAGGCTGGTGCGTAAAGATCGAATCGCTTCAGCTAATGCGGAACGAGGTTCCAATGCAGTTTGTAATGCTAGCTTTTTGGGACCCAGATTTTTGGTTTCTGGTAGCTGAGATAAAACCGGAAGGCCGGTTGCTTGCTCTAATAACTCACTGTTTTTAACACTGTCATCTACAAATTCACGTAAGAATGCAAAGCCCATTCCCAGTAATAAACCTAAAATCAGTCCAAAACCGAGATTTGTCTTAAGACTCGGTTTGAATTTCTTTGTTGGAACAGAAGCGGTGTCAATAATAGAAATATTATTAGTGCCTACATTGCTTGCGACATTAACAGCCATTAACTGTTCTAGCTGTTTATTGTAAGCCAGTTGATTGATTTCAACTTCACGGAGTAGTCTATTGTATTTAGTACTTTTCGATTGAGTATTGAGGGCGCCAGCTTTTAGCTTATCAAGCTGAGTTCTTACCATTTTTTCTTTTTGCTGTGCTTCCATGAAACGAGATTCAAAGGAAGATTGAATAGATTTACTCTCTGAAACAATTTGTTCTTTTAAATCGTCTATTCGTTTTCTAAGTCTGTTTGCGCTTCGTGTGTTCTTTTTAGTTAAGCCCTGGTATTGCGTTTCTAAGCGCGCTGCAGCTTTCTTAAGTGAAAGAATATAAGGGTCATTGATTGCAAACGCAGGTGTTGAATCAGGATTGTTTTTAAATAATTCATAAGCAGCTTCCGCATCAATTCGCTCTTTTTCAGCATTTACTAATTCATCGATTTGTTTCTTTAGGGTAAGGCTGCTTGTTGATTCGCCATCAACATCTTGTACGATATTATTTTCACGTGCGTATTCATTTAAACGATTTTCAGCATCTTCCAGACTTTTCTTTGTTACTTCAATATTGTCAGTAACATAGGCTTTATATGATGAAGCCGTATCATATCTGCGCTCCAGATTTTGTCTTACAAAGGTTTTGGCGATTGCATTATTAATATCAGCTGCTAACTTTGGATTAGATGAGTCATAGCTAATTGATAGAAGTTGAGAATTACTAACGGGTGTAACTGTTAAGTTCTTTAAAAATATTTCTTCCATGGCTGTCGTATCTTTAGCATCTGCTGCTTTGTCGCCAGAAAATAGATTTTTAATACTTGCTACTAATCCTGTTGCTTCTGGTTTTTTATCTAAACCAAGATCAGAAATAACTCTGCTTGCGAGTGTTTTTGTCTGAATTAATTGAATTTGTGTTTCAAAGAAGTCTCTATCGCTTCTGGATGCTTCTGCATTTAGAATTTGCACATTTGGGTTCGCTGCATATCTTTCAACTTTGATCGTTGAATAAGCGCGATAAACAGGCTGCATTAACAACGTTAGTAATAGTGCAATTAGCATAGTTACAAATGCGATCGAAAGAATTAATTTCTTATGATTTTTGAGTACATTGATGAATTCTTTTAAATCAAGCCCGCCTGAATCTTCCAGTAATTCCTCAGGGTAGAAGTCTCGAGGATATGGAATAAGGTCGCTATCAGATGCATTACTTCTTGGTGAACGTGTATTCATAGGAAGTTGCTGGCCGTTTTTTGAAGTCATAATGTTCTGTTACTTTTGTCAGTAGGGAGTTTGTACTTGGCTTAGTATCTTAAATGCTTCCATTTGGTTCAAAGAAGCACAGATGAAGTTAATATAAATCTGGATGAAGTAGATACGAGGCGGCGCACATTCTAGCAAGTAGCCATTTTAGTAACAATAAATAATCGTTTACCGGTTGAAAAAGGCCTATTGCAGTTTTCTGCGTATTAATTGTCTCATCGGTGTTTCAAAATATTTATAAGACAAGATGGATAAAATAATGAGTAAAACCAGAAAGATATAAAAATGAATGGTTTCATTCAATGGGAGCCGAGGAACAATGATTTTATCATAAATCCCATGCGCCGGTTTTTGTAATATGTATAAGGAATAACTCGCTTCACCTAATAAAACAAGTTTAGGGTTACTGAAGACTCTCGATATTCCACCCTTGTGTCGAGCTAGAGTAATAATAAAGAGTAGAAAAACAGGTGCAAGTAGTCCATTGGTAAAGGCTAGTTTTAAACCGAATAGGTTTTCAAGATGAGGTCTTGCCCAAATTAAAATAAAGATAAGCATGAATGAAGCGAAAAGGAGTAAACCGTTGTTGCTCGTCTGTTTATCCTTAGTGTGTTTTAGGTATATGCCGCACAACATGCCGAGTAAGAAAGAGCTTAAGTGCATTGCCGGGTTGTAGTAAATAAAGTCGTGAAGCTGATTCTTTGGTATATAGGCGTCAGAATTCAATTGATGGGTTAGTATTAATTGAGTCAAAACCCATAACACAGTGCTAAATACAGCCAGTTGTTTAATCCCTTTTTTATAAACCCACAAAATCAAAAAAGGAAAACATAGGTAAAAGAATGCTTCTACAGACAATGACCAGCCAGGTGTGTTGAGGGTAATCGGATATCCCGGAATCCAAGATTGAACGAGAAAAATATGGGCTAGGAAAACGTCCCAGTCTTCACCCAATGTTTTATATTTTGCGGCAACAATGACTAGAAGCGCGATTAAATAGACAGGGTATATGCGTGCAAATCGAGCTACCCAGTATTTTAACTTTTTAAATTCAGCTCGGTTAGATACGTCTACTTTATAATAAGCAATAGACATAATGAAACCAGAGAGGACGTAAAAATACCCCACTGCAATTGGGCCAGCCGTTACATTCTCAAACAGGAAAGGTACGTTAGCCGGGAATACAGTCTGACCGTAATGGAAGAAAACAACGGTAAGGGCGGCGACAAAACGCGTAAAAGTGATTTGATCTAATTGCAAAATGTAGTCTTAAACGAGGTTGGATTAGTACGCGTTTTTATCTGTGAAAGCGCGGAATATGGTTAAGAATATAATCTTAAGATCGAGCCATAGGCTCCATTCGCGCATATATTCAAGATCAAACTCTACACGTTTACGCATTTTATAAACCGTATTGGTTTCTCCACGCCAGCCATTTATTTGAGCCCAGCCTGTTATCCCTGGTTTGATCATATGACGAAGCATGTAACCCGGGATGATTGATCTGTATTGCTCATTATGTGCAACAGCATGAGGGCGTGGACCGACAATAGACATTGTTCCCTGGAGTACGTTAAAAAACTGTGGAAGCTCGTCTAAAGAGGTTTTGCGCAAGAATTCGCCAATCTTGGTGTATCTCGAATCTCCGCGAGTCGCTTGTTTAACATCATCACCATCTTCACAAACGGTCATTGTTCTAAACTTCCATACCCTTATTTTGTCGCCATTTTGACCGTAGCGCGACTGTTTAAACAGCACAGGGCCTTTTGATGTTAATTTCACAGCTAATGCGATACCCAATAGAATGGGAGATATCATGGTTAGGATGATACTGCCTAATAGGATATCTTCGATTCGTTTGATAAATGCGTGATCAGCAGAGAAAGGCGAATCATAAATACAGAGAACCGGATTGTCTGCTATTTCGATAAATTTACTGTGTAACAGATTAGTCGTGAAATAATCCGGAAGTAGTCTAATGGGTGTTGCGCTGTCCGAAAGGTCATTGAGCAATTTCAACATACGTTTACGTGCTTCAACCGGCAGGGCAATATAAATTTGATCCCATTCGCCGTTTCTGGCAGCAATGATTAAGTCTTCAAAGCTACCAAGGTGTGCATAATGGTTGAGTACTTCTTTATGGACGCGATCTTTTCTATCGTCATAAAAACCAGCGACATGATAACCAAATTCTGGTCTGTTCTCGAGATCACGGGCGAAGTGCAAACCATTTTGAGTCATGCCTACAATAACAACTCTGCGGTTATTGACTCCCATTCTGCGTAAGTGAGCAAAAATCTGACGCAGTAAGAATCGGGCCAGTATTAATAAAACCGGGGTCGCAATTAACCAGGCTACGAGTACAACACGTGAAAACTGTTCAGTTGTTTTAGTAACAAAGGCAATAAAGACTAGTGAAAGAAAGGTAATCAGCCACGCCATGGTAATTCGCAGGGCTTCGTCTTTAAGAGGTCTGCCACTCCAGGAGGTATAGATATCGGTAAATCGACCGACAAGGCCAAATATAACAATCGCACTTAATCCTGCGATGATATAGCCTTCTAAATTATAAAAATTTGTATAGGGTGAACCGAGAAATAGTGTGAAAAGAATGATCAGAATATCTACGGTACGATAGATAAGTTCTGAACTAATATGTTTATCATCCACAGATTAGGTTTCCTTTCCGTTGCAAGCTATTGAGTCAGCTGGTAAATATTACAGCTTGTAATTATATAGATATTATTTACTTATTTCTGCTCTTTATCATAGAAACTAAGCTGTTTAACTAGATAAAAAACGAATAAATGTGTTTTATCTTGAAGACGTGTCTTTTTCCCATGTGTACGTGCTGAGCTTTTTAAATTGAGCATTTGCACGTACTCGAATAATCAGAGCTATTGCTATGTAGATGGAAGTGGAGAAAAAGTTCTTACTAAATAATCTTTCTTTCATGACATTGCCATAATGTTTTTCTTCGCGAACAGGGCATTTGTCTTTAGCGATTAATTCCATATTGCCTAATCGGGCTCTGGTTTTTATCTTGATTAAAGAGAAAATATCTTTAGGAGCAGTAATATAAATTTCTGCACCTTTGATATTTGCTATTTCCTTGTTTTTGAAGTGACAGCGGATATAGCCATCATCACCAATAACATCAGCAAACTTGTCAAATCGTTGCCTGCCTTCTTCACTCACAATAAAGCTGCAGGTGGCGATTACACCTTCTTTGATATAGGGAAGATTGGTCCAGACTTTATAGTAGGTCTTCACTAAAAATGATGACTTGTCAGTGTTAATGATAGGCGTAGGTGCCGAGAGCAAAACGTCACCTGTATCCATCACTTGTGAAATATGCTGGATGGCGTTTTCGCTGAGTTGAGTATCGGCATCGATATAAAAAACAGGATAACTTATGCCTAATGCCTTGGCTTTTTCTTCAGCGACATTTAGCGCATTGGTTTTTGAAGGTTTTTCAATGTCGAGGCAAGTGACGCTGGGGAATTTAGTCGTCACAATCTTAACGGTATTGTCTGTGCAACCATTGCAAGCGACGATTATATTATCGATCCCCGGTTGGTTGATAATGCTGTTCAGACAGTCTTCAATGACACTGGCTTCGTTGTGTGCAGGTACAATTACTGTCGCCATTAACGATACCCTTTGAGCCATTCATTGCGTTGTTCGTAAACGGTTTGCCACTCTTTAAGAGTTTCTAATTTATCTTTTTTGAATAGAGATAAAAGCTTCAATGAGAGTAGTTTGTTTAGAACATGTAACTGCAATAAACCTTTATGTATCGGCTTTTCCCAGGATTTAGCGTGCTTGTTGATCAGTTCAGCTTTGCCTTTTAACAGTTTTAGCATTTTGCCCGATAAATTCGTTTCGCTGACACCACCATGATGAATGATTTTAGCGTCAGGGGTAACACGTGGTTGATAGCCTTTTTTGATTGCCCGTATACAGTAATCTGCTTCTTCTGCATACATGAAAAAGGTTTCATCGAGCCCTTGTAAATCTTCCCATAAGTGGCGGGGTGTCAAAAAGAAACAGCCAGTCACGACATCGACTTCTCGCTCGCTTTTTCTATCCCAGCAACCATAATTGTCATGGTTAAAAAAGCAGCTTTTATTAAAGGCTTTGCTTAATCCCAAGGCACTGAATAACAGTGTTTTAAAAGATAATCTAGCACGAGCGTTATTAGGGTTAAGGCTTAAATCGTTATTCAGTGTAATACCACCCCAAACGCCAGCTTTAGGCGTACTTTGGGCGTATTCAAAAAGTTTGTCGATTGCGCCTTCCAGAATCACGGTATCGGGATTGAGTAACAGGATGTAATCACTATTGCTGGCTTTTGTACCAACATTGACGCCACCGGCAAAACCAAGATTGGCACCTGTCTGGATGATTTCAACTTCAGGAAATTCTGAGGCGATTAGTTCAACCGAATTATCCTTAGAGTCGTTATCGACCATGATAATTCGAAAAGAAGTCTTTTTGGTTTCTTCGTAAACTGATGCAATAGCGCGTTTTGTGTATTCAGCAGTATTGTACGAGACTAAAATTATATCAATCTTGCTCATTTGTTTTCTCTGCTATTGCATCTTGTGTTGCTAAATATTCTTCAGATAACATTCCGTAAGCAATTGTATCTATACCTGTTTTTATAACTTTGGCTGGGTTTCCTGCAACAATACAATTATCAGGAACATCCGTAGTTACAACGCTACCGGCCGCTACAATGACGTGATTACCAACAGTAACGTTAGGAAGAATAATAGATCCACAGCCTATAAAACAATGCGTCCCGATTACTGTTCTTGCCGCATGTCTTCTCGAGGCATAGTCGTGAGAAAGCACAATCGCATCAAAGGTAACCATGGTTTTTTCACCGATGGTTAAACCTTTCGGATTGGTTTTATCTATTCGTGACTTGAATGATAGTCGCACATCTTTGGCAATATCCATTCCGTAGACAGTTCGGTAATACCAGGTTCTTGCATAAAGTAGTGAGTTACGGATTCTCACAAGTACCATAAACATATTCTGGTTGATAAATCTGGCTCTCATGAGTGTCCCTGTGTGCTTCGTTTTTTTGCTCTTAATCTTTGTGTCATTCTTTTAATAATCTGGTTCATTTGTTGATGATTACTTGCCCAGCCAATTGAGCCTAGAATAAAGAAGAATAATGGTTGTATCTTACCAAAATAATCGACGGTAAAACCGATAAGAATAAGTGACATGAATGCCAATATCCATGAGCGAATCATCCAGCGAGTAGCAGGATGGAATTTATGTAATCTGTTGAGCATGTGAAACACGGCGTATAGACACAAGAACAGTAAAATGAAGCTGGCAATAATGCCATGCTGTAGTGTCATTAATAACCAGAAGCTATCAATACTGTTATTCATCCATTCTGGACGAGTCCAGTCATGTAGGCCAATACCAAATAATGGATGTTCTTTTATATCATCCATGGTGTATTCCCACTGGAGTAAGCGATAGTAGCCTGTAACCGGGTTAAAGGTCAGGTATGAAATAAGGATCGCAAAGAAACCACGATTAGACAGCGCATTAATCAAAATCATACCAGACAAGGCAATAAAGCCGAAGCCAAACCAGAAGCGTTTGCCTCCATGCCAGAAACGCGTGAGTACAGCAGTCATTGCTTGGAATGCCACTGAAAGAAGTGGTGCTGATGAGAGTGTGGTTACCATCCCAATAAATATGGCAACCGCTTTAATGGCATTGCCGAGTTTGAATTTATAAGCGACTAAAAGCACGATGAAAGGGAAAAATATCGCCCCGATTGTGCCATACAAAATAGGGTGGGCGAACAGGTTGGTGGTTCGCATAATGCCCATTCGGATATAGTAATGAGTATACAAACGGTAATCTAAAGAGTCATTGCCGGTTATTACCTTGGCCCACTCGTGCAGAATACGATGTTTGGCAAAGGCCTCATACAAGGAGAATACGAGTAATATTGCCAAAATAGTGGCAAACCACATATTGATTTCGTAATAACTTTTTGGGGTAGTGATAAACAGCCGGGCTAGATAAAAAGACCCCAGTATTTCTATAATCAGAATTCCTGCCGATTCTATGCCATCTTTCAATCCGTGGTTATAGATAAGGCTGGCGGTTGCCAATATCACAAAGAAGAACAATAAAATATCGACCAAATTGGCCTGTTTCAATATCTGGTTGATATTGATAAAACCATAAATTAACACTACCGCTAGAACCAGACGATAGGCTTCTAGACGCAGGCTGCCAGCTAAAATATGAAATTCCACAGGTATGAATATGGAAATTACGAACAAAATGGCAAGAAGTCTAATGATCATGGCTGAGTGGCTTCTTTAGGAAGTGTTAATAGTTTATGTGCTGCGAATAGTGCGATTATCAAAACTAGTAATGTGGCATTCGCTACAAGTGTTGCAAAAGCAGCACCTTCAATACCATGGCTCTGGATAAAAATAATATTACACACAACGTTCACCACAAAAGCAGTGACAAGTATGTAATTTAGATATCTTACTTTTTCACGGATAATAAACATAAACGAAAAGGTGATGGTTGCTGCTCTGAAAAGCTGCGCGATTAATAAAAGTCCTAATGCGGATTTCGCCACATCATATTCCTTACCGAAAGCTATTAAAATCCAATCTGATAATAAATACATGAAAACAGTGACAGACAGAACGACAGTAATGACCAAAGCGGTTGATTGCCAGAAAAATGAATGTAATTTATCTTTGTTGTGGCTAAATATATTTAATAATCTGGGGTAAATGGTTGCTTCCATCGCCTGCAAAAAAAATAAAACAATATAAGAGATTTTCGAAGCAACACTGTATTCAGCGACTTGTTCGTTGGCTAAAAACCAGCCAACCATGATGGTATCAGTAAATATCATCAGAAAAGAAATAATCGATACGGGTGCTAGCGGTAGAGATTTTGAAATAAGTGCGTATAAGTGGGGGGGTGTAGTTGTTTTTGAAACTGTTTCTAATAGTGAAGAATGTGTTTCAATGTTTCCTGCTGCTATGGTTTTATTGGCAAATGATCGATACGTATAGATAATTGCAATAACTCCCGCCAATAATATGGATGCGGTATAGATATAAAATACATACTGATCTGTTGAAAAGTAATTCCAGAATAATCCAATCAATACTAAAAAAGTGATCGCTGTGAGTGCATTTTGTCCGAGTACACCCATCACTGTTTTTTTAATCGCTTTTAAATAAGTGCTGTTTAAAATAACCAGATTAAAAAACAAGATGCCCAGGCTGGCTACAACTAGTTCCGTGATACTAACGTTTGGTAGCTTCTCGTTAATGTTGCTATTAGCAATATGATCAAAAAAGAAATTAGCCTGAATGTAATGACTGGATAGCGCCCATAAAGCCATGAAAATAAATGATAAAAACAACACGGCTTTTAAGCTGGCTTTAAAGAATCCTTCATGAAAATCAAGATCTTCCTGGTGAGCGCTGGCAACTTCTTTCATTAATAATTGATCGATGCCAAGCCGGCTGATTAACGCAATACCTGTAATAAACGTCATTAACAATAAAATATCACCAGCAGATGATTTTGGTAGTTGATTAGTGATAATCATTACGACTAGAAAATTTAAAGCAACGCCTACAAACCTTGCAATCAATGACCATAGGCTCTGTTTGAGCAGCGGGTTATTTAATACTTTGCTGAATAGCTTTTTAAGAGCACTCATGACTGTAATGCTACTTTGTTAAATCGTCGTTGATAAAATCAGCGATATAATCGGTCAGATTTTGATTGCCTACTGTACTATTGGTATTTTTAAGTTGAAGCTTCTCTATGTGACTTAGATGTTGGTTTAATTCTTCTTGAGTGCTCGCGGTATAAACACCATCTAATTTACCCATCCACTTTAGGCCATCGGCCTGGTGATCATTTCGATGTTCGCCCAATTTAAATTGTCGATTCATCACAATAATGGGTGTTTGTTGTTCACGTGCACTGATAATGTTGCCCATTCCGGCGTGTGAAACAAACACTGAGGCTTCTTTGATGTTCTTATTGTATTGTTCACCATTGAGAAAGCGTTCCCACTCCATATTTTTGGGTGTGTAGCTTCCGTCACTGATTTGTGCGATGACGCTTTCATCATGCTCTGCGGCCCAATCGTCCATGTATTCGATGAGTCGATTGAATGAGAATTGAGTGCCTACTGCTACAAAAATCATAGTATTGAGCCTTTATAGACGACTTTTTCACCATCACTCAATGGTTCCCACTGGGTAATCACTTTGTCAGCATGTTTCATGACCATACGACCAGAACGCGAAATTTGACTAACATTGGCGATACTATCGACCCAAATGGTTTTGATAGGTAAAAATTTAGCGAGTAAAAATGCAATCGCGCCGGGCGCTGCACCTGTAGAGATAATCGCAGTAGGGCGTTCCTTGATGAATATCCAGAGCAATTGGAAGGCAAGCGGGATTAATTTAAGTTTACTGTCCGCGCTGGCATCGGTCACGTTTAATACTTTGCGTGAGTTTTTTACTGCAGATGCGTATTCAGAACCGGGCGTGACATAGGTTAAATCAAATCGATCCTCTAAGGGATTACAGATTTTATTCAATTGAATCCAGTGACCACCGGGTGATGCGATCGCCAGTACTTTTGGCTTTTTGTTTTTACTCACGAATTATATCTTTTTCAGATAAAAAGCAGCCTGATCGCCCGCTTTTGATTGATTGAGAACCTTGCTGTGTTCTTCGAATCCCTTTATATCTTCTTTGCTAAAAATGGATTTTTCGGGATTAATCGCATAGGAATTTTCGTCGTGTAATGCGATGTCTTTTTTATATTGCTCACTGCCCCAGCTCTGGAAAGCAAATGAGTCGTAAATGACTTCATCCAGTTCAAAGCCGGTTTTCTCTGCAAGGATGTGAATACTTCGAAGTGAATGAAGGAATAAGTGTCTTGGTGCGTCTAGTTGAACCCAGTCTTCCGCGTAATGACGCCATGCCCATGAAGTAACGGTAGGAATACGTAACATGCATATTCCACCTGGCTTGAGTAAGTCATACGTTTTTTCTAGTACTTCAAACTGATCATAAACATGTTCGTAGGAATGGTTGAACATGATTAAGTCCCAGCCGTTTTCAGTGCCGTACTTTTTATCACTCTCATTGCTGGCAGGAAGTTCGTGAATAGAATTCTTGGCAATGGTTAAACCATTATCGTATTGAATATCTTCTTTGTTAAATGGATCGATACCTAGTAGGTTTTTAAAACCCGCTTCCTTCATTGAATGTAGTAAATGACCTGCACCACAGCCTACATCAAGAATTTTAGAGTCAAGTGTGACATTTGCATGTCTTAAAGACGGGAGTTTATCGTGTGGTTGGTAATGTTGCATGATACTACCGACCATGCCTTTGCCGGTTGCTGCAAATCTATCTCTATTACGGATAAGTTTGCCTTTTAAACCACTTGTTGCTTTCACTTCTTCGTAAGAATAGTAGTCTTCATTGGGGTAGTATTCTTGAATATTTTCAGGAACTTCTACAATTTGTAAACAACCGCAATCAGCACATTCAAAGTAGTTATGTGTGTCTCGAATACCGAGCATCATTTCACGAACTTTATAGATGGTATTGTGATCATCATTATCGCAAATACGGCATTGTAATAAACTACTATCTCTCATTTTTTCTCACTTTATTCTCGGTCAAATCTTCATCAGTTTTATGTCACTTCTTACTTTCGGTGTAAGCCGGCATTAACGATATCTATTAAATACTGACCATAGCCACTTTTCTGTAACGGTATAGCCAGGCTGAGTAGCTCATCTGTGGTGATATAGTTCATAAACCAGGCAACTTCTTCAGGGCATGCTATTTTTAAGCCTTGGCGTTCTTCAATGACTCTGATGTAATTTGCTGCATCAAGCAAAGAAGCATGGGTCCCCGTATCTAGCCATGCAGTTCCACGTTTAAGCATTTCAACCGTTAGTTTACCTTGCTCCAGATAAACTCGATTAATGTCGGTGATTTCGAGCTCACCTCGTGGAGAAGGCTTGATGTTCTCAGCGATATCTAACACATCATTGTCATAAAAATATAAGCCAGTAACTGCATAGTTAGATTTTGGCTTTTCTGGCTTTTCTTCAATACTAAGTGCAATACCGTTTTTATCAAAGTCTACGACTCCATAACGTTCTGGATCACGAACGTAATACCCAAAAACGGTTGCACCTTGATCCTTCTTGGCAAGAGTAAGTAGTCTCTGTGATAAGCCTTCACCGTAATATATATTATCGCCGAGAATTAGTGTTACGGGATCATTGCCGACAAATTCTTTGCCGATGATAAAAGCCTGAGCTAATCCTTCTGGATTAGGTTGAACTGCATACTGTATATTCAAGCCCCATTGAGAGCCATCACCCAATTGTTTTTGAAATTGTTCGCTATCATGGGGGGTTGTGATTATCAAAATATCACGAATACCAGACAACATTAGTACTGTAAGCGGGTAATAAATCATTGGTTTGTCATAAACAGGCATTAACTGTTTACTAACTACTTGAGTGAGCGGGTGCAGGCGTGTACCACTGCCGCCAGCTAATATAATTCCTTTTCTCATTGTATGGCCCTTGTTTTACTGATCAGATCTGGTGAATTATTGCGCATGATACCGAAGTCTCATTGTTTTTTCTAACTTTGAAGATAAAACAACGAATACAGCAGATGAAAATAAGAATTGACGTTTCAATCATCCAAGGTAATTAATTTTAGAGTTACAGAAAATGAATAATTAAGTAGGTATCTTAATTGATCGAAAAATCAAACTATTCTTTATCGTATAAGAATTAACTTAATTATAAATTTATGATCTGGGTCAATATATAACTTTTTCTAAACCTTCAAAATACAGCCATGATTAATTAGGAGATACAAAATGAAAAAAGTAAATGCTATTGCACTAGCTGTAAGTGCGGCAATCTTAGCTCTTCCAATGGCAGCTTCTGCGTACGAAAAGGGTGATATTTTATTGAAGTTTGGTGCAGCGACAGTTGTTCCAGATGATAAAAGTGATGATATTCAAGAGATCGCTGGCGAAGCAGTTTCGGCTGATAACGAAACTCAATTAGGACTATCTGGTACATACATGCTTTCTGAAAAGTTAGGCATTGAAGTTCTGGCAGCAACTCCATTTACTCATCAGATTAAAGCAGATGGCGGTACTCTTGATGGTGCGTCGATCGGAGAGATCAAACATTTACCACCAACCATAAGTGCGCAGTACTATCTTTTAGGTGGTAAAGGCAAGTTTCAGCCATACGTGGGTGCTGGTTTAAATTACACAATATTCTTCCATGAAAAAGTGGGTAATGATGCAGCAGGTTTGGGTTATACCAAGCTGAAACTAGATAACTCCATTGGTCTTGCAGCGCAAATTGGTGTTGATTATCAAATTAATGATAAATGGTTTTTAAATGCTTCTGCGATGTATGCTGATATTGATACAGATGCCACACTTACTGGGCCAGGAGCTACAACTTTACACGTAGATTATGACCTGGACCCAATGGTTTACCGTTTAAATGTAGGTTATAAATTCTAAGTAATTCATAAACTATTTTGAAAAAAAGCCCACTTATCCGCAGTGGGCTTTTTTATTGTTGCTTAACTTTTTACAGACTATAAAAACACACACTCTGTCTCAGTTACGCAGCATCCACTTTATGAATTTGCACGACATGGGCTGTGCCAGTTTTGTCGTCAAACGTGGTACCGTTTTCATAGCTCTTTAACTGTTGTGCTAAGCGTAACTGGTATTGCTCATAGTTTGCTTCTTTAACGTGTCCATAACCTCTGACATCGTTTGCCAGCTCAATGATCTCAATCGCATGCAATAAGTTACCAGGGTGCAGAGTTTTCAGCACCGTGCTTATCGTATTGTTTACGTCTATTATCATTTGACGTTCAACCTGTCTTTCTGCTGTTTTTCCTAGCAGGTCAAATTTAGTCCCGCGGAAACGTTTCAGTTTAGCTAGATTTTTTAACACAGGTAACATGTAAGCACCGTATTTGCGTTTAACCAGATGTCCGGTATCAGGATCACGCTTTGATATTAGTGGCATGGCAAAGTAAAAAGACATCTCCGTATCACCTTCAAAGGTTTCTTCAATTTGCTTTTTAAAACGTCCGTCGGTGTATAAACGTGCCACCTCATATTCGTCTTTATAAGCCATCACTTTGTACAGAACTTTGGCGACTGCTTTGGTCAGTAACAAGCTATTTTCATGTCCATCCAGTTCGGCACTTTTATCCATCACGGCTGTTTCGACTTCTTTCGCCGCATTCACACTGTTGCGGTAACGTTGAGCGTATTCCTCATCCTGATAGCCGACTAAATCATTCGCGCGATACTCGATAATATCTTCTAAATCTTCTAACGGCGTAAAACGATTCTTTTCAACATTCGCGGCTTCTTCAACCTTTTTACGGTCTAGTAATGCCATACGACCCCACATAAAGGCTTTCTTGTTGAAATCAATCCGCACCTTATTGAGTTCTAACGCTTTAAAGATGGCTTCTGAACTGACCGGGATTAACCCTTTCTGATAGGCATAACCGAGCATGAATAGGTTGGTAGCAATGGTATCGCCTAATAGCGCATTAGCGATTTCAGTGGCCGGTAGAAAATCGACGCGACCTTCTTTTAATTCATCGATGATGCTGTGTTTCATTGCCTCATCCTGAAAAACAGCATCTGGGTTGTGCACGAATTCAGCAGTCGGTGTGAGGGTGTCATTGATAACTGCATGGCTGCGTTCTACATTCAGCTTTGCTAACGCATCATCAGAGGCACTGACAATCAGGTCACAACCAATCATGACGTCTGCATCACCGGCAGGAATTCGCACTGCATGAATGTCTTTCTGTTCGTTAGCAATTCGAAGATGACTAATTACAGGACCAAACTTTTGTGCCAGACCCGTCTGGTTTAAGGTAGCGATCCCTTTGTTTTCCAGATGCGCCGCCATAGACAATACAGAGGTAACCGTCAGTACGCCGGTACCACCAATACCAGTTACCAAAATATTCCAGGGTTGATCAATCAGTGGGCGTGTCGGTTCGGGTAGATTGTTATTCTCTACCGAGATATTCGATTCTTTGTTTTTCTTTAACTCGCCACCAGCGACAGAAACAAAACTAGGGCAGAACCCATTGATGCAGGAGAAGTCTTTATTACAGGCAGCCTGATCGATTTGACGTTTACGTCCAACTTCGGTTTCTTTCGGAATAACAGACATACAATTCGATTTGACGCTACAGTCGCCGCAACCTTCACAGACAGCTTCGTTGATTACCACACGCTGATCAATATCCGGCATGATTCCACGCTTGCGTCGTCTGCGTTTTTCTGCAGCACAGGTTTGTTCGTAAATGAGGATAGTCGTTCCAGTGGTTTCGCGAAGTGACTTCTGAACGAGATTGAGTTGATCACGATGACTAATGCTGACTGTAGAATCATTCAACGATTTATGTGCTTTTGGGTTATCAGAAACAATCTCTATTCGCTTAATACCTTCGCCTTTTAATTGCAGTACTAACTGAGCCACACTTAAGTTTCCATCGACGGGTTGGCCGCCGGTCATCGCTACTGCATCGTTGTATAAAATTTTATATGTGATGTTGACACCAGATGCAACGGATTGACGAATCGCCAATAATCCAGAATGGAAATAAGTGCCATCACCAAGGTTCTGGAACATGTGTTTTGTTTCAGTAAACGGCGCAATACCAGTCCAGGTTACACCTTCACCACCCATGTGCGTATAGTTATGCGCAGGACGGTTTTTACTCCAGGTGCTCATATAATGGCAACCAATACCACCACCCGCGATTGATCCTTCGGGCACTGCAGTAGAAGTATTGTGCGGACAGCCAGAACAATACATGGCTTCGCGATTGGAGATTTTACGTGGTTTGGCGAGTTTGCGCTCTTTACGGTTAATGAAATCAACGCGCTTCTGCATGGTTTCAATAACGCTATCGTTAATAAGTTCAGCGTCGTTCATGTATGGTGTAATGCGTTGAAAAATCACTCGGGCGATCATTGCAGGGGTTAATTCGGCGAGATTTGTTAGTAGGTCCTGACCGTGTTCATCGTACTCACCGACTACTTTTGGTCGCTTGTCGACAGGCCAGTTATACAGTTGACCGGTTAACTGGTCTTCCATTACCGAGCGTTTTTCTTCGACCACTAGAATTTCATCCAGACCTTCTGCAAATTCATGCGTGGTGACTGGTTCCAGTGGCCAGGGCATACCCACTTTATAGACACGAATGCCCAGTTCAGAAGCCAGTTTTTTGTCGATACCTAAATCGTCAAAGGCTTGTAGAACATCAAGGTAACTTTTACCCGATGTAATGATACCTAGCTTTGGTGTTTTGGTATCCATAACAATTTTATTAAGGTTGTTTTCTCTGGCGAAAACACGTGCTGCATAGATTTTGTATTTATTGAGTCTTTCTTCCTGTGCCAAGGGTGTGTCTGGCCAACGCACATTCACGCCATCGTCTGGCATGTGGAAAGTTTTAGGGATTTTAATTTCTATGCGATTGGGGTCGATTTTAGCTGACACCGCCGAATCCATATTCTCGGTGATTGCTTTTAGCCCAACCCAGCAGCCGCAGTAACGGGATAATTCAATCCCATAAACGCCTAAATCCAGAACCTCTTGCACATTAGCTGGCGCAAGCACTGGCATTGAAAGGCTCATGAATAAATGTTCAGATTGATAAGGGTAGGTGGATGATTTACAACCGTGATCATCACCCACAACGGCAAGTACACCCCCCCACTTTGAGGTGCCTGCTGCATTCGCATGTCGAATGGCATCGATACTGCGATCGAGTCCGGGTCCTTTGCCATACCACATACCGAATACACCATCGAATTTACTGCCTGGCATTAATCCCACTTCCTGAGAACCACGTACTGCGGTTGCGGCAAGGTCTTCATTGATGCCGGGCACAAAGGTAATATTGTGTTCGTCTAAATACTTTTTGGCTTTCCACATGGCCTGGTCGACACCGCCTAGGGGAGAACCACGATAACCAGAGACAAAACCCGCTGTGTTTAAGCCGCGTTCCTGATCTCTCTGGTGCTGTAACATGGGTAATCTTACCAACGCTTCAATACCCGTAATGTATGCTCTGGTTGTGTTTAATTTGTATTTATCGTCGAGCGATACTTCTGCTAATTTGATGCTTTGTTTAGAGCTTTGTTTAGTGCTTCGTTTAATGTCTTTATTATTGCTTTTAGTGTCTGTAGTTGTAGTCATATCCATCCTCCATGAACTTACTCAAAAGTATAGGAAGAAAAACTGGGTTTTTTTATTCTCATATAGACCACGTAAATACAATTATGGTCTATATTTATCTATATATAATCTATGAAGGTATAAAATAGCTAAAATGATCGATTTAAGTGAGCAAGACATTAAGATTTTAAAACTACTACAGTCTGATGCAGACCGCAGTTCTTCAGATATCGCCGAGATTTTGAATATGAGTCAATCCCCCTGCTGGAGACGTATTAATCAGCTTATTCAAAAAGATATCATCAATAAAAAAGTAGCCGTTTTAAATCGTGAAAAGTTAGGTATTGATCTGGTTGCTTTCAGCACAATTAATCTTAGGGAAACACGCCGAAGACATCTGGAAGAGTTTGAAGATAGGGTCAAAGAGTTCGAAGAAGTGGTTGAATGCTACACCATGACTGGTTCATGGGACTATATGCTAAAGATAGTTGTAAGAGATATTCGACAATACGAGAAATTTGTTAGAAGTAAATTACTGGAACTGCCAATGATCGGTGAAGTGCACTCCCATCTGGCAGTGACAGAAATTAAGAATACAACAGAGCTGCCTTTAAATACACAGCTCTGATGTTATTCTATTACACATAAGAACCACGTCCTTAGGACGTGGAAGAAGTTCAAGGCTCTAGCCTCAAGAACCTACTCAGGTGCATCCTAGAGTTGTTATCGCCAAACAACCTCTCTAGGAGAAA
>NZ_CANLZW010000013.1 GCF_947495625.1 uncultured Cocleimonas sp.
AGCCATCTGTGCTGTTATGCGTAAAATGCTGCTTGCTATGCATGGCATGTTGAAAGAGAACAAGCCTTTTGATGGTATACGGTTTTATGATTTAGTAGCATCGTGATCCATTAGTTTTTTCTATTCGAAATGGGATTATTTACTTGACGGTGAACAGAGTATCTTTAAGGCACTTTTTTAATAAAAAGTGCCTTAAAGGTGGGGGGTGTCATTTCTATTGAGTTAGGCTGTTCGTTTAGCGCAATATCACTCTAGTTCTAATGATAAATAAACCTGAAATGCATTGCGTCGATTAGCGGCTTCAAAAGCAGGTAATTTTGCGTACTTTGACCAATCTACTTCTTTGTAGGCTTCATCAAAATCAATCATCTCCTCCACGGCAATAGCCATTTTTTCACGCATATAGGCTAAATACTCTCGTGTTAATGTAATTGCTTTTTGCGGGTCTTTTGCCGCAGGGCCATGACCGGGAACCAATGCTGTTACCTGATTGGTTTCCAGACTTTGCAAAGTCTCAAGCCAGTGTTTTGTATGGTTTCCTATAAAGGGCACTCGACCTTCAAACAGGATATCACCGGTAAAAAGCACCTTGTCGTTTTCAACGAATAGGGTTAAATCAGCATCAGAGTGAGCTTTGCCAATGACATTGATGGTGAAATCAATATTGCCGACAGTAAACTTTTCCGTATCATCCAGAATCGTATCGGGTTTGACGATGTAGGTGTTTTCATTCACCCAGGGGTCCAGTGAAAATTGTCTTTCTTCGAGTCGGCTACTGGCAACTTCTGAATCGATATATTCATAAATACCATCTGGCGCAATAATTTCTGCGCCTTGTTCCTTGAATACCTGCAAGCCATAAATATGATCAGCGTGATAATGACTGACAACCACTTTAACGATAGGTTGATCCGTTATTTCACGTATTTTCTGCAGTAGCTTATTCGCTAAAGAAGGTGTTCCCAGCGCATCAAATAACACCACGCCAGCATCTGTGATTACTACTCCAGCATTTGAGATAAAACCCGCATTATCCGTAGCGATACCTGCCTTGCCTTGGACGTAATAGCTGTGTTCGCCAACTTTAACTAGCTTCATATCAACGTCAACATCTGCGTATTTAGACTTTACCGGAGTCGAAGTTTTATCAGAAGCTTCTGCCGCAATGGCATCACTTATAGGCATAAATTTGGTTTTACAATAACTGCCAATGACCACGCTACTAATCACCATTGCGGCAAATAGGTAGAAAACTGAACGTGAGTTTTTTAATTTCATGTTTGGTCCTGTACTTAGTTTAAAGTTTTTACTTACTCATTGTAAATTCAAGTAAGTGACGCTCTCCATCAACAAAAGGAACGGTCATTGAATGTGATTGAGTCAATGTATATTGCTTAGGAATATACTGTAATTCAGCTTCAGGATACTGTCCCTTCATGGCATATAAAATGCCATTTGCAGCAAGTGGTGCTGATGAGCCTTTAAGAAAGTCATACACAGAAGCAAATGCGCGACTAATAATCGCATCGTATTTGATATCAGAATCCCAGCTTTCTATGCGTGCTTGGGCAACCTTGGTATTTTTTAAACCCAACTCAATAATCGCCTGTTGAATAAAACGGGTTTTTTTACCGTTTGTATCGACAGCCATAAACTCACGATCCGGCTGCATAATCGCCAATGGAATCGTAGGCAAACCCGCGCCACTGCCTACATCTAAACAGTTATCGCCTTTAATGAAATCAGCGACCACAAGGCTATCGAATATGTGTAAGGGAATCATATCCTCAACCTCACGAACTGCTGTGAGGTTGTAGGTTTTATTCCAGCGATTAAGCATCTCAACGTATTGTTTAAGTTGCGATAATTGTGCTTCAGTAAGGTGGCAATCTAATTGTTTTAGACCTTGCTCCCAAAGTTGATCTTGCGACACGTATAAGGTTCTCTTTTATGAACTAGTCTAACTAGCTTTCTGATAACGGTGTTTCTTCAAATGCACCATTAGAATAGAAATAGTCGCTGGTGTAATGCCAGGGATACGCGAAGCTTGTCCAATCGTCGTAGGCTTTTGATCTTGTAGCTTTTGTAATGCTTCATTAGAAAGGCCACCTTTGATCGTTGCGTAATCAAAATCATCCGGCAGAACTGTTTCTTCATGATTCTTTTGCTTATCAATTTCTAACTGTTGGCGATCGATATAACCCGCGTATTTAAACTGTACTTCGACTTGCTCCGCAACTTTTGGGTCTTCAACCGCTGGACCAAATTTATCGATAGACATCAAATCAGCATAGCTAACGTTAGGTCTTCTCAATAATTCGTTTAAACGATATTCGCGACTTAAAGAGCCTTTGAAAATACGCTCATTCTGATCTGCGTTTACATCAGCAGGATGTAATACGGTATCGCGTAAACGTTGCATTTCGAGTTCGACTTGCTCGCGTTTGATATTGAATGCGCGCCAGCGTTCTTCATCAACTAAGCCAATCTTGTAACCAATTTCAGTTAAACGTAAATCTGCATTGTCTTCACGCAATAACAGACGATGCTCAGCACGGCTGGTGAACATACGGTAAGGCTCTTGCGTGCCGTGGGTGATTAAGTCATCAACCATTACACCGATATAAGCATCACTGCGTTTCGGGAACCATGAATCTTTACCCTGAACTTGAAGTGCTGCATTAGTCGCTGCAAGCAAACCCTGAGCGCCAGCTTCTTCGTAACCGGTCGTGCCATTGATTTGACCAGCAAAAAACAGTCCATCAATAAATTTGGTTTCAAGCGTTGGTTTAAGATCGCGCGGATCAAAGAAATCATACTCGATCGCATAGCCAGGTCGGGTGATATGCGCGTTCTCAAAACCTTCGATAGAGCGAATAAATTCAAACTGCACATCAAACGGCATACTGGTTGAAATACCGTTAGGGTAGATTTCGTAAGTATTTAAACCTTCAGGCTCGATGAATATCTGGTGACTGTCTTTATCTGCAAAGCGCACAATCTTGTCTTCGATAGAAGGACAATAGCGTGGACCAACACCATCGATGACACCTGAATAAAGCGGCGAACGATCTAGGCTCGCACGAATAATGTCGTGGGTGCGCGAATTGGTGTATGTGATGTGACAAGAAATCTGCTCTGGGTGATCTTCCTTCTTTCCCATGTATGAAAACGTAGGAATAGGAGTATCGCCAGGCTGCTCTTGTAGTTTGCTGTAATCGATACTGCGCGAATCGATACGTGCAGGTGTTCCGGTTTTTAAACGGTCTACTCTAAACGGCATTTCGCGTAAACGATCAGCTAAAGCAATCGATGGTGGATCACCCATGCGCCCGCCGGAATGATTTTCCATACCGATGTGAATTTTACCGCCGAGGAAAGTTCCTACAGTAAGAACAACGGCCTTGGCTTTGAATTTAAGACCCATTTCGGTACTCACACCAACCACTCGATCATTTTCAATAATTAAGTCGTCAACACCTTGCATAAAGATTTGAAGGTTTTCTTCGGCTTCGACCATTTCGCGAATTGCCGCTTTGTACAAAGAGCGATCAGCTTGTGCACGTGTTGCACGAACCGCTGGGCCTTTGCTCGCATTTAGCGTGCGAAACTGGATGCCGCCTTTATCAGCTGCATGAGCCATTGCACCACCCAGTGCATCGATTTCTTTTACGATATGGCCTTTGCCTATACCGCCGATGGCAGGGTTACAACTCATCTGTCCAATGGTTTCAATATTATGGGTGAGTAATAATGTTTTCAGTCCCATGCGCGCAGGCGCAAGAGCAGCTTCAGTGCCGGCGTGACCGCCGCCGATGATAATGACATCGAAAGATTCTGTATAGAACATAGTAGGAGCAGATGTTAAAGTTAATTAGCAGGGCATTATATAGTAAACACTCTTGTTTTGAAAAATACCTTATACTCTCTAATACCTAATCTAGCGCGATTTACGTAAATTCATGAAGCAAAACCATAATAAGAAAATACCAGCAGCGCTGATTGAAACATTGCCAAACGGAATAGCGGCTGAAAATGCCGAATTTATTCCACAACGTTTTGCAGACAGTACCCATGATTTATGGCGTTTGAAATCTACACAGGATAATTATTTTCTGAAAGTGTGCAGCAATACTGAATCGCCTTTCTGGCAGATTATGCAGCAGCTTTTTGGGGTTGATTTACGGGACGATATTGCAAGCTTCAACGCCTTATATGGGCATATTTCATCACTGACCTCATTAAAAATACCTGAACTGATTCAATCCCAAAGCAGCAGGCAACATGGGTCGTATATTTTAACGCCTGAAGTAGATGGTTCAGTCCCGGATAATTCAAAAATCAGCGTTGGAATAGTTGAGCAACTGGCTCAACATCTCGCCAATCTCCATCAAGATCGACAGGATAATTGGGGGTTAATACATCAACCAATATACAAAAGTGGTCATTGGGTACTACGTTTGATTGATACTTTAGAAAAAAGTGCTCATAAGTGGGGGGGTGACAAAACAACAGACAATGCATATCTGAATGCTGCATTAGACGCGTGTAAGCAGTTAAATGTTAATGAATTTGTTCCTATGATGCCTGATTTGCGCTGGGATCAGTTTTTAATCACAAAGAACAATTCCGAATTGATACTGCTAGATCTAGACGCGTTTGTATTGGCTCCGCGAGAACTGGATTTTGTGTTGCTGGAGTATTTGCTAGATCAACAACAATTTGAGTGTTTTGTTGAAGTCTATTCCGAACATCACACTATTCCTGAGCTGAAATATGCGCGTCCTGTTTATCGTTTATTGTTGTTTTATATGGAAGTGCTGGGCGAGCAGGATATTGATAAATGGATGAATGCAGCGCATCGCTTTTAAAAAAGTGGCTTAAAGTAGGGGGGTGACTTAACGGAGAGCCATAATAAATTGGCTATTTAGTCCCCCATATTTTCGCAACCGCACGGTCTGTGCCTAAAGTGCCTATCACTAAACACAGTAAACCACCCAAAAAGAATACTAAAAAAGGGATGATTGCACCCATTAATGAGCTAGCCAATCCGCCAGCAACCGTAACCAATGACAAGAGTATAAATAGACAACCCACTACATTTAATATAGTTCTATGGGATTTTTTGTAATTATAGGGGCCTTCTCCCGACTCAAATAATTTAAGAATAGGGGAAAGTAGTGTTCTAAACGATAATTTCATAAATAGTTTCAGTGATGCAATTGTAAGCCGAATAATACCTAGCGACTTGCAATATTGCGAATGCTAACTGATCGTTTTTTCATGTTGATTCCCACTTATGATTCTGGTGTCAGTCTAAGCAAGCGCCCATTTCTTCCATCTTTCAGAACCCATATTGCGCCTTTAGGTCCTTGTTCAACTTCGCGAATGCGATTGTTCATGTCGAAGCGTTCGACTTCCTGAGCTTGGTCTCCGTCTATTTTAATACGAAGCAACGATCTTGATCGTAGTCCACCAATAAATGCATTGCCCTGCCATTTAGGAAATACCGAACCGGAATATATGATCAGTCCAGAAGGCGCAATCGTGGGCACCCAGTAGGCTTCGGGCGCATTGAATTCTGGGCGCGTGTCATGATCAGGGATGGGAATACCGGAATAATTATCACCCCAGGAAACAATCGGCCAGCCATAATTATCGCCACGAGTCGTCAGGTTTAATTCATCTCCGTCTCTTGGACCCATTTCGTGCGTCCAAAGTTTGCCCTGCTTATCGAAAGAGATACCCAACATGTTTCGATGTCCTAATGACCAGAAAGATTTTGCTAGCTCGCCCTTGTTTTGAAAGGGATTGTCATTTGGTACTGAGCCGTCATCGTTTAATCGAATAACTTTGCCTAAGTTTTGATTCCAGTCTTGTGCCGGTGTTTGTTTTTGTCGATCACCCGAAGTGATGAATAGATATCCATCGGGGCTGAATGCCATTCGATGCGAATAATGACCACTGCCAGTAACTTTGGGTGTCTGTCGCCAAATAACTTCAAGGTTTTCCAGCTTAGGTTTGGCTGCAGGAAGCTGTAGCTTTGCTTTGGCAACAACAGCGCCTTTTTTCCCTGCTGAATCTTGCTCAGCATAGGATAAGTATACCCAATGGTTTTTCTGGTATTGAGGGTGAAGAATAATGTCACCCAAGCCACCTTGACCGCCATAAGCGACTTCGGGTAACCCTGCCACTTTAGTTTTAGAACCATTTTTGAGATTCACTAACAGTAACTTTCCTGCTTTTTCAGTGATCAATAGATTTTCATCTGATAGAAAAGTCATGGCCCAGGGTTGATTGAATTCACCAAAGCTCCCAGCTTCGAGGCTAGAACCTTTATCACTTTTGAAAATATCATCAACAGCGTTGGCGAAACTGCTCAATGAAAACAGAGCGAGTAACAGCGTTAAATTAGTCAGTAAACGAGGTGGTTGCATAATTCTCTCAAGGTTGAAATAGGTTTTTAAGTCCTGAAGACTTCATGTTCTCAGTAAAAATAGACTTCCAAGAAGTCTGTCAGTTCACTTTGGAAATGTTTAAATGTTGTACATGGACAATCTGCTTTAGTGAAATTTAGGTCAGTGCGATACGCATAAGAACGTTTTTATGGTTTTAAGAAAAGATCCCTAAACATGCCCAAAAGCTACATTCACTGCCAATACATAAGTAATGATCATTGTTTTTAGTACTTTTCTTTTTATCTGTGCCCTCTGTATTTTCTGCTTCTTCTTTTTTCTTCTCGGTGGCTAAATGTAAATGCGCGTTTTTACATGCTTTAAACTGGGCAGAAATTTCAGGGAGTAAATTCCTTTGGGGTGAATTTTGAATGATGGAATACACTCTTCTGGAACAAGAACCATTCTGATGTAGTACACCGTAGGCACAACTGAAACGTTTATGAGGTGAAACATATCTTTGGTAGAACGTAATTAAGCTTAAGAAAATTCTTCTCATGTTTGCAGTCCTCTCTTTTTATATTATTTCTCTTTATTTATTTCACTTAATTATTGAATCCCGTGGGATTGTTTTTAATAAGCGCTTTTAGTTCTTTTAACTCATTCCTTATTAATTGAAGCTCATGCTTGGTTGAGTCGTCTGTGATTTGTAGCTCACCAATAATATTTTCTTCTTCGGCTTCTTTCATTTCATTCATGGCATCTACGACGATGGCAATTATTAAATTCACGATAATAAATGTGGCCAGAAAGATAAAGGGCACAAAAAATACCCAGGCTAAAGGATAGGTTTCCATCACAGGGCGAACGATTCCCATCGACCAGGATTCGAGGGTCATGATCTGGAATAGGGTATAAAAGGATTCACCCAGTGTGCCGAACCACTGAGGAAATGTATCGCCAAAAAGCTGCGTTGACATAATCGCGAATATATAGAAAAACAGCGTTAGCAAGCCACCAATGGAGGCAATACCGGGAATCACAGTGACTAAAGCCGTGGTGATTTTTCGCATTTGTGGTACTACAGATACCAGACGCAATAGTCTTAATACTCTTAAAATTCTAAGAATTTCAAATCCGGCACTGGCAGGCACTAAGGAGATAGCAACGATGAAAAAGTCGAATAAGGACCATGCGTCTTTGAAAAATGCTGATCTGTGAATATAAATTCTCAGTGAAACTTCGATAGTGAAAATGCTGATGACAAAGATGTTAAACCATTTAAAAAAACTGCCGTAATTTGCAGCCATTTGCTTCGATGTTTCAAGCCCCATGGTTATACCATTAAGGATAATCAGGCTGATAATGAAGTTCTGAAAGGTGGAGCTTTCGATGAATTTTTTAATAGAGTGATACATGTCTGCAGCGAGCTAAATGTTTAGGTGGGATTGGAACCTTACAACCTTATGTCGCTATAAGGTTCCAGAATCTAAAAGTTTCGAGGGTGTGGTGTCTACTTAACTCAAAAGAGTATGACGAAACCGATTAGAAGAGTTACTTCTCTACGATTTCTGTAGCGAGAATTTCTTCAAAACCAAGCCCGGTAAGGCCATTAATGGTACGCCATAGGTAGTACAAAATCGCCATCATCATAATCATGGATGGGATCGCAATCATCGGGTAACTGTATAAAGTCAGTTGTCCGAGTTCTTCGTTAAAAGCGGTACTACCAGAAGGGCTGGTGACGATCCATTTAGCCAGAACGTAATTCATGATTGCAGAAAAGACAAACGTACCAGCAAACAGGTAATTAGCCTTCATCAAACGGTTTTCAAAGGCAGGTGTGCTGTTGCGTTCTTCGAGGTGTTGTTCGATTTTTTCCACATTCATTATTTTAGGATTGAACAACAGCGTTTTCACTAATGGGTAGCGCGTAAAGGTCGACGCTAATACAGCTATACCAATCACACTGGGGACAGCCGCTTCTTTAATCGCGAGCCATTTGTTGTCTAATTCTAATAAACCAATGCCACCGGTAAGAAGCACGCTGATTAAACCGAGAAGAGCGATGAAGTTAAATTTTCTGTATTTTACTAATTCGAAAATACCCCAGCCAAGTGGAAAGGCTAATGCAATGATGAGTGCGCCAGCTGCACCTAAATCGTTATCGCCACTGAATTTCATCAAAATTACAGAGGGTAAAATGATACTAACTAATAGATCAATTAAGGGGCGAGGCTTATGCTCGGGGGTATTACTCATAGTGGTTGCTTCAAATTAGATTGATTATTGGTTCTATTATATAAAAATAAGGAACTGGATTAATAGTACATCTATTTATTATGGGTATAAATACGGAAAATAACAGTGAGATTATTGATTTTCTAGCATTCAATGAATACTAGAAAAAGTGCCTAGCTCTGCATAAGTTCCTTAGGTCATTTTAAACAGCAAAATGAAAAGTCACTTAAAGTAGGGGGTGACCTAAAGGTTGATCTAATGACTTGAACTACATATAAGGATTTTCAGTGTTTGTTAAATCAGTTTCATCCAATGATTCTTTTAATGAATCACGCCATTCTTTATAGCCATAAACCGCCAGTATCAGATAAACACCAAACATTATAATCGTGACGTAAAAGCCCGTTTGCCAATACAGATAAATAGCTGCGGCATCTATGATTATCCAGTACAGCCAATTTTCCAGAATTTTTTGTGCCATTAACCAGGTATTGATCACAGAAAATACCATCACGGCAGAATCTAAAAAGGGGAGTCGGGTTCCGCTACTGAGGTCGAGATAGTAACCAATGCCAATACTTAAGACGCTGGCGATGACAATATACGCGATATGTTTTTGCCAGCCCCATGTTTTAACTTTGAGAGTATCGTCATTATTACTATGCTTCGTCCACAGCATAAAGCCGTAGATAGCCATCGCCATATAATAGAAATTAAGGATAGCCTGCATGGGAAGTTGGCCTTCCCAAAATAGCACGGTATAAATAAGTGTGCTGACAAATGCCGTTGGCCAGCACCAGATAGACTCTTTCGCTGCCAAGATCACATAGGCGATACCGAGAGTCGTGGCAAAAACTTCCCAGCCAGATAAGGCCAGGAAAGCTTCAACGATAGCATCTGTTGTCATAGCGATCTTCTTTTCAATGAAACGCTATTACCAATCAACTTCTACATCCGCACGGTTAGTGCCAACAAACTTCATTACCATAGCCGAATGAGGCATCGCCGCAAAAACGTCTTTCATTTCTGCAGTAATCAATGCCATCACCGCGTCGTATTCGCCATAAATCTGAGTGCTGAGTTGGTTCTTCTTTACAGTGATCTTCGGGTTTGATTCTAGACCTTTAATAAACGCCAGAATAGGCTCAACGTATTCTTCTTTAAGCGGGTAAAGGCTGATATCTACTGAAATTTCCATAATCTATTCTCTTTAAATATGAGGTTAAATCTAGCTTAAAAGTCCAATGAAACGGTTAAGCCAACAGTGCGTGGCTCGCCTTTTTGGGTGTAAGTTTCAGTAATGTAACCATTGCCTGGATTGTTACCAAAGCTACCAAAACCTCTCACATCATAGTCTTTATCGGTTAGATTTCTACCCCATAAGGTTGCTGTCCAATCACCTTTTTTATAACTCAAGTTAGCGTTTATCAGGCTGTAAGCTTTTGCTCTGGCATTGTGACGATCAGAGAAGTAGAAGCCGTCTTTGCCTTCAAGTGTTACCCCGGCGGTTAATTTTGGTGTGATCGAGTATTCAGCACCCAGAGAGTATTGATAGTTAGGCGCGTGCGCCTGATCTCTTCCTGCCAAATCCAAACCATTGGCGGTACTTTGCGGGTCTGTGTATTCATCAAACTTGGCTTGTAACAGGCCTAGTGAGGTCTTTAAACGCCATTTGTCGTTCACTTTCCAGTCAAGTTCCGCTTCGATACCGTAGTTGCTGCCTTTTGCTGCATTACCGATATAGTCGGTAAAGTCGGTACTACCATCTTCACGAAGTTCAACGATAGAGCTTCTTACCTGCTGGTCTTTACGCTTGGCATAGAAGGCAGTAATACGAGTGGTTAGCGCATCGTGTAAGTAAGATGAGTTAACCCCGACTTCGAAATTCCACAGGTATTCTGTATCAAAATCGAGTAGGTTCTCAGGCAATGTGCCATCGGTATTTACGCCACCCGCTTTGTAACCACGAGAGATACTGGTGCTGGCCAAATGGTTGTCGTTAAGTTCATATTCCAGACCGAGTTTACCGCCATGCAGTGTTTCATCGACATTGATTTTGTTGTCGTTAGAATCGGTGTAATCGGCTTTCCATTTTTCTACACGCAAACCAGTGATGAGCTTAAGTTTGTCGTTGATTTCAGTGTCTAATTGACCATAAAACGCGGTGTTTTCAGTGTCATACTGGCTTAGGAAGTCGCTTTCTAAATAGGTGTACTTGCGCGTTAGTCCTTCCTCTTTTTTGGCATGATATAAGCCCACAACCCAGTCCGTTTTATCATTGAATATTCGTCCATCTTCATTAGAAAGTAGGCGTCCTTCAAGGCTGGTATTTTTGCGGTTACGTAGGTATTCATCGAAAGAACTATATGGATAAAGGTCTTCAGAGAATTGTCCAACATATCCCCAGTCTTCATCATAGCTGTAACCAAGATCTGAATCTGAGTAGCTTGCGCTGGCTTCAAGAGCCACTGAAGAATTGATATCCAGCAATGCTTTTAAAGAGATAGCATCCGTTTTTTGCGTGTCTTTGCCTGGCTCATCACTCAATGTGGTGCGGCTGTTATCAAATGTGAATGCGTCATAGCCGTTATCGATATCAAGATGTAATACTTTTAGGTCGACGGTTAGGTCGTCATTTGCCAGCCATTTAAGGTGTCCGCGTCCGGTAAATTCATCACGGTCTGCTGTGTCATCACGATCGAGGAAATCATTTTCCATGAAGCCATCTGATTGGTTGGTATGCAGTGAGAAACGCCCCAGTAATTTGTCTTTAATTAACGGACCACCAGCTGCTATACCTAGGCTTTGCTTACCGTAGTTGCCTAAGGTTGCTTCAATCTTTCCTGAGCGTTCGTTGGTAGGTTCGGTAGAGTGAATATTGATAATACCAGCCAATGCATTTGCGCCGTATTTAGTGCCTTGTGGGCCACGAATTACTTCTATCTGATCGACATCAAACAGCGTTGCAGAACCACCACTGCGGCTGAAGTCCATACCGTCTATATACAAACCCACAGAAGGGTTGATCGGAGAAATAAACTGGCTGCGTTCACCAATACCACGAATCTGGAAATAACGAGATCGAGATGCGCCGCTTGCCATATTGACATTAGGTGCAGCATTCAAGGTGTCTTCAATATGCTGAGCGCCACGTTTCTTTATCTCTTCTTCAGTTACTACCGAAATACTCGCTGTGCTTTCTTCTAAAGTAGTAGGGCGGAAATCCGCTGTGACGGTCACTTCTTCGAGAACATCAGCGGCGTTTGCGCTAAAGCTTGTTAGCAATGGAGCAAGGACTAGAATTGATGCGGATACACTCGTTAATGCTAATGAAAAACGTGCGGGCAGTTTGGTTTGTGATGGCACTTGAAATGGCATGCTGTACTCCTAAAAATAAAAATGGGATAGGAGACATGCTTGGTAGATTCATAGCTTTAAATGACAAAGCTAGATCGAGAAAGACATTACCTATCCCTACGCTGGTATTATCCAGATCAGGTTCTTAGGGTTTTCCTCACGGAATCTCAGGTTACGTTGAATTTATAAATCATATTAAAATAAATACAACAACCACCCCCAGGCGATGGCGGTTAGTATAGTAGACATTTATAGAAGTGCAAGATTTATGATGAAGGTGCTCATAAAAGACACCCCCCTACTTATAGGCACTTTTTTATATAGAATTGTTAGATCTGGTATCACCAAGATATTGTTTAATCACATCGTCTGAGGAATCCTCCAGCACTTCCGCTGTATTCCCGATGCGATGTATTCTTCCTTGGTTAATAAAGGCCGTACGTTTTGAGGCACGAAAAGCATCTGAGGGTTGATGGCTTATAAGTAGTGCAACCATATTTTGTTCTGCAACCATGGTCTTTAATAGATCGATAATCTCATCTTTCATTGCTGGGCCGAGCGCAGCAAGGGGTTCGTCGAGCAGTAAAACGGTCTGTTTTCTAACGAGTGCTCTTGCTAGGGCTACACGTTGGCGCTGACCACCAGATAGTTCTTTCGGGCGACGTTTGTGTAGATCCGCTAAACCAACGCTTTCTAAGGCATGGTTAATATGCTGTTTCTCATCTTGATTGAGCTTTAACGAGGGTTGAATACCAATAGCAACGTTAGTAAAAACATCGAGATGAGGGAAAAGGTTATTGTCTTGAAAAACAGTTGTGACTGGACGCTGATGGATTTTTAGCGCGGTGATATCTACATTATCAACAAGAATTTTTCCTGCATTTGGTGTGTTAAAACCCGCAATTAAATTAAGTAGGGTCGTTTTGCCTGAACCGCTAGGTCCAATGATGCTTAATATTTCACCTGCTTGAACATCGAGATTGAATAACATCTCTGCTTTATCTGAGTCACTCGAACTACTTGAGTTATTTAAATAACTGAAACTAAGATTATCTACGGTTAGCATTACAAATCCCTCTGCGTTTTACCGCCAATAATTTTCTCTAAAAGCCAGAAAGTGATGAGACTAATCAGCAGCAAGAAAGCTGCAGTAACCGCTGCTTGTGGTATTTGGTAAGCACCTAAACGTTGGTAAAGTAATAACGGTAAAGTTGCTGTTTCCGGGCTGCCAAATAAAGCGATAATACCTAAATCCCCCATGGTGAAAACAGTCACAAGTGCTGCAGATAAGCCCAGCGGTTTTCTTAAAAGAGGAAAGTCTAGATGTTTGAAACGCTGCCAGCCTTTTAAATTCAGGCTGTCGCAAAGTCGTTGATATTTCATTGTGTTTTGTCTGATTTCTGGCCCTAGCGTGCGAATAATAAAGGGAATGCCGAGTAAGCCATTAATAAGAATGACGATCAAAATCGCCCAATCAAAGACGTTGATAAAGTCAGCCAGAAGAATAAAAAGCCCTGTGCCAATTACTAATGGTGGCACCACGAAAATAATAGATCCAGAAAGCAATAACCATTGTGAAAGGTTACTTTTGTTTTGGTAGCTTGCTCGAGCACTGGCATTTAATAAAAACCAGGAGAGTATCAGTGAAATAGTTGCTGCACTCAAACCAATTACTAAACTGAATGCAGTCGCCATCCACAGATTTCTTTCACTGAGTACGCTGATGATTGGGCCTCTTGCTGCATCGATAAAAATAGCGAGAAGAGGGGTGCTTACAAACAATATTGCGAATACGATAAACGTGATTTGTAGTATTTTATCTAACTTGCCAGTTTCGGATTGGTGCTTGGCATTTTTGATATTTAGGTCGGGTTCTACATCTGGTATTTTGTTGAAACGAGAAGCAATTATAGCCACCAGTATAGATAATCCCAATTGTAGTAATGCTAAAACAACCGCCTGTGCAGGATCAAAATCAAATCGTAAAGACTGGTAAATGGCGACTTCTACGGTTGTGCTCTTAGGACCACCACCGAGGGTTAACACGACGGCAAAACTCGTCAGGCACAACATAAAAATCAAAAGTGCGACACTGGGTAAACTCTCGCGTAAGGCGGGCCATTCGATATGTTTCCATTGCTGAGTGCTGTTAAATTTTAACTGTGATGCAATGCGCCAATGTTGCTCGGGTATTTGATTCCAAACGGGTACGAATAAACGCACAGCGAGCGGTAAATTGAAAAATACATGAGCCAGCAAAATGCCAAAAAGCCCGTATAGGTTTGAGCCTATGGGTAACCAGCCAGATTTACCGTAAACTGTAATGATACCTATGACGGCAACCACGGCTGGCACAATTAAAGGCAATCCAAATAAGCTAAGAAAGAAAGAGCGAAAGGGGAAGTTTGGATAACGTGCAAAAGCACGGGATACGATGATCGCCAAAGTGATGCTTAACAGTGTCGAGAGGAATGCTTGCCATAAGCTGAAAAATAAAACTCGGCGAATATAGCTGCTGTTCCAAATCTCACTCAAGCTCGCTGTTTGCTCTCCTGAAAGTGTGCCGCTAGCCAAAAACAGACTAAATAAAGGCACCGTGATAAAAGCAATGACGAACAGCGCAACAAAGATTCCGGCTTTCATGGTTTGTATTGATTATCTAACTGGATAACTTACTGAGCTAAAGCATTCAACCATTCGCTTACCCATGCTTTACGGTTTTTATTCACCTCATCGCTTGAGAAAATAAGGGCTGGTTCTGGATCAATCAGCGTATTAAATGCTTCTGGTAATTCAGATTTGGCCAGTGCAGCGGGATACATCCAGTTCGTTGTTGGAATGATTTTCTGGAATGTTTCGCCTTGAATAAAGCCCAGGAACTTCTTTGCCAGTTCCTTGTTTTTACTCGCAGCGATCATTCCTGCTACTTCAATTTGCTGATAATGACCTTCCGAAAATTTAGCGGCGGCAAAGTTGTTCTTTTCTTCAGCAATCATGTGATATGCAGGTGAGGTGGTGTAGCTTAAAACCAATGGTGCTTCGTCTTTTAAAAATAATCCGTATGCTTCGCTCCAGCCCTTGCTGACAGTCACAATACGCGGTGCTAGTTTTTCCCATGCTTCTTCGGCTTTATCGCCATAGACTTTTTTTACCCACAATAATAAGCCTAACCCTGGGGTGCTGGTTCTTGGGTCTTGAATCAAAATCTTCGGTGAGTCTGGGTTTTCAATCAGTGCTTTAAGACTGGTAGGTGGATTCTTTAACTTGTCTTTGTCATAAACAAAAGCAAAGTAGCCGAAGTCGTAAGGGATAAAATGTGAATTTGTCCATTTTTCAGGCAGTGTCGAATTTTCAAGCGCCATTTCGTGTGGAGCAAAGTATCCAGTTGCTTCTGCATTCGCCATTAAATTGGTATCTAAACCCAAGACGATATCGGCTTTGGTATGCCTGCCTTCGAGCTTCAATCGGCTCAGTAGGGAAACACCGTCTTCTAATGCGACGTATTTTAATTCGCAGTCGCAAACCTCTTCAAAGGCGGTTTTAACTTTTGGTCCGGGCCCCCAATCACTGGTAAAAGAATCGTAGGTATAAACTATTAATGTGGGTTTTTCTGCAGATATTGCACTGCTTAATAAGGGGAACTGAAAGATAAAAATAAACAGGTAAAAAAAACGCATGATTAATCTCCAATAAAACGG
Organism: uncultured Cocleimonas sp.; assembly: GCF_947495625.1. Taxonomy (GTDB): domain Bacteria; phylum Pseudomonadota; class Gammaproteobacteria; order Thiotrichales; family Thiotrichaceae; genus Cocleimonas. The sequence goes on from NZ_CANLZW010000013.1 coordinate 15,692, forward strand.
AGAGATGCAGAAGTTTTAAACTGCGCTAACAGTTTTAACTCACATCCCTACGCCGGTACTAGCCGGTTCAGGTTCATCGGATCGGTCAGGAAAACTCCATATAACCTCTCAGCCAAACTATTGCTATTACAATAAAAGGCACTCCGTTGAGTTGCTGTAACTATATGTCTAAGTACTTGATGGAGCAAGTTATGCTTAAATCTAGCCCACAAAAAAGCCTTCAATATTGAAGGCTTTTTAATTACAACTCAAAGGAGTTTCGTTATTTTGTTGTATCAACAACTTGAGCTGTTTCCTGTCCAGAATTCTGGGTAATAAACTTCTCTAAAGAAGAAATAGCAACTATACCTGGTTGGGCTGCTACTAGTTTTCCTTCTGGATCAAATAAGATAAAGGTTGGTGTACCTTGAAGTGATTCACCAATGCTTTGCTCCATCCAGATATTCATTTCTACGTAGTTAGTTACCAGATTGGTGAATTTCATGTCGTATTCTGCGATAAAATCTTCAGCGTCTTCAATGCCTCTTACGCCATCCAGAGTGACGCCTATGATACGTGCATTTTTAAGCTTTCCATCAAATTCAACCATTTCTGGCATATGACTACGACATGCAGAACAGGTTGATTCCCAAATCTCTAAGATCGTCCACTTATTTTTTCCAATGTGGTTGTTGATTGAATCTTGCTTACCATTCATATCGGTGAATGCAAATGCATTACTACCAATGATTAGTGCTCCCAACAGCACACTCTTTAATGCTGTCCCAAATATTTTATTTGCTAATGAAAGTCGTATCACAGACAATTTCCTCGTTATATAAATATGTTAACAATACATATTCAATTTTAAAATAAACTTAATTAAAGATGATTCGTGAATTAGATGGCTAAATTAGACAACAGTTCAAAAATATCCAGTGTGCTATTCGATTTAGATGGTACGCTATTGGATACCGCTCCAGACATGACAAATGCCCTAAACCTTCTTTTAGCAGAAGAGGATAAAGCACCTCTAACTACTGCGTTTTGTAGAGATTTCGTATCGCATGGATCGGTTGCGATGGTCACTCTAGGTTTTGGAGAACAACAAAATCCAGATGAATTCGAACGTCGTCGTCTCCGTTTCCTGCATTTATACGAGAGAAACCTGTGTTTGGATACAAAACTTTTCGAAGGTATGGATGAAGTGTTGCTTTTTCTGGAAGAAAACTACATTCGGTGGGGCATTGTGACCAATAAACCGGCTTTTTTAACGAATCCCTTATTAGAACAGTTAAAACTATCGCAAAGAGCTTGTAGCATCATTTCAGGTGACTCGATTCCAGAAAGAAAACCTGATCCTGCGCCCCTTTATTTAGCTGCCAGTCAATGCGGGAGCCTAGCTACTGAATGTATCTATGTTGGTGATGCAGAGCGTGATATTGAAGCGGGCAATCGTGCAAATATGCAAACACTTATCGCTAGCTATGGTTATATTGATGACTCTCAAACCCCTGTTAATTGGGGGGCAAATGGCGTGATTGAGTATCCTGATGAAATTTTACCCTGGCTTAACTAATAAATTTTCTACGTTTACTTATATTTATTCAATTTGAGTGCGACTTTGATTTAAGCCTTTATTTTATTGAAAGTTAAGCATTAATTGTTTTTTTGTTTGACTGTAATTATGTGATTTCCCTAAAATAGTAATGACTAATATTTGAGCAAATTGTCACAGCGTGTCATTATAGCCGTCAGTCAAATGCTTTGATCCCGGGGGAAGGGCAAACAATGAATATTGGTAAAAGCAGTGCCAAGAGCACTTTAATTCAAGTTGTTGTTTTTTTAATCGCCTTTGCGTTATTAATTCTCTATAAAAAAGACACTATTGTAGGCATGTACGCGTCGGGCGAGATCAGTAAAACCGGCATGATTATCAATGGCATTATTTTTGCCTTGTTTTTTGTTGGTATGCTAAGAATAGTTTTAGTACTTTTTCGCTATATCAATGAACAAAGAGTTCTTTTTCAACTCACCGAATATTTAAAAGAAAATGCTCAAGATCCAACAGCAAGACTACAGCAAAATTCTTTGGCTGTTAGCCGTTATAAAGCAGTTCGCTGGTTAGCGAGGCAGGGTTCTCCAATCAATCAAGAAGCACTGGCATCGAGTTCTAATGCACATGAAAATTCCCGTTTAACCTTAATCCGCTTTGTCCACAGCACGTTAATTCTTGCCGGTGTATTCGGTACTGTTGTTTCTTTATCGATGGCACTTATTGGTGCGGCAGGTTTACTTAATTCTCCTGAAGGTGTTAAGGAAATGGGCGCTATTATCAGCGGAATGTCATCAGCGCTTAGCTCTACCATTACAGCGATAGTGTGCTTCTTTGTGTTTGCTTATTTTTATCTTCGATTAAACGATGCGCGTATTCAGCTGTTAACTCAGATTGAAGATATGACCAGTATGTATCTGATTCCAAGTGTTTCTCATACGGAAGAGGGCATGATTCACAAAGTTGCAGAATTAACCAATGCGCTAAATCAAGCCGCAGAAAAATTGTTAATGGTCGAAGACAGATTTATTCTGGCAGGAGATCGTTTACAACAAGCGGTTAATGAATTACATGGACAAGTAAAAAGCTCGAGTCTTGATGATATTAAAGATCTGATTCGAAAAGGTTTTCATTTGTCTGAGCCTGAATATGATTCTGAAAAGCTTACGGATCAAAATAAGCCTGCCATTGAGTTGGCACAAAAATCTGATAGTGATATTAAAGTCGCAGACCTTAAATAGGGAGACTTAGATGAACTACGGTTACCCAGGGTCGAATACCCATTTAGAAAATCATAATGTAAATGAAGAGAGTTTCTGGCCTTCATTTACCGATATTATGATGGTCATTGTGATGGTGTTTCTACTGGTCACAGTCGCCGTTATTCTCAATAACTGGACGCTAATTTCTGAATTAAAGACCAGTATTAATGCGCAACATATTGCATCGGATTTGGCTGAAAATCGCCAAGAAAAAAATCAGACACTTGCAGCAAGACTTTCTAATTTAGAAAAACAGTTGGTAACTCTAAACCAGAAATATGAAGTTGAAAAAGCCAGTCTTGCAGATACCAAAGAAAAGCTCAGTAGTACCACTCAGAATTTAACGGCTAAATCTACTTTACTCACCTCGATTGAGGAGCAGCTAAAATCACTAAATACTAAATACGAAACTGAAAAAGCTAATTTACTGAGTACTAATGAGAAGCTTACAGATACTGATAAGCGCTTGCTAAACACCAACCAACAACTATCCACTACGAAACAACAGTTAAGCGAGAAGACTGCTGAAATAACGGCTTTAAATGAAAAGCTTTCTGCATTAACCGCTAAAAATGAAGCGACTGTAAGTACACTGACTGACACACAAACTAATCTAAAAAATACACAAACTTCTTTAAAAGAAGTACAAACAAAACTATTAACAAGTGAAAATGTTAACAAAGAAAATGAGTCGTTAATCGCAACGTTAAAGACAGATTTAGATGGTGTAAAAAGTGAGAAACTTGCTCTTTCAAAAGATAATGCCAGTTTAAAAACTAACCTTGCTCAGAATGAAGTACTAATCCAAGAAAATACTGCACAGATTCAAGAAAAAACTGCATCAATAACCGCTTTGAAAGCAGACTTATCTAATTCTAAACAAGAAAATCTAAAGCTTACTGAGGTCACTGCGACTCAAAAAGAAAAAATCACTGTCGCTTTAAATCAAGAAAAAGTATTGAATGAAAAATTGCTTACAAGTGAAAAAGCGTTAAAAGTTTTAGAGCAGTCGAAACAATCGAACTTAGCTGAAATCAAGCAGCTTAAAGATTCAGCCTCTTCCAGCGTGGCAATGCTGCAATCCTTACAAAGTAATCGTAATAGTCTTGATGATAAATATAATTCATTAGCCTCTAATCTGGAAAGTACCAATGAGGCTTTAGAGAAAGAACGAGCTACTTCTAAAAATCTACAGCAGCAATTAGTGGCTCTTCAAAATCGCCTTGAAAAAACACAAACAGATAAAGAAAAACAAGGAACAGTCGAGCAAACGCTAACACAGCAACTGGACGAGAAAGCGAAAGAATTAGCTAAACTAACAGCAAGCATCGAAGAATCACAAAAGCAGCTTAAAGTAAAAGAAGAGCAAATCGCTTCACTTAAACAAGATCAAGAAGCAGGGAACAGCCAACTAAGAAGCTTGCAGGGTGAGTACGATACTCTGGACAGTAAGTATCAGAAATTACTACGTCCAGCGCGTTCATCAAAAGGTAAATACATTGCCAGCGTTACTTATAAGAAGAGAGGCGGAAAAACGATTATTCGATTTAAATCCGATCCGAGTGGTAGTTATAAGACAGTATCTTCTAAAGAGTTAGCCAGCGGCTTAGAAGCATTAAAAAAGAAGCACAAAGAGAATCTTTACATCAAAGTTGTGATTCCTGAGAATAGTGGGTTGTCATACAACGAAGCCTGGAAGTTTACGAGTAACTTACAGAGAAAATACGACTATTACTTCCAGAACTAACTAATCATTATGTGTCTGACCAAACTGCGTATTCATTACCGTTTGGGTCAGTAAAGTGAAAACGTCTTCCGCCGGGAAAAGAGAAAATAGCTTCGGTAATCTCGCCATTTGAGGTTTCAATTTTTTGCTGAGTGCTTTCTAAATCATTGCTGAAAAACACTACTAATGCACTTCCGTTTTTAGTTGATACGCTTAGATCAGATTTGTAAAACCCGCCATCAATTCCCGCGTTATGTATCGCCGTGTATTCCGGACCGAAATCCTCAAATGTCCAGGCAAATACTTGGCTGAAGAAAGCTTTGGCTTTTTCGATATCCTTGGCGGGTAATTCAATATAATTTATTTTTTCGTGATTGCTATCACTTCCATTTTTATTGTTAGTAATGTTATCAGGCATCTTGAATCTCATTGCTTAGAGGTTAATGACACTTATTAGTATAGACTTAATCAGTGCACCTAAATATCACGAACAGAAAAATACACCCCCCTACTTATAGCCTGTTTTTAAATTCCTCTAACGCCTAAAGCTAATTGCTTTGTCAATTCTGTGGCTGAGATTTCTTTACACCCGCTGGTATTTTGGCCGCTCCATAAGGGGGAAAAATCTGATGAGCCTTCAGCTTCTGCTTTGCTTCTCAAAGCTGAAATAGCTGTCAATGCTAATGGAAACTCTGGTGTTTGAGTGCTTATCGGTCCTAGTTCGGAAATTACCCGGTTAATTATTCCTCTAGCTGGTCTGCCAGAAAATACATTAGTGATAGCTGTTTGGTGTGCGGTATCACTTTTAAGAGCCGTTCGATATAGTGGAGTAACATTCGCTTCATTGCAAAGTAGATATGCCGTACCAATTTGGACCGCTGATGCACCAAGTTCTAAAGCAGAGGCAACACCGTGTTCATCTGCAATGCCTCCAGCTGCTATCACGGGAACATTTACTCGTCTAACAATTTGAGGCAGCAATGCGAATGTTCCCATTTGGGTGTTCAAATCTTTTGATAAGAACATACCTCTATGTCCTCCTGCTTCTAGCCCTTGAGCGATAATACCGTCCGCCCCATTGGCTTCTAACCATAATGCTTCTTCAATTGTCGTGGCAGAGCTAATGATTTTTGTGCCCCAACCATTTACTCGTTGTAAAAGATCTTTTGCAGGTAAGCCGAAATGGAAGCTAATTATCGTGGGTTTAAAGTCTTCCAGAATATCAGCTATATTGTGGCTAAATGGTTCGCGACTTGGGCCGTCTGGAATGTCATTAGGGTCAATGCCAAATTCATTAAAGAAGGGTTGAAGTGCTTTGCGCCAATTATTTTCGGCATCTATATTAGGTGTCGGTGGAGTGTGGCAGAAAAAGTTGATATTAATCGGATTATTAGTTTGGGATTTAAGGATTTCTAATTCCTTCTTTAATGCTTCATGACTCAGCATTGCACAGGGAAGTGAGCCTAAAGCACCAGCGGCTGAGACAGCCAATGCGAGTGTACTATCTTGAACTCCTGCCATGGGTGCCTGGATGATAGGGTGTTCAACCTCTAAAAATTCGTGCTTATCCATATATGCTCCTTTTGTAATTTGCTTTAACCCAAATTATCTCAGTAAATGAAACGTTGATTACTTTCGTTAAGGAAAGCATAGATTGATTTGTGAACTTAAGGGCTGGAATTTTATTAATCCATTGTATGAAATACGCTAGTGGGCATCATAATTACTTTTAAAAAAGTGGATATTGCAGCATTACTTTCTGATTTTTTTGGGGGGAACTAGTTATGACTTTTATTCGTAAAATAAATTGAAAAAATTATTGATATTCGCAGTTTTTTTTGGATTTTATTTTGTTAATTTTCCTTAATCTAAGCTTAACAATGACTTAGCGTTTTTTGAAAATATGAACATCGATTTCCGTTTTATGCACAATTTAAAAAGCAAGCATTAATTCGGTCATAAAAGTGTAACATTCACGCTTTTTCTATTTTAATCTATTAATATGTATCTCTAAGATGTTGATATAATAGTAAAATAGTGATCTGGTTAAAAATTGATCAATTAGTAAGGGAACTAAATAGAGTAAGGCTTTTAGGATCAATTCATAGGGATATGCACAGAGTTATCCACAGGTTTTGTGGACAAGTTGATATAAAAAAATAGTCAAGTTTTTTAATCGAGGAAGTGGGTTTTTATTTTTTAAATTTAATGAACCTTAGGGCTAATAAAAGGATAAATAAATTTACTTATTCATTCGTTTATTCATCCATTAGAAAAAGTGCCCGAAAGATGAGGGGGCAAAACGGATACAAATCATTAAATTGTTCTTTGTAAAAAAATACGGTAAGGATAATCAATCCTTCAATGGTTCTAGTGTTGATTTGTCGAATGGCTTTTAATCCGAGAAGATTGAGAATTTTTGGGAGTATCGAGTAAAAGCTAAAGTGCTAATGGCATCGTTGGGGTGCTTTGTTCAAATCAGAAAATATACTGGAGAAATGAATGTTTTGTTCCTGTTATTGATAGCAGAACAAGACACTTTATTTAAAGAGACACATTATTCTGATTTGACTTCTAAATATTATTCTCATAATAAAGCTGAACTATCTAATTATACAAAATGTTCGATATTACTTTTTTATCATAAGCTTGTCTGAACTAATGAGAGGTAGTTTTAGGAGCTTTAGATGAGATCGGGAGGCATGATTGAGATGCCTTTTAGGAGTTTTAGTAGTGATTTAGTTTTGATCTAAAATATTCAATAGGAAAAGTCCAAAAATAGAATGGAATTTAACTCTTTGAATAATAATAAGTTTTTTCTTAAAAAGAATAACAAAAATGATAGAAAAATAAAAATAAGGATTTAAAGTGAACCACCACAAAAATTAATTGTTTAAAGGCTATCTATAATTAAGTAAGTATTTAACAGCATGAGTAAAAAACATTTAATTTTGTCTATAGTCCTTTTATCTTTCTTTGGTTGCAACTCTAGTAGTGTTACAACTGAATCGAATAGCGTGACAACTGAAGAACAATTAGAAACTAGTTTCGTATCAACAAATGTATCTGCAGCAGAGAGTTCTTTGTCCGACTATGCGGAGTCTGAAGAAATAATAACTGAGCAACCAGATATTCAGCAATGTAACTTAACTTCTGAAATCAATGAAATTGCTATTAACACTATTAATTTAATTAGGGCAGAAGGGCGAAACTGTGGTTCTACTTTCTATGAAGCTTCAGATCCAATTGTTTGGAGTAATTTATTATCAACGGCTGCTCAATCACATTCTAATGATATGGCAGAGTTCGATTTCTTTAGTCACACAGGGTCAAATGGAAGTACATTAGGAGATCGTGTTAGTGATGCAGGATATGTATGGCAAGCTGTAGGGGAGAATATTTCTGCTGGTAGAAGTTCTTTGCAGGATACTATTAATGGATGGTTAGACAGTCCTGGACATTGCGCAAATATCATGAAATCTTCTTATATGGAGATGGCTGTAGCTTGCACTGAGAGTACAACAGCTACATATGGCGTGTATTGGACCCAGGTTTTTGCTACACAGAGATAAACTTTAAATTAATTAAAAGCTAATTTATGATATGAGATACCTATCTTAAAAAAAACACCGCAGACATAATCCAACCAATGGTAATAATAAAACCTCGCATAATATTCTGAGGGATACGATAGGCAAGTGCAGCACCCACATAACCACCAACAATAGCAGCTAACCCCATAATGACTAAAAATTTGTATTCAATAACGCCGCCAGAGGCATACACAAGGACAGCGATAGCGGTTAATAGCGCGGATACGTAATTCTTGATGCCATTCATGCCCAGAAGATTTGTTTGCCCTAAGAGCGCTAATGCAGCGAGCAAGATTATGCCAAGCCCGCCATTAAAATAACCGCCATAAGCGCAAACGAAGAACATCACTAAAAAAGCAGTTACTTTGCTTTTGTTATGGTTAGTTTGTTTTGCTAGAGTGTCATTATCGGTTTCTTGTTTCTTTGGTAGTAAACGCGGCCCAATAATAAATAACAGCGTGGCAATAAGAATCAGCCAGGGTATTAAAGACGAAAATACCTGTTCGCTGGTAAACAATAAGATCGTGGCACCCAGAGAGCCACCGAGAATAGAAATGGTAGAAAGCGTTTTAAAGCTTAAGTTGGCAGGAAACTTAATATCTTTTCTAAAGCGCCATGCGCTAGCGATATAACCGGGAAGCAGAGCGGCAGTGCCTGTTGCATTAGCCATGACGGGTGGTACGCCTACAAATATTAGGGCAGGCAGTGTAATGAAACTACCTCCACCTGCGACGGCATTTAACATTCCGCCGAGGAAACCTGCTGCGATAATTAAAATGTATTCTAACAATTTAGATAACTCACTTGTTTGTTTTGGCTTTTAAAGGCCTGCCCATCATAAGCGCAAAAACGACGAGGCCTCCTCCCACAAAGGTCAACCAACTTAACTGTTCATCGAAGAAAAGCCAACCTTGTAAAACGGTAATGGGAGGTACTAAATAAAAATAACTCGCAACCTTGGTAGCTTCGCCATTCTGGATCATATACATCAAGAGTAAAACAGCGGCAAATGAAAGTACGATAACTAGCCATGCCAGTGTTGCGATAAAAGTCAGGTTCCACTCAACTTCTCCCGTTTCTATGGTGAAAGAGAGAATGAGATAGAGTATTAAGGAGGCGGCGTATTGATACATCGAACCTCTAATTAATCCTACATTTTGTGCATATTTTTTCTGTATTAAAGTACCGGCGCAGATACTTATTAATGCCACAGTTAATAGGGCAATACCCTTTGCGCTGATGACACCCTCCCACTTTGAGGCACCATAGATAACGATAGCTACTCCGAGGAAGCCCAGGAATAAACTCAACCATTCGCGCTTGGTAATGATGGTGTGCAAAAAAATGCCGGAGAATATCGCAATAAGAATAGGGTTTAAACTAACGTATAAAGAGGTGAGTCCGGTTGGCATTCCTACAGAAATAGCGGCAAACACACCGCCAAGATAAAAGCCGTGAATCAGCAATCCAACAAGTCCTTGTATTGCAGCATCTTTGCCACTAATACCTGGACGTTTCATAATGAGAACCACAAGGAAAAATAGTGGAACCACAATAATCATACGCCACATCAACATGGTAAAGGGTTCTGCGTAAGGCAGGCCGAACTTTGCGCCGATAAAACCGGTGGACCAAAGCAGTACAAATATTATTGGGATGAAGCGAGTCATCGGAGGAGTATAGTCGTAAAGATTAAAAACAGAATAGACAGATTGTTTTTAAAATTTGAATACAGTGTATTTTCTTAGTGCTTATAGAAAGTGTGAGACTAGTCGATTAGCTTCCACTCTTTTGTTTTATGATTATAAAAACCAGATTGCTCGTAGGCTTTTTCAATTAGACCTTCTTTGTTCATTAGTTTAATGCCCTTGTTTAAGGCCTTAAACAATGCTTCGCCGTTTCTTGATTTTTTAGAAATGATAAATACCCGTTTACCGGGAAGACTGGTTTTCACATTGGGGAGAGGCACCAATATTTCTCCAAATGCGATCAAACTCATATCCTTGCTAGCCTGAAAAGGGGCTAGAACCATATCTGCATGTTTATTTTTCAGTTTATTTACCATAGCTTCCCAGGTATTCGAGAACATACAGTCAGCATTAAGATGTTCTAGTAATTGGTTGTCTTTTTTCCAGTGTCGATTGCAACTAAACTTATAGTTACTGATACCTTCTTTGTCTTTGATTTTAATCTGGCTAACACGGTCTGGCGTGGTATAAAAACCTGCATAAAATTTATGCTCAGGTATGACTGGCTCAGTAATATAAAACAGATCTTTATAGTTTTCATAATCTTCGATGTCATCTAGCCATACTGAGTTGGCAAATGCAGCAATTGTTCCGTGTTTTATTTCGAGGATGACTCGTGAATATGAAATATCTAAAGCTTCAATATTTATGGTCTTGTCATACCCGCCTTTTTTAAGTGCTTGTTGCCAGATAATAGTTTCAACCACATCTCTGTTCGTATGTGAGCCAGAGTAGTCTGTAATGTTTAGCGCTGATCGCTTGTTTAGGAAATGGGTATAAGAATTGTAGACATCATTTGGAACAACCGCATAATCACCATAAGCAGCGCTTACAGAAAGTGTGAGCAGGAGTGAAATTAGAAAACCAGGTATGTTCATTTGTAATATATTTTGTAAGTTTACGCAGGTTTCCCTGCCTCAAAATTAATCAGAGTTAATAGGTTTATACCTAGTTGTGATGATAGCGTATAATTGCACACACTATGGAAATTACAGCCCCTAAATTATTCTCGTACAGGAAGTTCTGGCCTCACAAGTTCGGAGCGGCCCCTGTATTGCCGATGTCACGTGATGAGATGGATGATCTCGGATGGGATTCCTGCGACATTATTATTGTTACAGGTGATGCTTATGTCGATCACCCTAGCTTTGGTATGGCTATTATCGGCCGATTGCTCGAATCTCAAGGCTTTCGTGTTGGGATAATTTCTCAACCAGATTGGCGTTCAGCTGATGATTTCTGCAAATTAGGAAAGCCGAATCTTTTCTACGGTATTGCCGCAGGAAATATGGATTCGATGGTGAATCATTACACTGCGGATCGAAAGCCACGTTCTGATGATGCTTATACTGCTGGCGCAAAAGCGGGTAAACGCCCAAATCGTGCAACCGTTGTTTATGCACAGCGTGCACGAGAAGCTTACAAAGGTGTGCCGGTAATTATTGGTGGTATCGAAGCGAGCTTACGTCGAATCGCACAGTACGATTACTGGACAGAAAAAGTAAGACGTTCAATCTTGCCAGATTCAAAAGCGGATATGTTGCTTTTCGGCAATGCGGAAAGAGCAATCGTTGAGGTCGCACATCGTTTAGCGGCAGGCGAAAAGATTGGTGAAATTACCGATATCCGTGGCACAGGTTTTATGCGTCAGGGAGTACCCGAAGGCTGGACGGTGATCGATTCTACAGACCTCGATGAAGTCGGTTCTATCGAACACCCTGATTCAAATCCATACGTTGATACGACACAAACAGCAGATTGCGATAAGAATAGCCAGCAAGCGATAGATGATGAAACAGAGGCCAAGCTGAATAGTGCGGCTGCTCAAGTGATTCATTTTCATGAGCGACCTAAAAAACTAGATCGAACTACTACCGTGATACGTTTACCGTCTCACAATCAAGTGGTAGATAGTAAAATATTATATGCGCATGCTTCTCGTGTATTTCACTTGGAAACTAATCCGGGTAATGCGCGTTCATTAGTGCAAATGCATGGCAAGCGTGATGTCTGGTTAAATCCACCTCCACAGCCTTTGAGTGCTGAAGAATTCGACGGTTTGTTTGAATTTCCGTATACGCGTAGACCGCATCCGAGCTATGGGGATTTAAAAATTCCGGCTTACGATATGATTCGTTTTTCAGTGAATATCATGCGTGGCTGTTTTGGTGGTTGTACTTTCTGTTCAATTACAGAGCATGAAGGGCGTATTATCCAAAGTCGTTCGGAAGATTCGGTGATTAAGGAAATCGAAGCAATTCGAGATAACGTACCTGGATTTACGGGGAATATCTCCGACCTTGGTGGTCCAACTGCAAACATGTATCGACTTTCATGTAAGAGCAACAAGATTGAAGAGTCTTGTCGCCGCTTATCTTGTGTTTACCCAGGAATTTGCGAAAACCTGAATACAGACCACAAGCCGCTGACAAAGTTATATCGTCGTGCGCGTAAAATTGAAGGTGTAAAACGTATCTTTATCGCGTCGGGTTTGCGTTATGATCTAGCTGTGACTGACCCGGAATACGTCAAAGAACTGGTTACTCATCATGTAGGCGGACGTTTAAAGATAGCGCCAGAACATACTGAAAAAAGCACTCTTTCTAAAATGATGAAGCCAGGGATTGGTAGCTATTACAAATTTAAAGAGTTGTTTGAAAAGTATTCGAAAGAAGCGGGTAAAGAACAATACTTAATTCCATACTTTATCTCATCGCATCCCGGTACGACGGATGAAGATATGCTTAACCTAGCGCTATGGCTTAAAGAGAATAACTTCAAGCCTGATCAGGTGCAGGGCTTTATTCCTACGCCAATGGCACTTGCTTCGGCTATGTACCACAGTGAAATCAATCCATTGAAAAAAGTGGGTGAAGCTTCCGAGCATATTGATTCGGCACGCGATGCTAAATCACGTCGTTTGCACAAAGCATTTTTACGCTATCATGATCCAGATAATTGGCAAATGATACGTGCAGCATTGAAACGTATGGGTCGTACTGAATTAATCGGAAATACCAAAGAACATCTGATTCCAGAATTTAATGCCCGATTAGAAAAGCGTGGAAACCAAGCTAATAACGCCAATAAAAACAAAGGCAATGATTTTCATCATCGTATCAAAACAAAATCTAATGAGCAGAGTAAGGGTAAACCGCGAGCTAAAGCTAAAACAGGTTTTGCAAAGGCCAAGCCTGTTAAAAACGCTAGAAAAAAACGCAGTGTAAAACGTTGATTCAATATCTCAAAAAAGCGCCTAGCTCTGCATAAGTTCCTTTAGTCATTTCTATCAGCAAAATGAGCCGAAGCGAAAGCGAGACAAAAGCATTGTTGTTTAATGCTTAATCGCAGGGAAGGCGTAGTCGTATAAAAATCACTCTAAAGTAGGGGGGTGACTTTTATTTTAATTCAGTCTGCGGTTGAGTTTGAGAATCTAACTGAGTTTGACTCTGACTCTGTGACTGATGATCTTGTGACTGAGTCTGCATCTGTGATTGCATCTGAGACTGTAACTTTGCTTTAGACATAGTTACCGCTTGTCCATCATCTGGAAAATCAGGCAACTCGGGAAGTTTTAAAAATGCCTCCAGTAACTTTTCAGCCCAGCTTGAGCTCAATAGTTGCAGATAAGGGTCAGTTGCCTCAAAAATTTTGTATTTACCCGGTTGCAAAGAGTTAATGTGATAGCTTTCAATTTCAATGGGTGGTCCAACTGTAGAGTTGCTTCGCATCGTTGAATCCATTGATACCATAGCTGCACGTACGGCATCACGCTCAGAGGTTTTATCCGTGATGACTCTGTCTAATAACGGCTTACCGTATTTGATTTCACCTATTTGCAGAAACGGTGTGGTTTCCGGGCAGGTAATATGATTACCTTGAGGGTAGATCATATAAATATTTGCAGGCTCTGAGCCAATCTGGCCACCAAGGATAAATGTTGACTCGGCATTGAATCCCGCTCTCATGCCCAGATTAGCATTTTTATTCTGCGCTTCTAGACTTATTCTGCCAATATAGTCAGCGGCTGAGGAGATATATTTAAAATTTAGAAGGTTGTCTGCCGCAGACTCTTTCATATCTCGTTCAATCGTTTCAACCACAGCCTGAGTGGTTGCTAAATTTCCTGCACTAACGAGTATAAATTGACGTTCACCCGGAACCCCCCATTTAAACATTTTGCTATAAGTGGAGACGTGATCAGGACCAGCGTTGGTTCTGGAGTCAGAAGCGAAAACCAAACGATTGTTGGTTTTAATGGCAATACAATAAGTCATACTAAATGTGTTTTAACCTTGTTAGAACGAAAAATAATTTGAACGTTCAGAGAAATACTAGAATTGTTATTCTTGGAATATGTGTAATTGTAGTGTCAAAAAAAGTTCAACGAATGAAATTACACGACCGCACAGTATACGCCTGTTACATAACTTTGACACTGCTATTTAGACTATTTCTTTTGATAAGTTCCTTTAATTAAACTCATGTTAAATTAAAATAAACTATGGCATATCTTTTGCACTATATATAAAGAAACAAGGTATAACTATAAAAGTATAAATATATAAGAGGCTAATGAAAAACGCTTTGATTATTATCAATCTCAATCAGTCAAGAATAACTCTCTATTACTAACTACGTTAATAATTAGAGCAATAATAAAATCAATTAAAAGGTATTTTATGGAATGGAATGATTACAATTCCGGGGTGTTCTTTGATGAGGTCATGGAAACGAACTCTCAACCCCGCGCTGTCGCAAAAGAACTGTATAAATATTTAAAATCTCTTGATAACAAAGAAGTGATGGCTCGAAAGCAAGCTTCAGAGCGTTGTATCAAGGAGATGGGAGTATCTTTTACCATCTATTCAGAAGGGAGCAATATCGACCGGGATTGGCCATTTGATATTATCCCTAGGCCTATACCTGCATCCGAATGGCGTATGGTCGAGAAAGGATTGAAACAACGTATACAAGCACTCAATATGTTTATAAATGACGTTTACAATGACCAAAAAATACTAAAAGACAAATTAGTACCTAGGCATCTTATTGAAGGTTCAACAAATTATCTTCCTGCATGCCAAGGAATAACGCCCCCTCATGGTGCATGGGCAAATATTTCAGGCACCGATTTGGTGCGTGATGGTGGTGGTATCTTGAGAGTCCTTGAGGATAATCTACGTGTACCTTCAGGTGTTTCTTACATGATAGAAAACAGGGAAGTTACTAAGCGAATATTCCCCGAGGTTTTTGATACACAAAGTATATCTCCGATTTCTGATTATCCTATTCGATTGCATGAAATGCTGGCATCACTTTCACCGCGTGATAAAGATTGCCCAGTGATTGTGGTGTTGACCCCGGGTATATTTAATTCTGCCTATTATGAGCATTCATTTCTGGCTCAAGGAATGGGTGCAGAATTAGTTGAAGGTGCAGATTTGTTCGTTGATAAAGATGATTGCGTCTATATGCGTACGATCAACGGTCCTGAGCGTGTTGATGTTATTTATCGTCGAGTTGATGATGTGTTTATCGATCCTGAAGTATTTAATAAAGGTTCAATGCTGGGTGTGCCCGGAATTATGCGAGCCTGGAAAAAAGGCAATGTCGCTATAGCAAATGCACCCGGTAGTGGTGTTGCAGATGATAAAGCGGTTTACGCTTATGTTCCAAAAATGATTAAGTATTACCTCGATGAAGATGCCATTCTCCCTAATGTAGACACTTATCTCTGTTATGAAGAAGATGATTTTGCCTATGTACATGAACATCTGGATGAACTGGTCATTAAACCGGTTAATGAATCAGGTGGATATGGCATCCTCTTAGGCCCAAAAGCTTCTAAAGAAGAAGTTGAAGAATTCCGTGATCTTATTACTAAAAACCCTAGAAACTACGTGGCACAACCGATGTTAGATTTATCAACTGCACCTGTTATTACCGATCAGGGCATTTCGCCGAGACATCTGGATTTACGTCCATTTGTATTACAAGGTGAAAATTGTTGGGTAACGAAAGGTGGTCTAACACGCGTTGCAATGGTAGAGGGATCGCTTGTTGTGAATTCGTCACAAGGTGGTGGTAGTAAAGATACCTGGATTGTCGAACAGGAGGATGAATAAATATGTTATCTAGAAGTGCAGAACGTGTTTACTGGTTAGGTCGTTATATCGAAAGAACGGAAGATACCGCAAGAATGCTCAAAGCTTTCTCGCAAGTAATGATGGATATTCCTAAAACGCATAAACTCAGTTGGAATACCTTATTACAAATCCTTTCGGCGGAATATGAGTTCAATAAACTTTATGATGAAGCGACTGAAAAGAATGTGATTACATTTCTGTTGGCAGATGTCGAAAATCCCAATTCCATTCGTTCATCTATTAAGGCAGCGCGCGAGAATGCGCGAACATCCAAAGAAGCCATTCCAATATCTGCCTGGGAAATGCTTAATGATTTAAATCTGTTTGTTAAAGAATCAGCAAATGATTCAACGAATAGGAGGAATCGATATAAGTTTTTATCGGAAATCATTTCAAAATGCTTACAATTCAATGGCATGATACAAAACTCTTTGAGTCGAAATCAGGCCTACGACTTTTTGCAGGTTGGAATTATGCTCGAACGAGCTGATATGACCTCTAGAATGTTGGATGTTGCTGCGGGTATTTTATTACGTCGCAATGCTTCAGAAGTCGGTACATTTGACATGCTGATCTGGCATGAAATCCTCAAAGCGCAAAATGGCATACAGATGTACCGCAGTCTGAATGGTCCCAAGATTGATCCAACAAAAGTACTTCACTTTCTCTTATGTAGAGATGATTTTCCGCGTTCAATCAAGTTTTGTCTGACAGAAATTGAAGTATATGCCTCTCAATTACCAGACAATGATGAGGTTTTTGAAGGATGGGATTTACTGTTAGAACAGGTGAATAGTTTCGATGAAACAAAGGATGTCTCCCCAGAATTTTTGCATCGTTATTTCGACGATATTCAAAAAGGAATTATACAAATTCATAACGGGATATGTCATACATGGTTCCCTAAAATAGCTGAAATAGTTATAGAACCAGAAGAAGAAAAAACAGATGAAGAGAATGATGGGTCGCCGATGCAAGTCGATGAAGATCTTTCTCAAAAACAAACACAAGCCTGAATCAGGAAAATATAAAATATGACAATAGATGTAGCTTTAACCCATAAAACGTCGTACACGTATGATCGCGCGGTCAATCTTTCCCCGCATGTAATACGTTTAAGGCCAGCTCCACATTCACGTACCCCGATCAAATCTTATTCTTTGCGAATTGAGCCAGAAGATCATTATATCAACTGGATGCAGGACCCTTTTGGAAATTATGAGGCGCGACTGGTTTTTCCCAATAAGACCACCAAGTTTTCTTTCGAAGTAGACTTGGTCGCGGAATTGACAGTCATCAACCCATTCGACTTTTTTGTTGAAGAGTATGCTGAAAATTACCCCTTTGAATATAAGTCTGAATTAAAAAATGAGCTGTCACCCTATTTACAAGTTTCTCAAAATGGTGAAAAACTTAAAGAATGGCTGAAAGATGTAGATACATCAGAGGTACGCGTACAGGATTTCCTCGTACAGTTGAATCAGCGCTTAGAAAAAGAGATTGGCTATAACATACGCATGGAGCCAGGTGTTCAGACCTGCGAAGAAACGCTCGAAACAGCAACCGGTTCTTGTCGTGATAGTGCATGGTTACTCGTACAAATTTTGCGCCACCTTGGACTAGCAAGCCGTTTTGTATCGGGTTACTTAGTACAATTAACCTCAGACGAGAAATCTTTAGATGGACCGTCAGGCCCAGAAGAAGACTTCACCGATTTGCATGCATGGTGTGAAGTATTTATCCCAGGTGCTGGCTGGATTGGTCTTGACCCAACATCAGGTTTATTCGCCAGTGAAGGCCACATTCCACTGGCATGTACTGCTGATCCTGGAAGTGCTGCACCGGTAACAGGTGGCATGGATGAATGTGAAGTTGTCGACTTTAATTTTAGTAATGTTGTAACACGTGTAAGAGAAGATCCACGAGTAACCAAGCCCTATACAGAAAAACAATGGCAAGCGATCAACGCTCTGGGTCAGAAGGTTGATGAAGTACTCATCGCTGAAGATGTACGTCTTACCATGGGAGGAGAACCAACATTTGTTTCTATCGATGATATGGAAGCACCACAATGGAACACCGAAGCACTTGGAGAGCATAAACGCATTCTGGCAGGTCAATTACTATTAAACCTCAAGGATCGTTTTTCTACAGGCAGTTTGCTACATTATGGTCAAGGTAAATGGTATCCAGGGGAAGAGATTCCACGCTGGGCGCTAGGTACTTACTGGCGTAATGATGGCAAGGCGATCTGGAAAAACCCTGATCTAATTGCCAAAGATTATGAGGATTACAAGCAGACGCCGGAAAATGCTAAAGAGTTTTCGCGAATTTTAACCAAACATCTCGGGCTGTCTGATAAATACATTATTCCGGCGTTTGAGGATCAATTATATTTCCTCTGGAAAGAGGGTACGATCCCGATAAATCTCGACTCACAAAAAGCGAGTTTGAAAGACTCCTTAGAACGTCAGGCAATTGCAAAAGTGCTGATGCAAGGTTTGGACAGTGAAGTGGGATATGTGCTTCCGATTAGCTGGGATTACAATGAACTTAAGTGGCACAGTGCACCTTGGCAGTTTAGAAATGATCGACTGCAATTAATACCGGGAGACTCACCCATGGGTCTTAGATTGCCGCTTGATTCATTACCATGGCAAGCCGAAGATGAACGCGAAATCCAGACAGATCGCGACACTATGGAAGAGCTAGGCGAGCTAGATGATTATTATGGTGAAGTTGTCGATCGTTATGAAAATTCGGATGATGATGAAAATGAATCTAATAAAGGCATTCTTGAAAGCTACTTTGGCTGGTTGAAGCGTAAATCGAAAAAGAGACAGCAACCAACTGCCGACATGAAGCTGGAAAAAGACTCAGGTAAAGAAACCAGCAGTAAGAAAAAAGGTAAAAAAGAAAAGAAGAATACCGAAAAGTTTATTGTTGATGTTCCGCATACCGCGCTTTCTATCGAAGCAAGAGATGGCTATTTGCATGTGTTTATGCCGCCATTAAGTTACCTGGAACATTATCTCGAATTGATTAGTGCCATAGAGCTGACAGCGGAAAAGTTGAAAACACCGGTGCGTATTGAAGGCTACCCGCCACCACGTGATCATCGTGTTACTTCATTCCAGATTACGCCTGATCCGGGCGTTATCGAAGTTAATATACACCCATCGAACAACTGGGCAGATCTGGTTAAACACACTGAAATTCTCTATGAAGAAGCGCGTATTTGTCGCTTGGGAACAGAGAAATTCATGCAGGATGGCAGACACACCGGAACCGGTGGTGGTAACCACGTAACACTGGGTGCTGCGCAACCTACGGATAGTCCGTTTTTAAGACGTCCTGAGTTATTGCAGAGTTTTGTCACTTATTGGCAGCATCATCCCGCTTTGTCTTACTTATTCTCGGGTTTATTTATTGGTCCGACAAGTCAGGCGCCGCGTGTCGATGAAGGTCGTGATGAAAAACTCTATGAGTTAGATATCGCATTCTCTCAAATGCCTAACGGTGAAACTGATCAGCCATGGTTAGTGGATCGTTTATTGCGTCATTTATTGACCGATATTACGGGTAATACGCATCGCTCAGAGTTTTGTATCGATAAGCTATTTTCACCAGATTCGGCGACAGGTCGTCAGGGTATTCTTGAGTTCCGTGGTTTTGAAATGCCACCACATCCTCATATGAGTTTGATGCAAGCCTTGTTGATTAGAACGTTACTTGCGTGGTTCTGGAAGAATCCTTACAAGAAAACCTTAGTACGTTGGGGAACAGAGCTACATGACCGCTTTATGCTTGGGCACTACGTTGCTGCAGACATGAAGGAAATTATCCGAGATCTTAATGATGCCGGTTATGAGTTTAAGTTTGAATGGCTTGCGCCATTTATTGAATTTAGATTCCCTCGTTATGGAACCTTGCAGTTAGATGATAAGCAAGTCGTGTTACATGGAGCGATTGAGCCGTGGCATGTGTTGGGTGAAGAATCCGGTAGTCAAGGAACAGCTCGTTATGTTGACTCTTCAGTAGAGCGTGTTCAAATAACCGTCAGTGGCTTTACCGACTCGCGATACATCATTGTATGTAATGGCCATCGTGTACCATTAAAAAGTACCGGCACTCATGGTGAAGCTGTCGCGGGCATACGCTATAGAGCCTGGAATCCACCATCGGCATTACATCCAACGATTGGCATTCATGCGCCATTGGTTATCGATGTCGTGGACACCTGGAATGATCGCTCAATAGGTGGTTGTACTTACCATGTGGCACATCCTGGCGGATTAAACCCTGAGAACTCACCGATTAATGCGGTAGAAGCTGAATCACGTAGAGTCAGTCGTTTCTGGGACTTTGGTCATACACCTGCGAGCGCTCCGGTAGTTGCTCCACCATTACTGGGTGGTAAGCAGAGCTTTGTCACACATCAGAAGAGTAGTTCTGATTTCAGTGAGTTGTCTGAAGAAATGACAGCTGAATATCCGTATACTTTAGATTTAAGATGCTATAAATCGTAGTGATTTTGTGATTACAGGACTAAGCTTATAATGATTGATTGTTATAAGTTTAGTTCTTGTTTTCAAGTTATATAAAAAAGTGCCCATAAGTAGGGGGGTGACTTAGCAATTAAAACAATCAGCTATGTATTATCCACAATACATCCATTCTTAAGTTCGTCTTCATCAGGAATCTCAAATCGTGGTTCCATAAAATCAAACATCATCTCAGTGACTTCAAAAGCATACACGTCGGGGTCTTTCTCCGCGTTGCGTTTCTCCACACGTTTCCTCCGAATATCTGTCGGCGCATCTAAATAATGCACTTCGGCATCTATGCCTAACTTAGCTGCTCGTTGAGAAAACAAATTTCTTTGTGCCTTAGTGGTAAATCCTAGATCTAAAATAACATTTCCATCTATCGCCAGAATTTGCTCACTGACTTTCCATATTTGCTCGTAACAGCGGTTTACTCTTTCAATCATCCAGGAATAATCCAACTCTGTCATATCGTCTGCGAATAGCGTTTGCATCCATGGGTCTATGGAGAATCTGATAGCTTTAGCATCTTTAGCAAGTGCTACGGAATAAGTGGTTTTACCAACGCCTGTAGGACCACAGACTAGAATTAATCGTGCCATTTTTTCTCCCTGATCATGATCGATAGTTTGTTATAGCAGGATAGCGCTTCATCTACCAAAATAAGTGCTGAAAGTAGGGGGGTGGGTTGTGATTAGTTAAGCGTCACAACAGCTTAAGCCTGATACAATTCACCGCAGACAGTATCGCTAAATTTTCTGATTTGCAGATTTTTAGGAAATGGGATGTTCTGATGGAACTTAAGGGATAGTATTTTGATACTATTTCGGCATTGCTGTCTTGGGTTGATTATAAAAAGTATTATACAAAAAAATACAAATGGGTAGTTTTCATGAAGTTTCTTTTCGCTGGAATATTTCTGGTTGTTTCTGTGTTGTTATCTTTCTCATTGGGAAGCAGAGAGTGGCAATTAGCATTTATTGGGCTTGCAACCATCGTCGGTTTTTTGCTGGGTCAGGTATTAGGCTTATCTAAGGAATTAGAGTCCTTGCGCGATGCGCTCGCTAAAGACTGGGAACAAAGACAGGCTGAGGCTCGAGCAAATCAAGCTGTAGCAAAGTTTTCCAATGCTAACAAATCGGAAGTGGAAGACGAACAAAGCATCAGTCAGCCATCTTCGCAGACTAATACATTTAGCGAAAGTGGTGATGATCAACAGCAAGAATATCTCGATACGATTTCGCAAGCAGCTAATAACGTTGCACCTGCTGATGAAGCAAACCTTGAAACAGGTCTTCATGCAAATACAATAAATCAACAAGCAGTTCCAGTGTCTATTGACCAGGTCGCTTCAACGCCTTACGTCCCTCCTGTTACAGAAGCGCCTGACGCTATTGAATCAACGAATACTTCGCGCGAAGACAATATTCTGGAAAAAGTCGGGGATAAAATTAAAGAATACTTTATGGGTGGAAACCTATTCGTTCGCATTGGTATCATTATTCTATTCTTTGGTGTTTCCTTCCTACTCAAATACGTGTCTGATCGAGGCTTTTTCCCGATCGAATACCGTTTGATTGGCGTCGTCGTTGGGGCGATGTTCTTACTCGGTCTAGGGTGGCGATTACGTTACAAAAATGAAACCTACGCCTTATTGTTGCAAGGTGCAGGTATTGGTATCTTATATCTGGATATCTTCGCTGCCTTTAGTATGTTCAAGCTCATTGAGCCAACATTAGCCTTCGGCTTATTGTTTGTCGTCAGCATGTTAAGTGCGGCATTAGCCGTATTGCAAGACTCAAAATCACTCGCTGTTTTGGGCTTTAGTGGTGGTTTTCTCGCCCCGGTTTTAGCCTCAAGCGGGTCAAATAATCATGTGTATTTATTCAGTTACTATGCTGTTCTCAATATCGCGATTGTGGCGATAGCGTGGTTTAAAGCATGGCGCCCACTGAATCTATTAGGTTTCGCGTTCACCTTTATCATCGGCACCGTTTGGGGTGTATTGCGATATGACGATAGCAAGTTCGCAACCACCGAACCGTTCCTGATTATTTTCTTCCTATTCTACGTATTAATTGCTGTTTTATTTGCATTACGTCAGCCACCAAAGCTACGTGGTTATGTTGATGGGACCTTATTATTCGGCGTGCCGCTAGCTGCATCAGCGCTTCAGTATTCTCTAGTTAAAGACTTTGAATACGGCGTGTCGATTTCATCATTTGCGATGGGTTTATTCTATATCGTACTTTCATGGTTTGTATGGAAGCGCAAAGGTGATGGCTTAAAACTGTTATCCGAAGCTTTCCTCGCATTAGGTGCGATCTTCGCTTCCATGGCGATTCCATTTGCTTTAGCTCCAACGCAAACAGCGGCAGCCTGGGCATTAGAAGGTGCTGGATTACTCTGGTTAGGTTCTCGCCAAGATCGTATTTCTGTAAGAGCTTTCGGTTTAATCTTACAGGTGGGTGCAGGTGCCATTTTCCTCGCTCGATTCAGCCATATCGCCGACTTAAAACCTTTTGTTAATGGTCACTTTATCAGCAGTATGATGATGGCTGTTGCGGGCATAATTTCAGCCAGATTACTCTTTAAAGAATTCGAAGGTCGCAGAGTGTGGGAAAAAGGTATCAGCCCCTTCGCACTAGGCTGGGGTTTGATCTGGTTGTTCGGCGGCATTAGTTTCCAGCTCTTCACTTATTACGACCTGAAATGGATGGCGAGTAATTTACTCATTCTAAGCGCGATTGTGAGTATCGGTTTCACCCTTGCCGCGACTCGATTAAAACCAGAATGGAAACACGCCTGGTATGTAGCCAGTGGTTTATTTGTATTAGTGATACTGCTTGGGCTTTCTCAGGTCGGGGCAACCGGTTCTCAAAGCACTTACCATCCGTCACAATGGAATGGTTGGATAGCATGGCCGATTGTCTTTGCAGCATTCTATTTCCATTTATATCAGCTACAAAAGCACGCTGTGTTCCAGAAAATACAACCGATATTCCACAGTTTATTACTGATTCTACTGGTGACATTAATTACGCTTGAAGGCACATGGTGGTTGAATAAACACTTGTCCAGTTCTTCAGCCTGGTTGAATATCTGGTATGTGATACCAGCAACACTGGCGCTCTGGATGATTATCAAAGCAAAGTTTTGGCCATTCAGTACGCACCAACTCACTTATCGACAGCAGACTGGTTTTGCGTTCGCTGCCTATTTAGCGCTGTGGTCATTGATGGCACTGGTATCGAAAGGGCAATCAGAACCATTGCCGTGGATTCCATTATTGAACCCTACGGATATCATGGTGGTGATCGTTTTCATCAGCTTGTTCAAATGGTGGCGTGCTAGTGGCATAGGGAACGTTGCCAGCGACATCGGTGACACTGCATCGATTGGCAATCACAATCCTGACAGAACGTTATTCAATCAGCGTGCGCTAATGATTGGTTTTGCCTCATTAGTATTCTTATGGCTCAACTTCACTTTATTTAGAGTGGCACATCACTGGTTCGGCATTGCATACGATCCTGATGTCCTATTCTATTCAAACTGGGTACAAACCGCTGTTTCTATTTTATGGGCTTTGTCGGGTGTCATACTCACCTTGTATTCAAGCAAAAAACAGATTCGCCCATTGTGGGTTGCAGGTGCGGTGATACTGGGACTGGTGGTATTGAAATTGTTTGTGATTGATCTGGCTGCATTAGGCAGCTTAGGTAGAGTAGTCTCATTCCTCGTAGTGGGTGTATTGCTAACCAGCATTGGCTATTTTGCGCCATTGCCCGATAAAAATGGAACTGGTAAGCAAGTACAAGAACTAAACGAAGACAGTGTCAGCGAAGAGAAAACTAGCGAAGAGAAAACCAGTGAAGAAAGTGCGATTGAGGATCAAAAATGAGGATGAAAGCAAAGCATCAATTACTTAAGGTATACGGAGTATGTGCAATAACGGCGGTACTGCATTTATCGCTAAACGCAGCGCCATTTACCCTCGAAGACTTTGCGCATTCGGCAGAATTAACCAATGCCACAACCTCATTAAGAGAGGTTGATTTACCGCTGATAGTCTATGAAAAAATGCAACGAAAAGATTATGGTGATATTCGTGTTTTCAGCGCAGATGGTCAACTGGTTC
Organism: uncultured Cocleimonas sp.; assembly: GCF_947495625.1. Lineage (GTDB taxonomy): Bacteria > Pseudomonadota > Gammaproteobacteria > Thiotrichales > Thiotrichaceae > Cocleimonas. The sequence continues at coordinate 40,392 of NZ_CANLZW010000013.1, forward strand.
CCTATCAGCTGAGCCGGATTGAAAGGGTTAATTCGCAACAACAAAAGCCTTTGGTGTTTTATCCTTTTACCAAAGAGCAAGCGGCGGATACTGGCAATATAAAAGTAATCATCGAGCAGAATAAAAACACCACTCAACAAAATGGACAACAGAGTATAAAAATCGCCCAAAAGTGGGGGGGTGACCCTGATAATCATCAGGACGATAAAGAATACCAGTACATTATAGAAAACCCTGAAAACAAGTCTGCAGCGCATAAATTGAATATGTGCGGGCTAAAACTCGATTGGGTACAAGAAAAGCCGAGCATGGTGCTACCGCTAAAACTAGAGAGTAGTAATAACTTGCAGAACTGGTCGACCCTAAGCCGAAAGCAGACGGTATCTAAACTCAATTACGCAGGCTCTAAGCTGATACAGGACCAGATTGGCTTTTCCTGTACATCACAAAAATACCTGCGACTCACCTGGTTGAATCCAAATTCTCAAGCTCATATTCAAAAAATTGAAGGCATTTACAACAGCACTGGCAAGCAACAAGCCCAATGGAAAAGCCTTGGAAAACCACGTTATGACAAAGACGGAAATTGGCTTTTTGAAAGCGATGTAGTTGCTGCTATCACGCAAATGGAATTTGTCGCACCTCAAGACGGATTACTCTACAAGGGTAAATTGTATTCACGAAATCATGACAATGATGAGTGGCGATTTTCGCATAACATCAGCCAATATCGCTTAAATATTGGGGATACTCAATTACAAAGCAGTGCCTTTTCAATTAACCCTAATAAAAACCGTTACTGGAAGGTAACACTAGATTCAGAAGGGCAGTTTACCGATGAACAACTCCCTGAAATCAAAGCGGCATGGTCACCAAGAAAACTGCTATTTTTAGCACAGGGAAAAGAGCCGTTTAAAATTGCCTTCAGTAATCCAAACATAAAACCCTCGCAGCAAAACGACCTGAATAACTTGATAACAACCATCCGGGATTCAGGCTCTATGGTGGATAATGTCAAACTTGGCGAAATAGAAAACAGTGGAAAAGTCTTCTCTCCAGATACCAACTGGAAACTGATTATATTCTGGGTAATGCTAATTCTAGGAACACTACTGATGGCTTATATGGCATTTAAATTGTATAGGCAGATGGGTGAAGAGAAGGAAGTGAAATAATGGAAAAATCCCTAGTTCTGCTAAATTCCATTTACGTTTTTAAATCACAAAACCGTAATGTCATTCAAAGTAGGGGGAGGGCTTTTCTTTTCTCTGCATATAAGGATAACCACGCACGAGTAATAGTGTTAATAGAATAGCAAAATATCCTGGTTACGCACCTAAATAGTGCTTTTTTATCATTATACGCACCAATATAATCGTACGAGAATGGTGGAATTATTATAAAAAATCAGCAACGATTTTTTGTTCTTATCAATTCTAATGATTTTTGAATCAAGAAAGTCATTCATACTAAAAGTTTCTAACTCCTTGTTAAAATTAGATATTTTAAATTAATGATATTTGTTTAAGCTCTTTGTGTTTCTTGGATTTATTCAATTCCTAATTAATTGGTACATTAATTGCATTTGTATTCTTCGTAAGCACTCTTGATGATTCAAGACAAACTACATTTATCAAATAGAAAGCTAGGGTTCCGATTGTAAACACAATGTCTGGTCCAAGAGCTTTCGACCTTTGAGACCAAAGGTTACACGGAGGGATAAAAGCCCGGGAGACTAGTTTGACATATTTGTCAAAAGTGTCCTTGCATCCATTTAACTAGGTCTTAGAGGTTTTACTATGAAACGTTTCGCTCTTCTTATATTTCTAATTGCATTTTCTTCAGCGAGTTATGCTCGTGATTCTTATAAAGTAGCATGGTCAATCTATGTTGGCTGGATGCCTTGGGGCTATGCCAGTGAAAAAGAAATTGTGAAAAAATGGGGGGATAAATACGGTATTGATATAGAGGTCGTTCAAATTAACGACTACGTAGAATCAATTAATCAATACACCGCTGGTTCTTTTGATGCGACTGCCATGACAAACATGGATGCATTAACTATTCCTGCTGCAGGTGGTGTTGATAGCACAGCTTTAATTATTGGAGATTTCTCGAATGGTAATGATGGTGTCGTGCTAAAAGGCAAAAAGTCACTCGAAGAAATTAAAGGTGAAAGTGTTAACTTGGTTGAGCTAAGTGTTTCACATTATCTGCTGGCACGAGGATTAGACTCTGTAGGTTTGAAAGAATCTGATATCAAAGTAGTAAATACTTCAGATGCAGATATGGTTGCAGTCTATGGAACCGATAGTGTGAAAGCAGTTTCTACCTGGAATCCATTGTTGAGTGAAATTGAAGCTATGCCAGATAGCACTAAAGTATTTGATTCTTCAAAAATCCCTGGTGAGATTATCGATTTATTAGTCGTAAATACCGAGACACTTAAGAAAAATCCTAATTTAGGTAAAGCACTGGTCGGTGCTTGGTATGAAATTATGGGTTTAATGAGCGCTAAAGATAAATCTGGTGAAGAAGTACGTACTTGGTTGGGTAAAGCTTCTGGTACAGACTTAAAAGGTTACGAAGCACAACTAGCCAGTACTGAGATGTTCTATAAGCCAGCTGATGCTATAAAATTTGCAAACAGTGAAGCTCTTTTGAGTACGATGAAGAAAGTTTCTGAATTTTCATTCACTCACGGTTTGTTAGGCGATGGAGCCCCCAATGCTGAATTCATCGGTATAGAAACTCCAAAAGGCACCTTTGGTGATAAAAGCAATGTGAAGCTTCGTTTTACATCTGAATACATGCAAATGGCTGAAGACGCTAAACTTTAAGTCTTACTGGCTTATTCATAATGAAAAAATTAATCAATTTCCAACCCCAGCCTTCTTGGAGGCTGTTGTTGGGATTGCTTCCTTTTGTTGTAGTGTTGATCATCTACTCAATTGGTTCAGATGCACGTTTGCTTGAGAACCCTAACGATAAACTACTACCAAGTTTTGAGCAGATGGGTAATGCGATTCAACGTATGGCATTCGAGCCTAGCAAGCGTAGTGGGGAATACCTTTTCTGGGTAGATACTACTAGCAGCCTTATAAGATTATCTCTTGGTGTTTTTCTAGCGGCAATCTTAGGTTTAGTTATTGGAATTGTGATAGGTGCATTACCTGTTATGGGAGCTGGATTCTCGCCATTTCTGACCGTGATTTCCTTAGTTCCACCTTTAGCTTTGCTACCCATTCTTTTTATTGTATTTGGCCTAGGTGAATTATCCAAAGTTGTTTTAATCATGGTTGGTATTACGCCTTTAATCGCTAGAGATATTCAGGGCTATGCACAAGAAATACCGCGAGAACAAATAATCAAAGCACAAACATTGGGCGGCAATACGATCCAGATTATTCTGAGAGTAATTCTGCCTCAGCTATTACCTAGGCTAATTTCCTCAGTAAGGTTAGCAATGGGTACAGCTTGGTTATTCTTAATTGCTGCTGAAGCAGTGGCTTCTACCGATGGTTTGGGCTATCGAATCTTTCTGGTTAGACGTTATTTGGCTATGGATGTTATTTTACCATATGTCGCTTGGATAACGCTTTTAGCTTTCTTATTCGATGTTGCTTTAGTTTGGTTAAGTCGAAAGATTTTCCCTTGGCATCATGAGGGAGGTGCATCATCTTAGAAGCTAAGAATTTATGGAAATCCTATGGCGATAATGTTGTTCTAGAAAATCTTAATATTAAGGTAGAAGAGGGCGAATTTATAACATTAGTGGGAGCATCAGGTTGCGGTAAAAGTACTTTTCTTAATATGTTATTGGGCATTGAAGCGCCAACAAAAGGTAGCTTGTTACTTGATGGAAAGCCTGTGAAAAGTGAGCCTGATGAAGACAGAGGAATTGTATTTCAACATTATTCAGTCTTTCCTCACATGAATGTTCTAGAGAACATCGTCGCCGCTAAAGCTTTCAAATCTAAAGGCATAACGGGACGTTTGTTTGGTCATCAGCGTAAGTTGGCTGTAGAGCAGGCAAATGAGCTCATTGATAAAGTTGGCTTAACAGCATCGATCAATAAATACCCTCATGAATTATCTGGGGGAATGCGTCAAAGGTTAGCAATTGCGCAAGCACTTTTGGGACAGCCTCGCATACTTCTATTAGACGAGCCTTTTGGGGCGCTTGATCCTGGGATCCGTGCAGATATGCATCAACTTGTCTTGGATTTATGGAAAAGCTACAAGCTAACAGTATTCATGGTGACTCATGATATTAAAGAAGGGTTCTATTTAGGTACTCGGCTGTGGGTGTTCGATAAGACGAGGCATGATCCTCAGCACCCCCAAGCTTATGGTGCAAATATTACCTACGATTTGCCCGTGGGGAGCGTTGATAAATTAACCTATGAGCAAATCGATGATCAGATAAGACCGCATACAGTTGAGAACAAACACGCTAGTGCAAAAGAAACAAGGTAAGAAATAATGAAACAATATAAAACCCAAATCCCTGCTGGATCACATTGGTCTCTAAAAGTGAAACGTGGCACCACCATGAAACTCACTGATATTAAGGGTAATGCTAATGTTGGAATGCTTTTTTATAACCCTGAGAATTTATTGGAGCGCTATAACGCACCAGATACGCTGAAGTGCCAATACACATTTAAGCTTACAAAAGGTAACTGCCTTTACTCTGATATGGGTCGAATTTTCTGCTCTATTATTGATGACGGAATTGGTTGGCACGAAACAGTTTGCGGAAATTCAAATGCGGAAATGGTGTCCGAAAAATGGCAAAAGCGTGATTATCAAAAAGACAAAAATGATTGGCATCAAAATGGTAATGACGCATTTTTGGTTGAGCTGGCAAAATTTGGTTTAAACCGGTCTGATATGTCTGCCAATGTTAATTGGTTCAGTAAAGTTGTGGCTAATGAAAAGGGGACTTTAGCCCTAGAGCCAAATAATAGTAAGCCTATGTCTTCTATTACGTTACGTTTTGAAATGGATACTTTGGTGATGTTACACACTTGTCCTCATCCGCTTCTTGAGGCTGACTCATATCCAAATAATGAAATAGAGATTTCTTTAGGGATTGCTGATGCAGTTAAGGAAGATGATTATTGCCGTAATTTTCGACCAGAGAATCTAAGAGGTTTTGCTAATAATGAGCTGTATCACTTTGGTATGGGAGAAACATAGATGTTAACGATCAGTGAAAAAAATCCAGCTTCAGCAAAGCAAAGTACCATTGTAGGTGCTGGTGATTACTTTATACATTTGGTACACAAGGGTGAAACTCTTCGTATATTAGATCTGGAGGGGAATCAGGCAGCAGATACTCTGTTTTTTAATGCTAACGATTCTAGCGAACGTTACAGCGCAGTAGATACGATTAGAGAGCAATCAAATCTTTATCTTACAACGGGTAGCCAGCTGCGTTCTAACGAAAACAATATAATGCTCGAAATTACTGCAGATACCTGTGGGCGTCACGATACCATCGGTGGGGCTTGTGCTAGTGAAAGTAATACCGTTCGCTATGATTTAGAAAAACGCTGCATGCATTCTTGTCGTGATAGTTGGATGCTTGCTATAGCAGAGCACCCCGAGTTCGATATTAGTAAGCGCGATATCTCTCACAATATTAATTTTTTCATGAACGTCCCGGTAACTGAGTCCGGAGGTCTAAGTTTTGAGGATGGTATTTCAGCTCCGGGTAAATATGTTGAAATGATAGCTAGAATGGATGTTGTGGTTTTGATATCCAATTGTCCTCAATTGAATAACCCATGTAATGGTTACAATCCCACGCCTATAGAAATTCTGATTTGGGATAAATGATTAACGACTTCAGTGGACGACCATTGTCGTAAAAGCCAACGGGACGACCCGTTTACGGAAATAACATGTTTAATAAAGTTCTGATAGCCAATAGAGGTGCTATTGCAACCCGTATCTTACGTACCTTGAAAAAACTTGAAGTGGAATCGGTAGTGGTTTATGCAGAGTGCGACAAGGATAGTTTACACGTGCGTAATGCAGATGAAGCATATTCATTAGGGGATGGCGGAGCTACTGATACTTATTTAAATAAACAGAAGCTCCTTGATATCGCAAAGAAGTCTGGTGCTGAAGCAATTCACCCGGGTTATGGTTTTTTAAGTGAGAATGCAGAGTTTGTAAGAGAATGTGAAAAGGCGGGTATCAGTTTTATCGGCCCAACTACCGAACACATGATGGCATTTGGTCTAAAGCACAAAGCACGTGAATTGGCAGAAGCTTCATCCACACCATTATTAACCGGGTCTGGCTTGCTTTTTGATAAGCAGCAAGCTTCTGAGCACGCTAAAAATATTGGCTATCCTGTAATGCTTAAAAGTACAGCGGGTGGTGGTGGTATTGGTATGCAGCTGTGTCATGATGAAACTCAATTATTGGATGCATTTGACAGCGTTAAAAGACTTGGCAAAAATAATTTTTCAAATGATGGTGTTTTTCTTGAAAAGTTTATTCAGCGTGCACGACATATAGAAGTTCAGATGTTTGGTGATGGAAAAGGAACAGCTATTGCCATAGGTGAACGTGATTGCTCCGCGCAGCGCCGTAACCAAAAAGTGATTGAAGAATGTCCCGCACCGGGATTGACAGATCAGGTTCGTCAGCAACTTTATGATACTTCTGAAAGGTTATTAGCCAGCGTAAACTATCGAAATGCTGGTACGGTTGAATACATTTTTGATGCGGATACTGATGCGTTTTATTTTCTTGAAGTGAATACCCGCCTACAAGTTGAGCATGGTGTAACAGAAGAAGTGTATGGTATTGATTTGGTTGAATGGATGCTTAAACAAGCATTTTCAGATCATAATGATTCTGATCTTCAAAGCAGTAAAAGTGAAACCTCAACCATTGCGCTGAATCTTAAACAAATTAAAAGTACCATAAAAGCAAATGGTCATGCTATTCAGGCGCGTATCTATGCGGAAGACCCGTATCGAAATTTTCAGCCCAGTCCCGGTTTACTTAATGAAGTTTACTTCCCTCAAGATAAAGGCTTAAGAATTGATTATTGGGTAGAAAGTGGCACTCAAATTCCAACGTATTTCGACCCTATGCTGGCGAAGTTAATTGTACATGCTGAAAGTCGGGAAAAAGCCCTGCAAAGTTTACAAAATCACCTGTCACAAACGCGATTATATGGAACCCAGACAAACCTCGACTATCTGCATGCACTTAGTGGAGATTCGACTTTACATGAAGGTAAAGTAACGACGCGTTATTTAGATGAATTTGAGTATAACCCTCAACGTATTGATGTGTTAAGTGGTGGAACTCAAACGACCATCCAGGATTATCCTGCCAGAACGGGTTATTGGGATGTAGGCGTTCCGCCTTCTGGTCCGTTCGATAATTATTCATTTAGATTGGCGAATCGTTTACTTGAAAATTCAGCTGATAGTGCTGCTTTGGAAATCACACTGCAAGGCCCCAGTTTGGTGTTTAGCTATGCGACTCAAATTGTCTTAACAGGCGCTGTTATTGATGCCCAGTTAGACGATAAAAATATTCCCATGTATCAAGTCACTAATGTTAATGCAGGTCAGCAACTCAAACTTGGACAAATTAAAGATTGTGGTGCCAGGGCATATTTGGCAATACGTGGCGGAATACAGTGTCCTTCATATTTGGGCTCTAGAAGTACATTTACCTTGGGCCAATTTGGTGGACATAACGGGCGTGCATTACAAGCAGGCGATGTGTTAAGCGTGTCTGATACGTTTGCAGAAGTGGTTCAAACGACTAAAGCAGAGTGCATTCAGTCATCATTTTGCAATGAATGGACCTTAAATGTAATTTACGGACCACATGGCGCGCCTGACTTTTTTACCGATGAAGATATAACAACCTTTTTTGAAACCGACTGGGAGATTCACTATAACTCAAGCCGTACTGGCGTCAGACTAATTGGGCCAAAACCTACCTGGGCCAGAGCTGATGGTGGAGAGGCAGGCATGCATCCATCGAACATTCATGATAATGCTTATGCTTTTGGTGCCGTTGATTTTACAGGAGATATGCCGGTTATCTTGGGCCCGGATGGACCTTCTTTGGGAGGTTTTGTTTGTCCTGCTACAGTGATCCACGCAGACTTATGGAAATTAGGACAATTACGCGCAGGTGATAAAGTCCGTTTTCGCAGTGTTACTTTAGAAAGCGCAGTTGAAGCTGAGAAGCAACAACAAAAAAGTATTGAATCTCTGAAATCTTTAGCAGATGGATGCGAGAGCGTAGAACCAGTAAATGCCATCAAAGATAATTTATCCTCTGATAAATATGGTGATGAAGTTACTTATCGGTTGGCTGGTGATCATTTTTTATTGGTTGAATATGGAGAACAAGTTTTAGATATAAGACTACGTTTTCGTGTGCATGCATTAATGCAATGGTTACAAAAAAATCGACTCGTTGGTATGCAAGAATTGACTCCGGGTATTCGCTCATTGCAGTTACATTACGACAGTCAGGAATTAAGTGCTACCACACTTATAGAGCATCTAAAATCAGCTGAGGAAGAGCTATCAAAAACCCTGAATGAATTAACCGTCCCTTCCAGAATCGTTAATATTCCACTCTCTTGGGATGATGAAGCTTGTAAACTTGCTATTGATAGATACACGCAATCCGTTCGCAAAGATGCTCCTTGGTGTCCGAGCAATCTCGAATTCATCCGTCGTATTAATGGCTTGGCAAGCATTGAAGAAGTCAAAAAAATCGTCTTTTCCGCAAGCTATTTAGTGATGGGTTTGGGTGATGTTTATTTAGGAGCACCAGTAGCGACTCCGTTAGATCCACGCCATCGTTTAGTCACGACTAAATACAACCCAGCCAGAACCTGGACGGCAGAAAATTCGGTAGGAATCGGGGGTTCTTATATGTGTGTATATGGTATGGAAGGTCCAGGTGGCTATCAGTTTGTTGGCCGTACCTTGCAAATGTGGAATCGTTATAAAGAAACACAGGAATTCTCTAAGCCTTGGTTGCTTCGTTTCTTTGATCAAATTCGTTTTTATGAAGTTAGTAGTGATGAGCTCAAAGACATTCGTAAGAATTTTCCGCAAGGTCGTTATCCCTTGAAAATTGAAAAAAGTGAATTCTCATTAGCTGAATACAGTGATTTTTTAGTTGAAGAAGCCGAGACTATTAATCGTTTTACTCATACTCGTGAAGCAGCTTTTGAAAAAGAACTAGCGCTATGGCATAGCAGCGGTCAGTTTAATTTTGAAAGTGTTCAGAATAAAAATTCAAATGATGAAACTAATCAAATCGATTGGCCTGCCTCAAGCACAGTTGTTGAAAGTCAGGTAATGGCAAGTGTCTGGAAGCTTTTAGTAAAAGCTGGGGATAACGTCGTTGAAGGAGATACATTAATGATTTTGGAATCGATGAAAATGGAAATTAATATACAAGCACCTGCTTCAGGCAAGGTAAGTCATGTGTTAACTCAGGCAGGTGAAGAAGTAAAAGCAGGACAGACCTTAGTTGTATTGGAGGAAAATGATGTCTAATTCTATATCCGAAGTAGTAACATTAAATCTAACCGTATCAGCATTACATAAAGCTTATGCTGATGGCGTATTAACACCAGCAGATGTTATTGATAATATTTTAAAAAATAGCCTAGCGTTTGCTGAAAAAAATATATGGATTTATCAATTAAACGAAGCTGAGTTATCTCCTTATGTGCTTGCTTTGGCTGAAAAAAATCCTGAAACTCATGCCTTGTGGGGTATTCCGTTTGCGATTAAAGACAATATTGACCTTGCAGGAATTCCAACCACGGCTGCCTGTCCTGAATTTACTTATACGCCCGAAAAATCGGCCACGGTGGTACAGCAGTTAATAGATGCTGGGGCTATCCCGATTGGCAAAACGAACCTCGATCAATTTGCAACTGGCCTGAATGGAACGCGTTCACCCTATGGCGCATGTCGAAATGCATTTGACTCAGATTATATTAGTGGCGGTTCTAGCGCAGGTTCAGCTGTCGCAGTGTCCCTAGGCTTAGCTAGCTTTAGTCTGGGTACAGATACCGCGGGTTCGGGTCGAGTCCCTGCATGTTTTAATAATCTCATAGGTTTGAAACCTAGCCGAGGTTTGCTTTCAAATACAGGAGTAGTACGCGCCTGTCGCAGCCTTGATTGTATTAGTATTTTTAGCTTAAATACCGATGATGCTAATAGTGTGCTTGCAATTGCAGAAGGACATGATGAGAGTGATGAGTTTAGCCGTGTAAATCCATACAAAAACCAAAAACGTCATTATGGTTCATTAAATGGTGTTGAGAAAAAACCATTAATAGTAGGGATACTGCCGCAAGAGCAACTAGAGTTTTTTGGTGATGAAGCTTATACACTCGCTTATGCGGAATCGATTAAAAAACTTTCTGAACTTGATATTGAATTTTTAGAAATTGATTATGCTCCTTTCCTTACAGCTGCAAAACTATTGTATGAAGGTCCATGGGTGAGTGAACGTTATTTAGGCGCCATGCCCCTGGTAAAAGAAAACCCTGAGGCTATGCTCGATGTGATTCGAGAAATTATCGAACCCGCCGGTGATTTATTAGCCATTGATGCATTTGCCGCAAAATACAAATTAGCGGCATTAAAAAAACAATGTTTGATGGAGATGAAAAAAGTTGACTGCCTGTTAACACCAACTACTAGTAAGCATTTTAAAATTGAAGAAATGCAACAAAACCCAATAGTAGCAAACAGCCAGTTAGGTCAATATACTAACTTTGTTAATCTGCTAGATATGAGCGCAATCGCAGTCCCTACAGGCTTTACCGCTAAAAATTTACCTTTTGGTATTACTTTAATTGGGGATCATTTTGAAGATAGAAAACTGTTAAGTATTGCAAATATGTTACAGCAATCACTACAGCTACCCTTAGGCGCAACTTCAGTTGAACTAGAAGCGTCAGAGTTTAATCAAGCAGCGAGTATCAGTGATAATATAGAAGTGGTTGTCTGTGGCGCACATTTAGAAGGTTTGCCCTTGAATTGGCAATTGACTGAAAGGGGTGGAACATTACTCGAGAAAACGACAACTTCTGATGGATATCGGTTATACGCATTGGCGGGTGGCCCACCGTTTCGGCCAGCATTGGTATTTGATGAAGCCAGTAAAAAAGGTGCTTGTATAGAAGTTGAAATTTGGTCATTACCTGCAACTGAGTTTGGTTCTTTTGTTGCTGGTATTCCTGCACCACTGGGAATCGGTAAAGTGACTGTGAAAGACGGTCGCACCTTGTGTAGTTTCATTTGCGAATCACACGGTGTATTAGATGCGACTGAAATCACTCAATTCAGGGGATGGCGAAATTATTTAACGAAGAACTAAATCAAAACAACTAGGTTGAAGTACAAGGATTTACTTCATAAATAAGGAATGGTGGTAAAACTTAATGTTGATTCTTCAAAGAGACCCATGAATGAGCGACTAATGTAAGAATTATGATAACACCTCCAATAATAGTTAAGCTGCTTGGTTTCTCACTTATAAACAGCCATCCAAGGTAGGTTCCTAAAACTGTTTCCAAAGGCATTATAAGACTCACTTCTGGCGCAGGCATATAGCGCGGTCCTAATGTAATTAAGGCGAAAGCGGTACTGGAGATGGCTCCTCCCAGTATGAGAAAAGGTACTACTTCGGGTAATAATTTGAAAGTGCCACCGGTACTTAAAATTGCTGGAATAGAAACTAAAGCGATAAGTATCCCACTGAGTGCCATAGCAGGAACCATATTTACTTCTTTATGACGACGTGTAAATGTAAAGCTAATTGCTATGAAGATTGCTGAACCGAAAGCGCTTAAATCCCCTAAAATACCGCCCGTTTCTAAGCTGTCAGACATAATAAGGAAAATGGACGCAAATATTATTAACATTGCCACCCATGTTATGGTTTTAATCTTTTCACCAAGAAACATCCAGGTAAAAAGCGCTGCAAACATAGGCGAGGTGGCAATAATTACCAAGGTATTAGCAATACTGGTATTTTGGATAGCTGTAGTGAAACATAAATTACTACAGCCAAAAAACAAACCGATCATGAGGCCAGGTTTGCCGATTTTAATAAACTGTTGTATGGTTTTTTCTCGATAAGTTAATAACATTATCAAAGTGATACCAATAGCAAAGGCTGTTCCACGCCATATCATTACAGTCCATGTGTCCGCATTTAATAGCCGGATTATGAGCGCATCAGGACTTAAAATAATCACCCCGAGTGTGGTAATTAGAATGCCTTTTAGGTGATCAGAAATGTGCAAGGTAGCGGTCTGCTTAAATTAGAAAGTAGTTGTATTTTGTATCAGCGTGGGATTGTCACCTATCTAATTCTAAAGCACAAAGTCTTATTAGTTATCTTGAAATCTTTATCAAAGTCACAATGATGTATACGAACACGTTAATAAAACGAATCTATCAAATATCCTTCAAAACTACCTAGATATGTCAATTTAGCACTACATTCATCCCTGATTGTATATTGTGAAAAATATCATCCTAGATAGATTATCTACGTGTTCTAAAAAATAGTGAAAATTAAGTAAACGTATTTTTAGTATGCTCTATCGCAAAGAAATAGATGGTCTTCGTGCACTCGCAGTCATCCCAGTCATATTATTCCATGCCGGCTTTGAATTTTTTGGCGGAGGCTTTGTGGGTGTTGATATTTTCTTTGTCATTAGTGGTTACCTGATCACTAGCATTATCTTGGCGGAATTAGATAACGGCACTTTTACCATTGCTAATTTCTACGAACGCCGAATTCGCCGAATTTTTCCTGCATTATTCTTTGTCATAATTGCAATAATTCCTTTTGCTTATTATTGGTTACTACCAGCAGAATTAACCTCTTTTGGAAAAAGTATTGCTTCTGTATCTATTTTCGCTTCTAACTTCTTCTTTTGGCAAGAAAGTGACTACTTCGCCTCAGATTCTGAGTATCTTCCCTTGTTACATACATGGAGTTTGGCGGTTGAGGAGCAATATTATCTATTCTTTCCTATTATCATGATTCTGCTTTGGAGGTTTGGAAAAAACATACTCCTGACGACCTTAATTGTACTTGCGATCTTAAGTATCGCACTCAGTGAATGGGCCTGGCGTTACTCGCCAGATTTTAACTTTTACATGCTTCCAACACGTATGTGGGAATTACTAGCGGGTGCATTCACGGCATTCTATTTAATTAACCGGGCACCAACAGGTAATCAAATTGGTGCAATACTTGGCCTACTTGCAATATTCTTTTCTCTAATATTTTATGACTCTGGCATACCTATCCCAAGCCTATATGGCTTATTGCCGATACTGGGAACTGTATTCATTATACTGTTTGCAACAGAGCAAACACTGGTGGGTAAACTGCTTTCACAAAAGCTTGTTGTGGTTATCGGATTAATCTCTTACAGCGCCTACTTATGGCATGTCCCCATTTTTGCCTTTGCTCGTATAGCGAGCCTGGAAGAACCGGGTCCATGGGTTCTCGGTACATTAGGTATTGTAGCTTTATTGTTGGCGTGGATCAGTTGGCGTTTTGTAGAGAAACCTTTCAGAAACAAGAAACTTTTTACTCAGAAACAAGTCTTGATAACAGGTATGTTATTCAGTATTTTATTTATTTTAGTAGGTGCACAGATAGCGGGGGGACTTTAAATTGTTAAACATAAAATTAAACATGAAAGCAGCGTTATTACTCACGTTACTGTTGTCACTGGCTGTCCCGGTTCAGGCAGGCAATGGGCTTATAAAATATGCCGATGTCAAAGAATCAGGCAAATATGTTCGCAAGCATTTTGTTGAAAGACTCAATAAACCTTTTGATGAAACTAGCAGTAAGAAAAAAGCGATTCTAATCGGTGATAGCCATGCTCAAGATTTTTTAAATATGGTGATAGAGGCAAACCGTCTGGATAACTTCCAGATTAGTACTGTGCATATCATCACACAATGCCAGCCTTACCTCGGCGATGAACTTAATCAATTTATTAAAACCAAAGACCGCGCCAATTGTGAAAAGGGTTTTAGTATCGCCAAAAGCATAGACCGGATCAAACAGGCAGATCTGGTGATACTCGCGGCAAACTGGAAAGAATGGTCAATAAAGCAATTACCAACTACCATTAAAAATCTCGCACTGAGTGACCAGCAACATTTATTAATCGTGGGTAGAAAAAATCTAGGTAAAGTGAATATTCGTCATTTCTTGCGGATGTCGGAAGAAGAGCGTATTGCACACAGGAATAAAGTGGATAAAAAGCAGGTCAGCTTCAATCAGCTCATGCAAGAAACGCTAAAGGAGAGAAAATGGATTGATGTGCACAGTGACGTTTGTGGAAGCTCCTCAGCCCAGGATTGCCCCGTATTCACCCCCTCAGGTGAGCTCATCAGTTTTGATGGTGGTCATTTAACCCCGGCGGGTGCGAAATTTTATGGTCAAAAATTGCAAATTCCTTCGTTATAATAGCCACTGAAAAAGAAGTAGTACTAACGACCATAGAATAGTAAAACAATGGATTTGCAGTGGTAGACTCTAAGACTTCATAAATCCTAAGTTTTTCTGACTAAAATTAGCCAGATTTGGCAACATCGCTTGTTGTTCTGCGGCTGATACGCCCATCCAGTCAGCGAGTGTTGCCCCATATTGTGCGACCGAAGTTGTCGGGATAATGCGTCCTGCAAAATTCTCATCATCGCCAGCATCATCAGGATTATTCTGTGAGGCAAAACTGGGGAATGCACCATAAATCTGACCACCCTTAACTTTGTTGCCCAAAACCAGCGAATGCCCACCCCAACCGTGGTCAGTTCCGTCACCATTGGTGGTGAGTGTTCGACCAAAATCAGAAGCCGTAAATGTGGTTACACTGTCTGCTTTACCCATGTCATCAATGGCTGTTTGAAAGCTGGTCAGTGCTGCATTTAACTCTGTCATTAGTGGAATCATTCTGACGTTTTGATTGCTGTGTGTATCCCAGCCACCGAGCCCAACAAAAAATACCTGTTTACCCATATTTAACTGTTCGCGGGCTGAAATCATGCGAGCCACTAAATGCAGCTGTCGTTGTAAATCTCCTGCGGGTGAAAAGCTGCTCACGGGGTGATCATTAATCGCTTCGGATAAACTATTCGCCGTGTCATTTGCGCGTGTAATGGCGTGCGCAAGCTGCTGTTTAAAAGGCGCTGCCTGATCAGCTTTACTGGCTGCTATCAAAGCTTCCAATGTTGCCTGGGTGCTACTCGATGCGTTGTAACCGACCATGCGTTGGATGTTTGCATTAGCATTTAGTTGAACGTAATTCTGTTGTAAATTATTTAGCCACGAGTTCGAGCCATTGATTGAAATGGACGTTGCCACATTAGATGTAGCGTTACAGTTCGCAATTCGTTCTGCAATCGAACCACCCCAGCCGAAGGCATCCGCTAAATTACCACTGCCTGTTTGCCAGAGCTTTTGTTGTGCATCGTGGGCAAACAAACTTTGGGGCAGGGTGGTAGACGCATTGAAATCGGCTTTTGTTGTGGGCTGTATTAAATTGCCTACATTACTGACAACAGCAAGTCGGTCATTTTCATAAAGATCGTGTAACCCTGACAGTCTGCTATTAAAGCCAAACTCACCCTGTGTCGCATCGGTGCTGGCTAACAAGTCAGATTTATTAACCGCCATCGCACCGCGAGTTGCTGCGTATTGATCGTAAGCTGAATCAGTTGGCACCACAAAATTAAAACTATCTGCACCACCTAATAAAAACACACAAACCAGAGATTGTGGCAGATCGCAATCAGCTGCAGCCACCGATGAGGTTAAACCCGTTCCTAAAAAAGTGCCTGAAAGTAGGGGGGTGTACTTCAAACTACCCGTGGTTAATGCCGAAGCACCAGCGCGTTTAAGGAATGATCGTCTTGAAATGTTATTACTGTTTTTCATATCTATTCCCCTTATCCCTGAACCTGAAAGCCAGCCGATGCAACAATCAGGAAGATTGCCTCTTGCGCGCGTTCACTGCTGTCTGAAATCGTAGCAAGATGGTTGGTAATGATGGATTTCTGGCTTACGCCTAAGCTACCAGAAAGTAGTAACTTATTCAGATACTCAACCAGTGCATCAACATCTGGTGCGAGTTGTACCGCTTTATCAATATTGATACGGGTTGCCGCATCCCATCCGCCAGTATCCTGACTGTTGAAGGTATAGATTTGCTGGTGAAACGCGTTATGCATGGAAGCCACATTCGCCTCAGTCATAATCTGCATTTCAGGTGCATACAAACTGGAATCGCTGGCTAAAAGATTATCTGGCAAGAAGAAATTAAACACAGAAGGTGATTTAAGCACCGCCTGACCAAAGACCTCTTCCAGACGGTCACTTGATTTGGCGTATAAACGATAGGTGTTGTTCGTTGCGCCAGAACCCGGTTGCGCATCGAAGGCTCGCCATAGTTGGGCCAACTGCATTAATGGTTCTTTCACTTTGCCAAAATCAGGGTTGACCGATTTACCGTTAACGGCTTCCTGATCTAATAAAATAGCTTTAACTACTGCACCAAGATCACCTTTTTCACCTTGTCCATTATCGTTGAAAACGGCAGCAACGCGCTCTACATAATTAGGACTAGGGTTGCTGGTGGTGAAACGCTGGATCAGTAGCTTACTAAAAAACGGCGCGACATTCGGGTGGCTCGCAATGTTATCTAATGCCGCTTGCATATCATCTTCAGCAGGCGTTGATGAGCTTGCGCTACTCATTAATTGCGCATCATTCAGAAGTATCTTGGTGGTTGTATCGTGATAAGAATCAGCCACCGGTGTATTGTAATCCGCCACCATTGCCAAGCGTTTATCGTAAGGCGTAAGGTCGTTTGAAACCCATGTGCCGGATGAATCAACAAAGTTCCAGCCAGTAAATACCTTGGCAAAATCTTCTACGGTATTCTGGCTGTAAGTAGGAATTGGATTCGCTAAAGGTAAAGCTTCACCGCGATCATTTAATTCATACAATCCTACCGAAAATAACTGTAACACTTCACGTGCATAGTTTTCATCAGGGCGTATTTGCAAAGCAGGATTGGCTTTTTGATTGCGCACCATGCTGAGGTAAATGCCCATCGTAGGGTGTAACGTGACCTTTTCTAAAAGCTCTCGGTAATTACCAAAGGCATTTTCAGCCAGCATATCGTAATAATGGCTGACACCGTATTGCGCATTACCCAAGGCATAATCAAGATCAGAAATAACAAAAATCTCACTCAAGGCAAATGCCATGCGTTGCCTGAGCTGATCATCACCCTCTATCGCATTCTTCCACCAGTTATCATGACGCGTAGAACGCAGGCTTCCATTTGAGTTTTCTTCAACATACGGAAGCGTGCGCGACATAGGTAAGGCAATTTGCTGATCAATCCAGGCTTCCAGATTGTTTTGTGAAACGAGGCTATCAATAGCGGCTTCCGAAGGACCAAAAGTCGCTTGAGTCAAAAACTTGGCTGCTTTTTCAGCAGTGACAGTAATTGCTGAAGCGGAATAATCAGGATCATCGTTTGTATTCGTCGTGTCTGTGGGATCAGACGAATCGGTATTATCGGTATTATCGGTATTATCCGTATTTTCTGTTGAGTCAGTCGAATCTGAATTTGTCGAATCACTTGGCGTATTAATTTCGGTTGTATCTGTGGGATCTGGCGGATTAGCACTTCCACTATCATTAACGGAGCTACCTCCACCGCCGCAAGCTGTCATTAAAGAGCTTACAAATAACAGCAGTAAAAATCGCATAAATAGACCTTATTTTTCTTGGTAGATTATTTATCGACATACTAACTGAAATTAAGTTCTTATAAACTTTATTGGTACACCAGATAGTTAACGATCGCTAACAACGATGGCTAACGATGATTAATAAAAAAAGTGGTCTCGCAAAGCATAAGTTCTTTTAGTCATTTCAAACGACGAAATGAAAAATCACTTAAAAGGTGGGGGGTGACTTTTCATCTATTAAAGTATTAATAAATAATACTCAAAGTCTGAATAAAACCAACTATTCTCATTAAAGTTGTTAAAAACGCTCTCTCCGTTAATCTCCTGCACATCGCAAGCATTTACACAGCGGCGATCTACTTTGACTTTCAGGAGAAATAAAATGAAAGCGTTTATAAAAAACTTATTTACAAATACAGCTAATAAAATAGCTAAACCCTTAGCGGGATTAGTGATGGCTGCAATCGTGCTACTCGGCGCAACCACATCCGTTATGGCGGCAGGTTTAATGACACCTGTCGATTCCAGCAAACCCGCATTATCGATCAAATCGCATCACGTGAATGTCACGATAGAAGATGGCTACGCGGTTACCGAGGTTGATCAAACCTTTAGCAATCCACATCAACAGGATCTGGAAGCTACTTATAGTTTCCCCGTCCCTGAAAAAGGAGTGGTATCAGAATTCACCATCTGGATTGACGGCAAGCCAGTGATTGGTGAAGTGTTGGAAAAACAAAAAGCCCAACAGCTTTATGAAGAAGAAAAAGCCGCAGGTCGCGATGCAGGTTTAACCGCCAAGGTTAAGCATTACCGCTTTGAGGTAAAAGTAAGTCCAGTGCGTGCGCAACAGGATGCACGAATTCGTTTGGTGTATATGCAGGCCGCTGATATTGATAACAGCATGGGCCGTTATGTGTATCCGCTAGAAGAGGGCGAGACTGACGATCAAGCCAATGCGTTTTGGTCTTATGACCCAGTGGTTAAAGAAGATTTTTCATTCAATGTGAATTTACGTTCTGGCTACCCAGTGAATGGCGTGCGTTTACCACAGCATGCGCAAGCGGTCGTGACACAATCTAATCCCCAAGAATGGTCAGTTAGCTTAGGTAGTAACAACACTGTAGATACATTAAAACAGACACACGTTGAAGAAGTGGCTACGCCTACCCAGGAATCAACAGGCACATTAGCTGAAGATCTCATCAAGGCAATAAAGAATAAGCCAATCAGCAACAATGAAATCGCCGCGCTAGAAAGTGGTGAAACGACTTCAGCAAATAATCCAACAAGCACAGCTGCCGCGACACTTGATAAAGACATCGTTATGTACTGGCGTTTAGCACCGAACCTACCGGGTTCGATTGATCTGGTCACACATCGTGAACAAGGTGCAAAGCGCGGTACATTTATGATGACACTGACACCAGGTGATGACCTTGCGAAAATCGAAGAAGGTCGTGACTGGGCATTTGTACTCGATATGTCAGGCTCAATGAGTGGCAAATACCAAACCATGGTCGATGGTGTGCAGCGTGCAATCGGTGGTTTAAACGCACAAGATCGTTTTCAGATCATCCTGTTTGATAATGCGGTCGAAGACTTAACGCAATCAACATGGATAAACGCAACGCCAGAAAACGTGATTCATTGGAGCAACGCACTCGCCGCAACAGGCCCGCGTGGTGGCACCAATATTTATGCAGGTTTAAGTAAAGCACTGAACAATCTCGATGCTGATCGCACCGGTGCAATCGTACTGGTAACCGATGGTGAAGCAAATGTCGGCGTTACCGAAAAGAAGGAATTCCTCAAGCTAATGGCAGGTCACGATGTACGTTTATTTACCGCAGTCATGGGTAACGGTGCGAATCGTCCACTACTAAACGCAATGACAGAAGTCTCAAACGGCTTCGCTGTAAGCGTATCGAATAGCGATGATATCTCAGGTAAGATCAGAGAGTTCACCAGCAAAGTAACGCATCAGGCAATGCACGATGTTGAGTTAGACATTAGTGGAATCAAAACAGCCGACATGACTCCTGAGAAAATCACCAGTCTATACCGAGGTCAACAGTTAGTCGTATTCGGTCACTACTGGGGTTCTGGCGATGCAAATGTCGAGCTAAAAGCCAAAGTATCCGGTGAAAATAAATCGTACAAAACACGATTCGCTTTCCCAGAAAACGAAACCAGCAATCCAGAGATCGAACGTCTTTGGGCCTACGCCAAAATCCAGGGCCTAAAGAAGCAGATCGATTACCTGGGATCAGATGCAGACTTCAAAAGCGCTGTGATTGATATCGCAGTTGAAAACAGTTTAGTCACCGATTACACCTCAATGATTGTAATGCGTGACGAGCAATTCGAAGCACACGGCATCGAACGTAAAAACAAAGCACGTGTAGCAAAAGAGCAGAAAGCGAAAACACAACGCGCACAAGCGCCAGTGCAATCGCGTCGAGCAGATACTTCGCAGCCAGCGTTTACATCAAATCGTTCATCTCATGGTGGCGGTGGAGGAGGAGCTTTTAATCCATTGATGTTATTGCCGTTTGTAGTATTTGCGGTTTATAGAAGGAAGAAAGGAGGTTTTATTGAAGAGAATAAACGAGTAAAAAACTAAATCTTTAAAGAGGTGAAAATGCAGACTTTGGTCTGCATTTTTTGTGGATGTCTTTTAATTTTTTAAACTAATGTAGAATTAAGCTATGCTCACTGCGTCTATCGAGAGATTTTTGCCATTTTTATTACAAGAATGTGTATCAACAACATTTAACACACCCCAAATTTTTCCTTCAGATATATCTGGTTATTCATCCATATAACAGTGTTGGAGAGCACTATGAAGCGTGAAAAGGGAGCTACAAATTGGGGAAACAATCATTTTAGCCTCATAAATCTAACGAGTTCGTTTAAGCAGTCGTTACATTTATTGTGTTTTCTAATAATACCTTTCATATCAAATCTTTATAGATAATTACGATTTTATGTTTCGCTTTCTGTCAAAATCTATGCACAACCATTAAAAGGAATTTACTATTATGAAATCGCTACATGTTGAAGTTCACCCCGATAAAACGATCAGCAATAAAAAGCTAGGCAATGTTAAAAACGGCTTTGGTTTTTTAGGATTTAGCACAAGGCTTCTGCTGAGTAATGAAGAATTAACCACCACGGTTCATCCTTCTACGGAAAGCGTGTCACGTCGAGATAGCAAAGTTGCCGGGCTTTCTGAGCATGATTCGAGTAAGAAATACATTGGGCAGTATCTGAGAAGATGGTTGGGTTTGGGTATTATTGTCTGTTTGGCAGGTCTCTCATCAACTACTTACGCCGCTCAGACTTGCTTTGTTAACACTGGTGCTATAGAAAACTGGACTGTCCCCCCGGGTGTGAACACGATTACTGCAGAAGCATATGGTGCTCAAGGAGGTAACAGTACTTGGGGCTTACTACGAAATGGTGGCCTGGGTGCCTATGTAGTGGGGGATATTTCAGTTACTCCAGGTACAGACTTGAAAATACTAGTCGGTGGTCAGGGGGAAAGTCTTGCTGTAGGAGGTGGTGGTGGTGGAAGTTTTATTTCTACCAGTGGTGATAGCCCTCTTATAGTTGCAGGTGGCGGCGGCGGTGCTTCATCGGATCAAGATGGTGTCGGCGGCGTTATAACAGAAGCTGGCACAGCTGACAGTTTAGGCATCATACCCGGTGGAACTTCAGGTAATGGTGCTAATGTTTGTGGTACAGGTGAGAACAATGGTGGTGGTGGTGGTGGTTTTAACACTAATGGTACTAACGCAACCAATGGAATAACAAATGGTGGTTTCGGCGGAATAGCCTTTATAAATGGAGGAACAATTGTATTAGGTGGACGTTTGGATAATGCCTGTGTTGCAGACCCTGCAGGTGGTTTCGGTGGAGGGGGTAGTGCGACATGTAATACCGTTGGTGGAGGTGGTGGTGGGGGATATTCTGGTGGTGCTGGTGGATCTCACTTACTTAATTGTGGCGCAGCCTCTCGTGCTGGTGGTGGTGGTGGTGGGTCGTTCAATATTGGCACCAATCAGACAAATACCCCAGCAATAAATACTGGTGACGGAAGTATTTGCTTGACATACTTCGAGTCTGTTTCGTCAGCTTCTATCCCTACACTTTCCTTCTGGGGCTTGTTTTTACTTACTGGACTACTCGGATTTGTTGGTTTGAGACGACAGCGAAATAAGAATAATTAGGACATCCAACTTTTAGTCCGTAAAAACAAACCATTTATCCCGCATAATATTGGATACTCATATTTTTCTACCTGAGAGATCAATGCTCATTTTTGCCTAACCAAAAATGAGCAAAAACCCTCCAAAAGTGGGGGGGTGACTCAGTAAGTAATATTGAGGTATTCCCCTGTTTCAACCAGCACTGTGCCATGCTTACGCATTGCCCTGCGTACCCTTCCGGCTTTTGGTAAGCCTGGAAGGGCAACTTTTGTTCCCTTTCACGACTGTGATAATTATCTGCTATATTATATTGTACATCTGGCGCAGGTACTGGCCGGTCGGCTCTTTCATACAAAAATTGAGATCAGCGCATGGACAATAACAACCTTGACAAAGTAACCCAGAATTTTCTGACTGCCATGACCACAGAAACCCAAAAATTAATGGAGATGTTCGGTGGCAAGGTCAGCTCCGGTGACGATGACTGGGGTAAACTCAACGAGACCTGGGCCCAGATGTTTAAACTCCCGCAGACCCCAGATGAAGTGATGAAGACCATCAGCGACTACCAGAAAAACCAGTTAGAATTCTGGTCGGGATTAATGGGTATTTCCACTGAGGAAGACACCAAGCCCGCCCGAGGAGACCGCCGTTTTCAATCCGAGGAGTGGAGTAAAAATCCAGTTTTCAACTACATCAAAGAGTCCTATTTGATGACCTCGCAGATGATTCAGAAAACCGCCCAGAACGCCAATCTGGATCCGCAGAAGCAGAAGAAGCTGGAGTTTTACACCCAGCAGTACATTGATGCCCTTTCCCCCAGTAACTTCTTCGCCACTAACCCAGAAGCAATCCAGAATGCTATCGACACCAAGGGTCAGAGCCTGATGGACGGGATGCAGAACCTAAAGAAAGATATGGATAAGGGCCGCATCAGCATGACCGATGAAACGGCTTTCACTCTCGGCGAAAACATAGCCACCACCGAAGGCTCTGTGATCTTCCAGAACGAACTGATGCAATTGATCCAGTACAGCCCGGCTACGGACACCGTCGCCGAACGGCCGATACTGATTATTCCGCCGTGCATCAACAAGTTTTATATTCTCGATCTGCAGCCCCATAACTCCTTCGTCAAATACGCCGTCGACCAGGGTAACACGGTATTCCTGATATCCTGGGTTAACGCCACCCCAGAGCAGCGCCACCTGTCCTGGGATAACTACGTGGAAAGCGGTGTATTGAAGGCCCTGGAAGTTGTCAAAGCGGTTAGCAGCAGCAAGCGCGTCAACTGCGTGTCCTGGTGCGTGGGCGGCACCATCACCGCTAGTGCCTTGGCAGTTTTGGCCGCGCGCAAAGACAATACAGTCAGCTCCGCTACTTTTCTTACTACGCTCACTGACTTTGAAGATCCTGGCGAAATTGAGGTATTCCTGGACGACCCGGATACAGTCCTGGGTGACGTCGAGGCCGCCGGCGTACTGGACGGTAAAAACCTCGCCACTGTCTTCAACATGCTGCGCTCCAATGACCTGATCTGGTCTAATGTGGTCAATAGCTACCTAAAGGGAAAATCCCCTGCACCCTTCGATATCCTGTACTGGAACAGTGATCCCACCAGCTTGCCGGCGGACATGTACACATATTACCTAACCAATATGTACCAGCAGAATAACCTGATCAAGCCCGACTGCCTTACCATCTGCGGTGAAAAAATTAATCTTGGAAAAATTACAGCTCCCTGCTACTTTCTATCCACCATTGACGACCACATCGCACCGTGGAAAAGCACCTTCGCCGCCACCGAAATTATCCCCAATGTCGAATTCGTGTTGGGCGGCAGCGGCCATGTGGCCGGCGTCATTAACCCAGCCTCCAAGAATCGCCGCAATCACTGGATTAAAGGAGAAACAGGCAAAGGCACCGATCACTGGCTGGAAACCGCCAAAAACGTCCAGGGCACCTGGTGGAACCATTGGGCTCCCTGGGTTAAAAAGCGTGCCGGCAAGCAGGTTGCCGCACCCAAAGCAGTCGGTAATAAAGACTATCCGATACTGGAGCCGGCACCCGGCAGCTTTGTGAAGACACGAATTAACTAATGGACACCCCCTACTTTTTGGCACTTTTTCTGAAAATATGCCTAAAAGTAGGGGGGTGACTCATATTAAGATATTCCGCTGTTTCAAACAGCACTGCGCCATGTTTAAGCATGGCCCTGCGTACCCTTCTGGCTTTTGCTAAGCCTGGAAGGGCAACTCAAAGATCCGGTGATTGTTGATATTGTAAAAGGTTTGTAAAAGCTGCCCGATTTTATTTTCATACAAACACGCTTGTTTTATTCTAATCTTTGGAAAACAGCTATTCTTTGGTATTTTTGAAATTATCGCTCTACATTTATCGCTCTACATTTATTGCTCTGCAATGAAAGGTCTTATATGAAAATATTATTAACGTTGTGTGTTTGGCTCAGTCTGAGTTTTGTAACTGTAAATGCAAAGGCAAAACTGTCTGATAGTGAATCGTTTGCCAATTATGATAGAGCGATGGATATACTGGGTAGTGCTGAATGTCGTAATAAGTTTCGTGCGTATCTAGTCATACCATTGCCCAAGGCATTTGCTTATACGGTTGATCCACGTGGATATTATGATCAGTGTAATGCTGCTTATAGTGATGTAAATCCTAAAGAATCTGCATTGAGCCTGTGTAATAACGCGCGTAATAAGAGTAAATACATTAAGAGGTTTTCTCCTGAATGTAAAATCTTTGCGAGTGAGGATAATTTGCTGGCTACCATGGCTGATTTTGGCTTAAAGCCACACAAGGTCACTTTGTCATTCGCAACGCAACGTAGGACTCTTAAAAAAATTAAACAGATGGTTGAAAAGGGAGCGGATATTCATCAAACAGATTCTTTTGGAAGTACGCCAATATTTAATGCTGTACAAGAAAAGAGACAAGATGTTGTTGAGTATTTATTAGCGCAGGGTGCGGATATTAATCACAAGAATGAGAGGGGACTGAGTCTTTTGTACCTCGCTACCATAAGTGGAAATACAGACCTATTTAAGTTTCTATTGAGTAAAGGCGCTGACAAGAATACAACCTATGAAAATGCAGGGAAAAAGCTGATTCACTATGCCGGTGAAAGAGGACATATTAAAATCCTCCAGCATCTAATCAGTTTAGGTGAAAATATCAATACACCGGATAAAAATGGTGTTACAGCGCTTCACTATGCCGTGGATAAAACCGATCTAAAAGCCGTTGTTATATTGGTAAAACTGGGTGCAGATGTTAACGCCAAAACCAAATCAGGTAAGACTCCTTTAGATTATACAAAACGCAAAAAGAAGCTAAAAATAAGGGACTTTTTGATAAGTCAGGGAGCAGGTAAATAGCCTGTTAAATTGAAGCTTAATTAGATTAGGGATGAGCAAAAGCCTTCCAAATATACGCTAAGGTCTAGTGTCGTCTTGCAGACGAGCTAGTCCTAAGCTCTGGCATAAATATTCGGCTAGCGCCTCACCCGTTGGGTCGTCGTCACTGCGTTCCAACGTTGTCTATGAAGTACGTCCATGTATTTCACCGCTACGCGGCAGTTTCGTTTCACTCAACTGTTCAAATTCATTCCAGATGAATTTGTCGGCTATGCCTCGGCTGCGTTATCCATTTCAAAAAACGAAATGGTAATCGCATGGTAAGTGGGGGGGGGGGGGTGACTAATATTGAGTTATTCCTCTGTTTAAACCAAAACTGTGCCATGCTAACCCTTCTGGCTTTTCTTAGCCTAGAACGGCAACTCAAATACTATCCATAAAATAAATCATCATACAAATAGAATGCACTAAAAAAATCATAAGTATTTCTATGAAAATTAACTATTGTCATTTTTTATCCACCAGTAAATCTTAAAATTTATGTGGCTAAGATATAGCTATGCATGGAAGTAGGATGGTTTGAAGTTATTTATAATTTATTAATAAAGGTCAAGACAATGAGAGCAATCACACAAACTATTACATCACTGATTTTCCTTGTATCAGTTTTCTCGATTAGCGCTGATACACGACCGATAACAGATAGCGGTGTCGGATCACCAATTACAGAAAAAGGCATTCTTGAATTTACAGTTTATGTTCCATCGAATGGACGGCCCACAGAAGCACGTGCAGTGAGAAAAATTAATACAAACTATTATCTTGTAGTCAGTAATTCCGTAAACTTTAGTAGATATAATCGACAGGGTGGGCGATTGATTAATGATGCGTGCTATGAGTTCAATGCCTCGCCTTGGCCAAATCCGTTGGGTATTTTTAAAAGCAATCAGAACGTGAATGTCTGTAATTCTGGTTACAATCCCCAACATCAATATAGATCAAAACCCTTTATTCCTAATGGACCACTAAGATTTTCGATATTTGATACAGACTACAGAGATAACTCTGGAGGTTTGCGCGTGGATGTTTATAGATTAGATAATAAGCAACAAGAGAATTACGGTAACAATATAGAAAATCAAATATTTTCAGAGTGCCCTAAAAGGAATCCAGGAAGTAAACCTACTTATAAATTAGATACTAACAATAATCCTAAAGACAACACATATATCTCTTGCTTCTATTTTAAGGACGGCGCCTTAAAGTATCAATCTTCCTATTTAAATGGAAAAAAACATGGAAAGTTTATAACTTATGATGAGGTTATTACAAATGGAGAACATCTACGTCAGACTCTAAGGAATTATCGAAATGGGAAACAACACGGAATTCAGTCTTATACTGCATTTTGTATGAAAGGAGGCAAGAGTATACGTTACAAATCATCAGATTACTTTTACATCAATGGTAAAAAGGATAATAGTGCTACCATTCAATATAAAAGCCCTTGCTCTCAATAAATACCAAGAGAAGCATTAGTCATGTATGCAAATATATTGGTCGCTTTTTTCATTGTATTAGCAATGCCAACTGTTTCTGCAAGCTATGACCCTCCAGAAAACAATACAGTTGCTGATTCAGATTTTTTGCAGAAACTACGTCGTACAAAAGATCCTGAAAGTCGTGTCGATCTGATACTTTCTATTGAAAAGAAAGTATCAGAAAGCACGCGAAAATCATTGGAAATTATTGCACTAGATTCTAAAGAAGCAGGGGAGGTTCGAATGCAGGCTATTTGCTCTTTAGGAAGCATGGCTAATCAAAAAAGCCTCCCTATACTTCTAGATATTCTGGAAAGTGAGTTGCACCAGCATCGTGGTTTGTGGGCGTGCGTGATCCCCGCACTTGCTGAGCTAAAAGACAGAAAAGCAGTTCCTCTTTTAATACGTACTGCCAACCAAAGAGAAGAACATTTAGCGGGTATGGATCACATGGCTATTGAAGCCTTAGCAGAAATTGGCGATGAAAAAGAAATAGCGTTTCTAACGAGCAAGGCATATATAACTCCTGTGCGGCTTGCTGTTATTGAAGGCCTAGCCAGAATCGCATCTGTCAAATCAATAGATACATTGATAGAAGCATTGCAAGGAGCTGAAGACCCAGAAATCGTACAAGCAGCTCAACGAGGAATCGTAAAGATAGGCAAGGCTGCGATACCAGCTCTTAATAAAACCCTAGAAGAATTCCCTAAGGATTGGGATAAAGCATATACAGCACGTATACTTGAGCTAATTAATAAGATTCAAAATACAAAATAACTGGGGTTAGAGGAATGTTAAATAGAAATAAATTGGACATCTAATATTTAGTCCGTTTGGTCTACTTTTTTATGGCTGAAACTTAAAAAAAGTGCCTAGCTCTGCATAAGTTCTTATAGTCATTTTAAAAAAATAAAAATGAATAATCACTGAAAAGTAGGGGGTGACCAATATTGAGATATACCCCTATTTCAACCTACACTGCGCCATGCTTACCCATGGCCTGCTCTTCTGGCTTTTGCTTAGCCAAAAAGGGTAACTTACCCAAACCATTATTCAAGCGACTTCTTGATCAGTCTCTCCTTAAATTATTCCAGTGTTATTTTTACCCGCAGATTAACTTGTTATACTCCGCCATTTATAGAACTAGCAGATCTACAATGACTTACAAAATAGACCATGATATGCACCACTTAAAGCAACCAATTGCCATTGCCAATTGGCTTTTTTTCGTTGCGTTTACCGTATTTATTATGGTCGTTATTGGTGGCATTACGCGTCTGACCGAATCTGGTCTTTCAATCACCGAATGGAAGCTAATAACTGGCACATTGCCGCCGTTGAATGAAGCAGCTTGGTTAGCTGAGTTTGAAAAATATAAACTAATCCCTGAATATATTGAGATAAATGGCCCAGCGGGAATGGCTTTGGAAGATTTCAAGTCGATCTATTTTTGGGAATGGATCCATCGCTTTTGGGGTCGACTGATCGGACTTGTTTTTGCTTTACCATTTTTCTGGTTCTTGATCAAACGCGCTATACCAAAAGGTTATGGTGTTCGTCTTTCTGTGCTGTTGGTATTAGGTGGAATGCAGGGAGTGATCGGCTGGTGGATGGTTACTTCTGGTTTATCTGAGCGTACCGATGTTAGCCATTTTCGTCTGGCAGTCCATTTGTTGATGGCTTTATTTATCATAGGAGCATTGGTTTGGACAGCGCTGGATCTTCGGCAGTTGGCTCGTGGTAATAGCAGTAAGTCAAAACTGACCGGTTTTGGCCTTTTGGTGTTGATTGTATTATTTTTGCAATTGTTGTTTGGTGCATATACAGCGGGACTGAATGCAGGATATGTGTCTAAAACCTGGCCGTTAATGAATGGTTCTTTAATACCTTTAGGGATAGATTGGACAAGCAATCTTTGGCATACGCTCAATAATGATCCTATTGTTATCCACTTTATCCATCGCTCCTGGGCCTGGGTTACGGTGGGTTTTCTGATTGTGTTAGCTATGAGAATACGCTCACAGTGTAGAAAAGCATCGATAGCCATTCACAGTGCTTACGGTATTCAGATCTTGCTTGGCATTGCGACTATTATGACTAGCGTAAATATAGTGTTTGCGGTACTGCATCAGGCAGTCGGCGCGCTGGTGGTTATCTCTACTGCGTGGGGAGTGCATCTACTAGGTCGTTCTTCATCAGATGGGAAAAACTAAACGGATTCTACAGTCATTGATAAGAGAAAGTGCCAAGCCGGGCTAAAAGTATCTATCGGTATTTAACCCAAAAAAGTGCCCTGAAGTAGGGGGGTGACTAATACTGAAATATTCTCCTGTTTCAACCTCCACAGCGCCATGCTTTCGCATGACCCTGCGTACCCTTCTGGACTTACCAGAAGGGTAAATCAAATATTCTCCAAATACACTCTAAGGTCTAGTGTCGTCTTGCAGATGAGCTAGTCCTTAGCTTTGGCTTAAATATTCGGCTATCGCCTCACTCTTCGGGTCGTGTCATTGTGTTCTAACCTTATCTATGAAGTACACCCTTGTATTTCACAGCTGCTCGGCAGTTTCATTTCATTCAATTGTTCAAATTCATCCCAACAAATAGGATCAAATCATAGCTATTCTGATTATATGAAAATAATATTTGTATTATACAAAAGCTTGACAATAATTAAAAGTATAACTATTGTATAGGACAAGACCTGGTTAATTTAGGTCAAATAAACACAAAGGAGCTCTAAAATGAAATCAATTAACTCAAAATTTTATAATGAACAACAGGAGACTGCGGCTAGGAAAGTTCTTCTTGGTGTAATGTTCACGCCTCTTGTGATTGTTTTCTCAATAGTTACTTCTCTATCAATTGTTTCGTGAAAATTGAATTGAAGTCAATTATTGGACAAATAATGGACAAAAACAGACAGGAAGAAAAAAGACAGGTAGGGATTTTTCAGCTGTCTTTAACTTTAAGGATTGAGAGCTAAATTCGTTTGATACTCGTTGAGTGAATTGCTACTTCCTCTAATCCGTTAATTCGAAAACTTTAATTCAGCAGAATAAGGAAGCATTTAATGAAAACACAAATTATTGACTTAAAACGTAGAAACATTCTTAAACAAAGTCTTTTTGGGTTGAGCGCTGTTGCAGCTGCTGCAATTGTTAGTCCTAAGCAAGTATTTGCAGAGGATGGATTACCCAAGCTTGTAGAAGATGATCCGATGGCTATTGGAGTTGGTTATAAAAACGATGCTACTCAAATAGATATAGTCAAATACCCTAAACGTGCTGGTGAGGAGGGTGCGAAGCAATTATGTGAAAATTGTGCTCTCTATACAGGAGAAAAGGACGCTGAATGGGGTAAATGTACAATATTTGCCGGTAAGCAGGTAAATGCGAAAGGTTGGTGTTCTGTTTGGGCCCCAAAGGCTTAATTGATAACAAACGAAACTGATATTGATATAAAAGTATAAGAAGGAGTAATTATAAATGAACGCATTCGTTGCAAAACATGTAGAACAAGATTCTGTTCCTGCTATCAGGGATTTATTTCAAAGTTATGAAGTGAATAAAGTAGAAATGTCCGAGATCAAGAGATGGTTATCAAAAGGATATACAGATTTAAAAACTAACCCATTGATCAGTGCTACATATGGTTTGGCATTTGCTGTGCTTGGCTTTGTGCTAAGCATGATTGCAGATGCAAATCCTGTTTTTGTGGGATCAACAACTACAGGGTTTTTATTGGCTGGACCATTTCTAGCACTAGGTCTTTACTTTGTGAGTAGTAAAATTGATAAAGGCGAGCAGGTATCATTAAGTCGGTCTTTAGGTGCAATTAGTGAAAATATGAGATGTATAGGAATTTATGCTATTACTCTGGGATTCGTAATGTCTGTATGGGTACGCATTTCAACCCTGGTTGCTAGCCTATCGGTTAATGATGTAACACTTACAGGAGCTGGAAATATTGCTTTATTTAAGAGTCTATTGACCATGGATCAAGGTTTTCCGCTGATTCTGGGATTATTTGGTGTTGGATTAATATTCGCAACAATTGCATTTATAACAGGTGTGGTCACCTTGCCAATGCTAATGAACAATAAGGTAGATATAGTTACAGCCGTCAGCACTAGCATTAGAGTTGTTAAGAAAAACCCTTCAGTTATGGCCGTCTGGGCAATCACTATTGCTGTAATTATCGGTGTGGGAATCGCAACTAATTTCATCGGTTTGATAGTACTTATGCCACTCATCTCTTTCGCAAGCTGGCATGCATATCGTGATTTGGTTGGTAATCAGATCAAGCGATAACTACTTTAAAAAATTTCAAATATGACCCCGCTTGAAGCGGGGTTTCATATTTTTATAGCTGGCATCTTGGTCTAGCTAAATTTTAAGTCAGTTATCTTTTTGTCATTCATTTGGCGTTTTTATTTTATAATATTTAGTTTTTGTCCAATACTTAGTCATACTATTGTTACTTGTCTATTATTTGTATAGTACGTTTTATATAGTACAGTTATGAAATTCATTTAGGAGAAACTATGACCACATCTGCCGCCGGCTATAAAATAGGTAAAGCAGCAAAAATGACCGGAATTTCTACAGACAAATTAAGAGTCTGGGAACGCCGCTATGCGGCAGTTACTCCAGTTCGCTCTGATGCGGGTGGCAGGCTGTATGCATATGATGATATTTTACGTCTGAAATTAATAAAAAAACTCATCGATGGTGGCGATACAATCAGCCATGTTGCAACCCTTGACCTAGAAGAATTACAGTCCCGTGTTGCAGAAGAAACTCAGGTTGGCATGCATAGTTTTTCGGATGAGTCTTTATGTATTGCGGTCATTGGTGAATCGCTATCTACAAAGTTCTCATCAGTCAATGAAAGTAAAGATGATATTGAAGTTGTGGCTTCTTATAATAATATTGCTTCGTTAGGTAGTGAAATTAATATCCCCAAAGTGGATATATTGATATTTGAAAGGCCAGCATTACAGGAAGATAATCTTCAACAAATCCTGGATTTAACGCATCGTTTTAATGCCAGCCATACAGTCATAATTTACCGATTTGCTGCACAAGATACTCTAAACAGATTGCCAAAATCCAAATGTAGCGCTTTGCGTGAGCCAGTTGATGTGAACACGATCATTGACCATTGCAAATCCTTTTACACTAGTAATACTGCTACCAAATCGTTTTTCGATATTAATGACGAAAGTGATACCGGTATAGTCCCAGCACGACGCTATGATGATGAAACCCTGGTTAAAATCGCCGAAATGTCTCCAGCAGTGAAATGTGAATGTCCTCATCATCTTGCTGAATTACTGTTTTCTTTGACTGCTTTTGAAAAATATAGCAGTGAATGTGAGAGTTTAAATGTTGAGGATTCTGAGTTGCATGCGTATTTAAGTAATACTACATCGAAGGCACGCCACATGATTGAAAATGCCTTAGATAAGGTGATTGAATTCGAAAACATTAAGATCTAAATCTGGTGCATTGTAAAAACTTTAACAAGTATAGGGGTGACTCAAAAAACCTCATAGCAAAGCATAAATTCTATTTACATTTTTAAACAACAAAAACGAGCCCAGCTTCAGCGAGACAAAAGCATTGCTTTTTAATGCTTACTCGAAGGAAAGGCGTAGCTGCATAAATATCATTCCGCAAAGCATAAGTTCCTTTGGTCATTTTAAGCAACAAAATGAGCCGAGATTTATCGAGACAAAAGCATTGCTGTTTGATGCTTACCCGTAGGGAAGGCCAAGCCGCATAAAAGTCACTTAAAAGTAGGGGGGTGACTAATATTGAGATATTTCCCTGTTTCAACCAGCACTGCGGCATGCTTAAGCATGACCCAGCGTATGCTTCTGACTTTTCAATTTATCTAGTAAATATAAATATCCTAATTTAACGTCATCCGTACAGGGAGCTTCGATTGCCTTATAAGAATTCTATTCGATGTAAAGTATTGTAATGATTGTTTCCCTTACAACTAAAGGCTTTTATTGTTGCCTCTGGCCTTTGATGTAACATTCCAAAAAAAGCAATCAAGCTATGCAATGAACACAGCCCTGACTACTGCCAGAGACATAAAAACGATGACTTCAAAACCTGCAAAAAACCCACACGACGCAACTTCAAAGACGGTTGTAGATTTAAGGCAGTTAAGTTTTTCCTATGACTTGCAAGAGGCTAAGCTGGATGTGCTGGTTGATGTTGATCTAACACTTAATCAGGGTGAAACCGTTGCCATTTTAGGTCCGTCAGGTTCAGGCAAAACCTCTTTGTTATTATTGCTTGCTGGTCTGGAACAACCCACTAGCGGTGCTATTCTGATTGATGATAAAGACTTAGCGAAACTTGACGCAGACGCTTTGGCTGATCTTCGTCGCGATAGTTTGGGTATCGTGTTTCAGTCATTCCACTTAGTGCCAAGCTTAACGGCGTTAGGGAATGTGATGTTACCACTGGAAATTGCTGAGAAAGATAATGTCGAAGGAAAGAATGCCCGCGAAGTCGCGACGACCATGCTGGAACGAGTGGGCTTGGCAGAGCGTGGGGGACATTACCCGACACAATTATCCGGTGGTGAACAACAGCGAGTTGCCATTGCTCGTGCTTTAGTTCACACGCCACGCTTGTTATTAGCGGATGAGCCAACGGGTAACCTGGATGCTAAAACAGGTGAGCGCATTATCGAAATACTGTTCGGTTTAAACCGCGAAAGTGGTTCGACCATGATCTTGGTAACGCATGATGAATCCATCGCTGCACAGTGTCAGCGTGTATTCCGCTTGCAACAAGGTAAATTAGTGGAGGACGCGCCGCATGCGGTTTCTTCTTAGTCTGGCGTGGCGTGACCTACGCGCCAGTGGTCGCTCACTATGGATTTTCTGTGCCTGTCTGGTACTGGGAGTCACCTTAGTTTCAGCCAGTGGCAGCATGTATCGTCTAGTCGGTGATGGTTTGTTAGCTGACACTCGCCAATTACTGGGGGGTGATCTGCAAGTGAGTTCTAACCGTCCACAGCCGTTACCCGATGAAGCTGTAGCGTGGATATCAGAACGTGGCAAAGTCTCGCAGTTGATCGAATTGCGCACCATGCTCGGAACGCCACAGGATGAATTTGTCCTCGTCGAATTGCAGAGCGTTGATGATTTCTATCCGTTATACGGCAGTCTACAACTCGATCCTGAGAAGCCTTTGAGCGAGCTTATCAGCAAACAGAATGAGCGCTGGGGCCTAGCCATTGATCACTCATTGGCAGTACGTTATGACTTAAAGGTCGGTGATACCGTCAACATCGGCAGTTTGCAAATGGATGTACGTGCGTTGATTATGAAGCAGCCCGACCGCAATCTCACCGCTGATTGGCGTGGCTCACCCGTATTGATTTCTCCGCAAGCGATCAGCGATGCAAAGTTACTCAGACCCGGCTCACGTGTCGAGTACGATTACCGCGTGGCGACCGACATACCTACAGCCACCTGGAAAACACAATTCTATGAGAAATTTCCTGATCGCGGTTGGGAAGTACGTACTTTTGAAGACCGCAGCCAGCGTATTTCTGAGCGAATCGGGCAGATAGCTTCTGGCCTGTTGATTATTGGTTTTAGCACGTTGTTTATTGGCGGTTTGGGGGTATTCAGTAGTATTCAATCTTATTTGCAGAGTAAGCTAAAAACTATTGCTACCTTTCGTTCCCTGGGGTTGCGCAATAGACGTATTGCAACCGTTTACTTGTTACAAGTTGGGATCATGGGTGGCGGTGCGAGCTTGTTAGGTGGATTACTAGGCGTGTCACTCGCGTTACTGGGCAGCGCTGCGGTTGCCGCTGAGCTACCGATCAGTACCACCTTTGCTGCTTTACCCGGGCCATTTATTAGCGCCATTATCTTTGGTTTGTTAACTGCATTTTGTTTTGCATTACCCGCGATTGGGACGGCTTTATCAGTATCACCAGCGAGTCTGTTTCGTGACACTGGAAACAGTGCTTTACGCGTTCCTCGCAATTGGGCGCTAGCAACGGCTGTTTGTGCGATTGGGATTATCACCTTGGTACTTATCAGCGTGCCTTCGTTGCTGTTTGGTGCTGGTTTTATTCTGGTGGTTGCGCTGATGTTGGGGCTTTTAGAAATCACACTGCGACTCATCAGACGTGGCGCACAGCGGCTTGAAAACACGCCAGGTTTACGAACAGGTATAGCATTTCGTTTAGCGTTGGCTAATCTGCATCGACCCACTGCACCACTTCGTAGCTCTTTATTATCATTGGGGTCAGCGCTCACGTTGCTGGTAATTTGTACCTTGGTGGTAGTGTCGTTGCAACGCACGATTCAGGCAACCATTCCTGAAGAAGCTCCTGCCTTGGTGCTATATGACATTAGTCCTGATCAGGTCGAAGACGTCAAAAATGCCATACAAATAACCTCTCCCCAAGCAAAAGCAGAACTCACTCCGTTAGTCCAAGGGCGTATCGTCTCGGTCAATGGGGAAACGGTTGCCAGTTTGTTAGCGGATGCAGTGGCAGGCTCTGAACGGGAAGATGACTTACGCGATGCCTTAAACGATGATCACAAATTGAGTTATCGCGGCGGCAATATCGATGGCATTGAGCTGGTTGAAGGTAGCTGGTGGAGTGATGACCAAGACCAGACGGTTCCAATTCCTAACATGTCATTAGAAGACCGCGAAGCACGTCGCATTGGCATTAATGTGGGTGACCGTATTAGCTATGCAGTCGCAGGCAAAACTCTGGAATTTAATATTGCTGCAATTCACCGACAGAAAGGGTTACAGACGCGCTTTTGGTTTGAAGGCATCGTAGCAGATGGTGTATTTGGCGACACACCGGAGCGTTATGTCGGCGCGGCATGGATGGATGATGGCCAAGCCTTATTAGTACAAAAAAGCATTGCCGATGTTGCACCAAATGTAGTGACCGTTCGAACCGCTCGTATTTTGGCCAGTGCGCGTGACTTACTCGGCCAGGCCACAAGTGGTTTGTTGGTGGTTGCGGTAATTAGCTTCCTTGCCAGCCTGCTGGTGCTATTCAGCGTGATTGCGGCCAGTCGCGTGCGTCAGGTTTATGAAGCCTCAGTGTTAAATGCGCTGGGTGTGCGCCTATCGGAGATTCGTAAAAGCTTATATTTGGAATTCCTACTGATCGCGCTGGTGACTGCGTTATTTGCGGTGTTACTGGGTTCTGCGATTGCCATACCGCTACTGGAATGGAGGATGAAACTACCTTCAACGGATTTGATCTGGGTGGGCTTGTTGACGGCATTGGTTGTGAGTGTCTCTACACTGGTCGTGGGGGCGCAATATTTGCATCGGCGGATGAGTGTAAAGCCTGCTTTGTTGTTAAGAAATTTGGGGTAGGCTATATCGTGTCATTAGACTTTGTGGAGAAAACTAAAAGGGTTGGGCTCGGTTAATCCAAGCCCAAAAGAAGGGGAATGATTTTTTAATCATCCATTTTTTATCATTCTGTAAATGTGACTCCAAACAAATACTGATAAATCTGAAAGTAGTGATTCAAAACGGTTAAGCCGACGTAATAATCAAAACTAATCTGTTTAATGCAGTTTAAAAACAGAGTCATTTCATTGCAAAGTGCATTATTTATATGTTTTAGTGACTCTAACGAATGCTTAGATAAAGGTTTCTAAAAAGAGCAGAATCTACTATTTAAGCCGTTCTTACGTTAATTTTACTACAGGAGAACAAGCATGCATATGAACGAACTCGCTGGTAAATGGCACGAGATTAAAGGCTCTATCAAAGAATATTTTGCAAACTTCACCGACGATGACATGCTAGAGATTGAAGCAGATCACGAAAAGTTACTTGGCAAGGTTCAGCAACGCTATAACTTGGACGAAGAAGGGGCTGAAGCACTCATTAGTAATATGAAAATTACAGATGATGGCAAAATTATAGACTCATCAATACCACCAGAATGAGATTCATTGTCGGGTGGAAAAGGCAGTGAAACTGTAAGATGATTTAATGCAGAACAACAAAAGTTAGTAGATGAGCAAAAGAATAAATAAGCTGAATGCTAATTTAAGTGTACAAGAGAAAGAGGGCGGCAGCCTTTTAAGAATAAATGGGGTTAAAGTAAAATTAAATGATGTAGGAAACCCATTATTTCTCAAGTAAAAGCCTCATATTTAAATGAGGCTTTTTTCTGTCCAGAATTTTCAAATTCATTTTTCCTAACCAAGAATGAGCAAAAACCCTCTAAAAGTATGGGGGTGACCTAAATTAATCTATTTCTAATGTAGTTATAACCTTACCCAAGACTCCGCATGAAACTGTAATGGTTCAAACCATTTGGCAAGACACTTCACACTTGGGTTTTTACAACTGAAAATAGATTTATAAATAGGATAGTGATCTATAATCATTAAGGTAAATAACTTTTTCCAAAGGATAAATTATGTATAAATATTTTAAGAAAATTCATTTTTTAGCTCTTTTTATTATTTGTTTTGGATTAACGTTTACCGCTCAGGCGGAACAACAAGCTGGCGCTCGTGAGTTAATAAAGGTGCCAGCAGATGGGAAATATCGCGTAGTCTACGATATCCGGTCAAATGAAGTATCGGCTGGTATTAATCATGGTCTTTATTATATTAGAGGGTTACTTGAAGCCTTCCGCAAACAAGGTGTTAAGCCGGAACAGCTTGATATTCACCTTGTTTTGCATAGTAGCGCGGCTAAATCACTGTTGATTGATGATACTTTTCAGATGGCCAGTGATGATCCTTTTGCTGTTAATCCCAATGCAGAAATTGTTGCTGATTTAATCAGCAAAGGCGTTAGTGTAGAGATATGTAACAGCGCAATGAAAAGCAAAGGATGGAAAGAAGAAGATATTCTTCCCGATGTAATGATCGTTCACGATGGTTACACGCGCCTTATCAAGCTGCAGAATGATGGTTATGCCTATATTGGTGGTTTTTAGCCTAATGATTAGTTATTGAAAAGAGAGGAAGAGACTAAGAAAGAAATAAATAAAGGAAAAAAACCATAGGTCGGATTTATCAAGCGAAAATTGCCAAAACGACCTAAAAGCTTTTAAATAGTTAAACAGATGAATTTATCTTTTCAACTACACTCATCTACTATGACTTGTAACGTTTACTATAAATCGGTTTAAATTTTTCAAAAGACCACTATATCTAGGCAATACCCCATTTTATGAGTTCCTTGTTTATTATCCAATCGACGTATTTTTAACGTATAAAATCAGGACTTGAGATTATGAGTATGTTTATCAAACTATTAAAATTAGTCTTTGTATTAGGTTTTAGTGGTTTCCTGATGGCTTGTGGGTCTAGTGATAGTACTGAAGATTTAGCTGAAGATTTAGCTGAAGTTGAGCCAATTACTCCGGTAGTTGAAGACACTGTAATGGATCCAGTTGAACCCACAGCGCCAACGGTAGCAGGCCAAATTTTATTTGAACAAGATATCGCGCAAGATATTGCTCAATCGACTCCTACTGAAATCAATTTACCGCTCGGGTTGCAAGCAACATTAGATATCGAGTATTTGGGTGCGTTTAGGGCATTAGCAGGCGGTGATTCTTCATCTGACTATGCTGTAGGTATTCTTGGGCATAACCCAGACAATAATAGTCTTTTTATGGTGGGCCATAGCCATCATAATTCGATAGCGGAATTCGCTATTCCTGATGAGTTTTCTTTAGCAGAAGAAGCATCAGACATCCTTAAAGCTGACGTCTTGCAAGAATTCGTGAGTATTCTGGATAAGAGGGATATTGGGCAGCAAACAAATAGAATAGATGGAATTTTATTTTATAAACAAAACTTACTGGTAACGTCAGAAATCTGGTACGACGCTGCTGGTACAAATAAAGATAATTTACAGGTTTTTTCAAATCCGAATGACTTAGCTTCATCCTCTTTTAAAGGTATGTTGCAAATCCAGGGCGGCGCTAGATCGGCTGGCTATATGTCAAAAATTCCTGCTAATCTAGTATCAACATTAGGCAGTGAATATCTGGTTGGCTGGGCATCTAATCACTCAATAACTTCCAGATATTCCCAAGGCCCAAGCCTGAATTTATTTAACCCACAAGATGCCGTTGATGCCGATATTACTGTCGATAACACCGTAGCCGTCGAAGCTAAAATGGTGTTTCCTTTCGAAGATGGTAAGCAAATTGTAGCTGACTCAAACAGCTACAAATTAGATATATCTCCCATTTGGGGCCCAGTTTCGAAAGCTAAATATGGATTTATAATCCCTGGAACATCGCTATTCATGGCAGTTGGTTCTCACGGCGGCATACATAGTGGTATTGGCTATAAAATAACTCAGGATAACGGGAATTTGTGTGGTGGACCCTGTACTTACGA
Organism: uncultured Cocleimonas sp.; assembly: GCF_947495625.1. Classification (GTDB taxonomy): domain Bacteria; phylum Pseudomonadota; class Gammaproteobacteria; order Thiotrichales; family Thiotrichaceae; genus Cocleimonas. The sequence goes on from NZ_CANLZW010000013.1 coordinate 79,770, forward strand.
AGCCGACGATAATTATAATTATTTTTGGCTATTCGATGTGAACGATATGCTGACCGCTGAAGACCCTTGGTTAGTTCAACCGATCAGTTATGGCAAATGGAGTCATCCATACGATAAAGCGGGAAAGCACAATATACTCGGTGCAAGCTATGATGATGCGACAAGTACGCTTTACATGTCACTCTCAAACGCAGGACAAGTAGGTACCTACGATAGACCTCCATTGATACTTGCCTATAAGGTAAAGGCAAATTAAACACTATTGTTTAAAAATAAACCAAACTGAGAATCCAGATTAGCTCCAATTTTCCCTTTTATTAGAAACGGAAAACCCAGTAGAGGTAGTGCAAATTTCTAATGACATTGGAGTGATAAAGAAGAATCTTAATGGTAGGGGAATGTCTGAGACCAGATATACGTAACACCCATACTCGCTATTAAACTACCTGACATCACTGCTACAAAAAACCATTTTTGAGTAAGGTTTGAGCCTTTAATGGCAAGGTATGATTTACTGATTGTGTTGCCAAGTATAATTAAAAAGAACAACTTCATCAGGTCAAAACTTTGTGATTGTAAATTCCATTCTGTCATCACCGATGCAAGAATGGCGTGCGCTTCAAACAGTGAAATTAATAATGTGCTGATGCCACGTGAAAGACCAAACTCACTGCCAACAAAGTGCATGGCATAAACAAATATGAAAATTAGACTGGATAATTTGGCAACATTTTTCCAGATTATCGGGTGATCATTCAGTAACTCAATCTCAACTGTGGAATCAGTCGTACCTTTACTGCTAATGCGCGAACTGGAACTTACATTTAAATAGGTAATTGCTGCGAGAATAATAATTAACTGCGTAATAAACGGCAGATAATAAATGAAAGCTAAGTTTTCAGAGAGAAAAAATATAATAAACAGGCATTCCAGTAACATCGCACACAAAGCAAAAAATAGTGTGAGTAACATGTCACGCTCACTGATCGAAGCAAACTTATTCTCGAAAAGCATTTGTACAAATACTGCGGTACTGGAAATAAACCCACCCAGAAAACCCTGAACTTGGAAACGACTTCGTTTCGCCAGTAAGTGAAAACTAAAAAAACTGAATAATTCAAGGCTGGCTACCAATGGCACGATTTTCAGTATGGGAAAATAGGCTGCAACGACATACAGCAAAGCCAGCAAGGCCATATCAAGCCATATATGTTTATCTTTAAAGTGATAGCTAAGGGGCGTTTTATGTTCCATCGGAAAGGTTAATGTTTCTGTAGTTATGCTTGTCTAAGCAAAATGAGAAAATATCCTCCAAAGTGGGGGGGTGACCTAAAACTCAATAAGAACAGTTTACCTTATAAAATTAGTCAACTACGGTGAAAATGCAGACCTAGGCCTGCATTTTCTATAAGGATATATAGTGCAAAATCGACTATTTTTCGCCTGTTGGCCATTCATCAAATGGGAATGGCTTATTTTCGGAATTGAAGGTTAGAAACTTCAATACATCGAAGATATACAGTGATATTTGATTACCAAATGTTTTTAAACGCTCGTTCAACTCACCGGTTACCAGTTTGATGATTACTTGTATCACGACCGTGATTCCTAGTACGAATTCAGCTGCACTATACGCTAGAACAAATAACAGCATATACAGCACTCGAACCCAGGTACTTTTACTTTGTAGATTAGTTTTTGTTTCTGTGTTCATGATTTAAACCTGTTTAATAAATTACTTAGTATTAATTTACTTCTAATATTGTTGTTATTTGAATTTAAACAAGTCTGAATTACGCAGAAATAAAAAATGCAGACAACGGTCTGCATTTTTTTAGGAAAAAAGTGCCCCAAGGTAGGGGGGTGACTTTTTTCTAGTTCTTATACTTCGCCAGCATATTCGCCACGTGCAGGGTAATCATTCGCTAGTGAAAAATCGATTGCGCCAAGTAGGTCTTTAAACGGAGGACGTGCAAAAGGCATCGTTTGTGTAGAACCGTAGAACAAAGTACCGTCTGGCTTTACCAAGAAAACACCTGGCTCGCTGAATAACGCAGGCTCTTCAATACCGATTGAAGTCATACCGCGTGATGTGCTGATGTAAAGACCCCATTCGCGTGCATTTTTCAAACTGAGTCCGTAACCAACCTTTACGTCATTCGCTTTAATCTTTTCTGCCATATCGTTTGCGCGATCTTCTTCATCGCTGCTTACAGCAATAATGTTAACGCCGCGTTCTGCATAATCTGCTGCTAAACGTTCAAGCTCTGCAAGATACATAGCACAAATCGGGCAATGAAGTCCTCTGTAGAAAACAACAAGCGTAAAGTTTTCAGCATCAGATTTCGTAAGATCAAACTCTCCACCAGTGGTTAAAGCAACATTTAAAGCAGGTACAGCTTCGCGTGGCATTAATGCATTTACAGTCATATTGATATCCTCATTAGTTATGTTTAGGTGATTGTGAGGTGATACTAGACTTAAAAAAGCAATACTACAATAATTATTGAGCGATCATTCAAAATAAGAATATCCAACAGAAAAATATGAGTTATAAAAGTAGATTGATTAGCTAGGTTCTAACACTAATTGCACAAGAATAAACACCAATTACATTTTGATGAATAAAAAAGTGCCTTAGCTCTGCATAAATTACATTTACGTTTTTAAACTCAAAAACGCAATATTGTTCAAAGTAGAAAGGTGACCTAAAAACAGCCCATAAGTAGGTGTGAATTCCCTTTCTAAATCTCGACAGCCCACTCAAATCTACATCTCATATCACCTCATTCCCTTTTGTTCGAATAGTTGGACGAAATATGATCTAACAGCGGATTAAATCCGTATTGAATCTATCGAAAGAGAATAACAACTGTAATTTTTTTGATTTCGTATTCAAATTTATTGCATAGTACGGTCATATAAAAATTAAAGGATAGGGTTTATGTTAGGTGTTATTGGTGGGTCGGGTTTATACGATTTAAAAGGGCTAGAAATAATCAATGAACATAAGGTTAAAACACCCTTTGGTTCATCGTCTGCGCCGATTCTTGAAGGTGTATTCTCTGATCAAAAAATTCTGTTTTTATCCCGCCATGGAAAAGGACATCAGTTTTTACCGCATGAGGTTAATTATCGCGCCAATATTTTTGCGTTAAAAAAATTAGGCGCGACCAAGGTATTTGGTGTTTCTGCTGCGGGTAGTTTGCGCGAAGAAATTAAACCGGGTGATATTGCTATGGCGTCGCAATATTTTGATCATACCCGTGGTAAACGAGATTATACTTTTTTTGGTAATGGCATCGCGGGTCATGTTTCGACAGCTCATCCTGTCTGTCCTGCGTTAAGTGGCGATATTGAATCTGCTGCAAAACGACTGAAACTCGATATCCACACGGGTAAAAGTTATGGCTGCGTCGAAGGGCCAAGGCTTGGTACACAGAGTGAGAGTTTCTTCTTACGCGATCAGGCGAAATGCGATTTAGTGGGTATGACAAACGTGCCTGAAGTGTTTTTGGCGCGTGAAGCTCAAATGGCTTATGCGACGGTGTGTTTGGTAACGGATTACGATTGCTGGATGGAAGATGAGTCACAGCATGTAAGTGTCGAAAAGTTTTTTGAAGTGTATGGTGGCGCGCTCAATAAAGCGCAGGATTTACTCGCCGAATTGCTTAAATCACCTTTGACAGATACGCCTGACAGTATTCGTACGAGTTTGGCAGCGTCTATTTTAACGCCAGACGAAGCCATTAGTGATGAACAAATGCATTGGTTGAATATTTTACGTGCCTGATTATTCTTCGCATAAACCGGAAAACCAGCTAGATAAATCTGACAACGAAATTCTGAAAGATTTCAGTATTATTATCCCTAGCTGGAATCAGGAAACTGCCTTAAATGAATTGTTAGTTAAACTGGAAGATACGGGTGCGGAGATTATCGTCTCATCCGAAGGGTCGCGTGCTAAAAGCCTGAATGCTGGGGCTAAAAAAGCAACTCGAAAAATACTCTGGTTTGTGCATGCTGATAGCCAAATTACGAAAGAGAATATTCAAAGTCTGATCAGTTCTTTGCAAAAATTTCCGGATGCCTTGCATTATTTTAAATTGCAATTTGCCGAAGGTGGGCTTAGTGCGATAAATGCGGGTGGAGCGAATCTAAGATCATCATGGTTTGATTTGCCTTATGGCGATCAAGCATTTTGTATAGATAAAAAACAGTTTTATTTGATTGGAAATTACCCTGAAGACACGCCCTATGGGGAAGATTTACTATTCGTTCGTTTAGCGAAAAAATGTCAGGTTAAATTAGTCGAAGTGCCTTCTTTTCTTATTAGCAGTGCACGTAAATACAATTCACAAGGTTGGGTGAAAACCTCTATTACCCACTGGTATATCATGTTTAAACTTTTGCTTAAAAAATTATGAAAATAGCTATCGCAATCTTTGTTAAAACCCCGAATGTCTCTCCTTTAAAAACGCGTTTAGCGGCGTCTTTAGGAAAAAAGAAGTCATTACATTTTTATAAATTAAGCCTTAATAGTATTGTTAGTACACTTAAGCAAACAGAGACTAACCCTTATTGGGCAGTGGCTGAAAAAGAGTGTCTGGATAATCCACTGTGGAGTGACTTTAATAGATTGCATACCGGAGAAGGGGATTTAGGTGATCGTCAAAGTCATGTTTACCATGAACTATTAAACACTTACGATGGGGTAATCTTGATTGGTGCAGATGCTCCGCAGTTATCGGTGGAAAAAATAGATGAGGCGATTGATTCGTTAAAATCTCACGATTACGTGATTGGACCTGCAACTGATGGTGGTTACTATTTATTAGCGGGGAAGAGAAGTATTCCTGATCAGGTTTGGGCAACAACACCCTGGAGCGATGTTAAAACCAAAGAAATCTTAGTGGCTCAATTAGATTCAAAACCTTACGAGCTGGACGCACTGACCGATGTGGATACTGAATCTGATCTCAAGATTATGCTTTCTGAAATGCCACAGAGTTTAAATGAGAATCAGATAAAACTGAAAGAGTGGATAGGGGAGCTGTGATTAAAACGAGCCTAGTATCTGATTGTTTCTAGGCTCGTAGAAGTAATATTTAGACGAATTCAGCGTCTTTAGTCAGCGGTTGCGCTACAAGAACCACCACCCAATACACAAAATTTAGAACAGTATTGATGGTTTAAGTACACGCGTTTTGAGCTTTCTTTTAAGGTCGAGTCAAATTCAAACTCTTCAGAATAGGGTAATAAGGTACAGGCGATAACGGCTGGTTTCTCTGCGCCTTTTCGTTTAACCACCATGCGAGAATTTGAACACATAATCTCATCGGGTTTTACGTTTAAAATATCCCAGCACTCTGTGGTGATTTCTGGAACAGATGCTGCTTCGTCCATTTCAGGGAATAGTACTAACTCCACAGGATCAGCAGCATTAATCTTGATATTCTGAGTTTCAAAAAGCCCCGCATAGCCGAGCCGTAATTCTTCAATCTCTTCTCCCCAACGTGTTCTGCCGGCAATATTGATGTTAAAGCCATTATCAGAAAGCCATTTTAGCCCGTTTAAGGCGATTTCCCATGTACCAAAGCCGCGTTCTTCATCATGCATTTTTCGCTTAAAATGATCTATTGATACTCGTAAGAGAAGCTGGTCTTTGTATTGCTCATTGATTTTAATTAAAGCATCTTTATGTCGCATCATCGGGCGCATTGCGTTGGTTAAAACAACTAACTTAAACCCACGGCTTAAACATTCTTCGATGATTGGCATGATGTCGGGATTCATAAATGGCTCGCCACCGGTGATTCCTATCTCCGTTGTTGCCATTTCTTCATCACGAATTTCATCCAGATACGTTTTTACTTCCTGATAGGTCATATAAACCAGGGCATCATTTTTGGGTGATGATTCGATATAACAATTTTCACAGGTAATATTACAAAGCGTACCGGTGTTTAACCAAAGCGTATCTAGTTTGTTTAAATCGACATAAGCGCGTGATTCATTGTTTGCTGTGGTGAGATGATTTTCAAATTTATTCATTTTTACTATTCTTAAACTCGGTCTTAAACCAGGTAGGCCTCAACGTAAATAACATAGAGTACTCTTACGGAGAAACATTTATTTTAGATGTTTTTTTGAGAAGTTAATTCAAAAAAATACAAAGAAATTCGCTCGCAGCTATTTTTACTGCTCTCTATTATGAAGTATTGAACACACTTGTGGTTCATTCAGGAGTACTTCTACTTCAGTATAAAGTATTAACGTGTGAACTATATGAATCACAAGAAATACAAAGCTTTGTAATCTTTCGAGTTTTTTTAATAAAACTTCTATTTAACATCATCCAAGCAGTTCATTCATACGTATAACAACCACAACAATTTATGACATGGGGATTAACCTTTAAATGACACCTTACTTAATTGGCATAACTGCCCTTGTCTTGATGGCAAGCATCGTTATTTCTCCACGTATTCGCACGATTGAAGGCTTCTACCGAGGTTACTCAGAAACAGGCATCGCGCCATCACTCTGGACCTTAGTCCTCTCTCAAGTCACCACCTGGATATTCGCCCGTTCATTGATGACGGCAGCCATTCTCGGTTTTTATTATGGTATTGCAGGCGCACTAGCCTATGCCGCGTATTATTTTAGCTTTGTCACTGGTGGTGCCATTATTAACCACCTGCGTTTTAAACACGGCTATGACAATGTACAAGGATTCTTAAGCGCTAAATTCGGCGCAACAGGTGCAGGCATGTATAACTTTGTAGTGATCTTACGATTACTCAGCGAAGTGTTTGCCAATCTAATTGTCGTAGGCGAGATCTTTGGCTTAAAAGGCAGCCTCGAATATTTCTCTGCGATGCTGGCAATTGGTGTGATCACCGTTGGCTATTCATCTATGGGTGGCTTACGCGCCTCTTTACGCACGGATGTATTACAGTCGGTATTGGTTATCGCGCTTGTCGCCATATTATTTATCGCGATGATATTTAATCCCGCTTTTGATTTGGGTGCCGTATTTAACTCATCACCTGATATTAAATCGCCTGGTTGGGTGTTGTTAGTCGTCGCAGGTTTGCAGGTTTGGAGCTATCCATTACATGACCCAGTGATGATGGATAGAGGTTTTTTAGCCGATCAGGAAACGACAAAAAAATCATTCCTGCATGCCGCATGGATTTCGATAGTGTGCATTTTAATGTTTGCACTTTTAGGAGTGTTTGCCGGTTTAAATAATCTAGAAAGCGAAGAGATGATGGACGCACTTACGCGTTTATTCGGCCAACCTATCATGGCTGTATTTAGCGTTGCGTTAATTATCTCTGCCTTGTCGACGCTTGATTCTACTTTTTCTAGCGCCTCAAAACTTGTCGTTAAAGACATGAAATTACTCCCCGAAACCATGATGTCGGGACGTATTGTGATGGTCGCCTTTTTGATAGTAGGTGGATTATTCTTACTCTGGGATAGTAAAGACCTTTACGCAGCAGTAGCAGTAAGCGGGACGATATCCATGTTCTTATTACCGATTATTGTGTTTTGTATATGGGGTAATCGCGACGTTGCTTTATGGCCCGTGGTAGTCACGTTTGCGGTGACCGTGTTTGGTGGTATTACTTATATCACCGAAAGCTCAAATTACACCACCTGGATGTTTGATCTATTTGGCTATGAACATAAATATTCAAAACTATTGATTATTTGTATCACCATTACGATCGTGGGTTTTGTCTCTTTTGCGTTGGGACTAAAAGAAAAAGAAAGGAATATTAAGCAGCGTAATCTCGGTTAAAAAAACGCCCCGAAGTAGGGGGGTGGCAATTACTAAAAAACAAACAAATCAACAAGAACATTAAATTAACTTTGGCATGTGTTGTGCATGTTTACTTTATATGGCCGATCATTAGAATGGCGGCTTTTTTGTAGTCATGGCAAATAGGTAAAATATGTCAAAGCAAAATGAGATCCAGCCAAAGTCGTATCATTCCATCAGGGAAGACCTGTTAGCATTGACGATGGCATCTTTGTTTGTCTCCATGGGGATTTACTTTTTCAAGTACTGCGGCTTCCTTACTGGTGGAACAGCTGGCATTGCTCTGATGTTGCAACAGATTATGCCGTTATCATTTGGCCAGCTTTTCTTTGTTGTGAACTTACCGTTTTACTACCTTGCATGGACGCGCATGGGCAAGCGCTTCACGTTTAATACTTTTACCTCGGTCACCATCGTTTCGTTTTGTACCGATAATCTGCATTACGTTTTTTCATTAGAATCCATTAACCGTTACTTTGCGGCTGTTGCTGGCGGCTTGCTGATTGGTATGGGAATTTTAATTATGTTTAGGCACGTTTCCAGTCTTGGCGGTCTAGGGGTTCTGTCTAAATACATGCAGGACCGTTTTGGCATCAGTGCAGGCAAGTTTCAGATGTCGGTCGATGTTTGTATCGTGGCCTTAGGCTTCTTCATCGTGCCTTTAGATTTGTTATTGCTGTCCATTGTTGGTGCAGTTTCCATGAACATTGTGGTCGCTTTTGGGCATAAACCGGGGCGATATCATATTGGTTAAATACTGTTTGTTGAGTACCATTTATTGAGTACTATGTTAAGCCCTTTGTTGAGTTTCTTGTTGAGTTATGTGCAAGTTGCAAGAGACATAAATAATATATACAACTGATAATGTTAAATCACCCGTTGTATATATACATTTTGTGAGTAGTTTTTTAGTGTGATTTCATTATCATGCGTTCTGCTTCAGCAGGATAATTATCTTCAGGCCACTCAATTTTTTCCAACATATTTATAGAGATATGTGGCCAGCGAATAAGCCCGGGCCTGCCATCAAAGCGATTAAAGAAATCAAGAAAAATGAATTGGGAATACGCCATGACGAGCTTTGGCCTTCCTGCTTGATCTGTTTCATCTAACTCCATAATCCAGAATGTTGACCGCATTTCAGCTGCATCTGCCTGACGAACGACAAAAGGAATGTTTACGATTCCCGCTTCAAACACATTAGTATTTAGCTCCAATACTGTTGTTTTGACAACATTAGCAGGAAGCCCTAATTGCAATAAAGCGTTCGCATTTGCGGGGCTAAATCCTGGGAAGGGGGTGCCACTAAGCACTCCTTGAAAAGGATTTAAGGTGAACTGGTTATAGGGAAATAGATAACTGTTTGCATTAGTCGCATTGTCTACAGCAGTTACTATATTGTTGTTTACACCTTCTGGAAAACCCGAAAGATCCGGTATAGTTGGTGGGCCATCTAATACCTCAGATTTACCCAGCGCAGTAACTGCATTACCATGAGGGATAGTAGCCAATCGGCCAATGTCTATACCTTCTGTTGTTTGGTCACGCATATGTAAAAAGAAACCGGGTTCATGGTGAATTGGAAGTTCCGGGTTTCCTGCCACTTCACTGTTTTCAATATCTTTTGCGGAGATTTGGGCAATCATTTGTTCATAATCAAGTGCGGCGATTCTCTGATCAGCCTGTTCTGCAGGCGTAGTTAGGGTTAAACCCCGATTGGGAATTTTGTCATCGATCGTGTTAAAAGATAGAACCTCGTTGTACTGATTCATCAATATACGATAATTTCTGCGCTGATCCGTTTCTTTGAATGGTAGCGCAATCAAATTCCAGCCACGCCCATCGAAAGGGCTTTCTCCAGCGCCTGTTAGAGTGCCATCACCTTTAAATAAACTATCGTCGATTCGGTGTTCGGGCCTAATATTTGCCCACTTACCTGGTAATAGTTGCAACGGCCCTAGTGATTCATCTCCCGTGGTCGCAATTCGAATCTCACGATCACTACCTGCTGAATTCTTTTCATATTCAATCATTGTAATAACTCCCTATCTTTGGTTGTGCTTTGCACTCTTCTCCAATCTAAGGTTTACTATTTGATACTTATTTTTATCTTTTACGCAAATAATCTGGCAATGTTAGTTTGATCTATGTGTATTTAATATAGTCAATTTGTATTAGTACATATGTACTAGATATCAGTAGCTTATTTTCACTCAGTTGAGAATTCTCAAGGATATATTCAAGACCTATTAATATCATATTACTTCAAGATACTTTACATCTTGGTGAGACAAGCCCTTTCTAATCGTATCAGGCTTTCTTAACCCTTAAATTTTGGAGTCTAAAATGAAAATCGGCGTTACTTCACAGAATTTTCGCACCATTACGGGACACGCAGGAAAAGCTCGACGCTTTTTTGTCTATCAGTTAGACGAAAATCAACAACTTAAAGAGCTGGAGCGAATTGATTTACCCAAAGAAATGTCACTGCATGAAACCGGATCGGCAAGCCACCCTATTGATGAACTTGATGTATTAATTACAGCAGGGTGTGGAAGTGGATTTGAACGTAAGATGGCAGAGCGTAATATTCGTTTGGTAAAAACCAGCGAAACAGATCCGCTGATTGCTGTTAATGCAGTTGTTGAAGAACTAATTTCAACTCATGTATAAATTATTAATTGTAATTTATAAGTTGATCTGGCTATGGGAAATCCGGTAAATCACGATAACTGTTTTGGTTTTAGTTCCTCATTCTTATCTGAATGTAAAAAAAGCCCGATTCATATCGGGCTTTTTTATATTACTTAAATGGTTGATGTTCGCATTATTTTATTATCCAAAGATCCGCTGAATCGGGTAAGTCCAAGCGCAACCAATACTACGATTGCTCCCACCCAAGGGGTATTCATTAATCCTGATGCTTCAACGATTAAGCCACCACTCCATGCGCCTAATGCTATTCCAACATTGAATGCAGCTATATTTAAACCAGATGCTACATCGACGGCATCGGGTGTATATCGTTCGGCTAATTTTACAACGTATATTTGTAAACCGGGAACGTTACCGAAGGCAAATGCCCCCCAGATTAATATTGTGGCAACAGCAGCTATTGGATTTGGTGCAGTAAAGTTAAACATTAACAGGATAGCTGCTAGCCCACCAAAAATGATGGTTAGCGCTTTAATTGGCCCCAATTTATCAGCCATTTTACCACCCAGAATATTACCGACAGCAACGGATAATCCGTATACCAGTAGTATTAAACTAATCACGTTATCCTGAATATTGCTTACTTGACTAAGAATTGGCGCCAAGTAAGTAAAGGCGATGAAAGTTCCACCGTAGCCAATGGCGGTAATCGCGTACACCAATAATAATCTGGGATGCGTGAGTACTTTAAATTGTGCAGAAACTTTTGCGGGTTTGGATTGTTTCAAATTATTCGGTACTAAAATCGCGCTCCCAATCATCGCAAGTAAACCTAACGCCGAAACAGTTAAAAAAGTGGCTTCCCATCCATATATTTGACCGATATAAGTCCCTAAAGGAACGCCTGTGACTAATGCTACAGTTAAACCCGTAAACATAATTGCTATGGCGCTGGCGCCTTTTTCTTTTGGGACTAAACCTGCAGCGATGGTAGAACCGATTGAGAAAAACACACCATGCGCTAACCCGGTTAAGACACGAGCAATGATCAAAGACTCGTAATTTGGTGCTTGCCACGCAACCAAATTACCGATCACGAATAGCGCCATGACTGATAATAAAACATGTTTTCTATTCCAGCGACTGGTTAGTGCAGTCAAAATTGGCGCACCTACTGCGACACCCATTGCATATAAGCTGACGAGTAACCCCGCCGATGGAATTGAAACATTAAGATCTATTGCCATTGTTGGTAGCAAACCGACAATAACAAATTCTGTTGTTCCTATGGCAAAAGCACTCAATGCTAATGCGAGTAATGCTAACGGCATTTTAATCTCCTGATTTGTTGTAAAAAATATGTAAAGTTAAAAATATTTATTGTCAGCTCTTAAACAACACTAACAATCTTGTGAAAAGCTGAGAGGTACCTATTATTATCTGTTAGACTTTTTCAATAAATGGCACTATTAACAAATTACTTTTGTAGAAAATGGTATTAATGTGAATTTAAAAACACGATCAGATGATTTGGAACTTTTACTCGCGGTAAATGAATATGGTGGATTCTCTGTAGCTGCTGAAGCATTAAATATTCAAGTTGCACGTATTTCTCGCGCTGTAGCGAAGGTAGAAAATGCACTGGGTACAACGATTTTCACGCGGACGACCCGAAGAGTGACGTTAACTGATGAAGGCAGACAATTTGTAAATGCGATAAGTCTTGGTTTAGAGCAAATTCATAATGCTGAAATTAATATCACCACACGTACTAATTTACCTGTAGGTAAGCTACGAATAGATGCCGCAAGCCCCTTTATTTATCATCAGCTAATACCTCACATGCGAGAGTTTACAGAGACTTTTCCCGATATTGAGGTTGAGCTTAGCTCTAATGAAGAGTTTGTTGATTTGATAGAAAAACGCACCGATGTTGCCATTAGAATCGGTAAATTAGAAGATTCAACCTTACACGCCAGAGCTTTAGGAAGAAGCCCCTTGTACATTGTTGCAAGCCCAGAATATATCGATAAAAATGAGATCGTGGTGACCCCCCAAAATCTGTCTAATCATGAGATTATTGGCTTTTCAACTCTCAAAGCGCTTAACAAATGGCCGATTAAGGGTATGCCCACTATTACGCCTACTATTACAGCGAGTAGTGGAGAAACAATGCGCAAATTAGCATTGTCTGGGAATGGTATCGCTTGTTTATCTGGTTTTATGGTAAATGAAGATATTGCTTCAGGAAAGTTGCTGACGCTGTTAGATTCTTATCGCATACCAGATACGGATAGAGAATTAATCAACGCTGTCTATTATCGATCTTCAAACGTGGCTAAAAGAGTATCTGCCTTTATAGATTTCATTAAACCCAAATTGAATTTAGGATGATCGTTTAAATTAATAACGAGAAACCAAAAACGAGAAAACAACAACAATCACAATGCGAACAGAGACACGAAGAGCGTACTATTCATAATATTTTAAAAAACACGAGCACTGTATAAATTAACAAGTCGTAGCTTATTAGAAATAAAAAAGCGTTTTAAATTACATCGTAGAGAGGGGCACATATTTTATACGTATGGTGTTTTTCTTTAATCAATAGACATAATTTGAACTCTTTACAATGACTCAGTATACCAATAACTAAAAGGGCTTAATAAAAAGGATTTTGTATGTTTCTCTCAATGCGTGACAAGTTACGCGGTGCTTTTCAGCGGGCTGGCAGTTATCTGAAAAGCCGATGGCAAAAGTTGCGGGATCAGCCAGATTTGTCTGTTCCAGCTGTTGATACAGCAATCAAAGTTGATACTCTTGAGCTTAAACCGCCGCGTAAGTTTGATGCGCAATTGCGAGAAGTAGCTGCATTAGAACATTCTGCCGAGCCCTTATCAGGACAGACTCATTCGCGTAGTTGCCTGCCGATGATTGGCTCCTGGTTTTCCCGTCGTCGAGATTATCTGGTTTATACGCCTGCAGACTATGTTGAAGGTGAACCCTTGCCAGTAGTCGTTGTGTTGCATGGTTGTCGTCAGACTGATGATGATATTCGTGCAATTAGTGGTTTCGATGCAATTGCTGAACGCGAACGATTTATTGTGGTTTATCCATTCGTGACGTGCTATTTGAGCCTGCGCAATAAGAATTGCTGGGCGTGGTGGATGAAGCAACACATACAGGCCGGATCGGGAGAAGTGGAGGATATCGGTCGTATTATAAAACAGGTGCAGGAAGAATTTAGTGTTGATCCAAAACGGATTCACATCACCGGATTGTCGTCGGGCGCAGGTATGACGGTAGCGGCATTGGTCGCGCACGGTAGTTTATTTGCTTCGGGTGCGAGTGTGGCGGGGGTGGCTTACGACGAAACGGCTAGAGCGGTGAAGACGGTTTCATTTTTATCGGTACACTATCGTTCCTTGGGTCTTATTTTGAAGCGTATGGGTGATCAAATAACACTAAACGGTCACGGTCGATTGGCGCCATTACTGGTGATTCAGTCAGAAGCGGATGAAACAGTTCCTTTGCAAACAGGCCTGAATTTGCGCGATAGTTGGTTAGCCTTTAAGGAGATAAATCCCGCAGAAGTCACGATGCTAGCCGATAAAACCAGAGGAATTAACTGGCAATACCAGCACTATGGTCAGTTTGGTACGGATAAGTCAGTGGATTTTCTCACTGTCGACCAGTTATCTCATGGCTGGATAGGTGGCCTGCCAGGGTCTTACAGCGATTCTCGCGGGCCGAACATTTCTGAGGTGATTTGGTTGTATTTTGACAAATAGAGTAAATCTAATACTTAGAGGAAAAAACAGCCCACAAGTAGGGGGGTGACTTAATTCGTGTGTGTCTTGGTTTACTTAAGCCAATTAGCCCTTTAAATTTTCTCGTGAGACTTGAAGAGTATTAAACTGACTCCAGTATGTAAGTTCGTTTTTAGAACATAACTTATAAAGATAAATCAGAAGGTAAAAAGGATGACATCCGCACTTTTTCAACCCATTAAATTGGGCAATCTTGCACTTAAAAACCGTATCGTAATGCCACCGATGACGCGTTCTCGCGCGACTCAGCCGGGTAATGTGCCTAATGATTTGATGGCAGAGTACTACTCGCAACGTGCATCAGCGGGGCTAATTATTAGTGAAGGTACGCAGATTTCTGCGCTGGGTCAGGGTTATGCCTGGACACCGGGTATCTATTCACCTGAGCAAATTGCGGGCTGGAAAAAAGTCACTACGGCTGTGCACAATAAAGGTGGGGTGATGTTTTCTCAACTTTGGCATGTGGGTCGTGTTTCTCACCCTGATAATACCGGTGGGGTGCAGCCGATTTCTTCTTCTGCATTGAAAGCAGAAAATGTAAAAGTGTTTGTTGATGATGGCAAACAGGAGCCGGGTTTTGTCGACGTGGTTATGCCACGCGAAATGACTAAAGCAGATATTAAAGCGGTTGTGGAAGAGTATCGTCAAGCGGCGCTGAATGCGATGGAGGCGGGATTTGATGGTGTCGAATTACACGCTGCAAATGGTTATCTGATCAATCAATTTATTGATTCAGAAGCGAATAATCGTACCGATGAATACGGCGGATCAATCGAAAACCGTTTACGCTTCCTTGGAGAAGTCGTTGCTGCATTGGTTGATGCAGTTGGCGCAGATCGTGTGGGTGTTCGTTTGGCTCCGCTTACTTCGCTTAATGGTACGGTTGATGCGACACCGGTTGAAACATACACGGCTGCTGCTGCATTATTGGACACATACCATATTGTTTATTTACATATTGCTGAAGTTGATTGGGACGATGCTCCTGATACACCGATATCATTCAAAAAAGCACTGCGCGATGCTTTCCATGGCGTGCTTATTTTTGCCGGTCGTTACAATGCAGAGAAAGCAGAAAAAGCACTCAATGACGGTTTAGCAGATATGATCGGCTTTGGTCGTCCATTCGTTTCTAATCCTGACTTACCAAATAGAATGAAACATGGATACCCATTAGCAGAGCATGTGCCTGAAACACTGTTTGGTGGTGCGGAAAAAGGTCTGACTGATTACCCTGAATATCATCAGTAAAAGAATCAATCGCTGATTTAGGATGTCTTTAATTAGATTGATTGGTTAGATTTGATCAATAAAAAAGCCCGAATTAAATTGGGCTTTTTTATATCTGTAAGATTCCTGTCCACTTTTTATCTATTCAAAAAAGTACTCTAAAGTAGGGGGGTGACAATAATTTTTGTTTGCTTTAATCGTGATTCGCTAACCGCGAGGTTTTTAACTACCGATTTCGATGGCTAACATCGAGATAGAACCACTTTCGACACCGTCAATAGGAATGTTTATTGTCTCATCCGGCAGACTCGCGCCGAGTATATAGAGCAGAGGCAAATAGTGTTCCGGTGTTGGGATTGATAATGCCGCATCAGGTCCCAGGTTTTTATATTCAATCAGGCTTTTATGATCTTTTGACACTAATAGATCTTTGACTTTATCCTCAAATCGAATCGCCCAGTCATGCTGAGTTTTGGTGGCGTTATCACCCGTATAATGCCTTAGGTTATGCACAATATTACCGCTTCCGATGATCATCAAATTTTCATGTCGAAGCTGTTGAAGCTTTCGCCCAAGTTCATAGTGAAATTGCGCAGGTTGATTAGAATTAATACTAATTTGCACCACGGGAATATCAGCATTTGGGTACATGTGTTTTAGTACCGACCATGCACCATGATCTAATCCCCAGTTGTCGTCTTGATTAACAGTAATGGGTGATAATAATTCTTTCACACGCTCAGCAAGTGCTTGATCGCCAGGTGCAGGGTATTGAATCTGGTATAACTCATCGGGAAAACCATAAAAATCATGGATTGTTTTTGGTGAAGTACTCACTGTTACGGCCGTTTCGGGTTCGTACCAGTGAGCTGATACCATCAAGATAGCACTCGGTTTAGGCAAACGATCACCGATATATTTCCACGCTTTGGTGTAGCGATTATCCTGTATCGAAATCATTGGACTGCCATGCCCGACAAATAAGGTAGGGAATGGCTTGTTTTTGTTGAGTGCTGTTTGGTTCATATTCTTCATTTCCCAATTAAAATTTTGCGATGCTAAAGTTTTCTGTCTTATGACTCTTTATCAACACTCCAGATGCCCGCGCCTTTTGTTGCAATAAACAAAAAGATGAAACAGTAAAGTGCAATGATCTCTCCGCCATTGGCGATAGGAAATAATGATTGAGTGCCATGAGACATCCAATATCCAACCGCTGACATACCACTAGCAATGAATGCTGCTGGTCTTGTAAACAAGCCGATCATAATCAAGAGTCCTGCAACGAGTTCGATAGCACCGGCAGCCGTTGTCAATGGTGATAGAGGCCATGGAAAATCGACTGGAAAGTTGAAGAACTTTTGAACGCCATGAGAAAGAAACATAAAGCCTGCAGTGATTCTTAATAGTGCGTAGCTCTGTGGTTGGTATTTATCTAGAAATTTTAACATTGGGTTTACCTTGTCTTTAATGGTGTGATTGATTTTTAAGTTAATGATGAATTATTAGTGATTTATAAAAAATTATTTGCGACCGCTGACAATAACTTCATTAGTCACTGATGGTGCGTCGTAGTTAACTTTGTCAGCCGAAACTGATTGAGTTACTTCTATGTTAGTTGCAAAAACACCTTGATCGTTATCTTGTCCTGCGTATGCAGATTGACCTGCGAAAAATGCTGTTAAAAGTGTGCCTGCGATGATTGCTTTAGTGTTCATAGTTTTATTTCCTTTACGTTAATTTAATTTAATTTAGTTTAGTTTGGTTTGGTAGGAGTTATTTCCTGCCGATAAAAGAATATTAACTGTTGTCGTAAGAAGGATAAATATCGAATTTAGCAAATGATTGTTCACATATTAAGAACTATTGCTGTCGTGTCTGTGTGGGAATGGTGTTTACTTTTTTATTCAGTACTATTTTTCCTAGGCAAAAAAATAGCCTGATCAAACGATCAGGCTATTTCTTTTTCGGGTGTTGCATGTACATTCTTTGCTTTAATGTACATGCTTCTTTCAAGTAAGCGATTATTTTTTACCGCTTACTACAGACTCAGAACTGTCAACTGTTGGTGCATCGTAATTAACTTTGTCAGTTGATGCAGATTGAGTCACTGCAGTGTTTGCAGTTAATTCTGCGAAAACAGTTTCGTCTGTATCTTGTCCAGCGAATGCAGACTGGCCTGCGAAAAGTGCTGTTAAAAGTGTGCCTGCGATAATTGCTTTAGTGTTCATGATTAATTTCCTTTAAATTTATTTGTTTAATATGTTTGTATAATTTGGTTTTGATTCAGTGTTAATCGTTAGTGATTACTTACGACCGCTAACAAAAACTTCATTAGTCACTGATGGTACATCGTAATTAACTTTGTCAGTTGATGCTGATTGAGTCACTGTAGTGTTTGCAGTTAATTCTGCGTAAACAGTCTCGTCTGTATCTTGTCCAGCCAAAGCAGATTGACCTGCGAAAAGTGCTGTTAAAAGTGTGCCTGCGATGATTACTTTAGTGTTCATGTTTAAATTCCTTTGTATTAATTAAGTTTGGTAGGAGTTATTTCCTGCCGATGGGAGAATATTAACTGTTGTAGAAAAAAGGATAAATATCGAAAATAGCAAAAGTTTGTTCTTGTATTTGGAACAATCAGTCAAAGGTGTGGATAGGGCGTTTGAATAATGGATCGAATAAAAAAGTGCCTTAAAGTAGGGGGGTGACATTAAAAGCACACCTTTTTGGTGCGCCGCTTAAGTTGTTTATATCGAAACCCCTTATAACTCTTCGTATTAACTTTTATTGTTTTTGGCATGTTGTTTGCTGTGTTTTGTATCAAAGGAATAGTCGTATTTTTAGTCCCTAGTGTTAAAAAATATGATGACCTATTCGTAACCTTTAAAGGCAAATGCACACAATGAGCAAAAAGTCCGTCACAGAACAATCTGTAATTTCACTGTTAAATAAAGTTGAATTATTTCAGGGTATTAGCGATGAGGATTTAGCGCTTTTTGCAGAACATGCTCAATCTCAGGAATTTAAAACTGGTGATGTTCTGTTCCGGACAAATGACTATACCGACGCACTGTATGTGGTTGCATCGGGTAGTGTTCAGTTATTTGATGATCAAGGCGATCGAGAGAGAAGTCTTACTGTATTTTCGACGTATGAATTTATCTGCGAAACCATTCTGATTGCCCCGCCTCATAAACAAGGGGTTTGTGCACGGTTGTTATCGGAAGGAACATTGTACCGATTCGAGCGAGAAGCATTACATCATTTACTCAGTCAACGTGGTGATTTGGCGTTGACAATTTCTGCTACTATTGCGCAAATTATTATTCGCCGGATGGAGCACGCAAACAGTCGTTATAAAAATATATCCGCACTTTACCGTGCTCGAGGTCGACGTGTTGAGCATGATTTATTGGGCGAAAAAGAAGTACCAGCAACGGCTTACTATGGTATTCAAACGCTTCGAGCGTTGGAAAACTTTGACATCAGTGGCATCACCTTAAACTTTTATCCTGACTTTATTAAAGGACTCGCCAAAGTGAAGAAAGCTGCGGCGATGGCAAACCACGATTTAGGTCATATTCCGGATAATATTATCGGCGCGATCTGTCAGGCCTGCGATGAGATTGGGATGGGCATGTTACATAACCATTTTATTGTAGATATGTTGCAGGGCGGAGCAGGAACCTCGACCAATATGAATGCTAACGAAGTGATTGCCAATCGTTCTTTAGAGATTCTGGGGCATCAGCGCGGTGAATATAAATATTGTCACCCAAATAATCATATCAACTATTCTCAATCAACCAACGATGCTTATCCAACCGCAATGAAAGTTGCACTCATGGACACCAACGATAAGTTACTGGTTGAAGTGCATAAGCTGATCGCGATTATCGATGATAAGAGTTTTGAGTTTTCCGATATCCTGAAAATGGGCCGTACCCAACTGCAAGATGCAGTACCAATGACCTTAGGTCAAAGCTTTAATGCGTATGCTACCAGTCTACGAAATGAGATTAAACGCCTGAAAACCTGTAGTCATTCTTTTCTAACGGTGAATATGGGGGGAACAGCGATAGGTACTGGGCTGAATGCAGATCCTCGCTATAGAGAGCGAGTCGTACAACACTTATGTAAAGTGACAGGACGGGATATCGTATTGGCTGATGACTTGATTGAAGCCACGCATGATACGGGTTCGTTGGTGATGTACTCATCAGCGCTTAAACAACTCGCGGTAAAACTGTCTAAAATCTGTAATGATCTTCGTTTACTTTCATCTGGACCACGCGCCGGACTCAACGAAATCAACTTACCGCCAATGCAACCCGGTTCTTCGATTATGCCAGGTAAAGTCAATCCGGTTATTCCCGAAGTGGTTAATCAAATTGCCTTCAAAGTAATTGGTAATGATTTGACGACAACCTTAGGGGCAGAAGCAGGGCAACTTGAACTCAATGTGATGGAACCTGTGATGGTTGAAAGCCTGTTTGAATCCGTCGAAATTCTTAAACGCGGTATGGATATTCTGGGTAGTCGTTGTATTGCTGGAATAACAGCGAATGAAGCAACCTGTTCAGATAATGTAAAGAACTCCATCGGGATTGTTACGGCACTTA
The DNA here is from genome assembly GCF_947495625.1 of uncultured Cocleimonas sp. Taxonomy (GTDB): domain Bacteria; phylum Pseudomonadota; class Gammaproteobacteria; order Thiotrichales; family Thiotrichaceae; genus Cocleimonas. Next base: position 99,941 of record NZ_CANLZW010000013.1, read on the forward strand.
ATCCACATCTGGGTTATGAAGTTTGTACGGCTTTGGCTAAGGAAGCGCTGGATGATCATCGCAGTGTTTATGATTTAGTTCTGGAACAACAGTTACTCTCTAAAGAACAATTAGATGACGTGCTAGCACCGGAAAATATGGTTCGTTAGTAGTTGGCTGCCATGTTGATTGAGCGGGCATCTTTTAATCCACTGAAAAAAGCCTCTAAAGTGGGGGGGTGACCAAAATAAGCGGTGTTAATTGATAGGTGTTTACTGATTATTGGCCAAAGCCTTTTGGTACAACCACTATTCCATTTTTCGAGAGGGTAAAGCGTTTGGCATCTTCCTCTTTGTCATAGCCGATTATCATTCCTTCTGGTATTTGCACATGTTTGTCGACGATACAGTCGCGTAATTTAGCACCAGCACCTATCTGTACATGATCAAAAATAATACTGGATTCGATGTGGGCGTTTTCATTGACCCGGACATTCGCGGACAGGATAGATTTAATTATCGTTGCATCAATAACCATTGAACCACTGCCGATAATGGCGTTTTTAATTTTACCCTGTTCGTTATCGTGAGCCGTGATTATTCTAGCGGGTGGATGTTGACCGTGATAGGTGCGTATCGGCCATGATTTTTGATACAGATTTAGCGGCGGTTGAGGCGAAAGTAAATCCATATTGGCATCGAAATACGAATCTATCGTGCCCACATCACGCCAGTAGCGATCTGGTGTTACCCGTCCTTCACTGCCGCCGAATTCATAGCCAACCACATTATGTGATTTGATTAATAAAGGCAGAATGTCTTTGCCAAAATCATGTGAAGATAAAGGGTTAAGGTTATCTTTGCTTAAAGCATCAACCAGGGTATCAATATTGAAAATGTAAATCCCCATCGAGGCCAATGCAAACTCTGTTTGATTAGGCATGCAGGCAGGGTTCTCGGGTTTTTCTTCAAACTCAATGACCTGACTTTGTTCATTAATGGTCATAATGCCAAACGCGCTTGCCTCATCTATAGGGACTTGCATGCAGGCGACTGAAAGATCAGCCTCAAATTCATTATGGTGTTCTAGCATAGCGCCATAATCCATGCGATATATGTGATCACCTGACAGAATCACTACTTTTTTAGCGCCACTGCTTTCGAGTAAACAGATGTTTTGATAAATCGCATCAGCCGTACCTTCATACCAGGAATCTCCAGTGCGCATCTGCGGCGGAACTGCGGTTATATATTCTCCAAGTCCAGGATTGAAGATCGACCAGGCATCACAAAGGTGTAATTGCAGTGAATGAGATTTGTATTGAGTGAGCACCAGAACGCGTCGAATACCCGAGTGTAAACAGTTGCTCAGGGTGAAATCAATGATGCGGTATTTACCGCCAAATGGAACACTCGGTTTGGATCGATCAGTAGTTAAAGGTTGTAGGCGAGAGCCTTTTCCACCTGCTAATAAAATGCAAACAGCATCTTCGAATAAGTTGCCTGACATACGTTTACCCTCAATGAATATGATTACGCATAAACTAACGAAGTGTTAATTTATTCGTCTATATCCTCCTCAAAAGTACAGCAAATAATTGCTTAAATGGCACTTTTACATTTTCTTATTCTTCTTTATTCGTATTGTTTTTATTTAGTTCTTATTTATAGGTGATTGTTATTATTAATAAATTTTAAAGTGATATCTTATGAACCTGCCTAAACAAATTTTGCTATGAGAGGCAGAGCTATTAGTCAATTGATTACCGCTTTCACATTTAGTTTACCCTACGAAGCCTATATGGCGCTATCGCTTATCAATCTTACCTTCTTTTTTGTAGTTACGTTTGCCATATCATTGATGATTGAAGCTAAAATAAAAAAGCCCTTAAAGTAGGGGGGTGACTTATATCTTTTCTAATTCCTGTCGATTTCTATAAATGTGAAATACATCACAGCTCCCAAAAATCATTTGTTATATAAATAATCATTAACTCAACAAGTGTTGCAGAACCGAGAGTTTTGTAACGTGCTTTGATAGATTATGGGAGTGATGAAATGTTGGACTTCAAAATAAAAGACGTTTTTTCCGCGCTGTGGAAAACTAAATCATTCATGTTATTTAGGTTTCTGATTTATTTTGGCATTACTATCGCGTATGTGATCGCGACTGGTGCGGGTGCTGGTGTAGGTTCTGTTATCGGTAAAGTCGCTGGCGAGTCTGAAGCGGGCGCCTTCTATGGCATTATCGGTGGCTTTGGACTGGTTACGGGCATATTGTTTTATGTGCGTGAATACTTGCTCTACATGGTGAAAGCAGGTCATATTGCCGTTATCCTGAAATATCTGGATAAGGAAGAAATCCCATCAGGCAAAGGCCAAATCAGTTATGCGCAGGCCATCGTTAAAGACCGGTTTAAAGAAGCATCGGTATTGTTTGCGGTGGATCAAGTGATCAAGAAAGTGGTTAAGTTTATTACCAGCCTGTTTGAAGGCATATTAGGTTTTCTGCCGTTTATTCCCCAGCCGATAGTTAAATTCGTCAACGCTATCGTTAAAAATTCAACGACCTATGTTGATGAAATTATCCTCGCCTATAACATCAAAAATGAAATAGATAACCCGTGGGAAGGCTCTAAACAGGCTGTGGTGCTATATGCCCAAAACTATAAAGTCTTTCTAAAAAATGCGGTATTTGTCACTGTGATTAGTTGGATTTTAACCGCATTGGTGATGTTATTAACCTTCGGGCCAATTGCTCTTTTGTTACAACTAACTGGACAAGTCGGTGGAATGTGGCCACTGATGATTGCGATTGTTGCTTCGATAAGTATTAAAGCAGCGTTAATAGATCCGTTTGCAATGACAGCCTTGATGCAGGTGTTCTTTAAAGTAACACAAGATCAACAACCCAACCCAGAATGGGAAGGCAAGCTAGAACAAGGCTCAAAGAAATTCCGTGAAATGAAAGAAAAAGCCATGAGTTGGGTAAGCACTAATACTGGAAACGATGCTGCTGATAACACTGGTTCTGATAACACTAGTTTTGATAACAATGACGTCGTTGACGACGATAGCCCAACTGTCAGGTTTAAAACGACAACAGGTCAGGGCTAGCTTAGCTAATAGCTATTAACCCTTGGCCCAGGCCTCGGCATGCAGTTGTAATTCACCCAGACCATTTGGTAAGCCCGTTCTTTGTCTGGTATTCCAGATATTGACAAACCCATGATCAACGCCTCGAAAAACTTCGTAATCATGTAGGATATTCAAGTTATTTAAATATTGATGAATCACAGGTGATGCTTTTCGCCCCATATTTAAGGCGAACTCATCTCTATCACCAATTGAAATACGTAATGGAATACCTCGGCTTCGAATCTGTTGTTGGTTTTGCTGGGCAATTCGTTTTGTTTCATCCAAAGCGTAATCACTGACAAATGCGTTAGCCACCGCAGAGGAAAAGCTTGTGGGGTATTTCAATGCGTAATGGATTGCACCCCGTGAACCACGCGAGTGACCATGAATCGCGGTTGTTTTTGCAGACATGCCAGCCCTGAATTGTTGGCGAATATATTGGCGCAATTCATAATTACTTTCGCTCGTTAACAGTGTTTCATTGCGTGCGGATGACCATTGCTCTTCTACTCTGCCTTTTAGTCTTCCTGTACGTAATGACACAATCACCATCGGTGGAATAGCGCCTTGTGCTATCCATTGATTTAACTGCGATGCCGGCACACTGTCGGGGAAGCTATGCTCCCAACCTAACTGACCATGCAGAAAAAATACCAAAGGATAGGTTTTGTTACTATTTCGTTTCCATTCCGGGGGAAGGTAAACGGAGTAATCAACTAGCCCGCGAGAAGGGCTTATAAAACGTGAGAAAGCGTAAGCGCCTGGCTTCAAGTCCTTGTATAGCTGTTGGGTATAAACCGCCTGATTTGTGACATTAGATCGACTGCGTTGCAGCGAATCTTCTTTTATAAACCACCGAGGTCTACCTTCATTAATCGTGGCAAACCGATCATAGATTCCTTCTCGGGAATAATCGAATTTAAGCTCATTGCCGTCTTCAAACTTGTAACGCACGGGACTGATTTTTTGCAGCTGTGATTGCACCCCAAACATTGATACGAATAAATTACCGTTTTGCTCACTGACATCAAAACTGACTTCAGAACCAGCAAATAAACTGTATTTCCCCACGAGGTCAGAAGTAGCGGGCAAGCTCGATGGTTTAACGTGAGTGGTTCTCTGAGGACTGACAGAACAGGCTGTGAGAAAACTCAGTAATAAGAGGATTGATAACTTGGCGGGTAAAAAGTTACGTAAACGATTCATTGTTTTTTTCCTGAGATAAAGTTGAGCGTCTTTTAAAAATTAATTCAGTCTAAAAATGTGACAAGTTTATCATTATAAGTAAGGATGCTTTCCATTAACGTCTTTTAATCGTAAATCATAGCCCCCATAATATTTGGTTTACAGTGTTTTCTATAGGACACTCATTGCATGGATTCTACCTTCACCATTGCCGATAAAGCACCAAAACTTCCGCGTACACCGTGGCGTTTCGCGTTGTATTTTTATCGCAAAATGTCATTGGCGATTGTTGCCATCCTCAGTTTTGAAGCGGCTCAGGCGAGTTGCACCATCATGCTGCCGTATGCGGTGAAACAGATCATCGATGCGGTAACAATGGCGAATGAAACCGGTGCTGATGTGTTTGATGCGGCTTATGATTCACTGGTGTTTTTTGCGCTGCTCAATTTAGGAATTGTGCTGTTTAGTCGAGCCAGTGGTGCGATTCTGGTGAGTAATGGGCCACGTCTACGATCCATTATCAGGCGCTCTTTGTTTCGTTATTTACAGTTTCATTCGCACCGTTATTTTGTCTCGCATTTTGCAGGCTCACTGGCCAATCGGATTACTGAAATTGCCACCAGTTGCATGCATTCTTTATGGACGATTTGCTTTACGTTCTATCCATTAATCATTCAATCAACCGTAGCTCTGATTATTCTATTTAACACAACGCCAAAGCTCGCCTTGGTATTGATGGTGTGGTTGATTGTGTATGTGTCGATTTCAATTTTATTAGCCAGAAAATGCCAAACCTATTCTAAAACCTTTGCTGCAGCGCGCTCCAAGGTAACGGGTAAAGTGGTCGATTCAGTGACTAATATGATGAACACCAAAATGTTCGCTCGCGGTGAATTTGAAGAGGACTACCTCGGCGAATTCATTGATGAGGAAATTGTCGCGGCTAAACGCAACTTCTGGTTTATGGAAAAGATGCGTTGGTTTCAATTTGTCTCCGCAATGGTGTTGATGGTTTCGATGGTCAGCTATGCCTTAAAAATCTGGTCTGAAGGTGGCATGACCGTGGGTGAGTTTTCGATGGTGGCAGGTATTTCGATTATGTTGATCGAAGCCGCTCGTGGTCTAAGCCGAAGCTTTCTCGAATTCTTTGAATACATTGGCAATATTTCGGATGGCGTTTCGATATTCATTCAACCGCACGACATTGTCGATCAGCCCGGTGCAAAGGATATTAAGGTTACCAAGGGTCACATTAAATTTTCCAAAGTAGACTTTACCTATCCAGAAGGTTTGGCGGTATTCAAGCAGATGGATGTGGATATCAAACCGTATCAAAAAGTTGGCTTAGTGGGTTTTTCAGGTTCAGGTAAATCGACCTTTGTTAACTTGATGTTACGTTTATTCGAGCCCAGCGGTGGTGTGATTTCTATCGATGGCCAAGATATTCAGAAAGTGACACAAGACAGCCTGCGCGAAAGTATTTCGCTGATTCCACAAGACCCGATGTTATTCCATCGCTCCTTAATGGAAAACATTCGTTACGGCAAACTGGACGCCTGCGATGAAGAAGTCATCGAAGCAGCAAAGAAAGCCAATGCGCATGAATTTATTCTGCAAACCGAAGAAGGCTACGATTCATTAGTGGGCGAACGCGGTGTAAAACTCTCCGGCGGACAACGCCAACGAATCGCAATTGCGCGTGCGATTTTAAAAGATTCGCCTATTTTGATTTTAGATGAGGCGACTTCTGCATTAGATTCAATTACCGAAAGAAAAATTCAGCTTGGGCTGGAACGATTGATGGAGAAGAAAACCGTAATCGTGGTTGCGCACAGGCTTTCAACCATCTCGGATATGGACCGCATTTTGGTCTTTGATAATGGCGAGATCATTGAAGATGGAACGCATCAGGAGTTGCTCGATAAGTCCCATGGCAACGATGCTGAAGGTGTTGGGCATTATGCAAAATTATGGAATATGCAAGCGGGTGGTTTCTTGCCTGAATAGACTTAACGACTAATTTTGAAGATAGGTCTTAATCTCAGCTTTTTATGATAGTTTTGTAATAATCACAAAAAAAGTGCCCCAAAGTAGGGGGGTGACTTATACTCCTACTCCCTCAGGATTTAACAACAATTGGAGTATAAAATGGCAGTTTACACAATCACACGTTTTGCATCGTCAGACATGGATAAAGCAGGCCAGATAGCGGAAGGTTTACGCGGTGACTTAGAAGGCGCGGGCGCAGATTTTATCGATTTTGTTTCATACGGAAATGGTAAAGGCGTTGTTTTAGCAAAATATCCTGATCAAGCAACAGCGGATGCAGCCAGTGACACGGCTAAAATGATGTTTGATAAGATGGTTGAAGCAGGCGTTGTGGACGGCGATGCGATTCATCCGCATGCAGGCGAAGTGTTTCATTCGATTTAGATATGAATGAGTAAGCTACTTATCTTTTAAAAAAGTAGATAACTTACACATTCAGCACAATAAAGCCCGAAATCAGTCGGGCTTTATTGTGCTTGTATCATGCTACTCGTAACTTTTAGATGTATTTGTTGTCTATCAAGACAGTGAAAAAATGTGCTTAAAAGTAGGGGGGTGACCTACAAATCTTCTCTTATAAATAAAAAACCTGTAAATGACTTAGCTCACCTATTCAAAGTTAAATTGATTTACAATTCACCATTCACTATAGAGAAATCTCTTATATCTTATGAGAACAATCTTCAATCAAACTGAATTACATGGAAAACTATGTTAGCTGACCTTTTTAGACCGGCCTGGAAAAGTAAATCTGTTGAAAAACGCCTGAAAGCAATTGCTGCTTTTGATAGTGACAATAAAGATCATCAGGAAAAACTCGTGCAAATGGCGACTAACGATGTGGATGTTAACGTCTGCATTGCAGCCATCCAGCAATTAAAGTCAGCACCAGCATTGCATGAAATATCCTTGCAGCATGGCAATGACAAAAAAACACAAACGGTGTGTTCCGCGGCAGCAAAAAGGTTAGACGATTTAATGGGCGAGAGTGCCAGTCTAAACCCACAAGAATTCGATGATATGCTGAAACGCTATCCAGAATTGAGTGTGCGTGTTGCAGCGCATGCAGAAACGCCTGCAGTGCGTGAGCAGGCGATACAGGGACTTCCTTCTCAACAACTAATTGAGGTGCTTTCTGCGACGGCATTTACCGATTCACGCCAGCAAATTGCGAAAATGCTGACTGGCATTGAGGCGCTTGAATCTGCGCGCAAGGTTATTCGTGGTAAAGACAAGAATGCAGAGCGCATTATCAAAACCAAAATTGATGAGTGCAGAGAGCTTGAGCGCCAGCAGGCAGAAAAACTAGAGACAGTTAATCAGCTGATTGAAGAAGTGGAATACCTCACTAGTCGAGATGACTGGTTACCAGAGTTTATGCCAAGGTGTGTCGCGCATTGTAAACGTTGGGATAATCTCGATTTTGAAATCTCAAGTGAATCGAAACAGCGTTATCAAGCCGCTAGAAATATCCTCGATGCACAATATAAGGATCGGTTGACGGTTAAAGTCACGCAAGAGTCACAACAAGAAATCGTGGATGAACTTAAAAGCCTGCTCGAGAATGTCGCTGATCGAGACCTTGAAACATCGATTGAATTATTAGCTGAGACCAAAGAAAAGCACGAGGACATGCGTTTTAACTGGGATTCCTTAGCACTAATATCTTCACCTGATTTTGGATTGCTAAATGATTATCAACAGATGATCGCTGCTTTAAAAAGCGCGATTCATCTGGTGGAGCGGGTTGTTCCTTTATTTTCTCAAGATTCTACTCAGGAAAATGCAGGTTTTGAAAAGGATGAGATTGAAGTTAAGCATGCGCAACTACAAAAACCTGTGCGCGCGTTGAGTTCGGCATTAAACCAATTAAACTGGTCGTCTACATACGGTGTGTTGCAGTTAGAAACGGAATTACAGGAAAAATTGGCGGAATGGACTGCGGCTAAAAAAGATGCCGCCGAAAGCTATGAACGTCAACTAACACTGGTGCACAAAAATATAAGCTCCATTTTTCATTTTGCCAAAATAGGTAATCTGACAAGGGCGAAACAGATGTGTGTCAGGGTTGAAAAAGCACTCGATAATTTTACCGGAAAGGATGCCGCAGCACTGAAAACGCGCTATGAAGAAGCCTTCGAAACACTCGGTGATATGGGTGATTGGAAGAGCTTTGCCACCGAACCCAAGTATGTCGAGCTGTGTGAAAAAATGGAGCAATTGATTAGCTCTAAAACACATCCGGATAAGCTGTTTAACGAGATGAAAGCGCTTCAACAGCAATGGAAAGAACTGGGTAATTCTGACATTTCAGAACAGTACTGGCCCCGTTTTAAAGAGGCTTCAGATAAGGTCTATCAACCGTGTGAAGTGTTCTTTAATGAGCGTCGAGAGTTACGCAAAAACAATCTGGCGCAACGACAGAAGCATGTTGAAGAAATGCGCGAATTAGCCGAACAAAGCAAGCCAGAACATAACCCTGATTATAAGGCTGTAGAAGCCAGTGTGCGCAGTATTAGCAGTCACTATACAAACATCAAAGATGTCGAACATAAAGCCGGTCAAAAACAATGGGAGCAATTCTCAACGTTTAAGGATCAGGTCTATGACAATTTGAATATTGAATACGATGCCAATATTGCACTGAAGCACGAGCTTATAAAACAAGCCGCGGCACTCGCAGAAGAAGATGCTAAAGAAGAAAATCTGACCGCATTAAAAACACTGCAACATCGATGGAAACAGATCGGTGTTACCAAGCGCAAGGATGATCAAAAAGCCTGGAAAGAATTCAAGAAGCAAGGGGACCAGGTTTTTGGCAAAATTCAGGAAGTGCGCCAAGGACAAAGAGCAGAAACTGATGAGCAATTGAATGCTTACAGAGACATCATCAAATCTATTCAGACACTGGCCAAAACAGCGACAGAGTTAAGCGAGGCTGATCATCAGTTTACTGGGTTGCTGGCGAGTTATGCTGAATTACCTGATTTACCAGAGCAATTACCTGAAAAATTAACAGAAGGCATTCAACGTGATTACCGAAATGCCTGTTCGCAATTTGATGAATGCCATGACCGAATTATCAATAATATTCGAAAAGGGCAACTGGATGCACTGCGACAAAAAGCAGAACTTTGTACTCAGCTGGAAACATTGTATGCGTCTGCTGAGGGTAAAACGCCTGATGAGAAGCAGTTACAGGGCATTGAAGACCAATGGGATTCGATTACCTTAGATGATATAGACTTTACCAAGCGAATCGAGGCACGTCGTAAATCTGCTGCAACACTAACGGATCGTAGCGAAGTCACAGCAGAGCGTCGAATGATGTGTATTAAACTGGAAATTGCCAAGGGTGCTGAAACCCCAGTCGAAGATAAATCGGAACGAATGAAATTCCAGTTAGAGCAGATGAATGAATCTGGTTTAGGTCTGCAAGCCTTGAACAATGCCGAACAATTGAAAAGTATGGAATTGGATTGGTTATGTATGCCCGGCGCAGAGCCGCAACAGCAACTAGCACTGGATAAACGCTTTTGGCGAGCATTTGAATCGAAATAGCTAAGATATTATTTGGGTAAAGCATTTTGAGAAGGTGTTCATCTTTGAAAGCTTACGGTGCTTATCCCAATCAATATTTTTACACGTACCGATCACGTTAAAAAAGACAAACTATGACCTCGATAAATACCAATAACTCTGAAATACGGGCTGTCCCTACCAATATAATTACGGGTTTTTTAGGCGTCGGTAAAACATCAATGATTTTACATTTGCTTAAAAATAAGCCCGCTGACGAACGTTGGGCGATTCTGGTCAATGAATTTGGTGAGATTGGTGTAGATGGTAGTTTACTTGAAGGTCAACAACCTCAAGAAAGTGGCGTATACATTCGCGAAGTGCCAGGTGGTTGTATGTGCTGTGCTGCGGGTGTACCCATGCAAATTGCTTTGAATCAATTATTGAAAAGTGCCACGCCTGATCGTTTGTTAATAGAGCCCACTGGGCTGGGACACCCGAAAGAAATTCTGGAAGTGCTTTCATCCGAACACTATCAACAAGTGCTGTCATTACAAAAGACCATCACGCTGGTTGATGCTAGAAAATTATCGGATCAGCGTTATACAAGTCACGATATCTTCAATCAACAAATTGCTATAGCCGATACGGTTGTTGGTAACAAGTCGGATTTATACAGCGAAGGTGAGGGTGGCGATAATGGCGACAAACAAAAGTTGATAGATTACGTCAAACAGAAGGGTACAGAACATGCGCAGGTGATATTTGCGCAACACGGTGATATCGAACTAGCCGCTTTAGCAGGACCTTCTTTAAGCAAGTTGAAAATAGATGAAGATCATCATCACCATCATGGTCATAACGATAGGCCATTACTTCCTGAAACGCCCATTCCTGAGTGTGGATTTATTAAAGCGGTCAATCAAGGTGAAGGTTTTCACAGTATCGGTTGGCGTTTCTCAGGTGAGACAATCTTCGATCACAACAAGCTAGTTGAGTTTGTCTGGAGTTGTACCGCCGAAAGAGTAAAGGCTGTGTTTATTACCGATAAAGGTTTTTATAGCTTCAATCTTGATACCGATGCTTTGACCGAAGTTGAGCTGCCTGCGTGTGATGAAAGCCGCATCGAAATTATTTCTGAGCGCTTGAATGATAATCTTGAAGAAGCCTTGATGAGCTGTATTCTGGCGTAATCTCGTGTTTAAAACATCTGCCTAAAAGCGATGAATAAAAGTAATGAATAAAAAAAGCCCTCAAAGTAGGGGGGTGACCTTAATCTTGCCAATCCCCGCTTTCTAAATATACCTGCAAGTCTTCTAACTGTTCCTGATTGAAAACAGGGATATGATTCTGCTCAAGCATCGACGTTGTCACGCCGACACCATCGCGTTTGGTTTTGGTAAAACTCCCATCGTAAATTCTGTTACTGCCGCAAGAGGGACTGTGCTCGGTCAGAATTGCAGCAACGCAGTCATTATCGAGTGCCATTTTTAAACTTTTCAAAGCGCCTCTGATAAATGAATTGGTCACATCTTCGCCTTCTACATCAACTACACGGGACTTTCCGCTTAGTACCAGCTTACCGTCGCCGGTTTTAATTTCTGCCGGAGCACGTGGCACAGGCATTCCGCCTTCAACCTCAGGGCATACGGCGATTAAACGATCCTGATCTAACCACTTCTTGATTAAAGGGTGATCAATAAATAAGTCAGTGCCATCGTATCGAACGGGGTTGCCCAAAAGGCAAGCGCTAATAAGTATGTTGGGGAGTTCGTCATGTTCTTCTGTATTTGTCATGGCGCTATTTTAACGTGCTTTTAGATTAAGAGTGCTGTTAAAAAGAAATAAAATGTAACCCAAAGTAGGGGGGGGGCCTTTAGATTCAGTTTGAGAACTATCTGGATGTGTTGCTAGATCACAATCACGCATTTTTCAACAGAGTACTTTTTTTATTAGCAAATAGCTTATATTCTGACTTTATGGAGACGATAAACCCAACACTTGAAGACTTCGAAGAAATTATTGCTTTCTATCCGACACTCAATCGTAGAGATTTTGACCCTATAATTGAATGGAAGGGGGGAGATAAAATCGAAGATAATGTCAATTTTATGCGCTGGCCCATTTATGATCCCGTGGTTAAAGAATTTTTGAAGGTGGCTGATAAGGAGTGCTGGCGAGATCACCATTTTAATCAATATGTAGTCAGCAAAATGATTACCAGTGATGTGGTCGTGCAATGTGCCGATCTTCCGCAAATTAAACAAATGATTAGTTTTTGTGTACGCGGAGATAAGTTTATGAGTGAAGGATACTTGGGTTCTATGATTAAAGACGGTCATGTTTCCCGATTATTAAAACGTCTCGATAAGCTTAAAAATCTAGACATGTAATCATTTGTAGCCACTTTATAAAAAACTCCTCAAAGTAGGGGGGTGATTATGAATATCGTATGAAATCAAACATTACACTTCATCGTATTTTTTCGCGATTATTGATAATCCAACGTACACTTGATCAGAAACTCTATAAATAATCACAATAAGTTGGGGAAAGTGGGCGCTTTGAATACACAACTACATCACGAAATCAGTTCCAGTCTTACAGAATTAAATAAGGTTATCTTGGGAAAAGAGCAGCAAGTACAGCTCGCTTTTACTTCTATTTTAGCCAATGGCCATTTGCTGGTTGAAGACTTGCCGGGTATGGGTAAAACCACATTGGCGCATGCGCTATATAAAGTCTTGGGGCTTGATTATAACCGTGTCCAGTTTACCAGTGATTTATTGCCTGCTGACCTTATTGGCGCGTCGGTTTTTAATGCGCAGACCTCATCATTTAGTTTTCATCGAGGTCCAATTTTTAGTTCGATCTTTTTGGCAGATGAATTAAACCGCGCAACCCCTAAAGCGCAAAGTGCCTTGCTAGAGGCGATGGAAGAAGGTCAGGTGAGTGTTGATGGGGAAACGCATGATTTGCCGAAGCCTTTTTTCGTGATTGCTACTCAAAACCCGCAAAGTCAATCGGGTACGTTTCCATTGCCTGAATCTCAACTGGATCGTTTTTTATTGCGTATCTCATTGGGATACCCTGATCCTGCGATTGAAAGAGAAATTTTAACGGGTAAGAAAGGTAGAGCTTCGCTGGATCAAGTAAAACAGGTTTTAAGCAAAGAGAGCTTATTACAAATTCAGCAGCTCGTTCCTGAAATTAAAGTATCAGATACCTTACTGGATTACGTTCAGCGTTTAATAGCGCAAACACGTCAGGATGAATTATGTCATCTGGGCTTATCGCCACGTGGCGCGATTGCTTTAGTGAAATCTTCACAAGCGTGGGCTTTATTGCAAGGCCGTGATTATGTGTTACCCGAGGATGTGCAGGCGGTATTTGTCTCTGTCGTAGGTCATCGCATTGTGGGTAAAACTGAAACCCAGGGTGATCAGTTGGCGCGTCATATCTTGCATTCGGTAGATAGTGTGGGTGGTGGAGTGGCAGCAGTCGCTTAATTGGCATCTGTCTATTTCTCTACTGACATAAATAATAATGAATAGCTCCCTTGGCAACTTGAAAATTTCCAAATTTAAGCTTGGGTCTAAGGGCTCTGAGTCTAAGAATTCTGTGTCTAAGAACTTTGGATCTAATAACTTTGGATCTAAGAAAAAAGCTAAGCCAAAGTCTGAAGAAGAAAGTAATCAGAAGTTGCCGCAGTGGATGGAAAAACGCTTTCCTGAAACACGTCAAATGACTCTGGACCTTAAACGCATTTTTGTCTTTCTCACCGGAACCAGTGGCGCGTTACTAATAGCTATCGGGTTATTATTTTTAATGGGCGTGAATTTCCAGAGTACCTTAATTTACGCTCTGAGTTTTTGGTTGCTGGCGCTCATTATCATTTCGATCTTTTTTACCTATCGAAACCTCTCTGGTTTAACGCTTAGGGCTGTTCAGGCAAGTCCCTGTTTTGCTGGTGAAAAGGCTGTTTTCGAATTAGAAGTATCCTGTCCTAAACAACAAAAAAAATCAGCAATATGTATCGGCTGGAAAAATCAGGATGTCGCGACGGTTAATTTACATGATAACCATACTATCCATATCAAACTGTCCCATAGCACAAAGCATCGCGGCCGCTTTAAGCCAGAAAAATTAAGCATTTTTACCAGCTATCCTCTTGGGTTAATAAAAGGCTGGTCATACGCATTGCTCAATATGAATAGCATTGTTTACCCCGCACCTTTGCTTCAGGAAAGTGAAGACAAGGGCGATAGTCTGGATGAAGAGGCTGATCAGGGAATGGAAATTCCTCGCGGAACGACGGACTTCTCTGGTATCCGAGATTATCAGGCGGGAGATTCGCCACGACACATCCATTGGGGAGCTTATGCGAAAACTGGCAAGGTACAGACCAAGACCTTTGTCGATTATGCGAGCCACGATCTTTGGCTAGATTGGGATGCTCTATCAATTTCCGGAACCGAAATTAAACTTTCTCACTTGTGCGCAAAGGTGTTGCAATATCATCAGGAACAGCAGGTGTATGGCCTAAATATTCCGGGTAGAACAATTCAGCCAGCCAGCGGTGAAGCGCATCGAAATACCTGCTTAACAGCATTAGCCCTGTTTGGTGAGGGTGATCATTCTGATGCTCAGACTCAGGTAAGCACTGATGGGATAGGGAGTTAAGCGGAATGTTTGAGAAAGGTTTTCCTCAAGACAAACTAATTACCTATTCAGGGATGTTGTGGTTGCTCGCCGCACAAATCGTGGTGATGCTGCCATTGATTTTCTATTTACCCATCTGGTTATTGCCAATACTCATATTTTCCGCTGTTTGGCGAATCAGGGTGATGCAAGGGCATAACGCGCAACCCGGTAATTTTATTAAGATCATCATCGGTTTGCTTGGATTAGGGGCGCTCGCAGCCAGTGGCATTAAAGTAGTGTCTCTGGATATGATGGCTTCGTTGCTAATGCTTGGCTTTGCCTATAAAGCGCTGGAAGTGATACAGCGTCGCGATGGTATGGTGGTGATCTTAACCGGATTCGTTCTGATTGGTGTGTTGTTTCTGTATAACCAGTCGATGCTGATAGCACTTTACGGTGTGCTTTCAATGACGGTGCTCACGGGGGCATTGATTGCGATTCAACAATCTAAAAGTTATGCCATATTGCCTAATCTTCGATTGTCATCGATGATGTTATTGCTGTGTTTGCCGTTGATGCTTTTATTTTTCTTTTTTGCACCTCGCTTCGAACCCTTCTGGAAAGTGCCACAAACAAGTGGGCATGCTAAAACAGGCATCTCTGATAGCATGACTCCTGGCGATATCGCAGAACTAAGTCAATCTGATGATCTTGCCTTTAGCGTTAAATTTGAGGGGAAGCGACCTGGTCAGAATGAGTTGTACTGGCGCGGTTTGGTGTTGCAACACTTTGATGGGAAAACCTGGACGCAATCAGATATTCCCAATGGGAAAGGCATCAAAATTGGCAATGATCGACTGTCTGAAAAACAAGTGGCAGAGAGTATTGTCAAACGCGGTGACAGCGTTGAATATGAAGTGATTTATGAAAAATCAGGGCAACCCTGGTTATTTGCGTTAACGCCCGTATTAGAGGTGAAAGGTCGTGCCTTTTTGGGCGGAGATTTTCGCATCATTTCTTATCGTGATATCAACGAACCTAAACTACTGAAACTCACGAGTTACCCGAAGTCTCTACGAGGCGTCGAATTATCGGATTACGATCGTGATTTAGCGCTACAACTTCCCGACGGTGGTAATCAGAAAAGTCGCTTGCTGGCTGATCGTTTAATGGCATCGTCTGCAAGCAAGCAAGAATATATAAATCGTGTTTTGGATCGCTTTAGACAAGACCAGTATTTTTATACCTTAAGACCACCAACATTAGGCAGTGAAAATTCAATTGATGATTTCTTAATCGACAGTAAAAGAGGTTTTTGCGCGCACTATGCTGGCAGCTTTGTCTTTATGATGCGCGCAGCGGGAATTCCAGCGCGTGTTGTTACGGGCTATCAAGGTGGTAAATGGAATGAGCAAGGCCAATTTCTGGCGGTACATCAATTTGATGCACATGCCTGGACTGAAGTCTGGTTAGAAGGCCAGGGTTGGGTGAGGTTTGATCCGACCGCCATGGTTGCACCTTCAAGAATAGAACAAAACCTTGAAACAGCGATGGAAAGCGAAGGCAGTTTTCTGGAAGATAACTTTCTCTCCATGTCTAAAATCAAATGGCTGGATGGCATTCGTGAAAAAATAGATTCTGCCCAATACGCGTGGCGTCGACATGTATTAGGTTATGATAAAAACGCTCAACAAAACTTCCTGAAAAAGATGTTTGGTGAACTGTCAGTGCAGAAGATCGGCTTCATCGTCGGAGGCCTCTTCGCAGGAATCATTTTGCTATGGGTTATGTTCCTCGGCTTGGCTCGTAAACGCGAAACAGAGGCGGAAGAGCATCAGCTGTATCGACGCTTTTGTGATTTGATGGCTAAAAAAGGTGTAACTAGAGACCTCTCTCAAACCCCTGAAACGTTTCGTCGGTTCGCCATGCAGGAATTGCCCGATTTAGCTGGCGAGATAAATAGTTTTACTCAAACTTATTCTTCCGTTTGTTACGATCCTTCCATACAAAGCAAGCATCAATCGTATATTGATGACATGAAGTCGTTGCTGAAAAAACTCAATCGTTAATAGATTAAATTTTATCTAATCAATTGTTAAAAAAAACTGCCTGTAAGTAGGGGGGTGTATTCTATACTCTACACAAATGGATGAATTAGAGGTTGTTGATTAAATGCCTGAATTGGTAGACCGCGAACACGTATTACAATTACTGTCTGAATGTGCTGATGTGAAAGGTCAATTCACAGCCAATGAGTACGAAATGTATTCGCATATCAAAGAAAAATACGATAACGAAACCGATGAATCTTTTGACGATAAGATCTGTCTGGAAGTCATGTTGAGAAATATTTCTATCCGTAAAGACCTCGGCATTGACAAAAATGATATCACGCGAGTCATTGATGTTGAGAAGAAAGGCTGAAGGATTATCTTCGATGAAAGTAGATGGATTACTCGAAACGGGTGTTTTTGAAACGCTGCCTTTAGATAAAAGCTTAGATAAAAAATTAGACAAAAGACTAGAGAACTCATCGAAAAGCAATCAGGGTGTCACTGCTCAACTAGCTGCCTCGCTTAGAGATAATCGTACTATTTTCGTTAAACTCCGAGAAGGTAAAGTCCATTTTGTCAGTAGTACCCGAAATCTCTATTTTGTAGATTCTCTGGATTTCCCAGTCTCAGAAATGATCAAGAAAGTATTCAAAGGCTTGAAGCAAATTCCGAATATCAATCAATGTTATTTAGATCAGCATAGCTACTTTAAAGGTGCTTTTTGCATTCATTTGAATACATCCCAGCATGATGCTGTTTTAGTCGCATTGAGGCTTCAGGGAATTGTTATTAAAGTCACAAAAACGGCTATAAGTAGGGGGGTGTGATTGTCTTCTTCGGGCTTACTTTATAAGCCACTTTTTAGAGCAATTGCATCAGATAAAATTTAGTAAAAAAATCAAATAGGTTAGACGTGAATATACTCCAACAATTAAACGACATTTTCACTCCAGAAAGGGTGTTTACAGACGAAGATTCGTTACAGAATTACGGTAAAGACTGGACCCAGGTTTATACCCCTGACCCTATGGCAATCGTTTTTCCTACCTCTACAGAAGAAGTTCAAGCTTTGGTAAAAATGGCCAATGAAGAGGGTGTTGCATTGGTTCCATCTGGCGGTAGAACTGGCTTATGTGGTGGAGCGGTTGCGATGAATCAAGAGATCGTCGTGTCGTTTGACCGGATGAATAAAATACTGGATTTTAATTCGATAGATCGAAGTGTGGTTTGTCAGCCTGGTGTGATTACTCAACAATTACAAAATTTTGCTGAAGAAAATAATCTTTTTTACCCTGTCGACTTTGGTTCATCGGGTTCCAGTCAACTGGGTGGAAATATCTCTACGAATGCGGGTGGCATCAAGGTGGTTCGTTATGGTCTGACGCGTAATTGGGTGCTGGGACTTAAAGTAGTGACGGGTGCTGGCGAGGTTCTGGATTTGAATCACGGTCTGGTTAAAAACGCGACTGGTTATGACTTCCGACATTTGTTTATTGGCGCAGAAGGAACGCTAGGGTTTATTACTGAAGCGACGATGCGTTTGACGAATATTCCAAAGAATTTAACCGTGTTTGTACTTGGTGTGACAGACATTCCAGCATTGATGCAGGTGTTCGAAACGTTCCAGAATACTATCGAGTTGAGTGCGTTTGAATTTTTCTCTGAAGATACATTATCGTTGATGGTAAATGATAAAGGTTATGCCAGACCGTTTGATACGGAAGCGCCGTATTACGCTTTAATTGAATTTGAAGTTGATCACGAAAGTAAGGAAGAAAGCGCCTTGCAAGCCTTTGAGGCTTGTGCAGAAGAGGGTTGGGTGGTCGATGGAGTTATGAGTCAAAGCTTGCAACAAGCAAAAGATTTATGGCGCCTAAGAGAAGATATCTCAGAAACAATTTCAGCTTACACACCTTATAAAAATGACCTTTCGGTCAATATTTCAAAGGTACCAGAATATCTTGATAAGGTAGAACAAGCGGTCAATCAGAACTATTCCGAATTTAAAGTGCTCTGGTACGGCCATATCGGAGACGGTAATTTGCATTTGAATATTTTAAAGCCAGAATCGATGGAAGTATCTGAATTTTTTGAACAGTGCTCAAAGGTAAATCCAGACATATTTGAAGTAACCAAAGAGATGAACGGTAGTGTTTCGGCGGAGCATGGCATAGGCATAATCAAGAAAAATTACCTAAAATATTCACGTTCAAAAGAAGAAGTGGAGTTGATGGCTTCCGTCAAAAAGATATTCGATCCCAACGGGATTATTAATCCAGGAAAGATATTCTGATATGTTAAATCAAATGATTGAGGACCTCATTCAATAGAATGAGATTATTTTCTATTCTTTTTCCAGCGTTTCTTACGATCAGACTTAGTCGCTTTCTTCTCTTCTATTTTCTTCTCAGACTCAGCGAGTGCAGTACTGTTTTCAATTTCAAAAGAAATTGGCTCTTCTAGGGTAATGCAGCCCAATATACCTAAACGATACTCATTGATCAGTATCTTACAAGCTTTATCAATTTCAACTTGTCCACCACTGCGTAAGCAGCCGCGTTGTCGGCCAATAATTTCAATGAGTTCTATCTCTGTTTGCGAGCACTCTGACAGTTCATAACGCTTTATTAATAATTCAGGATAGTGTTTGATTAAGTATTCGGCTAAATAAAATGCTGCGTCATCACTATCAAATGCAGTGTCTTTTATAGCGCCAGAGATTGCTAATCGATATCCACTGTGTTCGTTATTGATATTTCCCCATAAAAGTCCGGGGGTGTCGAAAAGAACCACATCATCATTGATTTTAATGCGTTGTTGTTGACGTGTAACTGCTGCTTCGTTACCCGTTTTAGCAATAGTTCGACCTGTTACGGTATTAATGATGGTTGATTTTCCTACATTAGGAATGCCTACTATCATCGCATGTATTTCTCTATCTCTAGCGTCGCTGATGGTCACCATTTTTCTGCATAAGCTAGAGATTTGTTTTACCTTTTCAGGTTGGTCACGAGATACGCAAAGGGTTTTTACGCCTTTGTCACGCTCGTAATATTGTTGCCATTTTTCGGTTAATTCAGGGTCTGCTAGATCGCTTTTGTTAAAAATCTTGATACATGGGATTTCTCTGGGTGAGCTATTACGTATAGCTGCAATCATTGGGTTCTCGCTAGAACCCGGCAAACGTGCATCGAGTACTTCTATTAGCAAGTCCATTTCTGGAAGCTTTTCACGTATTTCTTTGCTGGCCCGATGCATGTGGCCGGGAAACCATTGAATTTTCATATTGTTACCAAGCTACTCATATTTTGTATCGAATCAGTCTATTTTACACGCCAATCTACGAATGTCACTTTGATATAGTAAGAGAATAGATGATTAGGAGAAATAGGTTCATTAATAAATCTACCATTAGTCTAGCGGTTTAAAAATGGTTGGATGAGTATGGTAGATTAGAAGTAGTACTGTTAGAAAGTAATAATAAAAATTATCACAAACCCAGTGAGAGAGAACAAAATGTTAGATTCAGTGAAAGATATTCTTACAAAAGAGATTGATATTCATGATGTTTTGGAAAAAGAAATAGAAACAAAGCATTTGAAAAAATTCCTTGCTCAAGAAATTGAAATAAAAAAGTTAAAGGATCTATTAGCGACCGAAGTGAAATTAAAAGAGTTTCTGGTGCAAGAAATTGATATTAAGAAAATGTTCTCAAGTCACGAGCAGGAAAAAATAGATAAAGAAGACTCAGAATATAAGCCCATTAATAAAGCAGTTAGTGACAATAACTTAAAGAAGTTAGATGCAGGTAGTAACAAAGAAAGTACTAACAAAGAAAATTCTAGTAAAAGTTCTAAAGCTGATGCGATTAAAGAATTAAGTGAAAATCCTAAAAAACTTCCTCCCTATGACTACACCTTAATTAAGACGCTTGAAGAAGAGCAGACGGAATTAATGTTTATTTATAAAGAAATGATGAAGCATGCTGAAACTGAGCAATATAGTGCGGCGGCAGGTCGATTAGAAGCTTTCTCCTCTAAAATAAAAGCGCATTTTCATAAGGCGGATAAAGAACTTTATTCTTATCTTAGAACATTTATCCAGCTTAAATACCCTAAAAGAGAAAGAGCCTTTAATGAGCTGAATCTCGAGATGAAAAATATCTCTATTGAAATCTTTTTCTCGATTACACAAAGCCCATTTATTCCTGTGAATGAAAGAAGTCGAGTAGAGTTTATTAAAGAATTTACTCACTTGGGTAAGCTGCTCGAAACAAGAATTCATCGAGAAGAAACGGTATTACATGTGATGTACGATGAAAGTAATGGTGCTACTAATATCAGTTAAATCAGTAGCAATATACTCATTTTTAATTGGTATGATGTAAGTATCTTAAAGCCGATAACGCTGATCAAATTCTTTAAATCCGCATAACTGATGCGGATAGTCTTTCGTCAAACCCATACATTTAAAGCGTTCTCCCATTTCAGCGGGGAGCGTTAATGTGCGTATCTGTTGCGCCAGAGCGTATTGATTATCAGGGTTATTTTCTAAAGCCTGTTTAAAAAAATCCTCCAATCCTGTATTCGCAAGAAAGCATGCTTGAGAAGTAAATCCTGCAACCTCTAGATCAGAATTGTCTGTGGCTTCAGCGACGGCTGTGAAATCAACGCTAGCTGTGATGTCTTGTAAGCCAGCGTGGTGTAATGGCGCTTCATTAACTAAATGCTGATAATGACAAATCAGTGTGCCTTTATTACGTTCTGCCAAATAATATTCTTTACGTGGGTATCCATAATCAATCAAAAGTACCAATCCTTTCTCAATGCATTCAGTGATAGTTTTTAACCAGGGCTCGATATGTGAATTGATTTCAGATGTGTAAGGAGTCGCTTCTTTAGATATATTCAAACGTAATATGCGATCTTGTAGTGCCGGATTGGTTTCAGTTGCAGGTCTTAACTGTTCGATCAACGCATCATCCTGCCAAATGACATGATGTTCATAGACGATATCTTCATGCTGGGTAAAGACATCAACGGCCATGGCATCTAATACTTCATTGGCTAATACAACACCCGAGAAGTGTTGAGGTAACTCACTAATCCAGATGACTTTATCTAATAGATGGGGTGCTGATATTTCAATAGTCTGTTTTTGTCGTTGTTGTAAATCAGGACTGAGATCCAGAATGTAGTAGCTGTCGGGTAAACAGTTTTGTTGTTCAAGCTCTAACAGAATCTGCGCTGCCATGATTCCAGTACCAGCACCAAACTCTAAAATACACCCCCCCACTTTTGAATGACAATTCGTTTTTGTTTTGTAAAAACGATTTTGGAATTTATGCTGTGCGGAGGGGTTTTCTGTGTTTATTGTATTTAAAACCTCGGCGCATTGATTCGCAATGCACTGCGAAAATAGCGGTGATATTTGCGGTGCAGTAGTAAAATCACCCTGTGCACCAATTTTGTGTGTACCAGCTACGTAATAACCTAAGCCAGGTTCATAGAGAGCCATTTCCATATAGCGTTTAAAACTAATGCTGCCACCATTAGCCTCAATCGCTTTTCTAATGTTAGCGATCAACTTTTCGCTATGTTCCAAGGCATCTGCCGAAGGTTCTGGTAAACTCTGAGCGTGTTTCATGGGCGTAGAGTATATAGGGATTAATGACTATGCAATTATTGCAGGGAAAAGTAGCGCTAGTAACGGGTTCAGCACGGCGTATTGGGGCTGTTACGGTTCGCACATTGCATCGACAAGGTGCTACAGTGGTCGTGCATTATCGAAATTCAGCTAAAGATGCCAAAGTACTTAGGGATGAGCTCAATGCTATACGTGAAGATTCCTGCTTCATTCAGCAAGCGGAATTAGCTAATGTAGATTCATTACAACTGATGATTAATCATGTAATTGATGAAACGGGTAGGTTGGATATCCTAATCAATAATGCTTCCAGTTTTTATCCAACGCCAGTGGGAGAGATAAAAGAATCTGACTGGGATAATTTAATGGCTAGTAATCTAAAAGCCCCTTTGTTCTTATCACAAGCTGCGACGCCTCATTTAAAAAAATCTCAAGGGTGCATTGTGAATATGGTTGATATTCATAGCGAACGTCCTTTAAAAGACCATCCAGTATATTGCGCCGCAAAAGCGGGTTTGGCGATGTTGACTAAATCATTAGCTAAAGAGTTGGGGCCAGATATTAGAGTGAATGGTGTCTCTCCCGGTGCAATTTTGTGGCCAGAAGATGATGACGATAGCCCGGAAATGAAAGCTCAGCATCAATCGATACTCGATATAACCAGCTTGAACAGGACAGGGTCAGCGGAAGATATCGCAAAAGCTATTTTATTTTTAGTGACTCAAGCAGACTATATTACCGGTCATATTATTCCAGTTGATGGTGGGCGTTTGCTGAATCAATAAAAAAGTGCCTAGCTCTGCATAAATTCTATTACACATAAGAACCACGTCCTTAGGACGTGGAAGAGGTTCAAGGCTCTAGCCTCAAGAACCTA
>NZ_CANLZW010000014.1 GCF_947495625.1 uncultured Cocleimonas sp.
CTTCTAAGAGGGCTAGTCTTCATACGCCCTTCTAGGGCGAACACAAAACCACGTTCTTAGAACGTGGATTTTTACTTACGTTTTTTAAAAACAAAAACGTGCCGAACGCAGTGAGACAACAACTTTGTTTTTTAAAGTTGATCCGAAGGAAAGGCATAGCCGCATAAATATCATTCAAAAGTAGGGGGGTGTGTTTAATTAACCTGAACCCGATAGGTCATCGTGAAGTATGGCGTTCCTGATCCAGAATCGCCATTCAAAACTCCTTTAGGGATTATTTTAATGAAGTTAATATGGGGAGATGAGATATCAACACCATCGATATCAACACTCGGTGTAATAAAGGTTGCGCCCCCATCGTTTGAAAATTCAATATCATCAGTTGTAGAACTAAGCCCACTAAACGTATAACTTAATCCACTGCTCGGTGTTCCATCGGCAAAAACTATTGGGTTTGGTGAAGAGCCAAGTACAAGTTTTGTCTGTGCGGGTAAATTATCGATGATGGCCACGGTATTGTTATCAGAATTCCCAATCCCGGAGTTGGTCACTGTTAACGTATAAGCAACTATCGCCCCTGGAATTGCTTTAGGGTTGCTAGTGCCGTTAACGGGGTCAGATACAACTTGGGAGGTCTTTTTAAAATTGATATTAGGTAAGGCTACCGCATCAGAAAAACAGGCTGCATCGATAGTGGTTAAATCTCTACTGGGGAAATTATCCTGATCTGGGGATGCCCCGGGTATCGTATAACTCGCATCACAGATAGCATTGGTATCTGAATCCAGACATGTCTCAGAATAGCCGCTACCTGCAGGTGAACTGCCATAGAAGTTACCGATCGATCCATTATCGAAGCTGTTAACAGCTCCTGTTTCTGCATTGTTGATGTTATCTGCAGGATTGATAAAACAGTTTCTGTAAAACGCATTACTCTCGTTAGCGCCGGAAGCTGAGATGGATAATCCCAGAATACTGTTGTCATGAATGTAATTGTCGATAAATTCATTTTTTGCGGAGCTTCCGGTGAGCCGAACGCCATAATTATTGGCGTATATTTTTCCGTAGGCAAAGGTATTTGCCTGTGAATTCGTCAAAGAAATACCATAGTTGTTTCTATAAATTTCATACTCTTTGATAACATTATTTTCCGCCTGATTCCCATAATAAATCCCATAAGTGCCGTTTGAGTCAGAGATACTTAGTTTCTCGATGGTATTATCATCCCCGCCGTTATTTCGGAATCCAAAGGTTTTACTATTGCTAATACTGATAGCTTGTAATTGATTCTTAGTGCTAGTTGCATTGAATGAGAGGCCGTCATCCCCCGCATTATTAATGCTAATATCATTAAAAATGCTATTCGCGGTATTATTAAAAACGATGCCATCGTTAACGGTTTGATCAATTTTAATATTACTAAGATTGATAGAATCGTTAGCCACCAGATAGGTGCCAAAGCGTGCGGCATTCGTTATTTGAACATTATCCACTTCGACAGTATCTGTCGCTGCACTGGCGTTATAGTTTCGAATATATAAGCCGTCCGAAGTGGCGTTATTTACGCTTAAATTACTAATGCTCAAGTTCTCAGATAATCCGGTAGCTTTATTGAAAATCGCGCCGTAGCGACCACAAGTGTCAACGGTAACATCTAAAAGGGTGATATTGCCTCTGTTACTATTTATGCAATCTCGGCTGACAGACAGCACTTTCGTCGATTCAATTAAAAGTGTTTCTACTGTTGTTAATGATGAGGTGAAAAATATACCCATCCGGCCGACGTTCTCGATCACTGTGTTTGTAATTCGGTTATCTGAAGACTGAATTATGATTCCATCATAATCCTGTTTATTTAAAATGAGGTTGTCGAGTACCGTAGAATCTGATGTTAATGACCGAACACCATAACGCCCACCGTAGATATTCACATTTCTTAGCGTCATTTTATTCTGGCGTAAGAAAATAACTGAGCCAGCAGGGTCTACGCCATTAATTTGAACATCAGCCGGGTTTGAAGTAGTGCCTTCAATGGTCATACCGATGAATTCAGGATCATTAAACGTATTGTCTTCTGTATACGTTCCAGGACAGATCCTGATAGTGTGAGGCAGGGCTAAAGTATTTGTGGCTGCTGCTAATCTAGCGTTGGTAATGTTACTGAAAAAGGAAGCGCCAGCAGGTTGTTCACAGGCGCTAGCATTGTTTATTCCATCGTAATTATCATCAACCACAAACGTAGCTGCACTTAAACTATTTGCTAGTGTAAGCACAAAACCTGTGACTAAGATTTTGAGGGCATTGCCTGTCTTACGAAAACCCATCCTGTTTATTAGTAATTCTTTTTATTATCAGTAACTTCGGATTATATAGGATTCTGCATAAAATATCTTTGCATAGAAGATATATGGTAGTTATGAATAAATACCGTAAAGTAGCCTTCAGTGAAAAAAGAAAATAACCAATCTAGTTAGATACTTTTATAGCTAGCTAGATTGGATGAGCAACTTGTATCAATGTAAGCTAGCTTTTACTTTCGGTTTATTGATGATATACCAAATTACAAAATACAGAGCTAAGCCTAACGCTGTGCTGGTTATAGCTGAAATTGCAATACTGGATGTAAAATCGTCTAGTACAAAAAATAGAATATAACCTAATGAGATAATTGATGAAATAACGCTATAAATCATCAGATAATTGAAGAATCGTCTTCCTTTATCTTTGTATTTAATGAGTAAAATCGAAATATAAAAAGCGAATAGGGTAGAGATTGCACCAATCACAAAAGTGACTAATGAATAGGTTTCTCCATACGGAAACATGCTCGCTTTTAACGTCTCGTCTGTAATTGCGAACATGGAAAAGATGAGAGACGCCATGCTAAGTAATCCTAAAATCGAAAAAATTAATAAAATAATTCCGATTACCTTAGGTGATTTAGGTCTGATGCTCAGGTCTCCGGCAGAGCCAGATACGTTTGATTGTGGTGGTTCATAAGGGTTGTTATTCATAAAGATGCCAGTTAGATAAGAAGATTTCAATGATGTTTCTTATCAAATATTCTAATGGTTAAGGTCTGGCATAGATAGTCCTTTATCAAAAAGAAAAACTCCTTATAAGTAGGGGGGTGACCTACTATCTATCTATTTACATTGATCTTACTGGATAGAGTTTCTTGTTAGATAGAACATAGCTGAGCTCGACTTAGCTTTGAGCCACAGATTTACGGAAGCGCGCCAAGGCAAAAAGAAAAAATACGGTACCTATGGCGAGTAATGCGAGGAAATAAGGCCAAACAACTTCCCAGCCTGCACCCCTATAAAGTATCGCCTGTGCAAATTTAACGAAGTGCGTGGTGGGCGCAACCAGCATAATGTTTTGCACGATATCAGGCATGCTCTCTCTGGGTGTGATACCGCCAGATAACATTTGTAGGGGCAGGAGAATCAAGATGATCAATAGACCAAGTTGAGGCATGGTTCGCGCTTGAGTTCCCAATAAAATACCCAAGGATGTTGTCGCAAATAGATGAATCGCTGCGCCGAATAAGAACAGGGCTGCTGAGCCGTGAATAGGCACATGCAAAAAGCCTTCAATCACCACAAACAGGGAGAAAGCCGCTGCGAGTAATATCACCAGGCCATTAGCCCAGATTTTGGCGACAACAATTTCAAATGGCGTGAGTGGCATTACCAATAGATGCTCCAGCGTACCGTGTTCACGTTCGCGAATGACCGCTGCGCCAGTTAGGATGATAGAAATCATGGTGATGACATTCATCAGCTCCATCACGCTTCCAAACCAGACACTGGTCAGGTTCGGATTAAATTTAATTCTACTCGTTAGCTGAACAGGGTACACGTACGTCGCACGATAGCCTTTCACAAACTCGTTGATTTCAGTTCCAATGATATTTTGAATATATCCGTCGCCGATGAATGCCTGCGTCATTCGTGTAGCATCGATATTCACTTGCAGATCAGGCTGCTTGCCTGCCAGAACATCACGCTCAAAGTAGGGCGGTATATTGATCACAAAAGTGTAACTGCCATTATCCATCGCAGGGTCAACTTCAGGCAGTGTGATGATATCAGGCGTCTTAAAATAAGGACCGTAAAAAGCATTGATGATGCGTTTTGATAAAGGAGACTGGTCTTCATCCACGACTGCGATTGGGGCGTTATTCAACTCTTGAGACGTAGCAGATGAAACGACATAAATTAAGCCGGTAAACGCAAAAGCAACAAATAATAACAATGCTTTATCGCGCCAAAGACTGCGTAATTCCTTGATGCCAAGTTGTAGGATATTGCCACGATGTTTCATATCATCTGTCCTGACTACGTAGTGAGAAAACGCTAACAATTGTCAGCACAGGAATGAATGCAATCATCGGAAGAAAGTATTGAGAGAGGTCAGATAGACCAAGGGCTTTATTGAATGCGCCACGACTTGCTTCAAGAAAGTAAGTAGTGGGGAACAATTTTCCAATAATCGCGCCAGCGCCTTCCAGTGATGCGACAGGATCAATCAGTCCACAGAAATTTACCGCTATCATTAATATGATGACAGCAGTTCCAGCTAACGCCGAAATTTGTGTATTAGTAAAAGCTGAAATTAATAAGCCAATACCTGTGGTTGCTGTCACATAACAGAGCGCAAGTAGACTTAAGGCGAAAAAGCTGCCTTTTAAAGGCACACCAAAGATAAAGATAGCGAGCATTACAAGACCAAAGAAACTCACCATACTGACTAAAATGTAAGGCAATTGTTTACCTATTAAAAATTCCAGTCTGGTAACGGGGGTAACATAAAGGTTGGTGATTGAACCCAGTTCCTTTTCACGAACCACACCCAAAGCCATTAAAATGGCGGGAATAAATACCAGTAACAAGGGTATGACTGCAGGTACCATTGCTTCTAGACTCTTAAAGTCCTGATTGTAGCGATACCGGGATTCTATATCAGCGGGTATCAGAGTGGGCACGACCCCGTATGTCCTCAATGATAAATCACTCAAATAAGCGAGGTGGTTGGCAGTAAGATAACTAGATATTGTTTCTGCTCTAAAAGGCATTGAACCATCAACTCTTACTGCTACTTCAGGTGCTCTACTGCGTTTTAATTGATGCCCAAAGTTAGGAGGAATTTCGACAGTAAAGCTGAGTTCACCGCTACGCATTCTTCTATCGAGTTCATCGGAGTCTTTTATATCCGCTCTTTGAATGAAATAACGAGAACCAGATAAATTCTCAATATAGCTTTGACTTTCAGGTGTTTGGTCGTGATCCAGTACGGCGAAACTGAGATCTTCAACATCTAAGGTAATGCCATAACCAAGGATAAACATCAGGATGATAGAGCCAAGTAAGGCGAAAGTAAGGCGAATAGGGTCACGCCATAATTCTAGTGTTTCACGGTGTGCGTAGCCAAATAAGCGCAAAAGGCTGAATGCTTTGGGTGGCTTAACCTCACTTTTCTGGATTGTGCTTGAAACGAGTGGTGAAGAGTCCGTATTTTCTTTATCGTTGTTTGCGTCTTTTATATCAGCGTTTTGTTTATTGCTATTGGATACGGCGTTGTGATTTTCCTTGTTAGATTTAGACGATTTTGTTACCGCTTCTTCCAGATAAGCAATAAAAGCCTCTTCAAGGGTATCCGTATTACGTGACTCGCGTAATGCGGCAGGCGTATCACTGGCAAGTACTTTACCCGCATGCATCAATGATATTCTGTCACACCGTGCTGCTTCATCCATGAAATGGGTAGAGATAAATATAGTCACACCTTGGTCGCGTGATAGCTCGATTAGTAGCTCCCAGAAATTATCGCGTGCAACCGGGTCAACGCCTGATGTTGGTTCATCGAGTATCAAAATATCGGGGTCATGAACCACCGCAACCGCTAAAGAAAGTCGCTGACGGATACCTAAAGGTAACTCAGAAGGGTAGTCATCACTGTATTCACCAAGATTAAAACGTTCGGTTAATTGTTTGATGCGTGGTTTGATTTTATTCGGAGGTAAATGAAATAAGCGTGCATGAAGCATTAAGTTTTGCTGCACCGTTAATTCATTGTAAAGCGAGAATGCCTGCGACATATACCCCACGCGTTTGCGTGTTTCAATATTATTGGCATCTACCTTTTTACCGAATAACAAGGCTTCTCCGCTGGTTACAGGTTGTAAACCAGTCAACATTTTCATGGTAGTCGTTTTGCCGCAGCCATTGGAACCCAGAAAACCAAATATTTCACCGCGCTCTATGTTTAGGCTGACTTTATCGACCGCAGTGAAATCACCAAAACGTTTCGTCAGATCGGTAGCAGTAATGGCGGCTTCTACTTTTCCTTCAGCTTTTTCTCTTGGCGGAACAACCAATTGCTTATGGTCGTGACGCTTCTCTTCTGGAAGTAATGAAATAAAGGCTTCATCCAGAGTATCCTGATTTGTTTGGGTTTTTAATGCTTCGGGCGCACCGGTGCCGATTACTTTTCCATCATCAATAGCGACTAAAAAATCAAAGTTGTTTGCTTCTTCCATATATGCCGTTGCGACCAAGACACTCATGTCTTTTTCACGACTACGAATGCGATCGATTAACTCCCAGAACTGACGTCTTGAGAGCGGATCGACCCCGGTAGTTGGCTCATCCAGAATGAGTAATTGTGGGTCATGAATCAATGCGCAACACAAACCGAGTTTTTGCTTCATCCCGCCTGATAGTTTATTCGCAGGGCGATCAGCAAAGGCCTCTAGTCCGGTACTTTCAAGTAAATCTGTAATCCGTTGTTTACGTTCTTTTCTACTTTGACCAAACAGGCGACCAAAGAAATCCACGTTTTCAAACACCGATAAAGTAGGGTAAAGATTTTTACCCAAACCTTGTGGCATATAGGCAATACGAGGAGAAATAGTCGAACGGAAACGACTACTTTTCATATTACCGTCTAGTACTTGTATCTCACCTGTCTGGATTTTTCGAGCACCCGCAATCAGCGCTAACAATGTAGATTTTCCCACGCCATCAGGGCCGATTAAACCCACCATGCATCCGGCAGGTAAATCCAGGTTAATATCATCTAATGCATGATTCTCCGCATAACAATGCGTTAAGTTTTGAATTTTAACGGCATTGTTATCGGTGTCATTCACCTCGATAACAGATGTATCCTCTGAATTCATTCAGGAAGTCTCAACTCTAATTTATCCGTCCATCCTTTTTCAGGATCGAGTGAAATATATGTAACGCCGGGCACACCTGTTTTTACTTTTTGGATATGCTTTTTAAGTAAGGCAGAATCAATTTTCACCTTAACGCGGAACATCAATTTGTCACGTTCAGCGCGAGTTTCCACAGAACGCGGAGTGAACTGTGCTTCCGCAGCAACAAAGGTTACTTTTGCAGGGATCGTGTATTGAGGAATAGCATCAATAATCATACGAGCTTCAGCGCCTATAGTGACTTTGCCAGCCTCGGCAGTAGGAAGAAAAATACTCATATAAACATCTGTTAAATCTAGAACTGTCATGACTTTACCACCACTGGCAAGGACTTCTCCGGGTTCTGCAAGTCGATAAAGTACACGACCTTTTATAGGTGCTTTTAGTGTGCTGTCGTCAATATTCGCCTTTAGTCTTTGAATGCGTGCTTCTGCGGCTTCTATGCCAGATGCAGATTGAACGACTTTGATATTGGCAGCTTTAAGCGCGGCATCAGCTGTCTTAAAAATCATACGTTTCTGATCAACATTTTCTTGTGAGACATGACCTTTTTTCGACAATTCAAGGAATCGGCGTAATTCAGTCTGCGCATAAGTCAGTTCACTCTTATATTGCTCAACAATTGCTATCGCGTATTTGCGTGCTTCAACAGCCTCTTTATAACTGGCATTTGCTTCGCGCAGTTGCGCATTAAGGTCATCAGTATCAATCACAGCAAGCGTTTGGCCGGCTTCTACCGTATCTCCCTCTTCTGCGAGTACTTTAGTCAAACGACCTGCAATTTTTGTGGCGATATCATATTCTGTCGCTTCGATACGTCCATTACCTGAAGCAATATAATCAGGCAATTCTTCAGTCGTTTTAATATGGCTTTTTACCTCATTAATGACTTCTGAGTAGGGTTCTAGTTTTTCCGGGATTTTATCCGATTTTAGAACTTGCCAGGCATACCATCCACCACCGGCAACTAATGCCAGAATGACCACGGTACTGATTGTTTTTAGTGTGGATTTAGTGCTCATAGGATAGGACCCCAGGAATAAAAATAAAAAGTGAAATAAAGAAACGAGTCATTACTTTGTTTAAAATTTGTTTAAAAATGTGTTTAAAAAATAACAGTCAACATTAACCTAAAATATGGTAACCAGAATCGACGTATGCGATGTGACCCGTTAGAGATTTTGCTGAGTCGCTAATCATGCCAACAGCTACATCACCCACATCTTCGATGGTCACTTGCTGTTGAATAGGTGTGTGCTCTGCACTTGCATTAAGTAACGCTTCAAAATGATCGATACCACTTGCTGCACGGGTTTTAATAGGGCCGGGTGATAAGGCGTGTACACGAATGCCTTTAGGGCCGAGATCACTTGCCAGATAACGCACCGATGATTCCAGCGCAGCTTTAACAGGCCCCATGATGTTGTAATTAGGAACTACTTTTTCGGATCCATAATAGGTCATGGTTAACAATGTGCCACCATCTTTCATAAGGGGTTCAGCAAGATGTGCCATACGAATAAAGGAATAGCAGGAAATATCCATCGCTATTTTAAATCCTTCACGAGAGCAATCCGTTACCCTGCCAAATAAATCATCCTTTGGACAAAATGCAATGGAATGAACCAGAAAATCTATTTTCCCCCATTTGTCTTTAGCATGCTGAAATAAGCTCTCCAGTTGTGCATCATTAGTCACATCACAGAGTATTAAATCTGGATTACCTAAATCCGCTAATAAAGGCTGAATATAAGGTTCAGACTTCTCAGTGCCATAACCCAGTAGTAGTTCAGCACCTGCATTATGTATTTCTTTAGCGCAGCCATAAGCAATGCTATTTTCGTTAGCAATACCGACTACGATTCCTTTTTTCCCTTTTAGTAAGGGGAGTGAGATGTCCATTTTAAATTGATTCCTTTGTACTTCTGATAAGTGATATATGTGTTAAGTGTTGTGTGCTGATTAAGTCATCATTACGTATTTGCCTGGGGCATCCATTAAAGGCGGATATTCTTCATTCCCCATAGATGGCGGCGACACTTTTTTTGAAGAATGTTCACACAGCCATTCTTCCCATACTGGCCACCACGACCCTTCTTTTGAAGGGGTTTGTTGTTGCCATGTTTCTGGGTCAATATACTTTTCACATTCACGATGTGTTGCCACCTGAAACTTACGATGAGGATGTCCAGGTTCACTTACGATACCGGCATTGTGCCCACCACTGGTAAGTACGAAAGTGATTTCGTCGGCATCAGCTAGAAGATTAATTTTGTACACAGACTTCCACGGAGCAACATGATCCTTGACAGTAGAAACAGCGAATATCGGAATATGGATATCTTGAATAACGATAGGTCGACCACCTACTTGGTAACGTCCACTGGCGAGGTCGTTATTTAAAAATAGTTTACGTAGATATTCAGAATGCATCCGGTATGGCATACGTGTTAGATCAGTATTCCATGCCATCAAATCATTCATAGGACGGCGTTTACCCAGCATATAATCACGAACCATACGTGACCAAACCAAATCATTTGAACGTAAAATCTGGAAAGCCCCAGCCATTTGGTAGCCATCTAGATAGCCTTGTTCCTGCATCATATCTTCAAGAAAAGAGACCTCACTTTCACCGATAAATAAGGTGAGTTCGCCAGCTTCGGTAAAGTCCACCTGAGTTGCGAGAGTCGATATTGAGGCAAGGCGTACATCGCCATCACGCGCCATAGCCGCCGCTGCAATAGAGAGAAGTGTGCCACCAAGACAATAGCCCGTAGCATGAATTTTCTGATCGGGGATTATGGATGAAATGGCATCTAATGCAGCCATAGGGCCCATTCTACGGTAATCTTCCAGATGCAATTCTCTGTCTTCAGAGCCAGGGTTGCGCCATGAGATCATGAACACCGTGTGTCCTTTATCCACGAGATATTTGACCATAGAATTTTCTGCGGATAGATCTAAAATGTAATATTTCATGATCCACGCAGGCACAATTAAGATTGGCTCAGCAAATACTTTTTTGGTGCTTGGCGTATATTGAATTAATTCAATTAAATGGTTCTGGTAAACCACTTTGCCAGGCGTTACCGCAAGGTTTTTTCCTACAACGAAATCTTCTATGCCTGCTGCCGGTTTGCCAGATATTAATCTATCGGCATCATCCATGAGGTTTTTCTCGCCTACAACAAGGTTTGCCCCAAATGTTGCAATAGTCTCTCTGGTGATTTCCGGGTTTAACAAAGGAAAGTTTGAAGGAGCCCATTTATCCAGTATTTGTCTGGCGATAAAAGAAATGACATTTTCACTTTGGGTGGATAAGCCATCAATATCTGTGGTTGCGTTGTGCCACCATTGTTGGTTTAACAAAAAGGATTGGTAATAAAGGTTATACGGCCAGGATTGCCAGCCCTTATCAGTAAAGCGGTAATCCTGAGGAAGTGGCTTTATGCAAGGTTCTAAATCAGGGTTTAACGCAGATTGAATAGAGTAACGTAACAGCTTGGCGCCTTTTTTAAACTCTTTTTCAGTCAGTTCTAATTGCTTTCCGGGTGACAGGGCGAGATGTGAAGCCCAGTCAAAATAATCCCGCATTAGCCCAGCAGGGCTTAGACCTAAAGTAAACTTCGCAAGATTAGCTTTAAATGCATGATCAATCGCTTTGTATTGCGATACAGAATCCTGACAATTTTCATTCACTTTTTCAGTCACTGTTGGCAATGATTTATCTTTTTGATTCATTTGATTAATTACCTGCTCGTTCTAACTTTTTATCCGTTGATTGTGTAACAAATACTATTCATTTTATTAACAAAGAGTGTTGATCTATCTCAGGTAGAACACTAACAGTCAGTAATAAAAAAAATAGCTAGAACATATGCTTAACAGCACTGTGGAAAATACCTAGTTGGAAATTATTAAATGATATTTTTGTGATAAAAGAGATGGAGGAAAAGGGCGCAACATTAAAAAAGTGCTTATAAGTAGGGGGGTGACTTAGTTTTCTTTTTTACCGCTATTCGCTCCACAAATTCAGAAAAAACGCATAAATAAAGAGAGTATTATTTTTCATTAGATGGCAGTATTTTTTCCATAATAACCCCTCCCAATAAAGAAAAAGTTAACATATAAGCAGCTAAAAGCAGGGTGTAGCCAAGCCCAAAATAATGCACAAGTAAGGGCAATAGCGGTAATTTGATCCCTCGGCTGTAAAGAAATACAGCGATAAGAGCGGGACGCATACCTTTGTCTTTGAAGTCTTTAAGTAAGGCATACCAGGGATAGATTGAGCCGACGGAAAGAACACCACCTACACTGGCAATCAACCAGCCCTTTTTGCCCGATTCTTTACCTAGATGCTTTTTAACCCAGCCAGGATTTACGAAAAAATTTATGATGAATAGCAATACAAAAACTAACAGTAATATGGGAACAATCTGTAATAGTAGTTTGCTGCTATATTCTGCTGCATTTATGGTTTTTTCTGAGTTCAGAAAAAACGTGATCAAGTAGATGATCAACATGATAATGAAAAACCAGAGACCACCTCGAGATTGTTTTGTCTTTTGTTTCATCTGCCTAGTTCAGCAATGTCTAGTTCAACAGTGTCAAAGTGGTTACCGTTAATAATGAGATAACAATCGCAAATATAAAGCTCATCAAATTCCGGTAGATCGCAAAACGCTTGCCGAGCATCAATGCTTCAGCGGGTAACTGAATACTTCCAACCGTAACCCAACTAATGATAAGCGCAGTAACGGCAATCAGGCTGACTCCATTAGCTAGTAATTCTCCGCCCAATACATAACTAGTAATCGGATTTCCCGCAGAGATACTCCCGATAAAAGCACCTGTAAAGGCATCAAGAAAAGTGTTGTTGCCAAACAAAGAGGCTAATTTGTCCATAGGGATAAATTCAGTTATCAGTCCAGTGAGTAATATCATCCCAACAATGATAGGTAACATATTCATATAGGCGCGGGTACTCAGGACTAGCGCGCGTTTAAGCCTACTATTCTCTGCATGTGCCGAATTGCCATTCATAACTTGGTCTTTTCCTTGTCGAACTCTAGCCCTACTTTTTTAGAAGCTTATAGAGCTTATCTACCAAAATAGCGACTTCTCGATGTTCCTGTTTCAGGTGCTGATGTATCTGGGTTTCGGTTGCGTGTTTAAGCTCCATTTCCTGATGGGTTATCTCGCTTTTTGCATCTTCTTCCTCTGTCATCAATGTTTCATGATGATGATTCTGGCGTTGATGCGCGTGAATAGTTTGTGCATGCTCCTGTAAAGCGGCCGCTCTTTGACGTATGGCATCTTGA
Source organism: uncultured Cocleimonas sp. (assembly GCF_947495625.1). Classification (GTDB taxonomy): domain Bacteria; phylum Pseudomonadota; class Gammaproteobacteria; order Thiotrichales; family Thiotrichaceae; genus Cocleimonas. The sequence goes on from NZ_CANLZW010000014.1 coordinate 12,550, forward strand.
ATAGCGAGCAACTTTTCTTCTGAATGCTGATGTTCTTTCTGCCACATTGCAATATCAACTAGCCACATTTCATGGTCACTATCCCATTGCTGATGTTCTTCGTGCTGTTTTTTGGAAACCATTTTTTTATCCTCTTAGATTATGATTCTTAAGGTACATTTTTATGTGCTAATTAAGTAAACAGTCTTATCAATCTTTGACTTTTGTCATTAAGTTTTTATTTAAAAGCTTTTAATTACTTATTATAAAAACAAACGTTGAGAACCATTGAGAGACTAATTATGGTTAACAAGTCTGATTTTAAGCAGAGAGAGTAGATGAGATACCTGATGCGTAATTTAATGTTACTTCTGTTACTTGCCACAGTAACAGCATGTAGCACCTTGCCCCGCCATCCTGCGCCTTTGGATAAAATGTTAAGCGCAAAAATATCAGGAATGTCAGGGGTAAGAGCCTGGTCAGGTACATTTAGTAAGGATTTCGAATCCGATTTATTACTCTCAATAAAACAGGAAAAGAGCCATTTAGCCACTAGCAGTCTCGTTAAATTACCCGCTTCGAGCGTCTTAACACTTTCTGGCGGCGGCGAAAACGGCGCTTTTGGAGCTGGTTTTTTTGAAGGGCTGGAGTAAAACAGGTAAACGTCCTAAATTTAAACTCGTCACTGGAATCAGTACCGGTGCGCTTATTGCTCCCTTTGCTTTTATTGGTTCTGAATATGACAGCACTCTAGAGGAAGCCTTTACTACAATTAGTGCTAGTAATATTTACTTTCCACGTTGGATTAGCTTTATGTGGAGTGATTCTTTTACAGATACTGCCCCCTTATTACGATTGATTAAGCGCTATATTACAAAAGATGTCGTCAATAAGGTTGCTTTGGCTCACAGACAAGGGCGACGACTATTTATCGGTACAACTAATCTAGATACCGATCGACTGGTCGTGTGGAATATGGGAGCCATTGCGAATAGTGGGCATCCCAAGGCGTTGGCACTTTTTCAACAGATCATACTGGCATCATCTTCAGTACCTGTGGCGTTTCCTCCTGTGTTAATTAAAGTAGAGTCTGATGGTAAAACCTATGATGAAATGCATGTGGATGGCGGTGTTAAAGCGCAATTATTCTTTCTTGCCGCAACACTGGATTTAACGGATTTCAGGAAAAAATTAAATCTGGTGGAAGCGCCAAATCGTAAAATGAGTATTTTTATTATTCGGAATGCTGAGATAGGCCCCGAAATACAACAAGTCCCCAGAAATCTCACAAAAATATCTGAACGCGCCCTTTCTTCTATGATCAAATCGCAGGCTCTCAATGATTTAAATAGAGTCTACGGGCTGGCAAAAACACAAGGTCTGGATTTCAACTGGGTGGCACTGCCTGAAGAATATGAGCCCACAGAGAGTGATGAATTTGATAGAAAGGAAATGAATAGATTATTTAAAAAGGGTTATGAAGAAGGCCAGAAAAAGGATGTATGGAAGAAAGTGCCTCCGGGTAATACTGAATAGAAAAAGCCTCAAAAGGTGGGGGGTGTGTTTGATTAGATTATCTTAAACAAATTATTACATCAGGTAACTTAACGTAAAAAAAGTATAGAATAGCTAGGTGTTTACCACAGGCAACTTGCGTTTAATGCTAATTACAACGAAGCAAGTTGACTGATATATTGAAATTCATGAGCATCTAGACACAAATAATCTAGACCTAGTGAAAAGCCAAAACGTTACTCCTAAATAAATGTGGAGAAAAAATGCAAACCAATACAAAAATTGATGAAATTTTAGAGCGTTTGCACAAAGTGCAACAAGAGCTTGAGCAGGAGTTAGACAAAATGCTTGTGGAGAAACGCAGGCAATTTGATTACCGATTACAGCGTGGTAAAGTCATTTTTGAAAAAAATGTACGTCAAAAATTGAAATCTCAGCGGATTCGTACATGGCAATATATAAGTAAGGCTCCGATTATTTATATTCTCTCTTCTCCATTAATCTATGGCATGATTTTTCCTCTGTTTTTTCTTGATATCACCATTACCCTTTACCAGCAAATTTGTTTTCGTATTTATGGAATTCCACGAGTGGTTAGAGCGGACTATCTGGTTATTGATAGGGGGCAGTTATCTTATTTAAATACCGTTGAAAAATTTAACTGTATTTATTGCGGTTACGGTAATGGTTTGATTGAGTATGTGAGAGAGGTCATTGCCCGAACCGAACAATACTGGTGTCCTATAAAACATGCAAAACGTACATTGGCACAACATGATAGAACACAGAATTATTTCGATTATGGCGATGCCGAAAACTATCGCCTTAATTTAGAAAAAGTAAGAAAAAACTGGGACTAACATATCGTTAAGAACTAAACAGATGGATTTTGTTAATTCAACTAGAGCCTGTTATGGAACCTGATTTCTGGATAGCAATGGGGTTCAGTGTCGCAGCGGCAACTGTTACCTCGATAGGGATTTACGTCATTAGACGTTTTAAAACATGGGGTCGTAACAATACGACTTATTTCATGTGTTTTGCAGCGGGTGTGCTTATATCTGCCTCTTTTTTGCATATTATTCCTAAGGCATTTTCCATGTCACCGCATGCGCCTGGTTTTTTGCTTGCTGGATATCTAGGCTTATATTTATTCAATCGATTTTTAACCGCATTTGTTTGTGAAAAAGATCCGAGTAAATCCGATGCTGGTATTGGTATTACACCTGCACTGGGAATTGGTTTTCATTCTTTTATCGATGGCTTTATCTATTCAATCGCTTTCAGTGTAAGTGCTTTTACTGGCGTTCTGGCAACTGCGGGCATGGTGTTACATGAGTTTCCAGAAGGCATCATTACTTATTTGTTATTGATTAAAGGGGGCTTTAGTGAGCGGAATGCATTAATACTATCCCTGATAACAGCTGCATTTAGCACACCATTGGGTACCTTAGTCTCTTATCCTCTGATCAGCCGAATTGATACGCAAACCTTGGGATCTTTACTGGCTGTCTCCGCGGGGGCATTGATTTACGTGGGTGCTACTCACCTATTACCAAGAGCCGAACAAGAGCCAAAGAAATACAGCGTAGTTGCATTGGGGGGTGGAGTTATCGTTGCCTTGGCGATTGTTTTATCCAAGATGTGAAGTTGTTATGTGAAAATAAATTTACTAAACATTTCACTGGTAGATACAAATATTGTTATAGGGTTTTTATAAACTTGATTGTGTGCGTAACGGTATAAATATTTCAAAATTAAGAATCATAACTTTTACAATAAAAATAAATGCCAACAACATTGCTTTATGGAGAGGTCAAACTGACTATTCAGACAATAGTTAAATTATAGGAATTAGAATTGAAACCGAATGACGTGTAGTTTTTTGTAAGAATAGAAATTACGTACTTTCCACAGTTAAATTACGTTTAAGTCCCAGTAACAAAGCTTGCGTTGATTCATTATATTTACCCCATGGACTAATTTAATTAGTAGATTAATTTGAGTTTTTCTTAATAAAACTTGAATCAAAAATGGAGAATATAAACATGAGTAAGAATAAAGTTGCACTAGTAACAGGCGGAACAGGCGGGCTCGGCGGTGAAATCTGTCGACAGTTATTTACCTCAGGTTGCAAGGTAGTCGCAAACTACTATCCTGCTGATAAAGAACACTCAGAAAAATGGCAAGCCGAGCAAAAAGCAGCGGGGTTTGATATCGAAATCGCTCCAGCAGACGTATCAGATTTTGACGAAACAGGTGCAATGATTACTGATATCGAAAGCAGAATTGGCCCCATCGATGTATTAGTTAACTGCGCGGGTATCACTCGTGATGCATCTATCAAACACATGACGATAGACCAGTGGAAAGCAGTCATTGATACCAACCTAACCAGCGCATTCAATGTTACTAAACCTGTGCTGTTGGGAATGACTGAACGCGGTTACGGACGCATTATTAATATTTCATCGGTAAACGGACAACGCGGTCAATTTGGGCAGCCAAACTACTCGGCAGCCAAAGCGGGTATCCATGGTTTTACCATGTCTGCTGCGTATGAAGGCGCACGTAAAGGCGTTACCGTAAACACCGTTGCTCCTGGTTATTCTGAAACGGCAATGACCGCAGATATGCCTGAGAAAGTATTGGAATCAATTATTAGTGGTATTCCGATGGGAAGAATGGGTCATCCAGCAGAGATTGCTTCGGCAGTTTTATGGCTGGCTGATGAGAAAAATAGTTACACAACAGGCGCTTTAATTCCTGTAAATGGTGGTCTATTTATTAGCCACTAACGGAGTTTTAGTAGAAGCCAACGGAGTCACCTAACAGTGGCCCTGTTGGCAGAAAGTAAATAAAACTGAGTAAAGATTATGAAAAAATACCTGGATACAACAATGAAAAAAACGTTTTTGATGACATCAGTATTAGTCGCAAGTATTACTGCGGCTGGCTGCACAGGCACTGTCGCCCCTAATGAGCAGGCCGGAATTATTATTGGTAGTGTATTAGGTGGTGTTGCAGGTAACCAAATCGGTAAAGGACATGGTAGAACGGTCGCGACCATAGTTGGTACGCTTGTAGGCTCACAAATTGGTGGAGCAATTGGTCGATCTATGGATGATACTGATCGTTTAAAAATAGCCCATTCGCTGGAAACAGTACGTACCGGAGTGCCAACAACGTGGAACAACCCAGACACGCATAATCACTATGTCGTGGTGCCTACACGGACTTATATGGTTAATTCAGCACAACCTTGTCGAGAATATACGGTGGACGCAATCATTGGTGGTAAAAAAGAAAAGATATACGGCAGAGCGTGTCGTCAAGCCGATGGTAGCTGGAAAGTACAAGGCTGATACATCACCTGAGTTTGCCTGAGAAACAGTTCCGTATGATGGTTTGCTAATGCCTTATCATTATACGGTTAACTGCTTTTCTCGGATAAACCTGTTAAACCTAAGCCTTATCTTATAAAGATAAACCTAATACTTTTTTAAATTACTGTGGAGATAACAATGGAAACATCAATTCATGATATGAACGCTTTATTTGCACAATTAGGCTTGGAAGAAAGCAACGAAAGTATCGAAAACTTTATCATCACGCATAAGCCGATCCCAGAGGATATGGAGCTTTATGAAGCGGAATTCTGGAGCAATTCTCAGGCAGATTTTTTAAAAGAATCGATAGCGGAAGATTCGGACTGGGCGGTTGTTGTCGATCATTTGAATGTTTTGTTGCGCGACTGATTAACCGTTTAAACAAAAGTGTTACGACGTAAAAATAATTAATTTAAAATAACAGCTAAAGCTATAAAAGTGAGCTTTAGCTGTTTTCATTTGCTTGAGCCGCCCCAAGCTACTTTTCTTCCCTCTCTCTGTTTTGCTATTCAGCTTTCAAAAAAACAATTAAAGTTGGCAGGTGTATTTATCATTTAGTTATTCATATATTCGAGAAAAAGGATGTTTACTATCAAAGAATGTAATTCATGCGGTAAATGTTGCATTAAATACAGCAACGGCCAGCTTTCTGCATCAGAAGATGAAGTTGAATACTGGGAGGTATTTAGACCTGAAATCGCAGAGTACGTGAGTAATAGCAATATATGGACAAGCCCCGAAACAGGCAAGCTTATTGAATTATGTCCATGGCTGAGAAAAGCGCCAGATTCTAATGTATATACCTGTGATATCTACTTCGATCGCCCAGAAGATTGTCGTTTCTATCCATCCACGATTGCTGAAATGGTTAACGATGAATGTGAAATGCTGGATGAAAAAGACAAAGCCAATCCGAAAAAAGCACAACAGGATCTGGATAGAATTATGGCTGATAGTCGTCCGGCTTTGGAATGAGCCTAACCATAAACTTAAACTAACTCAGTTATTAATCGCCAAATTATTCTATTATCACTCTAAACTTCAAAGTGAACCAGGGAGCAGTTGTCCCAGTTTGTGGAAGAAAACTCCCACTCATTGCAGATTTTAAATTCGTAACCATTGTATTCGCACCCTCGGCATCTGCTGGTGCAGGGTAGGTGTAATTAGAGCCACCATCACTCGAACAGGTTGTAGAAGATAGGCTTAGGCCGCTACTAGCCACTACTAGGTGTGCGATTGGTAAAATAAGGTGATTTACAATATCCGACATCAGCGACGCACAGTTTTGTATTAGCCGGAATAAATCGGTTAATACGATAGTGTTAGTAGCTACGGGTTCATCACCAGAATTCTTATCCAATAGTGTGTTTCCCAAAATAGCGCAAGAAATCGACTTCGGGTTGCTCGCCCTATTAGCTATTAGCCGGGCCATAAATTGTAGCAAGAATAGGTAGATTTTCTCTATACGATTAAATCTATTAAAATACCCAGAAAAACCCCTTAAAAGTAGGGGGGTGTATTTACTATTCACATATTATTTAAAAAGCTTTTAGAAATTATTAAACGATTGTCCTTTTTTGATTAGATTACGCCATAAAATCATCAGGATGAAACCAATGATTGCCCCGCCGACGTGTGCAAAATGGGCAACGCCACCGCCGAATAACGAGAAGCCTGTTACACCAGAAAACAGGTCTATACCAATAAGCACCGGTACAAAGTATTTTGCTGCAATCGGGTAGGGTATAAATATCAGCATCAGTTTGGCATTGGGGAAGGTTAGCGCGTATGCGACTAACACGCCGTAAATGGCACCGGAAGCACCTACCATGGGTGCATGGTAAATATTCAGCATTGTCGAGGCTTGATCGGCACTGAGTATTTTTGGAGGGTATACTTGTTGTGCGATCATTGAGCTAATTTCAGCACTACTGATACCTGCATTAACCAGGATGTCGTACACTTCATTAAACTGGAACTGGTTGACAGCGTTATAGATGAGCGCCGCTCCAATACCGCAGGCGAAGTAAAATAAGAGGAAACGCGATTTACCCAGAACCCGCTCTAGCTGGGTGCCAAACATCCATAAGGCGAGCATATTAAATAGCAGGTGTGGCAAACTCCCATGCATAAACATATGAGTGACGTATTGCCAGACTTGGTAGTTTTCATTTTTGTAAAAGTGCAATGCAAGCAGGTCGTTTAATCCACTCTGGTTTCCTGAAGTGCCGATAAACATCACGATGTTGATGGCGATAAGAATATTGACGACACTCGACAATAATTGAAGTGGACTTTGCATTGATTGAAATACCATACTTATTTTAAAGTAGAGGTAGTATAACCAATTAAAATAGAGAAATTACTATGAAAAACAAACTCAATGTTCTTAAATTAATCCTTCTTTTATCGGTATTTTCAGTTAGCGCTAACTCCAGCGCAAATATGTCGAGTGATGATTCACGTGAGCTAGTGAAATTTCCTGAGATGATGCAGCAACATATGATGGCGAATATGCGAGATCACGTCGCTGCATTGAATGAAATTCTTGAGTTTATGGGAAATAACCAACCTGATAAGGCGGCAGACGTGGCTGAAAACAGATTAGGTATGAGTTCGCTGGATAACCACGGCGCTAGCCATATGGCGAGTATGATGCCCAAAGGAATGCAGGCTGCGGGTACCAGTATGCATCGTGCTGCAAGTCGTTTTGCGTTAAAAGCGCAGGAGGGCGACTTGTTACCAGCATACAAAGCACTTTCTGATATCACGGCTGCGTGCGTTTCTTGTCATACGGCTTATCGGATTCGGTAATGATTTAGTCAAAATAATGCTATGATTTTCAAGTGGAAATTTGTTATTGCTTGAGTTTTTTTATTTTGAATCTTATTTCAGTGGATAAGCAAATTCTCTAATAAATAAACAATTATAAAAACTATAAACATAATGTTGTTTTGGAATATTAAATGTCTGCTTTTAAAGAATTAACAAAAGAGCTCAAAAAAGGTCGAAGTAAAGTTCGAATTAAAGATCAAAGCAAGGATCGAGCCTTTAAAAATCTCAGAAATAATAAAAGCTCTGAATCAAAAATTGATAATCAGCTAAAGCGTGACGGATCGACTTTACCTGTCTACGATATCAGCTTAATTGGCGCTTTAGAAAACGACCATGCAGAAATTTTGACCCTGTATAGAAAGGTTTTGCGCAAAGCGAGTGAAGGAGATTTAGCCGGCTTACAACTTACACTTTTGGAATTTTCGACCGCATTCACCCATCATATTCAAATGGAAGACGAACAGTTTTACGGCTATCTGAAATCAATGGCTAGAAATAAAAGTTCTACCGAACAGAAAGTAGTGGCTGAATTTTATTCAGAGATGAAAAATATTTCGATTTCAATTTTCTCATTTCTAAGTCAAAGCCCCTATATCCCTGTAAGTTTCGACAATATAGAATATTTTATCTCGGAATTTAAAGAGATGGGTATCCTGTTAGAAGATCGAATCACACGTGAAGAAACGTTTTTATATCCAATTTATAAAAGCAGTCGCAAAGTGGTTGATATTTCTTAGTTTATACACCCGTTTTTCAGCCTCCATATGAGATCTTATAAAAAACCTCTTAAAGTAGGGGGGTGACCTAATCATCTCTAAACTAATTTAGATCTAATCTAATGTTGTATCCCGATACTATAACTTGTCTAAATTAACTCAGTTTAATTGCGTCTCGCACTATCTTCACGACTAATCCTTTGTCATTATGCTCCATTATTACAGCATTAATTGAAGAGTAACCTCCATGCACATTATCGAAATCACTCGTGAGCCAGTAGAACTTTATAAGGTATTAAAATTTGAAGGTATTTTGCCGAGTGGTGGCGAAGCAAAGCATGTAATTGCAGAAGGGTTTGTTTCGTTAAATGGTGTGACTGAAACGAGAAAAAGAAAAAAAGTCGTTAATGGTGATGTGATTGAATTTAACGGGGAAGAGTATCAGTTGAATCTTGTTTGATCGGTAAGGACAAATATACATTCTGTAGAAATAATAAAGCCAGCTCATAGAGCTGGCTTTATTATATTTTAACTTTTGATCAATTTTTCGTTCAATTTTTCGTTCAATTATTTGACCAATTCATTACCCAGCAGCGCGAATTGCATATTCTTGATAGGCAGGTAATGCTATCGCCGCAACCATGCTTAGTACGAATAAACCTAATAGTAAAAACGCACCTATTTTAATAGCCGTGCTATTTGGTGGTGGCTGGTGTCCATAATCATTTTCACCCTGAGTACCTGGCCAAAAGTAAAAGACCAATGAAACCAGTGGAATTAATACAATCAGGCTTAACCATCCGGTTTTGTTGAAATCATGACAACGTTGAATAGTTAACAAGAAAGTAATAGCCATCAACCCAACATAAGCTGCAATACCAAGAAAAATTCCAACGACTGGAATCATAAATAACAACATGGCAATGATGCCGCCAAGAAGGCCAACACCCATGGTATACATCAGATAACGAATGCGACCGAGTCTGCCAGCAGCGGTAAATATATTAAGATCTCCCACTCCACCAGATTCTGTTCCTCGAGTAGTGAGTGGCGCTTGTGGCGTTGCGTATGGATTATTCGCTGACATGTTTTTTCCTTATTTATTATAAAATTTTCGGACACTATATCTCACCTGACATGAATGTTAGCTTAAACTGATAAAAACAGTTTATAGAAGGATTGATTTAACAGTGCGTAAAAAAGGGCCTTATAAGTAGGGGGGTGCCTATTGATCTAATAGAGTATATATTTTAAAACTCTGGTACAGTTCTTAACTATAAGGTCTGTAAAGACAATCACCGTTATTTGCCTTGAGGGTATATTTTTTGAAAAGTAATGATATTTTGCGTCGCGTTCGTTTTATCTTTAATTTTGATGATTCAAAGATGATCGCATTAATGAGTTCTGCGGATGAAAAAGTAACACGTGCTCAAATCAGTAATTGGTTGAAACGTGATGATGATCCAGAACAAGTAGCGCTGACTGATAGCCAACTCGCATTATTTTTGAATAACTTTATCGAATCCAAACGCGGTAAACGCGAAGGCCCTAAACCACCGCTTGAAAAGAGACTCAATAACAATCAGGTTTTCATGAAAATGAAAATCGCTTTGAGTTTACAAGCTGAAGATGTGCTGGATATTCTGGCAAAAGCTAATTTTAAAATGAGCAAACACGAACTGAGTGCTTTTTTTAGAAAGCCCGGTCATAAGCATTATCGTGAATGCAAAGATCAGATTTTACGTAACTTCCTGCATGGTCTGCAGGTGATTCATCGTCCCGATAAAATTACTCCTTCGAGTTCTACTGTAAAGACCACGGCGAAAAAGCCGTCAGCTAAGAAACCTTCTGCGGCAAAACCTACCTCTGCGGGGTCGTCTAACGTAGCACCTCCAGCAGGCTATCAATGGAAAAAGAAACCAGATACTAAGTCCGATGCAGATGAATAGCTGTAAGTAGTCGTTGTAAATAGCCGCTGTAAAGAGCCGCTGTTAAGACCAGAGTGGTTTGTTGATTTTTAACGCTCACGACTATTTACAAATCAATCAGGCATGACTAGTCGTCGCCAAAAAAGCAGAAGCGCCGAGTAAAGCTGAGCCACCTACTCGGTTCAATAAAGCAGGGCGATTCTGCATAAACCCTAAAAAACGTTGTGCAGATAAGGCGTAGAGCATCACCCAGATAAAATCTAATATTGCCATTGTCGGACACATAATAATTAATTGAGCCAATAAAGGTTTGTCAGGGTCGATAAACTGTGGGAAGAACGCAGTAAAAAATACAATTGCCTTGGGATTTCCGGCGGCAACTAAAAAGCCATTGATATAGAGTTTTCGTCGGGTGATATTGTGTTTAAGATGAGCTAGCTCTAACGCTTTCGGTTTACTTAACACCATTTTGGCTCCCATATAAACCAGGGTAAAAACACCAAACCACTTGATCAACTGAAAAGCCAATTCAGAGCTTGCGATGACTACACCTAAACCAATCGCAACTAGAATCATTTGAATAAAGTTGGCACTGATATCACCTAGTGCGGTAAAAAGTGTTTTTTTCGCACCATAGTTCATCGAGTGCACCACACCCAGTAGAATGCTCGGCCCCGGAGTCATGGTTAAAACGAGTGAAGCGGCAACAAATGCCAACCATGTTTCAAAATTCATACCTACCTTATTGATCTGTTTATGACGGATTAATCGAATAAGTATGTTATAAATGAATCATTAGTAATAATTAAATGATTTATAGTCATAGTATGGTATTTGATCCTTCGCTCACCGCATTACGCGCCTTAAAAAGTCTTGAAAAAACAGGCAGTGTTTCTCGAACGGCTCAAGAACTGGGGCTAACACAATCAGCGGTTAGCCGTTCAATCGCAACCTTAGAGAAAGCTGTTGGCTTACGCTTTTTTAGAAGAGATAGTCGCCCTCTTGAATTAACCGAAGAAGGTAAGATAGTCGTTTCTCATGCGAATGAGATTGATAAATCGGTGATCGCTCTGGGTGAGCGCCTTGACGCATTCAGGCGAAATAAAGCAGGTTCAGTACGTATCGGGTCTTTTGGGGCGAGCGCTTCAACGCATTTACTGCCGGAGTTATTACAAGGCTTTAGTAAACGCTACCCAAATATTGCACTGAGCATTCAGGAAGATCCAGATCAGGGCGCATTATTAGCGCTGAAAGAAAACCGTGTTGATGTCGCAGTTATCAGAGACCCGGGAGATGGTTTTGACAGCATCACCTTAGTCACAGACAGATTAGTTGCATTGATTCCAGAGGAGGATGAGTTGGCATCATCGGCTAAAATTTCTCCGCTTATGTTATCCGATAGACCCTTTATATTTTCACTGGGTGGTAGTGGCCCGGCGATTTTAAAATGGTTTGATCGTGAGGGCGTCGAGCCTTTAATTTCACACCGCATCCATCAAACCTATTCAATATTATCGATGGTGAAAGCGGGCTTTGGGAATGCCATCGTTTCATCATTATCGATACCTGAAAAGATCGAAGGGGTAAAAATCATCCCACTTAGTCCGGCTTCTGATTTTCGGGTTGTGATAGCGCGTAAACCATTAGAGCCTCGTTCTAAAGCAGCGGGAATTTTTTGGGATTATGTGCCGCGTCTTAATCTACGAAGCTAATCAAACCAAACTCGATCGATTTGCTTAATATCAATGTGGATAGCTGTCTTTCACCCTAGTATTCTTGTACTTTTACAATTCATCACATTCATTATTTTGGAGCCAATATGTCTTACACATTATCTACCAGTATCAAACAACCTATCGATCAAGCTATCGAAACACTCAAAGCCACCTGCATGAATCACAAGCTTGGTATCGTGAGTGAAGTCGATGTTCAGGCTACGATTAAAAACAAGCTGGGCGAAGAAATCCCGCCTTACAAAATTCTGGGCGCTTGTAATCCGGGGATGGCAAAACAAGTGATAACAGCGTCACCTAAAGCGGGCGCATTATTACCTTGTACGATTGCAGTTCGTGAAGTTGATGGCGAAACTTTCTTTGATTTTATGGCACCGGAAGTAGTATTAACGCTTGATACGAATCCTGAGATTCAGGCTGTAGCGACTGAAGCGACCAAGCATATCAATGCGGTTATTGCCGATTTAGAAGCGTTATAATTAATCACCTTGTTATATAAAGAAGAAATAAGATGAAAAAACAACGATAGAAACTTTCGTTATTTCGTTTTGATAAAGCCGGAGTAGTCACCACTGCTCCGGCTTTGTTATTTGAGCGAAACAAAAACTACGTCAGTTGAAAGGTATATCTAATTAAAAACTGCCCCAAAGTAGGGGGGTGTGAATTTATTTAATTTTTTGATTTGAGTTATACTTTTAATTATATATACATATTTATATCTTAGATTTTTAGTTACAACCCCGTAACTCATTAATACATTTAGATATATTGAGGTTACTCTGATGAAATTGTTTACTAACAGCCAGCAACTAAAATTAATAAGAACAATTCTTTTCGTCATATTTAGCGCAGTTCTCTCTATTTTTACACTCTTGCAACCGTCTTTCGCCGCTTCAAATGGCTTCGAAATAAGCCATTCACATAGTTATCCTGACTGGTTTATTGATAGCCCGTTTCTGGATATGGAAGAAGCAAAAGATCAGGCAATAAGTGAAGATAAAAAAGGGTTGATGATTCTTTTTACCACTCAGGGATGTTCCTATTGTGCGCAATTTATTAAACGTAGTCTCGGCAATCCTCAAATTGCCAAGCAGGTACAAAATCATTTCGCTTCGATAGGTTTAGAAATCTTCGATGATACCGAAATGGTCTCACCAGCAGGGGTTACAATGTCAGTGAAGCAATTTGCCTTGCAGGAAGGTGTTGGTTTTGCTCCGACTTTATTGTTTTATGATGACGAGGGCCGACGTGTATTGCGTCAGGTAGGTTATCAGGCCCCTGACCGTTTTGTACATTTAATGGATTATGTCGCTAACAAATCGTATGACAAACAAAGTCTGAGTGAGTATTTAGCAACAAAAACCTTGGATAATAAAACTTCACCTGCGTATACCCAATTACGCACTGATAAGCTTTTCGATACGCCACCTTATGCCTTGGACCGAAGCTATTTTGATGCGAGTGAGCCATTAATGGTGCTGTTTGAAAAGACCGGCTGTAGAGAATGTGAAGGTTTTCACAATGATGTATTGAAGCGAAAAAATGTCAGAGATGCGCTGCAAGAATTTCAAGTAGTTCGCATGGATGTGAATGATAGCGAGACACCGGTGATATTACCAAACGGTAAGCTCACAACCCCTGCTAAATGGTATAAACAAACATCGTTCAGTCGACTTCCCGCCGTTATGTTTTTTAATGAATCAGGCGCTCTGTCTTTGCAAACCGATGCTTATATTCTAGAAAACAGAATGATGAATTCAATCAATTACATGCGTGAAAAGGCTTACCTAAAAGACTGGACCTATCAACAATTTTCACGATCTAAAGCGATTGAAAAAAACCTGCAACAAGAAAAAAATTAGTTAAAAGTAGGGGGGTGACCTTCAAACTCATTTATCAATTCAAATTTTGGTGTTTAGGATTAGGTGTTAAATGAATACCACAAATAAACCCGCAACAATCAACCCAATCTTGATGATCATTTTGGGCTTTGCAATAAGCCCATAAGATACCAACGCCAATCCCAGCGCAAGTTTTATAAACACTAACAGCGCCATTAGAGGATTAGTAACAAGTGTAATAATCGCGGGGTTTGCAATCATTCCTAATGGGATAATATAAAGTCCGACACCTAACGCCATTGCGGTAAATGCAACCTTCAGCCAGTTTTCACCAATCATTCCCGCTGCGATAAAAACAGCGCCGCAAACCGGGGGGGTGATAGTAGATAGAAGCGCAAACCAGAATACAAATAAGTGAGCGATCAGTGGTTCTAGTCCCAATTTTTGTAAAGCAGGACCTGCAACCGATATACAAATCACATAAGCTGCGGTGGTAGGCACTTCCATGCCTAAAATCAAACAGGCCAAGGCGGTAAGCAATAATGCGGGCCAGATTTGTTCGCCACCTACGGATAGAATCAAAGAGGTGATTTTGATGCCCAAGCCAGTTTGCCCAAGCACACTGATAATCAAACCTGCGCATAAAATTATGGAGGCAATCACTGCGATTTGTTCACCCGCATTTAGGCAAACATTTTTTAGACGTTGGCTTGTTTTCTTAAGATCAAAACTTAAATTGGCATCGAGAAATAGCAGAATAAATCCCGAAAGAATCGCTCCGGCTGCAGCAAACTGGGGTGTATATCCACCGATAAACATCAGTCCCAGTAATATAATAAAAGGTACGGCGAAGAAGCTTGCTGTGATAAATACGGTACGTTTTTCGGGTAATTGATCTTTTGCCAATGGCTGTAAATCGAAACGATCCGCATAGGCGTTTATACCTATCCAAACAGTGAAGAAATAAAGAATCGCAGGCAGAATGGCGGCTCCCATGATCTGGGTATAAGGCGTTCCAGTCAGTTCTACCATGACGAAAGCACCCGCTCCCATCAGTGGAGGCATGATTTGTCCGCCCGAAGACGCTACAGCTTCTACTGCACCGGCGAGTCGTTTCGGGTAGTTAAGCTGCTCCATCGCTGGCAGGGTGATGGCACCGGTTGAGGCGACATTGGCAGAAGCCGAACCAGAGATTGAGCCAAACAATGCGCTGGATAATACCGAGACTTTAGCGGCCCCCCCTTTAAGTTTGCCAGCGGCTGCTGTAGCAAGATTCATAAAACCTTGTCCGGCTTCACCGGCATTTAATACCGCACCCATAATCACGAATATCGCCACGATATTTACTGATACGCCAGTGAGACTGCCCCATAAGCCACCTTCAGCGACGGTCATGGTTCCTAGAAAACTTTCGATGGGTAAGCCAGGGTGGCCAAATTCACCGGGTAAATGATTACCGAATAATCCGTATAACAGAGCCAGTGCAGCTATCGTTGGCAGTGGCCAACTGATCGCGCGACGCGCCATTTCTAATACACAAATAATCAGAAAGCCGGCAAACCAGATCTGCCATTGGCCTTCCAAAGATCCGTATTGATCTGATAATAGCTCATGATTGAAGGCGATATAAAAACAGGCTGCTAAACCTAATACTGTAAACACACCCCCCCACTTTTGGGCACTTTTTGTTTTAGCCAGAAAGATAAACACCCACGGAAGTGCGAGCGCCATATGCAAAGGGCGACTGACTAAGCTTGGGATTAAACCACTGAAAATAAGCCAGATATGAAAACCCACTGAGAGTGCGCCGAGGAGCACCCACAGTGGTTCAGTAGAGCCGAGTGGCTCTTTTTTATTGAGCATTTTTTATACTTTTATATTTTTTACTATTTTAGGTCTTATTGTAATTACTTGATTAACGAAGCGCTTCAGGTACTTCAGCTTTGATTTCATCGTAATACTTCAATGCACCCGGATGCAGTTTGCCATAAACGTTTTCTAACATTTTTGGTGTAACAGCATTCCACCACGCTGTATCTTTTCCAAGATTTTCTTTTTGCGTCCAGTAAGTCTTGGTTAATAAATACGCTGTATCGTCATCCATTTGAGTTGTCGCGTGCGCAACTACAGGTAATGATGTGGTCACAGTGTCTTTATCAACACCCGTGTAAGTACCAGCAGGGATCACTAGACGAGTGCGTTTGGTCTGCTTGATCTGATCATCTGTTAACGATAGTAAAGAAATACCAGTGCTGGCTGCAGCTTCGATGACGTTAGGTGCAGGGTAAGAACCTGCAGTCACAAAACCATCAATCTGTTTGTTTTTCAACGCTGCAACGGCGGCATTTAATTCAGCACCCGCTTGTTTCACTTTACCTTCAAGACCGAATAGTTTTAGGTATTTTGTGCCTTCTTTAGCGCCGAATGAGCCTTTACCAATCAGCATTGTTTTTCCTTCTAATCCTGCGAAGTCAGTAATGCCGCTGTCTGCTCTAACTACGAAATGCATGGTGAGTGATGGAATAGGGAATAATGCACGGATGTCATTAAACTTAGGATTTCCTTTGCCTTTGAACATCGCGATTTCTTTTTGCGCTAATTTTACTAAAACCGGAGGGGTCGTGAATACATAATTGCCTGAGCGCTTTGCCGCTTCCATGACATTTTGTACCGAACCCTGACTTTCCTCAACGGTCACGATCACTTCGCCATCGCTGCCTTTTTTCATGGCTTCAGCTAGTTGAACTGCCATTTGATAATATGATGAGCTGGTTTTCGCAGATTTAAACGTTACGCGTGTTTCTGCCTGCGTGCTAAAACTAGTGGTTAAACCTAAAACTAGGGTAGCGATGAATACCGCAAATTGTGATTTCATAAATGAATCCTTCTGATTAAAAATAAACGCTTTTTTTATAGGTACAAATATAGAACTAATTGTAGATCTATAAGCGTAGTTTAAGATTGTTTGATTTTCCGTTAAATTCGATTATTTGTTAAAAAATGCCCTGAAAGTAGGGGGGTGACTAATTATTAAGCGTCATTCTCGCGTAAACGCTCTAAGCGATTTTGCTCTTCATCGAACGCTGCTTTTATTTCTTCAAGCACACCATCGACATCAGCTGCAGTGGTATCAGCAACATACTCACCGGTTAATACGGTATCGGGTTGGAGTTTGCCTTCTTCATAGAGTTGCCAGATTTCTTCTGCGAAATGTGTTTCGTGTAGATAAGGATCAAACTGGCCGAAGTAAGTCACCATGTTCTGTACATCGCGAAATAGCATGGATTTGGCGTTGTTATTGGCGGCTGCATTGATAGCTTGTGGCAAGTCGATAATCACTGGACCGTATTCGTCGAGTAACACATTGAATTCAGATAGGTCTCCATGGATTGTTCCTGCACACAGCATTCGCACCACATCTTGCATGACGATGGCAAAGTTTTGAATCGCTTCTTCTTCGGTCATGGTGACATCGCCAAGGCGCGGAGCGACGTCGCCATTTTCATCGACGATTAACTCCATCAACAGCACACCATCCAGACAACCATAAGGTTCAGGGACGCGCACATCGGCATCTGCGAGTAAATAGAGCGCATCGACTTCGGCGTTCTGCCAGATTTTTTCCTGTTCCTGACGGCCGAATTTAGAGCCCTTTTCCATCGCGCGGGCACGGCGGCTGTTTTTTACTTTTCGCCCCTCAGTATATTGAACTGCTTTTTTGAAGTTACGCTTGGCGGCTTCTTTATATACTTTAGCTGCACGTACTTCATTGCCACAACGCACCACATAGACATCCGCTTCTTTACCGCTCATTAATCGACCGATCACTTCATCTACTAGGCCATCATCTACCAGAGGTTGTATTCTCTTTGGAATTTTAATGCGTTTTTCCTCAATTATTTCAGAAGCCCTTTTTACCTTATTTCCAGGTCTTAGGGAATATGCATGTTCTGTTTAATCCATGTTCTGTTAAATATAGGTTTAAATGCGCTTTAAATTCGTAGGGCTTTCATCTGCTTTGCTAAGATGCTTTGTTAAGATTTTAAATATTTTTCAAATATCGACCTATACTCAATCGTTAGTTTGACCAGCTCGAAAGTTTTAAATTTTAACCGGCTGTTAAACTACAATAGATCATACATCAAAATCAGTCACACAATCTGGAAGCGTAATATGCACAGTCTGAACAATGAATTAGAAATGCTCAAGCAAGTCATCCAGGACTTTGAAAAAGAGCGACCTGTAAATACAGCGGGTTCAGCCAGAGAAGTACTCGAAACGCTGGATGTAGGCTTATCAGATTCGGGTTGCGACCAGGATACCTTGGTGGATTTCGCGAAGAAATATGTGGCGTTAAATCCTGATGTCAGCCAGACAGATTTCTTCAAATTATTATATTCCGGGATTAATGCGCCCGGATTGTTTGGTGAATGGGTCGCCAGTTTAAGCAATGCCAATATGCATACCTATCAAATGAGTCCTGTTGCCACTTTGATGGAGCTAGAGTTAATCAAACAATGGAATCAGTTGATTGGTTACGAACAGGGTGAGGGCGTGTTAGTCAGCGGCGGTAGTCAGGCTAATCTGATTGGAATGATGTTGGGCCGACATCATAAACTGGGTGACTGTAAACGTTTGGGTTTACAAGGTAAAACCCTGATCGCTTATGTTTCTGACCAAGCGCATTACTCTAGTCAACGAGCAGCAAATTTATTAGGTATTGGCACCGATAACCTGATCGCAGTCGCCAGTGATGAAGATGGCAGAATCATTCCGGATGAACTCGAAAAAGAAATCAAAGCGTCATTGGCCAAAGATCATACGCCTTTCTATATAGGTTTAACCGCTGGCACTACGGTGATTGGTGCTTATGATCCGATTAAACCCTGTGCTGAAATCGCCAAACGCTATGACCTTTGGTTGCATGTCGATGGTGCCTGGGGCGCACCCGTTTTATTTAGTAAGGAACATCGCCATTTAATGGATGATGTGTCCCTATCCGATTCGATGAGTTGGGATGCGCATAAACTATTAAGCGTGCCGCTGACTTCTTCGGGGGTGCAGGTGAAAAAAGCGGGCATATTAAAAGAGGCGATTGCGGGTGGTGGCGGTGAGTACTTGTTCCATCAAGACGAGAATGCAGATTTTAATTTAGGCGAAAAATCCATTCAGTGCGGTCGCAGAGCTGATTCGCTAAAAGTCTGGATGAGCTGGAAAGCCAATGGCGCCAATGGTTTTGCAAATAAAGTCGATCATCTACAAGCGATGAAAAGACATTGCGTGGAGCAGATTGAAAACCATCCTCGTTTTAAACTTTTAGCACCCACAGCCTACTTGAATATCCTATTTAGATATGAACCAGAAACAGAACTGACAGAAGAACAATTGCGCGAGCTTAATATTACTATCTGTAAAAATCTGAAAAGCAAAGGATCTGCTTTTATCGATTACGCTAGCTTTAAAGGTCGAAGCGGAATTCGTTTGATTCTGGGCAATGTTGATACAACAAAGGAAATCGTTGATAAGGTATTGGCATTGTGCGCAGCTGAAGGTGATTTACTGACCAAGTAGATTGTTGAGAAAAACACCTAGCTCCGCATAAATTATTCGGCTACGCCTCACCCTAAAGGGTCAGCTAAAGCTTTTGTCTCGCAAGCTCGGCTCTATTTAGGTTTTTTACAAAACAAAAACCTAATATCATTCCGCAAAGCATAAGTTCCTTTAGTCATTTTAAACAACAAAATGAAAAGTCACTTAAAAGTAGGGGGGTGACCTAAATTATTCTTTTGGGTCATACCTTAGTGTTTTAATCAAAGAATGCGTCATTCGAGCGGTCGCACCCCATAATAATTCGCCGCCGTACTCTTTAAAATACAATACAGGAACGGGTTCTTCCACATTGGGTATCTGGCGATAACGCACTTCGTAATTTTTTTCGTCCGCCAACCACTCTAGCGGCAGAGTAAAGGCATGGCTAACTTCTGAGGTTTGCAGGGTAAGTTCGTAAGGCCAACTTACTATTGCAACTACGGGGGTTACTTCAAAATGACTCACCGTAAAATGTGGGTTTAGTTCTCCCAGTACTTTCACATCATCAGGGTTTATTCCGATTTCTTCGTGGGTTTCGCGCAGTGCGGTATCTATCAATGATTGATCGGTTTTTTCCTGTTTACCACCAGCAAAGGCAACCTGTCCGCTGTGCATATCATTCTCGATGATCGAGCGTCGAATAAATAATAGGTGCCAGCTATTTTCAATTCTAAGAAAAGGAATCAGGACTGCGGCTTTACGTTGTACTTTTTTTAGCTGGGCAGTGCGCTGGCTGTTTTGAGTAGTGTTGTAATTATTATCAAGTGGACTTTTATCAGCTGAGCTATTGGCATGTAGCGACGATGGAACATCAAAACTAGCTGGAACTTGCCTGTTTAGGCGTTGTTGTATTTCTTCAGCGCTTAAGTTGTTGAAAAAGTTGTTAAATTTTATCATTGTAAAACCATCTGTATCGTCTATTAGTACTGAATTCATACTCAGTTTTTACTGAATTCACACTTAAATTAACCTTAGCAGTTTGACTCCATTTTATCTAAATTTTAATCATTTAAATTTAGATATCAAGATACTGGTCGAAACTTATAACTAAGCTTATAGTCCTATCAATTAAGTTAATTAATAGAAGGTGTCGTTATGTTTGAGAAAAATTTAAGTTGTGAGTTACGCGTGGTCTTTGCAAGTTTGTCCGTAGTCTTTTTACTGACTGCATTGTTTGGCAAGTTTTTTGCCATTATAGGTTTAATTGCAACAGCATTTGTGGCGGTAACCGGAGTTTGTTTGGGTGCTAAAATTATAGGACCTGCGTTTTGTAAAAAGTCGGTAACCGATGCCCTAAGTTCAGCGACTGATGAAGTGAAATCAGCAGCCGATGAAGCTTATGACAATGTCAAAGATGCTACTGATGATATCGTCGATAAAGTTAAGGACAAAATATCAAAAAAAGATTAATCGATATTATGTTTAATTCATAAGGTAACATTAAAAAAGCCCGGTTATGCCGGGCTTTTTTTTCTGTTTTAAATACTATGGGTCAATGTATCGCTACAGGTAAATGTAACGTTTAATACCAGGCGTAATTGTTGTGATTCTGTCTTGGCTGAGACCAACGAGTTAATCGATTAGAACTTTTATGGCGAATATTGTTTGAAGCAACATCCTGCATACGATTGATTCTTGATTTCTCATGACGGTTCAATCTGCCATCGCGCTTGTAATGAGCAATCTTGTTTTGAATCTGACGCTGTTCCTGACGCAATTGTTTTACTTCTCTACGCACTAACTGACCATTTTCTCTACCCTGATGAATTCTGCGTTGCTGTCTTTTTTGACGCTCAAAAATTGATACGACATGACGTGGTACTTTATTGTAATTTCCAGTGTTATAACCGCGGTTATAAATTACATTTGGTGCAGAACTACTCCAGGTAATTGAAAAGGATGATTTTGGCTTTTTGTGATGACGTTTAGTTACATAGCGCTTATCATTTCTGTGCTTGTTATGAATCTTATTATCTAGCTTCCTGATAATACGCTTATGTGGAAGATTTGATGGCTTTGGCGGTTTAGCTTTAACCACACGATGTGTTTGTTTGTGTTTTGAATTGTACTGTTTAGATGCATGCTTTTTTGCATCTCGGCTGTTTTGTTTATACGTTCTATGCTTTTGAGCACTTTGTTTATGATTTCTGTGTTGTTGGCTGCGGTTCTGGTCATTCTTATAGCTTTTATTTGGACCAAACTTAAAGTCATCCGCTGCTACGATTGAAGGTGTTACTACCGAAACCGTTAGGCCTAGCAATGCTATTAATAGTGAGTTCTTCATCTGATACTCCTTCCTGAGTTAGTTAATTTTTATAAATAGATTGTCACAACCTATGTAAAGTAAGAGGGGTGTAAGTCAGGAAGGTTTCGTTCTTTACACTTCTTTACAATTACTTATTAAAACTTACGTAATGAGTGTATTAAAGCTTAAAAATAGCGGGTAAATGATGGTTCGTGGGTCAATAAGGCAATGAATATAGATGATAATTTATTGATAAAGTAATTCTAACTTGGATCAAATCTAATCAAACCAGACAATTATTCTTAGTGTTTATTGATAGTGTTGTGGATATAAATACGTGTTTAAACAAGGCAAAAAAAAGCCGAAAAGCATTCTCAGCTTCTCGGCTTTAGAGCACTTTTTACAGCGCTTTTACAAATCCTGATACAAAAGCTAATACAAATTAAGCTTTTTTAACATAAGCCGTACACCAGCCTTTTGCGCTAACTTGCTTTCCAGCAAAGATAGTACATGTTCCTAATGTGTCAGATTTACTTGTGTATAAAGCACATGAAGAACAGCTCTGTTCAGCGGTGTGCTTAGTTTGAACAGCACCATCTACAGTGGCTGTATCTTTTTTGTAACCCAGGGCTATTGCCATTGGATCATCTTCAGTGACTTCTGGTAAATCATCAGCGTAAACACTAGGTGCAACGATTGAAGCTGCTACAACAGCCGATAAACCAAAAAGGCTTTTCTTAAGAATGTTTCTACGTTTTAGATCAATAATACTTTGTTCCATTTTTTTAGTCCTTTATTAGTTAGACATTATTTGTCATGACATCATCAGTAATGATAGCCATGATTGCTTGTGCGCGAACGAAAGTATCTTCCTTTAAAAAAACTGTAGCATTGATATTTATCACTCAATTTACTTTTATTTTTGCAATGAGTTTGAGCGCATTTTTTTAGAATAATAGGGGTGAATGACGAAGAAAAACGATGGGGTATTTAGTGTGCCTGAATTGATTTTTAGCTAATCAGAAACAAAACTGCCGGAAAGAATTCCCGGCAGTCTTAGCGCTTTTATAGAGTATATAACGCTTGGTGTGGCTTAAACCTTTTCCAGAGCTTGACTCACATCAGCAATAATATCGTCGATGTTTTCGATACCCACCGAGATTCTTATAAGGTCTTCACTGACCCCAGCTTTGGCTAATTCTTCAGGGTTTAACTGGCGATGTGTTGTGGTTGCAGGGTGACACGCTAGTGATTTTGCATCACCGATATTGACGAGTCTCAAAATCATATCAAGTGCATCGATGAATTTTCCACCGGCTTCCAAACCACCTTTAACGCCAAAGCTTAGGATGCCTGATGCTTTACCTTTGGTGATTTTCTTACAGGTTTCGGCATAAGGGCTATCGGGTAAAGTTGCATAATTCACCCAATTCACTTTTTCATGATTGCTAAGGTAAGCGGCTAGTTTTTCTGCATTCTCACAGTGTCTTTCCATACGAATACCGAGAGTTTCCAAACCTTGTAGAATCAGAAATGCACTGTGTGGTGCAAGTGCAGAACCGGTATTTCTTAATGGAGCAACACGACAACGACCGATATAAGCCGCAGGACCTAACGCCTCTGTGTAAACCACGCCGTGATAAGAAGGATCTGGCTCATTCATTACTGGGAATCTTGCTTTGTTTGCGACCCAGTCGAACTTGCCCGAATCCACAATCATTCCACCGATTGAGTTACCGTGACCACCGATGTATTTAGTCAAAGAATGAATCACGATGTCAGCCCCAAAATCAATCGGGCGACATAAGAAAGGTGTAGCTACCGTGTTATCTACCATTAGCGGTATGCCGTGCTTTTTAGCAATTTCCGCCAATTTTTCTAGATCAACGATATTACCCGCTGGGTTGCCAATAGACTCACAGAAAATCGCTTTGGTATTTTCATCGATGGCATTTTCAAACCCTTCGTAATCATCATGCGTGACCATGCGAACTTCGATGCCCTGACGTGGGAATGCGTGTGCGAATAAATTGTAAGTGCCACCATAAAGCTGACTGGTACTAACGATATTAGAACCTACTTCACAGATACATTGAATCGCATAGGTAATCGCTGACATGCCTGAGGCAACAGCAAGACCTGCAATTCCACCTTCCATTGCTGCAACGCGTTGTTCCAGAACATCGTTGGTAGGATTCATGATTCGGGTATAGATATTGCCAGGTACTTTCAGATCAAAAAGATCAGCGCCGTGCTGGGTATTATCAAACGTATAAGAGGTTGTTTGATAGATAGGAACAGCTGCTGCTTTAGTAGTAGCTTCTGATTTATAGCCGTGGTGAAGTGCAAGTGATTCTAATTTCATAGCGGTACTCTTTTTTATAGATGTTTAGGTTATTTAGATATGTTTAGATTTGTATTGAAAATATATTGGGATTTTGGAAAATAGTTATTAAATTAATTTTAAAAAGTATAATTTGAATGGAGTCTGTTTTTCAATTCAGTCGAATAATAACGCAAAAAAGCCCCAGCTCTGCATAAATTCTATTTACGTTTTTTGAAAACAAAAACGTAATATCATTCAAAGTAGGGGGGTGTCAAAAATTAAATAATTATTCTATTTTCTATTTAATTTATATTTAAGTCCTATTGATACATTCGTTAAGCGACTAGTTAAGTCGGAGCACCGTGGTAATAGTGCCATAAAAACAAGCTGCCTACAGAGCGCCACGGAGACCAGTGCTTTATGATTTCTTTAGCTTCCGCAGGTGTTGGTTTTTCGTCCAGACCTTTAAGCTTTTGTAGTGCTACCAGTAAAGCCAAATCCCCAGAAGGGAAAACATCGCTGCGTTGCAAAGAGAACATTAAATAAATTTCGGCACTCCACGGTCCAAACCCTTTGAGTGCAACAATGGCTTTAATCGCTGCTTCGTCATCCATTGTTTCAAGAGACTCTGGTGCAAAATCCCCTTGAGTAATTGCACTGGCCATGCCTTTGATGTATCCGGTTTTCTGCTTGGATAAGCCAATTTCACGCAATTGTTCATCGCTTAGATCTAATACTTTTTCAGCAGTTAATTCAGGGAGTAAATCACGTGCACGTTTTATTATCGCTGCCACAGCATGGGTGGATAGTTGTTGGCCGACCACGATTGAAAAGAAGGTTTCAAAACCAGCCGGACGGATTCGTGGTTCAGGGTAGCCGTATAGTTGTAATGCCTTAGCAACATCTGAATCATGCGTAGCAATTTCATCAAGACCTTTTTTGATTATTATATCGTTCATGACAGATATCCATTAGAGTTTAAAAAAAACTTGCTATAAGTACGGGGGTGACCTTCAGACAACACTCGTTATAAATATTTAGCATAGTTAACGATAGAAAACAGGATATTAATTTATCTAACAGTTATAAATAATGTGGTTTTTATACTATTATATTCAGTTGCATGGATATCAAAACTATTTTTAAGCAATGGTTGTTGGTAAATGGTGTTAGTAATAGTCAATACGGATCAATTGGGATAATGGTGATTTAATTTTTATGAAAGGGCTTATTACTAAACTGTTTACAGTTTTTCTCATCAGTGTATTTGCTATTACTTATTCCTCAGCTTCAACAGTTCCCCAGATTAAAAAACCATCAATCGTATTTTTAAGCCCTGAGTTTCCTGAAAGTGATTTTTTTCATACGGTCACTAAAATAATGCAAGCAGCGGCGAGTAGCCTGGGTGTATCGTTAGAAGTGGTCTATGGAAACGATAATCCTGTTAACATCCTGGAGCAAGGTACTCAAATAATAAATCGCAAGAATAAAGCTGATTATCTGGTGATGGTTAACGATATATCTTCTACCCCGGTTTTAATGAAACTTGCGCATGATCAGGGACAAAAAACGTTTTATTTAATGGGGCTATCGAAGCCGAATTGTATGATCGATATCATGCAGAAAATTCAGCTTCATGGTTTGGGAGTTTGTTGCCTGATGACGAACAATCAGGTTATCAGTTGGCTAAGGTGCTGGTGACGCAGGCTAGAAGAAAAGGAATACAGGATAAAGATGGAAAAATTAATATTATCGCTATTAACGGCAATCATCGAAGTTTAGTGCCAAAGAGTAGAGAAAAGGGCTTAAAGCGTTTTGTTAATGAAAATGCGGATGTTAAATTATTGCATGTAGTTAATGCTTACTGGAGTCAAGACAGAGCTCAGGGTGCAGTGGAAAGACTATTAAAATTGTATCCGGAAACTAACATTATTTGGTCGGCATCTGATTGGATGGCTTTAGGTGCTATTAGTGGAGCAGAAACTATGCAGCGTAGAGTGGGTAAAGATATCCTGATTTGTGGCATTGATTGGTTACCGGTCTCTTTTGATCAAATTAACAAAGATCATCTGGCTTGCTCTATTGGTGGTCATATTTTTGATGGCGCCTGGCTTATGGTTCTATTGCATGATCAGTTCAATCATCTATATCCTCAATACGTTCAGGAACAAACGCATTTCACTACAGTAACAAGTAAAAATTTGAGTGTTATTGAAACTATTTTTAAAGATGAATTATGGAAAAATATAGATTTTAAAAAATTCAGTAAGGCTTATAACAATAATGGACCTGTGACTGAGTTTGGCTCTCATTTATTAATTAAAGAACTCGTCAATAGTAAACTCTTAATGAACGAACTCAACTGAAAAGAAGAATAAGAAATGAATACAATCACACATAGATTAAACAAAGCGCTTCTTTTTTATGTCTTCGTCTTTAGTACCTTCGTGACTATGTTAGCGACAACCACGCAGTTATATCTAGATTACAAACAGGATCTCGCTTATCTCGATACGTTGTCTACGCAAATACAAAAAAGTCATGTAAAGGGCCTGTCAACTGCAGCCTGGAATATGGATGTATTACAAATTCAGGTTTTGCTAGATGGCTTGGTTGCCATCCCCGAAGTTACTTACGCCAGTGTGTTGTTTCAGGGTGATAAAATTTCAGAATCGGGTGACGCAAATAATAAAAATTCAATAAAGCACCAGCGAGATCTGAAATACGAAAGACGCGAAGAAGTGATCCATATAGGGGAGTTTAATTTCCACATTAGTAAAGACAATGCTATTCAGTCCCTCATTAATCAGTTTTTTATCGTTCTGTTCATTAATTTCATTCGAACCTTTCTGGTAGCCGGTTTTATCCTGTTTATCGTGGATTTCCTTATTACCAGACACCTTGTGAAAATCACCACCTCGCTGAAGAAGATCGAGTCTTTTGAATTATTAGACAATGAAATTAAGTTAGAAGGAAACCGCAGTAGAAGAAACGAATTAGATGTGGTGGTCAGTTCTATCAATGAGTTGCTAATAAATTTGAAAGAACTCTGGGAAAATTATCGTATCAGTGAAAATAACTTCTTCCAGTTAGTAGACAATTCCAATCAGGGAATTTTGATAAGTACTGAGGGTAAGATCGATTTTTGCAATAAACAGTTTCTTAGGATGTTTGGTTTAAAGTCGCTGCAAGATATCGATTATGAACAATTTTCGCCGCACTTAATTAATTATGGTAAAGATATCTACAACGTAAATATAGATACGCTTACAAAGATAAATGAAGATTATAGAAAAGTAAAAAATGAACTTCATTTAGATAAGACCAATCAGGATTTTATTTTTTATAGCTCAGCTGCTATTTGGCATAATAAATTTGGTACTTTATTAATGTTTGTTGACGTGACAGAAGCAGTACAGTTGAAGAAACGCTTAAAAGAACAACAAGCCAAGTTAATTCAAAAAGATAAAATGAATACCTTGGGTGTAATGGTTACTGGTATTACCCATGAGGTCAATAATCCGAATAATCTGATCAAGATTAATGCGGAAGTGATTCAGAATAGTTGGAATGAAGTGTTGCCCATTCTGGATGATTATTACGCAAAGCATCCAGGAAAAAACCTACAGAATATTCCTTACGATGAAATGCGCGGATTACTGACTGGGGCGATGGAGGATACATCAACTGCAAGTAAACGCATCGAAAAAATCATATCGGGTTTATCTACCTTCATCAGAGGCGAAGAAACACTGGAGATGAGTCAATGTGATCTGGCTAAAATAATCGTAGAAACCATCAAAATGCTTCAACCACAAATTAAAAAACGTAGGGTTAATATTCAGTTTAATAACTACAAACCATTGCCTTTATTTGATGCTAATGCCGCATTGATCAATCAGGTATTTGTTAACCTGATTTTGAATGCTGTGGAAGCTTGTGATCCGAAGAATTTTCAAAATGATCAACAGGGTGAGGTAATAATAGACACATCTATGACAGAAGATTATCTTTGTGTCATTATCAAAGACAACGGTATCGGTATCAAAGAAAAGGATATCACCAAGGTTTTTGATTTGTTCCAGTCATCTAAATCAACAATTGGCGGAACAGGTATTGGTTTATCCATTGTATATTCATTGATAAAACTACATAAGGGTGAAATATCGGTAGAAAGTGAAGAAGGATTTGGTTCTACATTCACCGTAAAATTACCGATTAAACAAGCCAAATCAGATAAAAGCTAAATAAAAAAACAAATAAAAAGTCAATAAAAAAGTAAGTAACTAAAGTAACAAAAAAGGATCCTCCTTAGGGTGATAAATGAGTAATTCGAGTTCAATTTTACTGGTAGATGATCAGCAGGATGTACTGCGCAGTCTTTCTTTATTATTTCGTACTGAAAAATTCACCAATGTTACGGCGATATCAAATTCAGAAGAGGTAATGCCGTACCTTAAAAACAACACACCAGATGTAATCTTGCTTGATATTCACATGCCAGTAATAGAAGGCAGTGAATTACTCAAATTAATCAAAACCGAATACCCGGAAATTATCGTGATCATGGTGACTGCTAATGATCAAGTGAGTATCGCCGTTGAATGTACCAAATTGGGCGCTCACGACTATTTCGTTAAACCCGTTGATCAATCACGCCTGATACATGTTATTAGAAATGCACTGGAGAATAAATCACTCAGCGATGAGCTAATGTCTGTGCAAAAATTTTTGATGTCGGTGAAGCAATCCAGTAATCCAGCTTTTGCCTCGATATTGACCGTTAATGAAGAGATGAAAAAGCTGTTTGTGTATATCGAAGCGATTGCACAATCGAAGCGACCCGTATTGATTTTAGGCGAAACCGGAACAGGTAAAGAGCTGATGGCTCAAGCGGTTTATGATGTTTCGAATAAAAAAGGCAAAATGGTATCGGTGAATATTGCGGGGCTTGATGATACCGCTTTTAGTGATACTTTGTTTGGACATAAAAAAGGCGCGTTTACAGGTGCATCGACATCTCGTGAAGGGCTTATTAAGCAAGCAGGTGAAGGCGCTATCTTCCTCGATGAAATTGGCGATCTGGATCATCAATCACAAATCAAATTGCTCCGATTAATTCAGGAAAATAATTATTATCCGCTGGGTTCCGATACCCTCGAAGAAAATAATGCGCGTATTATTACGGCCACGCATCACGAGCTTAATAAGCTGATTACCGAAGGGAATTTCAGGCAGGATTTATTCTATCGCCTGCAAATACATACGATTAGAATTCCACCGTTACGAGAGCGTAAGGAAGATATTCCGTTATTGTGTGAATACTTTTCGATTAAAGCCTGTAATGAATTACAACTATCAAAGATAGAAATCCCCGATTCCTTGTATGAGTTTTTATCTCAATACGATTTCCCGGGGAATGTCAGAGAACTTGAAATGCTGATTTATGATTCGGTAACGCAAACGACTGGGTCTGTCTTGAATGTGGAACATTTAAAACAACAGATTACCTTAAATGCGAGCCATCATAATCCTATCGATGATAGTGAGGGATTATCGCCTGAATTATCAATATCGCCCGAGACCAAGACCTTACCAACCATCAAAGAATTTAACGATAATTTGATCAAAGAAGCATTGCGTAGAACCAATAATAATCAAAGTGAAGCGGCGAAAATACTCGGTTTGACTAGACAGGCGTTAAACAAACGCTTAACCAGAAATAAGACATCTGATTAGAAACCGTATTAAGTAGATTACCCTGAAAGCAAAGCCGTCTAGCATGAAGGTGACCTAAGGAAACAAGTTAAGACAAACCACTCATGCTCGGTAAAAAAAAACGCCTAGCTCTGCATAAGTTCCTTAGATTATTTTAAACAACAAAATAAAAAATCACTTAAAAGTAGGGGGGTGACCTAATTTATCTTAAGTAGATGTCTAGTCTATTCTAGCGACAACCTTATTCACAATTATCCCACCAACAGCTTTCTGCAGCTTCTTGAAAGGTCATAACACCATCAAATTTTGGTGAATCTAAACGCGACATATTCAAATGTTCTTTCATCCCAAAGTTACCAAAACGGTAATACGATTGCGGGAGTGTATATAGCGTAAATAACGCCGTACCTTCATCCGATAGATCTTTCCAGGCATCGAGGAAGGTAATATAGCGTTGCTTCATACGCGGGTCACGATTCGCATCATTGAACAGCCCACGCAATCTCGCTTTATCATCTTCGCTGACATCGTTGCTACCCAGCACACCTGTTACTAAATGTTGTCCACCTTCATAAGCAACAAGATCGAGATTGTAAGCACCGGTTATCGTCAGCTGGCTTTTAACGGCTTCGATCGTGCCATCTAGAGACTTAACATCAATATCACTTGATTGATCAATTGCGGCGAATACATCATCGACCGTTGTTGCATCGAGTAGATTGTTCTCTGCATCGATACAAATCGCTTCGTAAGGACAACCAAAGAAATAGGGTGCGATCGCTACTGCATCGATGTTATCTATGTTGACGATACTATCTTTTAGCATTTGCTCAGTAAGGACTTTATCACCAATAAATGATCCTAAAACCCGTACTAAGCGGGTATCACTTTCAGCATCAAACTGAGCCTTCCAGAGAATGAAAATTTCTTCAGCACGTTTGCTGTAAAAACGTAAACGCGCAAAGTAATCGGCATCTCTATTACTGCCTTCAAATATTTCAGGAACAGTGTCGTATCCAAGTTCTGTTCCTTTCGCTACGGCGTAACTATGCGCAGAAAAACCTGGATTCCAGACTTCGTTTGAATATTCCACATAGGCTTTCAGATTCGTATCGAGGTTCTCATGAACGTATTTCGCATAGGTTTTAACGTAATCGTTATCAGCTACATGCGGCATATTGACCCAGATATCGCGTTGCAAGGTATTTGCTAATGCAATCATCACTTCAATCGGTACACCTTTGTGGTCTTCATCAGAGGTACGCCCATCGTTACCGCCCCAAACCGCATCTTCGAGTTTCGCGCGATGATCCCAGGTGCCTACACCTTCAGGGCAATCATCCGCAGTAAAACATAGCTTCTTAAGGCTCGCTTCCATCAGATTCATCATTCTTACAACTTTAAAGTTGCGAAGAAACGCTAAGTAATCAGGATTGAAAATAATCGCATTTCTATCCGCTGCTAAACGTTCTGCAAATGATTCATAAATATCTCCGTCGGGACACTCATCCTGAGAATCTACTCTAATAAAAGGGTTGCCTGCACAGGTTCCGCCAGGCATAGCTATTCTGATATTTTTGATCGGATTAGAGGTGTTAATGTCTTTAACGTTCATATTAAAAGCATTGGTGTCTGAAGCGGCAACTTCATCTTCGAGATCAAAACTTCGAAGGTTTAAATCGAAGGTGTATTTATTTTCACCGCTTACTTTTTTGACATTCGAAACAGCTCCGGAAGATCCGAATTCCAGAATACCTTCGCCTTCGTAGATAACGGTGTATTGACCTTCTGGAATGGAATCGTCTAAGGTGCCTTGTAATAGTTTGGTGCGTGCGAAACGTATGCCATTAGCGAACTCAGACTCATCGGCAAATTCAACCACCCAGCCATTCTCATCTAGAATAGTACCTTCGGCAGAAAGCTCAGCAAAGGGTCTTGCCGTTCTGAAAATATCAGCAAAAGGCATTGGCATTCCCGCAGTATCTGCTCCACCTTG
The DNA here is from genome assembly GCF_947495625.1 of uncultured Cocleimonas sp. Taxonomy (GTDB): domain Bacteria; phylum Pseudomonadota; class Gammaproteobacteria; order Thiotrichales; family Thiotrichaceae; genus Cocleimonas. The sequence goes on from NZ_CANLZW010000014.1 coordinate 44,360, forward strand.
TGGTGCTTCTGTGTTAACACCTACCGATGGTGTAAACGATAGTTTAGGGATAACGCCTGTTGCTAGGTAAAGCACTTTTTCGATTGCATTGCTTTCTATGATTGTTGGCGCAGAAGTAATATCGTTATCAGTACTGGTGATGAAAACCTCACCCATAGGTTGTGATTCACGACTAGTGACACTGTAGTTTCCGTTGCTATTAGTATTTACAATCTCAGTATTTCCATCAGGAAAAATAGCAGTGATTGCAGAATCAGGGGCTGCTTTGCCGGTAATTACAATGGAACCATCCGAATTCGCTTTTAGATTGCTAATAGTGGGTGCGTCTGTAGGAGAGATAATCATAGTCTCTGGGCCATTGCTCGAAATACTAATAATTGTGGTATCGCCAGGAGGTTGAGAGTGAGTGCTGGTTGCAGAGTAGTTGCCATCGGAGTCGGTAGTAACCGTTTCTTTAGAGCCATCCGGAAATGTTATATTCACTACAGAATTGGGAGACGCTTGACCAGATATAGTTATCACGCCGCTGGCTGAAACGGCTAGCTCAGAAGTATTTATCTGCTCCGGTATAACAGGTGTGACGGTATCATCAGAAGAACTGCTTTTTCCACCACCACAAGCGGTTAAAGTGCTAAACACCAGTAAGAGTAAAACTGATTTTATTCCTGGTTTTGTTACAGTTGCGTTATAGCCCACGTTATTCCCCAATTTATTTAACTTTTTATAAGTTATTTCATGTTTTGATATTTATAATTTTGTTACTTATGGATGGTTTGTCAACTTGCGCCCAAACAAGTTCACCTATTTACAATAACTTACAAGTAGTTATGTGTAGATAATAAGGTCACCTCTGTGAATCTCGGTAAATTAAGATCTAATAAGTATATAAGCTAAGAAAGCTTGCTACTGTCTTGTATTTTATAAGATTATACGTGATTAATCTTTTAAAAACACACCCCCCTAGTTATAGGCATATTTTAGTAGTTGCCACACCGAGAACAGTTCACTTCCACTGTCCGTACTGTTCACAACTGAGAACGTTATCGTTATACGCGTATTTGTTTGAGTGATACAATTCCCATGTGAATAACACTAAGCCAACCATACCCGCCAATGATCAATAATCATGCTGAGCATAAACCGCTGGCAGAGCGAATGCGTCCTAGAACATTGGAAGAATATACGGGGCAGCAACACATACTAGGTGAAGGCAAACAATTGCGTGCAGCGATTGAACAGGATCGATTACACTCGATGCTATTCTGGGGCCCACCAGGAACAGGGAAGACCACACTTGCAAGATTGATTGCCCGATATAGTGGAGCCGAGTTTATCACTATGTCTGCTGTTCTATCTGGCGTAAAAGACATTCGTGAAGCGGTGAAATTAGCAAAGCAAAGCCACGAACTTGATGGTCGTTCGACAGTGTTATTTGTAGACGAAGTACATCGCTTCAATAAATCCCAACAGGATGCGTTTTTACCGCATGTTGAAGACGGCACATTCAGCTTTATAGGTGCGACTACCGAAAACCCTTCCTTTGAATTAAATAACGCCTTGTTATCACGCGTACGTACCTATGTTTTACGTTCGCTTAGTGAAGATGACATTAAAGAAATATTACAATCGGCGATTCAAGATTCAGAAAGAGGGCTAGGTGAGAAGAATCTTAAAATTGATCCTGATGCCTTAGACTTTTTAGCCAAAGCCGCGGATGGAGATGCGCGTCGTGGTTTGAATTGGTTAGAGATAGCTACTGATTTGGCTGATGAGGGTAAGATCACACAGGCAACCATCGAAGAGATAGCCAGCGAAGGTGTGCGTCGTTTTGATAAAGGTGGCGATCTTTTCTATGAACAGATTTCAGCATTGCATAAATCAATGCGCGGTAGTAACCCTGATGCTACATTATATTGGTTTTGTCGGATGATAGATGGCGGATGTGATCCACTTTATATCGCCAGACGCGTGGTACGCATGGCCAGTGAAGATATCGGCAACGCTGATCCGCGGGGTTTAGAATTGGCGTTAAATGCATGGAAAACCTATGAACGTTTAGGTAGTCCCGAAGGTGAATTAGCCATCGCACAAGCTTTGGTTTATCTCGCTTCAGCGCCCAAAAGTAATGCTGTGTACGCCGCTTACAATACCGCGATGAAAGATGCGCGAGAATCAGGCTCTTTAGATGTACCGATGCATTTACGTAATGCGCCAACCACTTTAATGAAGGATCTTGATTTCGGTAAAGACTATCGATATGCGCATACCGAAGAGGGCGCATATGCTGCGGGTGAGAAGTACTTTCCTGAAGAGATGGGAGAACGATTGTATTACGAGCCTGTTCCCCGGGGTCTGGAAATTAAGATCGGCGAAAAGCTTACACATTTACGTGAGCAGGATAGGGTTGCGCGTGAAAAAAAATCTATTAAAAAATAAATCATTCTCGCGTTTACTTAATCGTTAACACAAACACTGACCCCTCTATATGCTCAGCAATAATTTACTCAATGATAATTTATTAAACAATACGGATTCTGCGGACAAAACATTTATCCCTGTATCTCGAAGAGAGTTGATCAAAGAAATTATATGCAATGCGCGAGAAAGCGAACGTTTAGACAAACAGACTGTTCGTAATTTGCATACCTTCACAGAAGTCTTACAGACAATTTATCATGCCCGTTACCATCGCCATTATATCTCACTAAAAACAGCGTATCGGCCGTTTAATCCAGATAGAGATGTGGTATCAAATCGATTGTGGAATGATAATGAAAAGCGCTGTTTACAGAAAAAGCTATTTAGCGAAGTCTCTGCATTATTACAAAAAGCAAATTATGAAGAGCTTGATGAAGTTGATATAAATGAGGCACTTAATAATCAAATGTCACGTGGATTGTCAATTGGTGTGGAGCTTGATGATTATCAGCAGGTATTGATTTATACCCGTGGTAAATCTCTGGTGAGAGTCAAACAAAGGCATTGGAGAACGTTGTTTCTTAAAGAAATTGATGTCGATATTCCGATCTATAGTCGTTTGAATATGGTGTTTCGTTTTCGTGGTGAAACGGAATTAAAACAGCTATTAATCGATAAGGGTAAAAATCGTTTTAACCAATGGCTTTATCTGCGCAGACATAAGCGTTTGATGCAGGATAAAAGCTCCGATGATTATATTTTTATGCGTCAGTTTCGAGACATTCCATGCTCAGATCTTGAGATGTTATTTCCTAACTCAACCTTACGCTTTACTTTGCTGGATAAAATCAAACTAACTGCAGCAGGTGGTGCCGGAACTGTGGGTGGGATAATGGCTTTCCTATCCAAATTGGCTTTAGCCGTGAAACCGTTGACCATTTTGATTGCGGTGGTTGGTTTTGGCGGTGTACTGGGTCGGCAAGTCAGTAGCGTGTTAAACCAGCAAAACCATTATAAAATGGTACTTTCACGCAGTCTTTATACGCATAGTCTGGATATTAATGTGGGGGTCATCGCGACACTTCTAGATCAAGCCCTGGATGAAGACGTCAAAGAATCGGTACTTGCCTATTATATTCTTTTGAATGCCAGACAATCAGCTTTGGAAGCATCGCTGATTAAATCACTCGCTGAAGACTTCTTACAAAAACACTTTAATGTATCGATTAATTTTGAAGTGAAAGATGCTTTATCTAAATTAAAAAAAGATGGATTGGTTTTTAGAAATGAGGACCTGTATCAGGCAATAAACGTTGAGGAAACGGGTTCTAAATTAGAGTCGCATTGGTATGATTTGTATGCTGCGACAGAGAGTATTGCTTCAGCTTCAGGTGAACCTTGATTAGAACTAATTTTAGTTGAGCAATAACACACCCCCGTACTTTTGGGCACTATTTCTAAAAAGTGACAAGCTCTGCATAAGTTCCTTTAGTCATTTCAAACTACGAAATGAAAAGTCACTTAAAGTACGGGGGTGTGTTTTCTTTTTTATCGATTTATTTACTTAAGCAATCTTTAACATTTTGCTGGTTAAGTAATAACGCCACAATGATAAGAATAATAGGGGCGATAAAAGCACCGAGAGATGTGATTGAAGACATTCCGCCTGCTGCATTTGCCATTTCTGGACTCATATCTGCAAACATTTCTTCCATCATGCTTTTGGTATAGAAGAAAGTGAAAATACTCACTACGATAGTGAAAATTGTATAGTAATTAAAGTGTTGGCGACCAATATCAAGATACTTGAGAAGTTTAAATCCAATCCAGATAGCCCATATAGAGGTTAAAATAGACAAAGCTGTAGAACCAATCAGGTAGGTTTTACTCATACCCATCATTCCTCCGCCTTGAGAAAGCGCGTCTAATGCGCCTGAAGCAAACATCATCGACGCCAATCCAAACAAACCAAAAATTAAACCTAATGCGCCTAATATAATTGAAATGATTCCGATGACTTTAGGTATTGAACTGCGCGCGACTAAATTGTTATTAACGTCAGACTCTGGCGGCGTGTAGGGGTTATTCGCATTATCATTCATAAGTGTTCCTCGTAACTTTGTGGTCGTAGTGGTTATTGAAGTAGTGAAAGTGTTGCCAGTTTTGTGCAACTTTTTAAAAGCTGGCTTAGAACAGAGTTTAAAATAAACTTACAAATGAAACTGTGAACTATTTACGCTTATTATCAGACAGATAGTTTAACAAGAGTGGAATGTGAAACAAGAGTAGAGAGTGAAACAGGCATAGAGAGTGAAACAAGAATAATCATGTAGCAGGTTGCTGTGTGATTTTCGCTAATCTGATTTTTAATCAGGCAAATAGTACTAAATTTCAATAAGCCCTCATAGTGCGTTATTTTGTAACTTGATTTAGTTATGATAAGTTTCATAGATTCCATAAATGTAAAATAAATAACATAGTCACAAAGAATCAATCTTTGATTCATTGGCCTTTTAACTCAGGCTACTTTCAGGCTATCTACCAATTTCTAATACAGGGGTGTAACAATGAGAGTGTTTTTCTTAAACATAGGAATATTGTCAATATTGGCATTGCTAACGACATCAATGAGTTTTGCCAGTCCGATTTCAATTACGCACACGCATGATGGTAGACAGCATAGTCATGTGTTACCTGCAGAAGGACTTGCACATAGACATGGGGGAGCTCCTGGACAGGCGACATCTAATGTTGTGAGACGCACTGGCACGATTGTTTACGGAAATCCTCAGCCATCTCGACCAACGGCTAAACCGCCTAAACCAGATTATTATGATTTTTCATCCAGTGGTAATCAGACAACAACAGTTATTAGCTCTGGTTCTAGCTCATCGCACTTTCACGATGGCAGACAGCATACTCATCCTTTACCTGCTCAGGGCTTTGCGCATCGACATGGCGCAGGTTCTTTAGGAACTCGGGTAAATAGCAATACCACTAGACATAGCAATACGGTCATATATGGAAATGCACAAGACAATTACAAAGGGAATAGCCGATCATATAATGATGGTTTAGTTTTTGGCCCAAGTGATTCGGCGCGTAATACCAAAGTGCAAAGAACGACTACCAATAACGGTTATTTTGATAACAAAAGAGACCGTGGTGATCGACGTGATAGAAAAAGAAATTTATCCAAAGGTGACACCAACTGTAGAATTGGGCAACCTAACTGCAATATGTGTGCGGCGAACGTACAACAGCAATTCAAGCGCGCAGCAGCGAATCAAATCAGATGGCAAACCAAGCCGTGGTCATTTACCTGGCCACAAAAATATCCGCCGCAAAACCTAAGACCATTGGATATCTTTAATGGTGATCCTGCGCATGCTTTAGGTATTCCTGATACGCATGTTCAAGGCTTTGTGCGCACTAACTCATCGCTTTACCCTTATGCCGGAAGCCATAGTCATAAAAAACGCGGCGGCATCTTTGTTGTGAAACAATCGGGTAATGGCACAAAGTATTTGTCGACGTTGCACCGTACCAAGGGCAGACATCCGAGTGGTGTGCATATTATCGGTAAATACCTGGTGTATGGTTTAGGCAAACGCCTTCATTTCATGGATATCAATAGCCAGAATCAAGACCTTGAATTTAGTTTGCCGATTGAAAAGGCGAATTTTGGCGGTGGTCTGGGTATTGTAAAACTGGCTGATGATCGTCATCTAGTTGTAACTACTGGCCCTGGCGGACAAGATAATAGACCACGTTATAATCAGTTTTATATTCTAGAAACGTCTAACGGTCGTCCTTCTTCATTAAAACTCATCAATCAATCATCCACCCAGAAACCTTCTAAATGGCCTAAAGGTTTAGCCTATTCAGAAAACCTGTCACTGATCACCGAATGTGGAACAGGCGATATTTATGCGGTTCATACAACTGGTGATGAGAAGGGAATTTCTGCCATTACGGGTAATGGTTACTGGAAATTATCTAAATTAGTACAAAAAGATAGAGCCCTTGGATTATCCGCAATTAATGCCTTCACCATGCGACAAGACATGAAGAGTTGTAATGTCAGAGCTGCTGCAACCGTGGGTGTTACGCCGCAAAAACGGATGGAGTTCAGCTGTCATGGATACGCCAAAGACCCTGATGGTACGATGTTTAACGTGTTAGGCCGTTCTAGCAGAAATAAAGATAAGTTTTATTTCAAAACGGGAACTGTTTTCTAGACGCATTGACACTGGCATTTTTACTGATGCCAAGTGCTTGTACCTAAAACTAGCTAGTACAAAAGAGCTCTGAATGGATGTTAATTCTTCAGAGCTTTTTTAACGCTTAAATTAATTTTTTGTCTATACTCATGATCGTCCGGGAGACTTGAAAGTGCGTTACAAATCATCGGATAATCAGACGTTAACATAGCGTAGCACCAGTAAATGCAGGGATTAAATAAATGAAAACAATTAGTTGCGATGGTAAAGACATAATTCCGTCTAAGATAATCTGTATTGGCAGAAATTATGTGGAGCATATTCAGGAGTTGGATAATGCAATGCCCGATGAGCCGGTGATTTTTCTTAAACCGAACTCAGCAATTTCACATGAAATCGTTACTCACGAGATAGATGCAATTCATTACGAAGCTGAGATCAGTTTTTTAGTGCATGATAAGCAACTGTCTGCGGTAGGTTTCGGCCTGGATTTAACCAAAAGAGAAGTCCAGTCAAATCTGAAAGGTAAAGGATTACCGTGGGAGCGAGCCAAAGCCTTTGATAATTCAGCGGTGCTCAGTGATTTCAAACCGTTCGATGGCGACATACACGCGTTGCGTCTTGAATTGTTTATCAATGGTGAGTTAATTCAATATGGCGGTACCCCGCTTATGCTTTATAAGCCCAGTGAAATACTGGAAGAAGTGTCCAAATTCATGACGATTGCTGATAACGACATTATCATGACTGGTACGCCTAAAGGCGTGGGTGTGGTAAACAAGGGTGATGTATTTGTGGGTAAGATCTTTGAGAATGATGACTTACTTGTAGACGTTGAATGGCAGGTGCAATAAGTCGTTTATTTAAGTTAAAGAATGACTGTAACTCAATAATAACTTTCGTGTTTTCCTGGAAGGCTGTTTTATCATCAATAGAAAAAACAGCCTCAAAGTAGGGGGGTGACTATGCTATTTTAGTCAGACTCCTAATCGCCCTAAAAATAGTTTCATGCCTTGTATTAAAACGCCTTGGATTTAAGCGTGGCGAAATAAGCCGTCCAACTCTGGTGTTCTCTGCCTGCCGCTTTACTGTATTGACTCGGATTATCCGACTTACCTTCGCGAATCCCTTGATAAATCCCAGCGATAACAGTACCTAAAAATTCGCCTAATTCAGCCACCCGATCTTCACGGAATGCTTCGACAGACATCGCTTCATAACGCAAATCCGTGCCAAATGCTGCGTTCAGGTATTCTGCAAGTTGGCTTTGGCTAATAGCTTCACCATGTAAGTTATAGATCTGCGCATTGTGCTTATCTTCGGTGAGCATTTTTGCATAGGCGTATGCGAGTTCTGGGCGTGAGGTGTAACCACATTTGCCATCAGCCGCACAGTTGGCAATCACTCCCGCTTTTTTATACGCTTCGATATATTCAATATCAGGCTCTATGTATATGCCATTGCGTCCGATGACCCAATCCAGACCGCTGTCGATAATATCCTGCTCGGTCTGTCGATTACTTTGAATCACTGGAGAAAAAGCCGTGCCTTCTTCAGCGCCTTGAACGCTGGTATAGACAATCTTCTTCACGCCACTTTTCTTGGCGGCATTAATCACATTTCGATGCTGCTGGATACGTTTATCCGGATCATCCATGCCAGAGACTAATAATAAAGTATCTACCGATTCTAGCGATGTTTCCAAGGCGTCAAGGTCATTGTAGTCGCCAGGTCGCACTTCAATACCCAAGTCCTTCGCTTTATCAGGTGTGCGAGCCAAACCGATGACATCATCTTTGGGGACTACAGCGAGTAATGCCTTAACAATTTCTTTTCCTAAATGTCCGCTTGCTGCGGTTACTGCGATTTTCATATTTTCTTCCTATTGCTATAGGTTAATTTGTAAGCTTAATGCTATTAAAATGTGTTACTAACCTTTGTTATGACTGTAGTAAATAATGATTGCTACAAATAATGACTGCGATAAATAATACTCGCCACAAACACCTGAGGTTTTAAAACTAAGCGTTTGCTTGATCGGCATCAGTTTGTTTTGCCTTTTTGTGCTCCTCTTCGGTATTGCCTTGTTTCCAGTAACTGGAAACATATAGATGTGATCTTTCAATAGCGCATTCTTCTCTCAGGTATTGTCTGATTTTTTTCATCGTCTTAAATTCGCAGGCAACCCATGTGGATAAACCTTGCGCTTGCCTCAGGTCTTTCTCTATGGCATGAAACAGCGGTGAGGCATCTGAGCCGGGGTTGTCATTGATTACCCACTGTAGCTCAATACCTTCGGGTTTAATCAGGTTATGTATGTCCGATTCCGATAAAACTTCAATAAATAACTGACCTTTGGCGTTTTCCGGTAAACGTTTTAGATTCGCTGTTAGTGCAGGAAGTGCCGTCATATCGCCCGCAAGTAAAAAATACTCTGCATCCGTATTGATGAATTTAGCTGGCCCCGGGCCTGCGATTGAAATTTCATCGCCAGCCGCAGTGTCTAACGACCAGGGCGCAGCAATACCATGATTAGTATTGTTGTCGAGGCTATTGTGTAGCATAAAATCCACATCGATTTCATTCTGATCAGATCGTTGTTCTGCAACTGTGTAGGTTCTCATGACTGGTTTTTCTTTACCTGCCTGATTAAAAAGAAGCTTGATATAAGCACCTTCCGAATCTTTGGGGAAACTAGCCAGCGCATCGCCCTGCAATGTTACCCGGCGCATATTGGGTGTCAGATTATTGGCTGACTTTACCTGTAGTGTTCTGGGTACACGACGGGTTTTGGCATTTTTAACTCTTTCGATAATGTTCATTATGTATCCTGTATTTTTACTAGATTGAGTGAATGTTGTGTTTAACAAAACGCTCAATCTTGTAATAAGTGTAAATATAGTTGATAATAGCAACCATATAGTAATGTAATTGATAATGTCAACTATAATTCTTTTAGGAAGTGAATAAATGTCTGATCGAAAATCATCAGAAAGTCTTTTTCACCTGGTTCATGCCTTAAAACGGCAACTATTTGAACAAGCAGAACAACTCAATGTAAATCTCACGCCGATGCATATTCGGGTGATGAAAATTATCGATCGCAAGAAACCGTGTACTGCGATAGATATCGCCAGTTTTCTAAGGCGCGATAAAGCACAGGTAACGCGCTTGGTGAATACACTGATCGAAAAGGATCTGATAAGTAAAGAACCCAACCCTAACGATAAGCGCAGTCAATATTTATGCGTCACAGAAACGGGGACTGCGTTAGTCGACGAAATTGCCAAAATAGATGCTAATACAATGCAGATGATGACGAAAAACCTCTCTGAAGAAGAACTCTCAGAGTTTCAGCGTATTAGCTCATTAATGTCGAAAAATCTTGAATCCAGATAACTAGAACAACCGATAACTAGAATTCCAATAACTAGAATCCAGAAAAAAGTGCCTGAAAGTAGGGGGGTGTGTTTTAATCTCGATTTCTCATTATTCGCAATCGCTCAGGACACCTGTATGGCAATCAGCGCCACCATCAATAAAGTATTACTCAATATTGCAGATATGGATCGGCATTATTATCAAAGTCACGAGCTTACTGCCGCGCAACACCCGTCAGAGACTGATTTTCGCTTTATGGTGCGAATTATTGCCTATGCGTTAAACGCGAATGAAGAATTGACGTTCACCAAAGGCTTGTGTGTCGATGATGAACCCGAGATTTGGCAGAAGTCTCTGACGGGTGATATTGAGCTCTGGATTGATTTTGGTCAGCTGGACGAAAAGCGAATTCGTAAAGCCTGTGGCAGAGCTGATCAGGTGATTGTGTATACCTATAACAGTCAAAAATCTGATATCTGGTGGAATCAGATCAATGCAAAGCTTGCTCGATATAAAAATTTAAGCGTAATGCATATCGAAGCAGAAGGCGTTGAAAACTTGGTTAAACGCAATATGGTTTTGCAATGCAATATTGAGGATGGTGAGCTGCTTTTAAGCGATGATGACCATTCTTATACAGTAACTATTAGCAAGCATTAGTTGCTTCCTAGATTAATAATTCTTTAGTTAATTGGCGAATTCCCTAAGAAATTGTCGTCGTTGTTGCTGATCCATCTGACGCAATTCTTGGCGCAGTGATTGACGTTCTGATGGGCTCATAGAACGGAATTTATTTCTTAACGCACGTCTTTGCTTATTGGGTAGATTATTAAACCACAGCCTTTGTCTGATGATTCTTTTTTTCTGTCTGGGAGTAAGCTTACGAAATTGTTTATAACGCTCTCGAGCTAGCTTTCTTTCTTCATTATTTAGCTTCTTCCAGTTTTTAAAGCGTTTCTTTAGACGTTTCTTTTGTGCTGGTGTAAGTGTCTTCCAGCGTAATGCCGCTTTGCTCAGTTTTTGTTGGCGTTGCTCACTAAAGCTGTTCCACTGGTTCACAAATGGTTTAAGTGTTTGCTGTTGTTCTCGCGTTAGAGACTGCCAATCTAGCGCGCTCACTTGTGAACTCAACACTAGAAATACACTGAGTATCAACGTTCTTATTAGTTGTGTATGGTTAATCATTGTAATGGGTCTTCCGTACTGTGTTTATCAAAATCACTACCATCGTTATATTCGGCTTCTGACTCAAGCCAGTTTTCAAAGCCATCTCCAGTGACTTCTGTCATATCTGCGAGAAACTCAAGGAAGTCAGAACTCACCTGTTCATGACTTTGATCCTGACCTTCATTGCTGTTTGCATTCGCCTTGGCTGATAACATTGTCATTACCATGAAGAGTAAAATGGCAGGTTTAGCTTTCATCCAGTGACTCATCCAACCATTGATAAAAATCGAGTTGCGTGTATAAATCCATATCTACATCAGCACTAAGCATATCAAGATCTTCAAGCGGTGAGAGCTTGCTAGCAGTTAACTGAGGTACAATCATAAAAGCCAGGACGCTGGCGATTGCCAATCCTGCACCTGCACCAGTCAGCCATTTTTTAGAAAGCCAAACACTTTTTTCTGTTTGAGATAAGGCTATATTGCGTGCTTCACGCAAGCGCTGCGCAGTATCACTATTGAGTGATTCGACTTGTTGGTCAAATGCCTGCTTTGCATGTTGACTAATATCTGATTGATTATCTTCGTTTGTCATAAAGAAAATTCCTCTAAACTCGCTCTTAAGCTAGAAAGCGCTCTTGAATAGTGTGTTTTAACGCTACCTTCAGAACATTTCATGGCATTAGCAGTTTCTTTTGTGCTCATTTCTTCCCAGGCTCGAAGCATAAATGCCTGTTGCTGTCTGAGTGGTAATGCACTGACTGCCACTTCAACTTTTTCGCTAAACTCAAAACTACTTATATTGTCTTCGGGTAATTGGTCATTTTCATTGCTTTTGTTTTCTAATGGTGAATCTCTAAAACCTTCACCTTGAGTGGACAATTTGTCGTTTCCTAACCAACTGCGCCAACGGTTTCTTACTTTTTGCCGACGGTGCCAGTCATTAATTCTACTTTGCACGATTCGGTAAAACAAAGGTGGCCATTCATGGCTGTTTTTATTTGAATACTTACTCACCAATTTGATCATCGCATCTTGAACGATATCAAAGGCAACGTCCTCATCTCTGGTTGCAACTCGCGCCATAATGAAAGCTCGCTTTTCACTATGGATTAAGAATTGCTCGAGATTCTCAAAGGTATTGTCGTTATCAGTATTCAAAAATTATTCCTGTTTATCTAGATAACGCACGATCTTAGATTTGGTTGACAAACAAAGATAAAAAAATTTTTTAAACAAAATTGTCAACCAAATTCAAGTTAACTCGTTGTAATGGGCATAGGCGGATAATTCCACTCTATATAAATTATTTAAAGTGTTAAACAAGCTTTCTATTAACCACGCTTCCAATTAACAACGAGGATACTATTATGAAATTATTTAACAAAAACAAAATTGTAGCACTAAGCGCATTTAGCTTATTACTTACTTCCGCATTTTTTACTCAAGTGGCAGTCGCAAATACCAATAGCCCAGGTATAGATACAAAACAACAGAACCAGAAAGACCGCATTTTACAAGGTGTAGATTCTGGCGAACTTACCGGTAAAGAAGCATGGCGTCTGGGTAAACAACAAGGAAAAATTTACCATAAAGAGCAACGTTTTAAATCGGATGATCAATTTACACGTCGTGAACGAGCCGTAATTCACCGAGATTTACTCAAGTCATCTAAAAGCATTTATGTGCAAAAGCATGATCGACAAGTGCAGGGTGCAAATAGCCCAGGCATTAGAAACCCCGGAATAAACCATCGACAATTCAATCAGGCAAGACGGATTGGTCAGGGCATACGTTCGGGTGAGTTAACAAGAGGTGAAGCGTTTAGACTAGGTCATCAGCAAAAACGAATTAACCATCAAAAGCGTCGTTTAAAAGCAGATGGTACTTTTACCAAGCGTGAGCGTATAAGAATTCATAAACATCAGAATCGCGCATCAAAAAATATATATCGCAAAAAGCATAATGCTAGAACTAGATAATTAATCAAAAAACGCCACAAATTTGTGGCGTTTTTTGATTATTTTTTAGGACTACAAATGGAGTTATTTTATATGACTGATGTTACTGCGTTAAAAATTAACAAAGCAACCGCAAAGATTCCCAGAATTTTAATCAGTAGATTGATTTTCTCTTTCTTTGAGCGAATCTTGTCAGCGTCCTGATTGATCGCTTCTAAATCATTCTGATCAATTGCCGGATCCATCCAGATACGCTCATGGCGTAAATCACTTTCAGCCTCTATCACCGCTATGGCGTGAGTTAATTCAGCTCGATAAGTCTTTTCATTGATATCTACCAGTTGGCGACGCAAGCCGTTATGGAAGTGCATGCCAGCCGCCAGAATATCGTTGAATTGTGCCACATAATGGACATTTTTCGGGTAGTTTGCATGATTTGCTTCGTCCTGGTTTTGAGTAGCCTCATGAGGTAACTCATCCCAACTTAATATCTTTATCAAACCCGGATCGTCCGTACCTATTGGTGGAGATTCTATCGCTAAATAGCCTGCTTTCATTGAAAATTCTCTAATATATGTATAATCGTATTAGATCATGAATCACTCAAAACTACTCATGATATCGACATTCGATCGCAATGTTTTATGAATCGGGCAACGGTCCGCAATTTCCAGCATGCGGTGTTCTTGCTCATCGGTAAAGTCACCTTCCAAATGAATTTTACGGATAATGCGTGAGCTACTGCCATCTATTTCATTGGGCGGGATATAGGTCAAGCGAACGGTGATTACATCCAGTTGAATATTCTTGCGTTCGGCATACATGCTTAACGTGATAGAAGTACAACTGCCCAGTGCAGATAATAAATAATCGAAAGGCGCAGGTCCTTTGTCAGCCCCACCAAGATTAGTGGGCTCGTCTGCAATCAGGGTGTGATTACCTGTGGTTATCGTCTGTGTATAAGGTTTTCCGGTACTTTCTACAAATGCTTCAGAGTTCATAGTCTTGCCTTTTTAGAGTCTACTTATTGTTAAATTATTGTAGAAAGCTTAGTAGAAATTAGGGATATTTTCAGTTATTTGATTGTTTCTGTGATAAAGAACTAATTCTAAGTATTTGATAAATATGGCCTAAAAGTAGGGGGGTGACCTAATTTACTGTGTATTAAACAATATTAGTATTTATAGATGTTTAACGAGGTTTTAGTGATAGTTATCTTGGTTTTACGTTAGAATAGCGATCTTATTTTGTTTTAGGCAGAAGTTACAATTCTACCTTCTCCTAAATCTCCCCTGATACTCACGAGCATCCATGAAAAAGACACCCGCTAAAGCCGACTTTAAGTCATTTACCCTATCTCCATCAATTTACTCTGCGATTGAAGAGGCTGGTTATAAAGAGCCAACTGATGTGCAGCAAGACTCAATTCCAGCAATCCTGAATGACAGAGATGTATTGGCGCGCGCTGAGACGGGTTCAGGTAAAACAGCAGCTTTTGTTTTACCGTTATTAGAAAAAATTCTAAGACAAAAAGCAGCCAAGTTAGCTAAGAAAAAACCGCTGGATAAATCCAATGTGGTAGGAGTTTTAATACTCGTGCCAACGCGCGAGTTAGCGATTCAAATCCGTGAAGAGTTTGAGCGTTTTGCTGTAAATATCGAACCGAAAGTGAAGTGCTTGAGTGTGTTTGGTGGGATTAAAATTAACCCACAAATGATCGCCTTGCGCGGAGGAGCTGATGTATTAGTTTCAACACCAGGTCGTTTATTAGATTTAGAAAGAAATAATGCGATTTTATTACATCAGACGAAAACACTCGTCATCGATGAAGTGGATCGTTTGATGAAAGGTGATTTTGCCGAAGAGATTGATGAAATCATTGCTAAGCTTCCAGCAGGCAGACAAAACCTGATGTTTACGGCAACCTTCCCGCCAAGTATTCGTAAGCTGGTTCGTAAGATAATGAACGAACCTGAGATCATCAATGTCGATGATTTATATGATGATGTGAAAACCGAGCAAAGAGTTATCACCGTTAATCATTCACGAAAGCCTGAATTATTAGCGCATTTGTTAAAAACCAATGACTGGAAACAGGTTTTGGTATTTTGTAGCGCCAAACGTAGTTGTGACAACCTGGTAATGAAGTTGGAAAAACTCGGCGTGGAAGCAAGTGCGATGCACGGTAATCAACATCAATATGCGCGCGCAGGTGCTTTGCGTGACTTCAAGGCTGGTACAGTAAGAGTATTAGTCGCTACTGATGTGGCTGGACGTGGTATCGACATTGAGCAATTACCTTGCGTGATCAACTATGAATTACCACGATCACCCAATGACTATACGCATCGAATTGGTAGAACCGGTCGTGCGGGTGAAGATGGAATGGCGATTTCTTTGATTTCTCATGAAGAGTATCAGCATTTCAGTGTCATCGAAAAACGCACTGGAATGATACTGGAACGTGAACAAATCAAAGGATTTGAAGCGGATGCAACAGCTCCTCAAATACCTGTGAGCATCAAGAAAAAGAAAAAACCTAAGCATAAGAAAAATAAGCTATCTAAAAAAGCTAAACTAAAAACACTTAATAAAAATTCAGATGCTAGCAAGCCAGAAGCACCCCAGAATGAAAAGCCTTCGCTTTACGGAAAAGTTAAAAGTTCCGAAGTGAAGGACGCTAAATCCGAAGTGAAGGAAGCGAAGAAGCCTTATGAGCCTTACGAAACTAAAGCTAAACCTGCTAATTCTGAAAAGCCGGTAGCTAAAGAAGCTAAGCCTAATAATAAGCCGAATAAAGAGCAAACTTCAGATAAAGTAGATTCGAGTAAAGTTGCTTCTGCCAAACCATCTTCTGATAAACCAGCAGCACCAGAAAAAGTAGATGGTAGCTCACTCTATACTCGTGTTTTACCAAAGAAAGGTGGTTCAGATGAGTAAAAGTCATTACGGTGGTATCAAAGGCGGAAAATCTAACGCTGATATTTCTGCAAATAGTTCTGTAGATAATCAGGATTATGATGAAAAAGTTATAGATAAGAAAAACTTAGATAAAAACAACTCTGATGAAGAATCGCTTCTAGAAGATGATAATCTGCATCTGTTTAAACGCGTTAGAATTGGCAGAACCAATGTATTACGCGTGGTAAAACGCTTACCATTTGGTGCTTATCTCTCTGCTAGTTCGCAAACTGATGAAATCTTGTTACCAAAAAGATATGAGCCAGAAGACTGCAAAGTTGATGACTTGGTTAAAGTTTTCATCTACTACGATTCAGAAGATCGAATCATAGCAACGACAGAAATACCCTTAGCCCAAGTGGATGAGTGCGCATTCCTGAAAGTAGTTGATGTGAACAAAGTAGGCGCGTTCCTGGATATCGGCTTGATGAAGGATCTGTTTGTCCCTTACGCCGAGCAAGATGTAAAAATGGAGAAGGGCAAGTCCTATGTAGTACGAGTGTACCTCGATGAGCATAGCGGACGTATTATGGCGTCCTCAAAGCTAGATAAGTTTCTGCTCGAAGAATCACATTCTCATCAGGCAGAACAAGCTGTAGATCTTATGATTTATGCAGAAACAGAGTTAGGTTATAAAGCCGTCGTAGGTACAACTTACGTTGGTTTATTATACAAGAGTGAGCTACCTCAACCATTAAAAATTGGCGATAAGTTCAAAGGTTATATAAAGACTGTACGCACTGATAATAAACTCGACTTGAGTTTGAATTTACCCTCAGAAAAAACACGAACAGATTTGGCTAATCAAATACTCACTCACATAAAAGATCAAGGTGGCGCTTCATCGCTTACCGACAAAAGCTCACCTGATGATATTTATGCACAGTTTAAAGTCAGTAAAAAAGCCTACAAAAAAGCGCTGGGAGCGTTGTATAAACGACGTTTGATTCTTATTGAAAAAGACAGTATTAAACTGGTTTAGTTAGAATACCAATCTAAAAAAGTGCTCTAGCTCTGCATAAATTCTATTTACGTTTTTTTAAAAATAAAAACGTAATATCATTCAAAGTAGGGGGGGGACCTTACTGTTTATTCAGTTCAGGTTAAATCCACCCAACGCGCTCAATAAACCAGTAAGCGGCAATAAGTGCAATCACAATAGATGCCGGGGTAGTAATTCTGGCGTGGTACCAGCTCTTTTTACCGAACCAGTAGCCGAACAGAAGGAAACAAGCGGCAATCACGCTAAGTTGTCCCAGTTCTACACCTATATTAAAACCAATTAGACCGCTGACGAAATTACCTTGAGTTAATCCAAATTCGGTCAGTACACTGGCAAAACCTAAGCCATGCAGTAAGCCAAATAGGAATACCAGAACAGGGCGTAGGCGACTGAGTTTTTCATGAAATATATTTTCGACACAGACATACACAATGGATGCGGCTATCAGTGGTTCTACGATGGCAGGAGAGATCGAGATTACACCAAAAATACCTAATGCAAGCGTGACACTGTGAGCCAGTGTGAAACTTGTTACTTGGATTAAGAGTGGTTTTAATCGAGTACTTAACAGGAATAAACCAACAACAAAAAGAATATGATCTAAACCCTTTGGAACGATATGATCGAATCCAACAGCGATATAATTGATGAGTGTTTGCCACCAACCAGTTTGTGAGGCACAACCCGCTTTTGTCTGGTTTTCTGGATTGGAGCAATCTATACCAGTATCTATTCCTATAACAACGGGTTCACTAACTTTGCCTTCGGTAAGATAAGCAGAATAAAGCTCTGGATTTTCTTCTGAGCTGACTCTGAAAACGGCATTGCCAAAACTCTTATCCCATTGCCAACTCAGATTTTTTGTCCCTTCAGGGATTAATCCAGCTATATTGATGATCGAATCTCGGGCTAGATCGAGATCGCCTACTTCGGGTATTTCTACATCCAGAATGCGCACAGGCTCTTCTTTACCATCAAATTTAAGCGTCATTTTATTTAAGAAGATTTCGCTAAAATTCTCAAATTCCTGATTGAGTTTTTCCGGTGGAAGTGACCTTAGTTCATCGTATTTAGTTGCATTTTCAGATTGTTCGGTATCGTCGTGCTGATCACCTACTTGCGCTAATAGTGCCTCAAGATTCTGTTGAATATTAAGCTGATAGTAGCCCGCCTTATTGAATGTAAAATCTACAATCGCAGGGCGAATTTCATGTGCGCTTGCAATCGAAGAAAAGAACAATAAAAACAGTAGCGAGTATTTAATGATGTTATTCAATATGGATTCTTGCTGTGGGCGATGGAGTAAATGCATAATGCCTATCTTAGATATTCATTCAAAACTAAAAGGTCGAATCATACTGTGTTTTTCATTAAAAGAAAGAGTGATTTTAATATCAAAAATATAATCAATAAATATTTGATATCGTTATTAATAGTAGGGTTCTCTCAGAATGTTTTTGCACATGAAATGTGGTTAGAGCCGGTGCTTTTTGAAATTACAAAAGGCGATAAATTTTCAGCTCATGAGAAGGTTGGGCAGAATTTTAAAGGCAATAAATATGCCTATCTAGATTCGAGCTATGAGAAATTAAACTACACAATCAATGACATAACGCATCCTTTGTCTCCGCGTTTAGGATCACTTCCTGCTGTACAAGGGGTAATCGAAGAAGAAGGGTTGTTGGTCTTATCTGCAAAGACCACAAGATCAAAATTAACCTATAAAGATAGAAAGATTTTCAATAAATTTCTCAAAGCAGAAGGTCTGGAGTGGGTATCAAAAGCCCATAAAGATAGAGGTTTGCCTGAAATAGGGTTTACTGAAGTATACCGCCGTTTTCCGAAATCTCTGATAAAAGTAGGCAATGGACTAGGTAAAGATAAGGCGTTAGGACTGGATCTTGAATGGGTTGCTTTAACGAATCCCTATGCGGCTAATCAGGACGTTAAAGATAAGATTAAATTGCAATTACTATCGCAAGGTAAACCCTATGCGGACGTTAAAGTGAATGTTTTTACTAAAATAAAGCCTGATAGTAGTAAAAGTCTGACTGTGGCAAAAGCAAAGGTCGTTCACACAGAACATGTTACTGATGAGAAAGGTATCCTTAGCTTATCGGTTAAAAAGAACAGTGTGTATTTAGTGAATGCGGTAAAAATGATTGAACCAGACTCGGATACAAGCGACAGATATAATGCAGTATGGGAGAGTTTATGGGCTTCAATGACTTTTGAGGTGCCAAAGTAGTAGTGTAAAAAAGGCTAACAAACGCTTCATAAATTAAGTAAAAGCGTGAGTAAAAAGTGAATCATATTATGACTTTATTTGTAAGGTTATATGGTTTATTGTTCTAAGGATAAGTGCGTATAAAAAAGCAATGCATATATAATAAGAAAATATTATCAATATAAAACAAGTTACATACAAATTAAAAATTCAAGGAAGAAGATATGAACGTAAAATTATTATCCACGGCATGTACTATCTTGGCCTCGGGATTAATGCTCAGCGCATGTTCCCAAACCTCAGGTACTCTCTCTGGTCAACAATCACAAAAAGATGAAGTAGCATCAGTAGTTCCTACAGGAGTTGCACATACTCACCCTGCGAATAAATGTACTAACTCAATAACTCATACTCATCCCAATGGTGGCAGTGTGCATAAGCACCGTTACGATTGTAGCCCTAAAAGTAGAGTAATTACTAAAAAGCCTTCAATAGCACATACCCATCCTGCACAAAAGTGTACGCGTTCGGTTTCTCATTCACACCCAAATGGTGGAAGTACCCATTCTCACAGTTATAACTGTAAAGGCAATATGAGAAAGAGTGCAAATATGCACACGCATCCTGCGAACAAATGTACACGCACAATCTCGCATGCACATCCAAATGGCAAACGTGAGCACGCGCATCGTTATAGCTGTCAGGGCAATGCTAAAATGAGTGCGAATCAACATAAGCATCCTGTGAATAAATGCACACGTTCAATTTCTCATGCACACCCAAATGGTAAACGTGCTCATGCGCATCGCTATAGCTGTCAAGGTAATCAAAAGCGCATGGGCGCGAATCAGCATAAGCACCCAGCAAACAAATGCACACGCTCAGTTTCGCATGCGCACCCAAATGGCAAAGGCAAGCACGCTCATCGTTATAGCTGTCAGGGAAGAGGGATGGGCAATGGAACGGGTATGATGGGTAAAGGTAAGGGTGTAGGTTATACCCATACACATCCAGCGAATAGCATGACCAATTCAGTTACACATACCCATAGATCGGGTAGAATTCCACACACGCATAACTATGGAAAATAAAGCTTTCTGATAGTATTTATTAGGGTAGATTTATTAAAGCCTCAACTGTCATCGGTTGAGGCTTTTTTTATGGTGTAGTGAAGATTTGATTAACTTGTCATATACTCGGGTTATTACTTTACTGAACTGATGAATGTCATGCGTTTATTTAAAAATCACTTTACTCAACAACAAAAACGAAAATTTGTCGTTTTACATTATTTCGTTTTAAGCTGTGTTTTAAGTTTAACCTTAACTGCCTGCTCAGGCTCAGAAGATAAATCAGGAAAGCCTAGTTCTTCAGCAGTAACCAAGTCTAACAAAAATTTGAAGCCACATATTCATCCTGAAAACGCCTGTCTTGGCGCTAGGACGCATTCACATGTTGGTGGTGATAAACAACATGAGCATTCAATTTCATGTGAAAGCACGAAGGTAAATACCAATGCGCATATCCATCCTGCGAAAGATGGGTACCCTGAAACGCGTCATGTTCATCCGAATGGAGCAAGAGAACATTCTCATCGTTGAGTGAGTTTGCTTAAATAATCCCCGCTTTCTAAAGGTAGTTGAAATTAGCTGAAAAAACGGCTGTAAGTAGGGGGGTGACTTTCTATAGTTTGTTATACGGCAAGAAAATCCGCATTTTTGAAAGGAATCGTGGATACACAGTTATTAATAAAAAGCTTAAGTCATTTCTATATCTATATAAAATAACTAGTTTTAATTATTTCTCTAGCAGTCAGAAATCACGCCTTGAAACGTATCTCGTTCAAGGCATGAGGAATTGAAATAAATCGCTGTTAGGCTATTTATCTTAAATTAATCAACCCATACACGCGCATTTCTGAACATTCTCATCCATGGACTATCTTCTCCCCAGTTATCCGGGTGCCATGAATTACTCACTGTTCTCACCACACGTTCTGGATGTGGCATCATAATCGTGTAACGACCATCAGTGCTACTTAGACCGGTAATAGCTTGCTCAGATCCATTTGGATTTTCTGGATAGTGTTGCGTTGGTTGACTGTTATGGTCGATATAACGCATGCTGACAAAGCTATTGCTTAGTGCATTTTCTGCAGTATTCACACCAGTGAAAACGGCTCGTCCTTCACCGTGTGCCACAGCGATTGGCATTTTTGAACCTTGCATATCTTTGAGTAAGATAGACGGTGAGTCCATGACTTCCACCATCGCAAAACGCCCTTCAAATTGCTCTGACTGATTGCGATAGAATTCTGGCCAGTGACTTGCACCGGGGATTAAATCGCGTAACTGTGACAACATTTGACAGCCATTACAGACTCCTAAGCCAAAGACGTCTTTGCGTTCAAAGAAAGCATTGAATTCGTCTTTAGCACGAGCATTGTTGAGGATAGTCTTCGCCCATCCGCCGCCAGCGCCAAGTACATCACCGTAAGAGAAACCACCACAAGCAACCATGCCGTTGAAATCATCTAATGAAGTGCGACCAGAGATTATATCGGTCATGTGCACATCAACCGCACGGAAACCAGCGCGGTCAAATGCCATGCCCATTTCTTGTTGACCATTGACGCCTTGTTCGCGAAGAATCGCAACCGAAGGTCTTACCCCTGTTTTGATATAAGGAGCAGCAATATTCTCAGCTATATCAAAACTGGGTTCTGCGATTAAACCGGTGTCATTGTAGTCTTCGTCTAGTTTCTCGAATTCTTCCTTAGCGCATTGATCGTTATCACGTAAGGCTTGCATGCGATAACTGGTTTCAGCCCAAACCTTGTGCAAGGTTGCACGAGATTCTTCGTATATCGTTTCATGTGCCCAGGTGAACGTGATTTGATCAGCTTGATGTGAATCCGCTTCCTTAGCATCAGGTTTACCAATGACGTGAGAGCAATTGCCTAAGTCAGCTTCGCGTAATGCAGACAGTACTTCTTCGGTATCGGTATGATGAACTTGAATCACCGCGCCCAATTCTTCTGTGAACAATGCTTCGAGTGGCGTTTCACCAATATCATCCAGACGAATAGTAATACCTGTTTTACCAGCAAACGCCATTTCACATAATGTAGCCAGTAAGCCACCGTCAGAGCGGTCATGGTAGGCCATTAATTTGCCTTCCTGATTGAGCTCCTGAATCACTTTGAAGAAATTAATCAATGCCTTTGGGTCATTCACATCAGGAGTATGCGCGCCCATTTGTGAATAAACCTGTGACAAAGCAGAAGCAGCAAGGCGATTTTTGCCTTTACCCAGGTCGATCAGGATAAGATCAGAATCACCTTTGTCCGTTCTAATTTGAGGAGTGAGTGTTTTGCGCACATCATCAACAATCGCAAATGCAGTGGTGATTAATGACAAAGGAGCTGCCATTTCGCGTTCGATGACGCCTTCATCACTTTGCTGATCCCAAACGGTTTTCATCGATAATGAATCTTTACCGACAGGTATCGCAATACCGAGTTGCGGACAAAGCTCTTCACCCACGGCTTTAACCGTGTCAAATAAAGCCGCGTCTTCACCTTCGTAACCCGCAGCTGCCATCCAGTTTGCAGAAAGGAAGATATCAGAAATACTGCCAATTTTCGCCGCAGCAATATTAGTGATCGATTCACCAATTGCCATACGACCCGATGCAGGTGGATTAACCAATGCAATAGGAGTTCTTTCACCCAATGCCATTGCCTCACCGTTATAACCAATGTAATCGGCACAGGTCACCGCAACATCAGCCACCGGAACTTGCCATGGACCAACCATCTGGTCACGATTAACCATGCCCGTAATCGTACGATCACCAATGGTAATCAAAAATGATTTTGAAGCTACCGTTGGTAAACGTAAAACACGTTCGATGGCATCGTCCAGTTTGATTCCATCTAATTCTAATTCTGGCTTGTGAAAAGTTTTGTGGTGTACATCACGTAACATTTTGGGTGGTTTACCGAGTAGCATGTCCATCGACATATCTACGGGGTTATTTTCAAAAAGTGCATCACCAACAAGTAAATGTCTTTCTTCAGTCGCGGTGCCAACTACAGCATATATAGCGCGTTCACGTTCACATAAAGCTTTAAAAGCATCTAAACGATCAGCATCGATTGCCAATACATAACGTTCCTGAGCTTCGTTGCACCAGATTTCCATCGGTGACATGCTTGGCTCGTCATTAGGAAGCATGCGAATTTCGAATTTTCCGCCGCGTCCTGCATCATTTACAATTTCAGGGATTGCATTTGAAACGCCACCGGCGCCCACATCGTGAATCCACAGAATAGGGTTGTCATCACCCATTGCAACACAGCGGTCGATAACTTCTTGCGCACGGCGTTCCATTTCTGGGTTGCCACGTTGTACCGAAGCAAAATCGAGGCTTTCAGTACTGGTTCCACTCGCCATGGACGAAGCCGCGCCACCACCTAAACCAATAAGCATTGAAGGGCCACCCAATACAATAATCGGTGTTTCTACCGGGATGTCTTTCATCTCGATGTTATTCGGACGGATATTACCTAAACCACCCGCCAGCATGATTGGTTTGTGATAACCGCGTAATTCTTTTTCAGAACTTGCGCCAGGTACTTCCGCTTCATAGGTGCGGAAATAACCGGTGATGTTTGGGCGTCCAAATTCATTATTAAATGCAGCTGCACCTATAGGACCTTCAAGCATGATGTCCAGTGCGCTATCGATACGAGATGGTTTGCCATGATCGATTTCCCAAGGCATTGGGTATTCTGGAATCTTCAAATTAGATACTGAGAATCCACACAAACCTGCTTTAGGTTTAGAACCGTTACCCGTTGCACCTTCGTCACGTATTTCGCCACCAGAACCAGTAGCAGCACCCGGGAAAGGAGAGATTGCCGTAGGGTGGTTATGTGTTTCTACCTTCATTAGCATGTGCACAGCTTCTTCTGAATAGCCGTATTCCTGATTGGCACTATTCGGGAAGAATTTGGTCGCTTGTGAACCTTCAACCACAGAAGCATTATCGTGATACGCAGACAACACGCCTTCAGGAGATTGTTTGTAGGTATTTTTGATCATGCCGAATAGGGTTTGATCTTGTTTTTTACCGTCGATAACCCAGTCAGCATTGAATATTTTATGTCGACAGTGCTCTGAGTTTGCCTGTGCAAACATCATTAACTCTACATCGGTAGGATCACGGTTTAAATCGGCGTAGTTGTCTGCAAGATATTGAATCTCGTCTTCCGACAATGCTAGACCTAAATCGATATTCGCACGGCTTAATGCGGCTTGCGCATTTTCACCCAAAGGAATGGTTTTAAGTGGTGCTGGTTCAGCGTCATTGAACAGGATAACGGCATCTTGTTCGTCTTCCATGACCACTTCGATCATACGATCATGGATACGATTGGTAATAAATACGCGCTGGTCTTCAGATAGGTTCGTAAAATCGTCTTTATACTCGACAAAGTAAGCGATGCCACGTTCTGCTCTAACGACTTTGCTCATGCCACAGTTATGCAGAATGTCTGTCGCTTTACTCGACCACGGTGAGATAGTTCCGGGGCGTGGAGTGACCAGGAATAATTCTCCTAATGGTTTTTCATCATCATCCTGCTCGCCGTAGTGCAATAATTCGGTGAGGGTGTCATTTTCTTCATCCGTTAAAGTCTCTGCAACTTTAACAAAGTGCCAATAACGGGCATGAATATCCGTTAATTCTGGAATGGAATTTTGTAATGATTTTAGGAGTTTAGTTTTGTTGAAATCAGAAAACGCACGACTACCGGGGAGTATTAACATAGCGAATAAATTATCTTCTAAAAAGTAAGAAAGGAGGTAAGGGTGTATGATAAGTTTGCTGGCACTTTTTTAAAAGGCTTAATCAGATTTTATTCGCGTTTATTCAGTTTTAGCCCGATTTTCTAGAGATTATTAGACTTTTATTAAAAATAAACGAAAATATATTGATTGATTTTTAATCAATTCATCGTATTTCTAAAACTAGAAAATCAACCATCTTTATTTATTTTAAGAATAATAGTTTCAATCACTTATTAACATTACTCAATCGTTTTCATAGTGATTTTAATGTGTGCTTTATCTATGGAAATTGATAAAAGATTACATTTTCTGAAACTTTCTTGTGGAACTTTTAACGGTATACCGTGTTCTTATCTATTATGTGGCAAAAAAGATACATTGTGTTATTTTTGATACAGATTACATGAAAATGCTAGTGAGGAATCACTTTAAAAATAAATTAATTATGAAGTATGGAGTTCCAAAATGAATATTAAGAAGTTAGCTTGTAAGAATTTAGTGATTGCGAGTAGTACGGTTATGTTTACTCTAACTATGGCTTCTACAGCATCAGCAAATATCGGAGGATATGTTACCGATGCATCAAATAAAGGAGTAACAGATGGTTCTGGCGATTGTGTTAGATCTGCTTTAGGTAGCATGGTATCAGGTTGTGGGGAGCTGCCAGTAGCTGCACCAATTAAAGCTGATCCGGTTCCTGTTGCGGTTATTCCACCGAAACCTGTTTATATTGCACCTCCTAAACCAAAACCAGTTTATGTACCACCACCAAAGCCTATTGTAAAAATACTACGATTAAATGAAGCAGGTGGTTCTAACTTTGCATTTGATAGCGATAAATTAAGTGATAAGGCACGTGGCGAGCTTACAAGTTTTGCTCAAACGGTTAAATCATCGAATGTTACGCCAAGCAGCGTTACTGTAGTCGGTCATACAGATAGTATTGGTAAAGAAGCTTATAACCAAAAATTATCAGAAAGACGCGCAAATTCAGTTGCTGATTTCCTATCATCACAGGGAATTAATCGTGGCGTGATGAAGGTATCTGGACAAGGTGAAATGAATCCAGTTGCCAGTAATAAAACTAAATCGGGGCGTGCTGAAAACCGTCGAGTAGATATCTCGGTGTCAGGTCAGCGCAAGGTAACTATTAGACGTTAAGTCTTTAGGTAGTTAAATAACTATCGTAATAGTTACATTTTTAAGGCCGGAGCTTGCTCTGGCCTTTTTTGTGTTTATCGTTAATATCACTTGTTGTTTAAAGCTTTATAACAAGGCGCTTAAAAAAAGCCTCCTAAGTAGGGGGGTTGACAA
This sequence comes from uncultured Cocleimonas sp., assembly GCF_947495625.1. GTDB lineage: Bacteria > Pseudomonadota > Gammaproteobacteria > Thiotrichales > Thiotrichaceae > Cocleimonas. The sequence continues at coordinate 70,869 of NZ_CANLZW010000014.1, forward strand.
TTGTTTTTTAAGTAAGTGACATTTTTATTGAGAGATTATTGAGACATGCTTTCAATCGCTTTGCGTTGATTCTCCGCAGCTTCATCTAATTGTCGCTGTAGATCTTTTGCTTTTTCTAATGCTTTTGAATGTCCTTCTAGTGGATTTTCAATTTTGCTTTTTGGTGGTGATTGACTATCACACCCTTGCGCTAAAAATAATCCGCATATTAAAAACAGGAATATGAAAAGTTTCATGGTAATACTCAGTGAATTAATTAATATTGCTTAATTATAATATAAAAGCTACATAACGCTTAAAGCTGTTCGTTTTAAATACATTATTTATATAAACAGTCTTTATAAAAAAACAGCACTATAAAAACAGTTCTAGAAAAACAGCCTCAAAGTAGGGGGGTGACTTTCGTTTATTTTCGCTATGATGGTGTCGTTTTACGATCCATTACCGTATCTACAATAAAGTTAATGATGAATAAATATCTCAGGAAATTCTAATAATTTGAACGCTAGCACTGCTGATTTAAGTTTTATTCATCCATGGCGACCTGAGCAATTAAAAGTGTTGAGTCGTTTAAATGATTATATGGTAGACAAGCGTGTCCATATCGTTGCCGCGCCTGGAGCGGGCAAAACGGTTTTAGGTTTAGAGATATTCAATCGGCTAAACGTTAAAACCCTAACCCTGTCGCCTACTGTTCTAGTCAAAGATCAATGGATCGAACGACTATCTTTATTTATCGATAGTGATGAAAGTGTCCTTGATCAAAATAATAGTGTATTGCTTGACTGGGTAAGCTCGGTTTTAGATGAACCAGAATATTTCACTTCAACGACTTATCAGGCCTTGTACAGTTTCGATAAGCAGTTAAAGAAAAAACAAATAGAATCTCCAGCTAATCAACTGCACGATTTAAAACAATGGTTTCGCTCCCAAAAATTTGGTCTGATCATTTTAGATGAGGCGCATCACTTAAAAGCAAGTTGGTGGGCAGTGCTTTACGATCTGGTTAAAAATATTGATGATTTAATCGTCGTAAGCCTTACAGCAACACCCCCTTATGACTCGAACACCACGGAATGGTCACGTTATAAAAAGTTATGTGGTCCAGTAGATGAAGAAATCAGCATTCCAGAACTGGTTAAATCACGTTCTCTTTGTCCGCATCAAGACTATATCTGGTTGGTGAAAACCGATGAGAAAAACATCCAGTCATTAGAACGTTACGAAGATAATCTTAAAACGTTTTTAGCAGAGCTAACGACAAATGATGAATTGAATTATCAACTTCTGTTACATGAGTTCTTAGTTGAAACGGAGGGATCAACTACCATCAGCGAACGGGAGTTGTTACTCAATATTGAAACGGTCATCGCTTTATTGCAGTTACTGAAACATTGGCAAAAACCATTGCCTCCGCATTTATTACAAGCATTGGATATTAGTGTCGATGATGTTCCGCCTCTCACGGTGAATAATTGGCAAACTCTGATTGAATCATATCTGCAGGGTGATTATTACCCTAAGGCAGAGCCGGTAGAGTCATTTAGAGACACGCTGACCGCCTTATTAAAAAGAAAACGTTTTCTCAAATACAATCAGGTTCAGTTCGATAATACCCAACGCAAACTAGATGCCTTCAATAAAACAGAAGAACGTATTTCAGCCTGTTTCGAAATTGCCAAAATAGAAATAGCTAACCGAAAGTCATTATTGAGAATGGTGGTTCTGGCTGATTATATTAGAGACGAAGAACTGGCTTTGTCGATCGATACCAGTGCCGGTTCAACAGGAGTGACAACGGGCGCCTATCCGATCTTTCATCACTTTATTCACAAGTTTGATGGCCTCAATGACAGCGATAACCGCGGTGGCATCAATGGCAAGGTAATATCAAAAATTGCTTTGTTAACGGGGCGACTTTGTATTCTTCCATCTCACTTGGTTGATACATTATTTAGTCACATACCATCTCATGCTCAACCCACGATAAAAGCTTTTAGCGAGCATAAAGATTTTGTGGTGTGCGGCGGTGCAACGAGTTTTCTTTCTGCGGCTTATACACGTTTACTTGAAGCAGGTGATTTGCAGATAATTGTAGGAACCCGAGCATTATTGGGAGAGGGTTGGGATGCACCATTTTTAAATGCTTTGGTGATGGCAACCCAGACAAGGGCTTATGTGGCGACTAATCAATTACGTGGCAGAGTGATGCGTGTTGATCCACAGGATGACTTTAAAACAGCCAGCATCTGGCACATTGTAGCCACCGCGCCAGAAAAACGTTTGAATGGACTGATTTTTGAAAACCTGCAAAAACGTTTTCGAACCTTTGCAGGCTTGCATGCTTATGATTTGAAGATCGAGTCGGGCACTGAAAGATTATCTCTGCGAACCATTGATGAGATGGAAGGGACAAGCGTTGTAGAAAATGAGCTAAAGAAAGAGAAATTACCCGAACCCAAACAAGATGTTATCCAGACGAACAATCAAATAATGCAAACACGTCTAACGGACGATCTCTTTAATCTACAAGCACGTTGGCAGAACGCATTAGCCAAAGCAAAGCATCAGGTATTTCAGGTGGGGTTACATCATCAGGTTGATGATCACGGTAAGCTATATAGTCTGGAACGTTTGCTAACAGTAGTGAATGAACGTAGACGAAATCATGGTAATAAATACAAATTAACCGCATTGGGTCTGATGGGCTTGGGTTCCGCAGTCACTTATACATTATTCAATAGTGGTTTCAGTGGTTATGCTTATGCATTTGGTGGGTCAGCAGGTGGCGCAGTATCGTTTGCTTTAATCAAAGCCAAAGGATTGAATGATAAACGTAATTCAATCGATATTGGGCAAAAAATAGCTAAAGTAATTTTGCTAAGTTTACATAATAAAGGGGTCATGAAAACGGCGTTACAAAAAGATAAGATTAACGACGCGATTAATATCTGCTTTGTAGATAATGGTATTTTAAGGTTTTCATTGAATGACTATACGCGTCAGGAAAATGAGAACTTCCTCGAAGTATTGAATGAGTTTTTACAACCATTGGGAAGCAGTCGTTATTTATTGGCATTATATGCAAAACCCGCCATACAGGATTTATTTAGTATCCCTAAATTGATCGGTAATAATAAAAGCGATGCGAATGATTTTCTCGCAGAATGGAGACGAGTCTTTCCCGAATTCAAAAAAGCCAATCTAATCACGGCTAACAGTGTAATGGGTGAAAAACTGTTGTTAAAAGCCAGTGCAGAAAGGGTATTGAAAAGACGCAATGGAGAAACTCCGCTTCAAATGATAGAAAGATGGGAGTAAGCCAATGACGCCTTCATGCCCTCAATGTGGCTATTTACTCGATACTGTTGCAACAAAACTATTGAGTTGCCCCTCTTGTAATTCGAGCATCTATATTCAGAACAATACGACGAGTCTTTCCGATATCAATGTGGTGAAAAACACAGAGAATTACTTGTTCGATATTGGCCATTCAGTCCAGATAAAAAATGCGTCCTACATACCCAAAGGTTATAGCCTCTATGAGTATGAAGATGGGTTTAGAGTCGAATGGGAGTTAGTAGATAATGATCAGAACACGTACATTTTAAATCAGGAAGAAGAGAATCTTTTCTTTGTGAAGCAGATTCCCAAGATAGAAGCCGCATTACCCGCATGGAGTTCAATGCAGCCTAATACCCAGTTGATAATTGAAACTGTAGAATGGTTGGTCGTTGAAAAAAGGGAAGTCAGTTTCGTCGCTTTTTATGGCGAATTACAAAATTTACCGTTACAAAATAGTCAAATCCAATGCAGTTATTTGAGTAATACCGAAGGGGAATGTTTGGTATTGGTTTCTACTGGCCAGCCAAAAAATGGAAGCACCCACTATCCATATACATTTTATCAAGGCTGGTGGTTAGACCCAATGGATCTTGTGCAACCATGAAACAACTAATGAATACATACAAAAAAGCCCAATCGGTTCAATGTACAAATTGTCATGCACCTGTTGAAATTATCGGTAACCCAAAGCGTTGTCAGTTATTGGTGTGTGGCTATTGCGGTACAGTCATGGATTACAAAAATGAGCTGCGTGCGCTCTACGCATATACAGAGGTTCAGAAGCCAGCTAGTCATTTGCGTATTGGCATGCAGGCCAATATCGAAGGAATTACTTTTACGATTAGTGCCCTGGTCTTTTATGAAACCCTACAAGGTAAGGAAGAAGATTGGGTGGAATATCAGCTGTACGCTCCCAACTATGGTTATGCCTTGCTCATCATTAAAGATGGGGTATGTTGTTTCTTGAGAAAAACCTATCACTTACCCAAGCCAAATGTCTGGCTGCTTAAAGCGGGTGATTTATTTTTAGCAAAGGGGCAACAGTATATTGTTGATCAGTTTTCTTTAACCAGGGTTCTACACAGTGAGGGCGCTTTGTTAGACAAGATTAAACAAGACAAGCGCGATAAACAGGTTTTTGCTAGGGTTGATAATCAGTGCTTTTATTCAAAGTATAATCTGAAAAAGGTGATTTACTATCAGGGGTTTTATATCGACAAACAACAGCTTGAAGATATGTTTGTCTAAAAAACAGCCTTATACACGCCTAGGTCTCTTATACACAGTCGTCTTGCAGACGAATTAATCCCGAGCTTTGGCATACATTAGTAGAGAGGGACTTTATGTTAATTATTCCCCATTCTTAATATCATTAAACAATCTTTTAACCCATTGTACGCGCTGGTCTAACTCCATCATTGGTTCGTATTCAAAGTACAGTTTATCCTGTCCTTTAATGGTGAATTCCCATGGGCGTTTCTGGACCAGTTGCATGATTTTTACAGGGTCGATATTGGGTTTTTCATTAAATAGTATGCGGCCGCCTTCTTCTCCCATATCGAGTTTTACAATACCGAGCTCTTGTGCGATTTGTTTTAGTCTGGTTGCTTCAAACAGGTTCTTAACCTCATCTGGGACTAGTCCAAATCGGTCGATCATTTCGACGCGTAATTCACGCAATGAATCTGCATCTTTAGCGCTGGCGATTCGTTTGTACATGATGAGTCGATTGTGGACGTCTGGCAGGTAATCGCTAGGGATTAGTGCGGGCATGCCAAGATCTACAGTGGTGCGTGTTTCGCGTCCATCCAGATCAGGTAATTTACCAGATTTGAGTGCTTTAACAGCACGCTCTAATAGATCATTGTACATATTAAAGCCGATTTCCTGGATCTGACCACTTTGATCATCACCGAGTAATTCACCAGCGCCACGAATCTCTAAATCATGTGAGGCAAGCGTAAAACCAACGCCTAAGTCTTCCAGTGATTCGATTGCTTCCAGACGTTTTTTAGCATCGGCTGAAATAAGCTTTTTACCTGGGATTATCATGTAAGCGTAGGCTTTGTGATGTGAACGACCAACACGACCACGTATTTGATGTAGCTGTGCTAAACCGAGTTTATCTGCGCGATTAATGATAATGGTGTTCGCGGTCGGTACGTCGATACCGCTTTCGATAATGGTCGTTGCGACGAGTACCTGAAAACGTTGGTGATAAAAATCACTCATGATGCCTTCGAGTTCGCGTTCTGGCATTTGGCCATGGGCAAAACGTATTTTGGTATCAGGTAAAATGGCAGCTAAATCATCTGTCATTTTCTGGATGGTTTTGACTTCATTATGTAAGAAATAAATCTGACCACCACGAGCGAGTTCACGCGCACAGGCTTCTTGTATCAGTGCTTTATCCCATTCATGGACGAATGTTTTGATTGAATGACGCTGTGTTGGTGGTGTCGCGATGATTGATAAATCACGTAAACCAGACAGCGACATATTCAGTGTTCTAGGAATTGGTGTTGCTGTTAAAGTCAGCATATCGACATTGGCACGTAGCTTTTTTAGTTGCTCTTTGTGGCGCACACCAAAGCGGTGTTCTTCATCGACGATAACTAACCCCAGGTCTTTAAAGTCGATGTCTTTTTGCAGTAATTTGTGTGTCCCGATAACGATATCAATGTTACCGGATTTCATTTTTTCGACGGTTTCTTTGGTTTCTTTGGCTGTTTTGAATCTAGATAAAGAACCTATTTTAAAAGGCCAATCTGCAAAACGGTCGCGGAAGTTTTTTGTGTGTTGTTGCACCAATAGTGTTGTCGGTGCAATCAGCGCCACTTGTTTGCCTGCATTGGCAGCAACAAAGGTAGCTCGCATGGCGACTTCGGTTTTACCAAAACCTACATCGCCACAGGTAACGCGGTCCATTGGTTGTGCCGATGTCATGTCTTTAATCACGGTGCCAATCGCAAGTGCCTGGTCTGGCGTTTCTTCAAACGGGAAGGTGTCTGCGAACGCTAGGTACTCAAGTTCATTAAACGGAAATGCATGGCCTTTCTGTGCTGCACGGCGCGCGTGAATTTCTAATAATTCAGCTGCAATATCGTGTGCTTTTTGTGCGGCTTTTTTACGTACTTTATCCCAGTGTTCGGTACCGAGAGTGTGTAATGGTGCATGTTCGGCACTGACACCGGTATAACGACTGATCAAGTGCAAAGAAGAGACAGGAACGTAAAGTTTGTCTCCTTTTGAGTAAGTCAGCAGGATGAATTCTTGTTCGATACCGCTAGTGGTTAGTGTTTGCATCCCTTGATAACGACCCACACCATGCTCTTCGTGGACTACCGGATCACCTTCTGTTAAGTCGGTCAGATTACGAATAATCGTATCGGCATCACGGGTAGGTTTTTGGCGGCGACGTCTCTGTTGAACCTGTTGACCGAACAACATGGCTTCAGGAATGATTGCTAATGAATCAGAACTCTCATGGCTTTTGATCCAGACACCATTTTCCAAAGGCGCAACTACCAGGCCCATTTCTGCATCGGACGCGATAAATGCTTGCCAGCTATCAAACACACTGACTGTAAAGCGATTATCACGCAGTAAACCGAGTAGGTTTTCTCGTCGACCTGCTGAATCCGCAGTAAATAATACCCGTCCTTTTGTTTCGCTATTGAACTGGACCAGGAATTGATTGAGTAGAATAAGAGGTGTTTCAGAGCGTCCTTGAATCAATAAAGACGGCAGGGTACTTACAGGATAATTGTAGTTACTTTCTTTACTATTTTCTGTCTTGGGTTGTTCGAAATGATGAGTATCAATTCGTCGATATTCTGAGATTTTATCAAACAGTGTTTCGGTATCGAGGAATAAATCTTGCGGTGGCAATAAAGGTCTTTCGATATCGTGACGGCGTTGTTCGTAACGATCTTTAACCGATTTATTGAATACTTCGGCAGCAGCTACTGTGCTGTCGGTATTTATTAATAGCGTTTTTTCAGGAAGATAATCGAAAAGAGTCGCAGTCTCATCAAAGAATAGCGGCAGGTAATACTCAATACCAGAAGGTGCATTACCATTACTGATATTGTCATATATCTGACTTCGAGAGAGGTCACCCCCCAACTTTAAGCTATAATTTTCACGAAACTTAGACGTGCCTTCAGGATTTAATGGGAACTCATGCGCAGGTAATAATTCGATCTTTTGGATTTGTTCGATAGTGCGCTGATCTTCTGGATTGAAACTGCGTATTGTTTCAATATCATCGCCAAATAAATCAATTCTGTAGGGCTTGTCATTACCCATTGGAAACAGGTCAATCAAAGAGCCGCGGGTACTGTATTCACCGTGCTCCATCACCTGTGTCACATTCCGATAACCTGACTCTTCCAGTTGTTTGCGAAACACTTCAATATTTAGTTTATCACCGACTTTAAAGGATAAAGAATTGGCTCGAATGTAATCGACGGGGGCAAGTCGCTGCATCATTGTCGATACAGGTACTATCAGCACACCGTGTTCAATACTACTGAGTTGGCTTAATGTTTTTAAACGGTCAGATATTAAATCTTCATGTGGCGAGAACACATCGTAAGGAAGTGTTTCCCAATCCGGGAATATGTGAACAGGGATCGACTGATTTGAATCTTTTTTATTTTTATCACCAACTTTATTTCCCAAAAAGAAATTGATATTCGCTTCCAGGCTGTACCCACTGTGGCTATCTGGCGTGATAACAACAATTAATCCCTTATATTCCCTGGCTGCATTCGCTATTAATAAATCTTGAGCACAACCATGAAGTTGACTCCAGCTGGTTTTGTTGGATGCTTTATCAGGGTAGTGAGGGTGTAATGTACTTGAGGGCATTTTATACGCTAGAGAAGGTGTAAAAAACGCGTGATTGTAACGTTAAAAAGTAATATTAGCGATGATAAATAATTCTGGCTCGTATATCATGCACGTCTTTACGGGTATATTTTTATCCAGTCATAAAGAGTAGGAAATATGAAGCTTAAGGGTGAGATGTCAATGCTCAATGTCTTGCATGTGCAAGAGCTTGATTTAGAAAAACTTTGTGCTGAACTAGAGCAAAAAAGAGACGAAGCACCCCAGTTTTTTATGAAAAGTCCAATCATTGTAGATTGTTCAGATCTGGGTGATGCCGCTGAGCAATTAGATTTTTCACTACTTCGACAAAAACTACTAGAGCTTGGTTTTATACCCGTTGGAATTCGTAATAATCCCGTAGAAATGAATGCACGTCTAGTGGATGCAGGCTGGGCAATTATGCGAGAGAGCAGAGCCTCTACAGCAACTTCGACAGCAGCCTCGACTGAAACCTCGGAGTCAGGCGTTGCTGCTGAAACAAATCAACAACCACAAGACACAGTATCTGAAGAGCAAGTTGCACCACAAGCTGCGGCACCTGTGGGAATAAAATCATTAACCATAGATCGTCCAGTGCGTTCTGGGCAACAGGTTTACGCAGCAGATGCTGATATGACCGTACTCGCTCAAACCAGTGCGGGTTCAGAGATTATGGCTGATGGCAGTATCCATGTTTATGGTCCATTACGCGGTAGGGTGCTTGCAGGCGCCAGAGGAAACGAACAAGCACGCATTTTCTGTTCATCGCTTCAGGCAGAACTGATTGCGATTGCTGGTCGTTATCAACTACTGGATGAAAGTGATACAGAATTAAAAGGAAAACCAGCCATGATTAGATTGGATGGTGAAAAATTAATTATTGAACCTTTGGCGCACTAACTCGCCAAACAAAATAGAATCTGAAATAAAAAAATCTTAATCGATAAAAGGGAGATTAGAAATTGAGTAAAGTAATTGTTGTTACATCTGGTAAAGGTGGTGTTGGAAAAACCACTTCAAGCGCAGCGTTTGCCGCTGGCTTGGCAGCAAAAGGTCATAAAACGGCCGTTATCGATTTTGATGTGGGTTTACGTAACCTTGATTTAATCATGGGTGTTGAACGCCGTGTTGTTTACGATTTCGTTAATGTAATTAACGGTGAAGCAACATTGAAGCAAGCGCTAATCAAAGATAAGCGTGTAGATAATCTCTATATCCTGCCTGCATCACAAACACGTGATAAAGATGCCTTAAGTAAAGAAGGCGTTGAAAGCGTTATCAATGAATTGAAAAAAGAATTTGAATTCATCGTTTGTGATTCGCCAGCCGGTATCGAAAAAGGCGCATTTATGGCGCTTTACTTTGCCGATGAAGCAATTATTGTAACCAACCCGGAAGTATCATCTGTACGTGACTCTGATCGTATTTTGGGTATCTTACAAAGTCGTTCTAAAGCGGCCGAAGATGGAAAAACAGTTAAAGAACATCTGTTAATCACTCGTTACTCTCCAGACCGTGTTGAAGGCGGTGATATGTTGGGTATGGACGATATCGTAGAAATCTTATCGGTTCCTTTAATTGGCGTGATACCTGAGTCTGGTTCGGTATTACAAGCGTCAAATAGTGGTAATCCGGTAATCATGGATAAGGACAGTGAAGCTGGTCAAGCTTATCAAGATGTCGTTGCACGCTTCCTCGGAGAAGAGGTTCCTTTGCGTTTTATTGATGTTGAACCAAAGAAAGGCTTCTTCCAGAAGCTGTTTGGTTAAGCGCTGAATTAAGGAGATAGAACAATGGGATTATTTAATTTCTTCAAGAAAGAGAAAAAGAAAAACACTGCGAATCTAGCTAAAGAACGTTTGCAGATTTTAATCGCGCATGAGCATGCTGATAAATCTAAAAAATCACCCGATTATTTACCAAAGCTACGAGATGAGATAGTGCAGGTGATCCGTAAATACGTGCATGTTGCAGACAGTGATGTGAATGTGAATGTGGAAAATGGTGATGATTACGATGTATTGGAATTAAATATTACTTTGCCAGAAAGTGCCAAGTAAACTAACCATGCTAAGTAACTATTTCAATTGAAACAAACTTTAGCAGTTAGCCTTAAATTCATAAAATATATCATTGTGCTAATGATGATTTTAATCACTGTTAGCATGATGATTTATTTTGTTAAGAGCCCTTCATTAAGCAATAGCTGGTCTTTAGGTAATGCTCATAGCCCATCGGTAACCATTAGTGACGATCAGGTTGAGATACAAAACTATCGTGATATAGATTGGGTTAAATTTTATAAAACACCGGCTGATTCTATTCAGGCGAGAAAACTGATAGAGCAACAGGGCTATCGCACACTTAATTTCCCTTTATCTGATATTCAAACCCTCAAAGTAGCAGTATCACACTTCTCTGCAGTCAGTGAAATTGCGCATTTATTCATACTTTTTGAATTAAAAGATAAGCAGGTAATCGGTCTTTCTGTTGAAGCCCGTAAAGAGCAGGGTGAAGACTATTCTTTAATCGGTGGTTTAACTGCCAAATTTGAAGTTATTTATTTATTGGGTAGTCATAATGATTTGGTTGGTTTACGCCAAAAGCGCTACGAAGATGTGTATATTTATCCGATTAAGGCAAAGCCAGCAGAGGTGCAGGCTTTATTTAAAGTAGCGGCAGCTCGAACTAATCAACTCGATAAAAATCCTGAGCTATACCATTTGTTTTTCAAGAACTGTACCACTGAAATCGTGAGCTTGGTGAATCAACTAACCGATCAAAAATATCCCTGGTTTGTGCAGCATTTAGCCCCGGGTGATGCGGGTAAAGCGCTTTATGAGCTTGATATGATTGATGTAAAAGCAGATAGTTTTGAAGAGTTACAAAAGCTCACCTTATATAAACCGTAACGGCTTTAAGTATTCAACGCTTCATTGTTACTTGTAAGTCGTCCGTTTTTCAAAGCAGCTAAATGTACTTTCAAATGCAGTGTCAAAATAATTTTCTGAAGATTTGAGACACCGTGTTTTGCATTGACTGATAGGTAACATTAATAATTCGTCCGGTTGAAACCTTTGGATTAAATTTATCCATCGCATGAAAACAGACTTTTATCTTCTTATTCTCTTCATCGACTTCCAGTACACGTAATTCCGCACTATCCATTCCTCTAAGAACTTCTGCTTGTCTGATGCTCGCAGTGTAATCTTCATAACCTTGAATCTCAGTTATTAGAGGTTCGCCTAAAGAATCGGCAACTGAGGCTATTATTATGTCATTTCTTTGTAGTGGGTGAGTTTGTGCCATTCTTTTGTCAAGTTCAATTTCTGTGACATATTACCATTTTTGATTTTATGTTATGAGTATAGTCAGTATCCGAGGGCTGCAGTTTTAATTGTGTCTGCAGATCTTTAAGTCACTGTGGGAAGTGATAGAACACTCGTTCTATTGATGGGGAACGAGTGTTCGTTTTTTTCCAGTATTCTAGTATCTAAAAACACACCCCCGTACTTTTAAGTACTTTTTCGCTACTGTATAAACTGATAGGCGAGTCCTAAAAGAGCGCTAGCAATTATTACCGTCATCACACCTTGTTTAAATCTCGTCAAAGCGATAAATGCCGCAACTCCGATTAGCGCAGCCACCCATTCAAACTTACCTGAAAAATTAAGTCCTTCGCTTTTTGGCCACAATACATGCAGCGCAAAGAAGACCGCTAGATTTAAAATTACCCCAACCACAGCAGCGGTAATTGCAGTTAATGGCGCGGTAAATTTCAAGTCACCACGGGTTGCTTCAACGGCTGGCCCACCTACGAGAATAAACAGGAATGAAGGTAAAAAAGTGAATAAAGCGGCTACGGCTGCACCTACAGCTCCTGCCCACGGTAACATTTCTGGTCCAAATACTTCTTTGGTCCATGCGCCAACAAATCCAACAAATGACACCACCATAATGAGTGGTCCCGGTGTGGTTTCACCTAGCGCTAAACCATCGATCATTTGAGTACCGGTCAACCATGAAAATTGTTCTACGCCACCTTGGTAAACATAAGGTAAAACAGCGTAAGCGCCACCAAAAGTAACCAAAGCTGCTTTAGTAAAAAACCATCCCATCTTAGTTAAGGTGCCATCCCAGCCGTAAGCCATGGATAACGCCAGCATTGCTCCTGCCCAAATTAACAAACCAATAACGATAAATGTGATAACACGACTCCATTTGAAGCGTGCGTGTTCAGGGGCAGGGGTGTTGTCATCAATCAGTGCAGCACCATATTTAACATTCGCATCAGCATGATGTCCGCCCGCTTTAAACGCTTCGGGTAAAACCCTTGAGCCAAAGTATCCAATAAGACCCGCCGTTAATACGATATAGGGAAAAGGTATATCCAAGGCGAAGATAGCGATGAAAGCGAGTACTGCAATGGCCTTTAGTACATTATTGGGTAACGCTTTAGAGCCAATACGATAGGCCGCGAACAATACAATTGCGGTCACCGCAGGTTTAATACCATACAAAATGCCTTCAATGGCTGGCACATTACCATAGGCTAAATAAATCCAGGTAAGCCCAATAAGTATAAATAAAGAAGGCAGTACAAACAGCACTCCCGCCATTATGCCGCCACGAACCCCATGCATTAACCAGCCTATATAAGTAGCAAGCTGTTGCGCTTCTGGGCCGGGTAACACCATGGTGTAGTTAAGTGCATGTAGAAAACGTTGATTAGAAATCCAGCGGCGTTTTTCTACGAGCTCCTGATGCATCATGCTGATCTGACCAGCAGGTCCGCCAAAACTGATAAACCCAAGTTTTAACCAGTAGAGGAAGGACTCCATCAAGCTCACAGATTCTGGAGCTGAAGAATTATCGACAGCATTTTTATCAAGTATTGTTTCAGACATGATCAATTCCCCTTTAAATGCCTTTGGCCAGTAGATGCTTGTGGCCAATCATGGTTTTCATTAGTCGCATCCCGCGCCCAGCGGTAAAAGGCATCGTAGATCATCATGCCAGCATCGAGTTGTTCATTATCATCCCGGTACATTCTTGAAAGCCCTAAAGACGCAGCAAGTAGCCCTGCTGATTCAGGAGCAAGCTGGTGTTGATTGGTATCAGCACCGCGCACAATCGTGGCTAAATGGGCTAAGGCTTTAGTCTTTAAATCGAATTCTTCGAGCATGGTATCGAAAGTACAGAGTTCTCCTCTGTGGCTCCAGAATACGTCTTCGACATCAAACGGAATCGCATTGAATTTATCGGCAACATCTAATACCTCGGATGGTGCCACAAATAAAAACTGCGCATCGGGATCAATAAATCGGCGAATCAACCAGGGGCAGGCGATACGATCTATCTTGGGTCGTTGTTTACTTACCCAAACGGTACGTCCATTCGTATTTGCTAGTGGTAATTTATCGAAAGGGATTAAAGGTTTTCCAGCATCTCGCCAGGCAAAGTGCCCCCCTTCGAGGCTTTCGGCATTGATGCCCATTTCTCGCAATATGGCTATTGATCCCTGACTAATCTTCTTGCCTTTCTGGCAGTAAACCACGACACGTTTATCTTTTAGTGCTTCTGCAAGTGATGATATGTCGTTGAAAGGCCAGCGTTTGGCAGTGGGCAATAATTGAGGATCGGCATCGAAATCTTCATCAATTCGAACATCAATAATGGTGGGTGAATCGGGTGTACCGATTATGCGTGAAAGTTGAGCTACAGTGATTTCTGTGGGTGACGGCATTACACATCCTTTTTCTAGTAGGTTTTAGTTAGATTTTTGGATGCGAAACTTGGGCTGACGCCTCACGGGGTGTTCGCAACCCCATAAATTCATTGTGCCGAAGTGAAAAGCTTTCGTCAATATTTACTGGGAACGCGGCTTTTAAAAAGAAACGGAAGTGATACGCTCATTAAAAATAAAAACTCGCCAAAAGTAGGGGGGTGTGATATCAAGTCTACTATGTTGCAGTGACTTATAAGGAATAATTATTAATACTAATTCTCTTCCCATTATTATCGTAGGTTCCGGGTCAGTAGGTGTGCGACTTGTGCATCAATTGCTATTTCTTAACGCCAAACAACCGATAAAAATATTCGGCGGTGAAGAAGAAAAACCCTATAGCAGAGAACATCTGTTAGAGCTATTAGCAGGAATCAACACCAAAGATTCACTCTATGAATCGTCTAAATTACCCGAAAATGAACACCTGCAGGTTTTTTTAAACAATCCCATTGTCTCAATAGATAGCGACAAACAATTTGTAATAGATACGAAAGGTGAAAAGCATCCTTATAGCGCTTTGGTTATGGCAGTCGGCGCAACACCCAATAAATTACAAGTACCTGGTGTAGACCTTCAAAATATTTTTACCTTTCGTAATATTCGGGATGCAGAGCAATTAAAAAATCGGCAGGTCAGTAGCCGTAATATCGTCATCATAGGCGGCGGGCAAGTAGGTCTGGATACCGCCAACGCGATGCAGCGCCATAACACCAATGTAACTGTTATCGAGCACAGTTCAAGGCTTATGTATCATCAGCTTGATGATCATGCATCTGTCTATTTGCGGCTTTATATGGATGATCTGGGTGTGGATGTTCGCATCAATAATCACGTAAGCCAATTTGAAGGGCAAGACGATAAAGTAGAACAAGTGGTCCTCGATGATGGTGAAATCATCCCTTGTGATACGGTGATTATTTCCATTGGGATAAAACCGAATGTTGATTTAGCGATTAACTCAGGCATCCACATAAAAAAAGGCATTATCGTTGATGACAAATTGCAAACCAACAAGCCTAATATCTATGCGGTGGGTGAATGTTGCGAATACAACGGAGTGGTCTTCGGTTCTGTTTATCCCGGCTTTGAACAAGCCGAATGCCTAGCTGAAATTCTGTTGAAAGATACCGGCAAATATAAAGGATCAACCTCAACCTCGCATTTAAAGGTTGTTGATTATCCCATTCTAAGTATTGGTGATAATGGCGACGACTCTGTCAGCAATGTGTCGGTCACCTTCCGCGATATTAAAAATATGACTTATCGGAAATTGGTTTTACACAATGGCAGACTCAAAGGAGTAGTTGCCACGGGTAAATGGAAAACCAGTAAGAATCTACACGATATGGTTAAAAATAATGACCGTATTTGGCTTTGGCAAAGAAGACGATTTGAAAAAACGGGTGAATTATAACGTTATCCGTTTTACAAATTTAAAGCGAGCTTCGTCCCCATAATCGCCATCAAGCCTCCAGCGATTCTATTGATGCGTTGTTTAAATCGATTGTAAAATCGCTGGGCCTTTGCCGTCGACAAGGCAACAGCAACGATACAATACCAGCCAGCATCGATAACAAATGCCACAATAGCGATAATCCAGAACGAATAGGGAGGTACTTCAGCGGGTAAAAATGCCATGATTATTCCACCGATAACGATGGCTGTTTTGGGGTTGCTCAGCTGGATGAGTAAACCCATAAGGTAAGATCGAAAATGATTATTTTCCGATTTAGTTACACTTAAATCGGCACTGGCTTCAGCAACTTGTGATTTCCCCGTTGGAGCGGTCCACATTTTATAAGCGAGGTAGAGCAAATATAAGCCACCGATCACTTTTAAAAAACCGTATAGAAAAGGCACGGTTTTAATCACAAGAAACAAACCAAAAGAGGCAAGTAGGGTAAACGTTACCGCTCCCGTACCCATACCCAAAGAGGTCGCAATACCGTGAGATCGAGATTTACTCAAGGTGGTTTGAGCAACATAGATAAAGCTTGGCCCCGGGCTCATTACACCAAATACCAAAGCAATAGCGATGGGAACGATAAATAGATATTCATTCATGCTTTGTTTTCTCCAGTGCCTGTCACAACTTCAAAAAAGTGCCGAACCTAGCACTGCCGCAGCCAAGACAACGTTGGAATGCAATGACGACAACCCATAGGGTGAGGTTTTCATTATTCAATTAAAAAACCCCCTTAAAGTAGGGGGGTGACATTATGATTAATTATTTAACCATAATGCCTGTCTAGCGCCTTGCACAGTGGTAAAACAAAAGTCTCAGAGAGTAGTTGTCCCACTGCCACAACTTTTTATGTGTTTTTTACCCACTCACCTTTTCCGCTTTCAGGCCCAATAAAATGATTTATTCCTTCTTCTAATATACTTTTTTTTGCTTCTAATATTGCCGCTTTTTCAGATTTAAATGTGTTATCCCATATGGATGTATTACCGAACTCATCATCTATAGCAAGTGCCCATCTTTTTTCGTTTTCCAGGCGATAAATTTCTACATATACAGTTTCCCCACCGCTAGAAATGGGTTGGGACTTTTTTGAAACTATTAATTCTGGTTCATTTTTCATAGTTGTTTTCTATTTAAGGAATTACCTTAGTCAATTATTACATTAACACTTTATTACTTAGGCCCTATATTGCTTAAGCTCTGTATTGCTTAAGTTCTACATTGCCTCTATTTTTACAAGCTGTGCTTCTAATTGCGTTAATGCAGCACGTTGTTCTTCAGCTTGCTGTCTTACTTGATTAACCACTGCTTCTGGTGCTTTATCGGTAAAGCTTGGGTTACTTAAACGACCTTCAACACCCGCAAGATTCTTTTGTACCTTTTCGATTTCCTTTGTTAAGCGTGCGATTTCCGCATCCTTATCAATCAGACCAGCCAATGGAATCAGAATCTGCATATCGCCACATAAAGCCGTGGCTGATTCAGGTGCATCATCACCGTCTGTTAACCATTGAGCAGACTCAATCTTTGCTAATGAATTAATGAATATTGAATTGGTTTCGAAACGAGTCTTATCGGTTTCAGTCCAGTTTTGTAACAAAATAGGTAAAGGCTTGCTCGGTGGAATATCCATTTCAGAACGGATTTTACGAATACCGATAATGAATGTTTTCACCCACTCTAAATCCGCAGATGCTGCATCATCAATTAAATCAGGATTCGCAACAGGGAATGGCTCAAGCATAATCGTATCGTTGCTATTACCTACTAGCGGCTTAATCGTCTGCCAGATCTCTTCGGTAATAAACGGCATGATTGGGTGTAGCAACTTCAATAAAGTATCGAATACACGAACCAAAGTACGACGCGTTCCACGCTTAGAGGCTTCACTGCCATCGTCGTTAAACAATACAGGCTTAGAAAGCTCCAAATACCAATCGCAATACTCGCCCCATGTGAACTCATACAAAGCTTTAGCCGCAAGGTCGAAACGGTAAGAATCAAAATGAGCCGCTACCTGAGTCTCTACTTTTTGTAATTCAGAAAGAATCCAGCGATCAGCCAGTGACAATTCAACTGGATCGTTCTCATTCAAACCAACGTCTTTATCTTCAGTCTGCATCAACACATAACGTGCCGCATTCCAGATCTTATTACAGAAGTTACGATTGCCTTCGATACGTTGTAAATCAAAACGTACATCACGACCGGTTGACGCTTGCGATGCAAATGTGAATCTCAACGCATCCGTACCATAAGCAGGAATACCATCAGGGAATTGGCGCTTAGTTGCTTTCGAAATCTTCTCAGCCAGATGCGGCTGCATCATATTGCCGGTTCGTTTTTCAAGTAAGTCTTCTAAAGAAATACCATCAATAACATCTAAAGGATCGATAACATTACCTTTAGATTTAGACATTTTCTGTCCGTCGCCATCACGCACTAAACCGTGAATGTAAACTTCTTTGAAAGGCACTTCGCCGTCCATAAACTTCATGCCGAACATAATCATTCTGGCAACCCAGAAGAAGATGATATCGAAACCGGTTACCAACACATTTCCAGGGTAGAAAGTCTCAAGGTCTTGCGTTTTTTCAGGCCAGCCGATTGTAGAGAAAGGCCACAAGCCCGATGAGAACCACGTATCTAAAACGTCTTCATCCTGTCGCAGCGCGATATCATCAGCAAGGCTGTATTTCTCGCGAACTGCCGCTTCTGATTTACCCACGTAAATCTTATCGTTCTCGTCATACCAGGCAGGAATTCTGTGACCCCACCACAACTGACGTGAAATACACCAATCATTGATGTCGTTCATCCAGCTGTAATACATATTCTTATAGTTATCAGGCACAAACTTGATGCGTCCGTCATCGACTGCTTCTATCGCAGGTTTCGCCAACTCTTCAATCGCCACATACCACTGATCTGTCAGGTAAGGCTCAACCACCGCACCCGAACGATCACCGCGTGGAACTTGTAATGTATGGTCTTTAACCTCATCCAGTAAACCCAACGCATCAAGATCAGCCACGATAGCTTTACGCGCATCGTAACGATCCATACCACGATATTTTTCAGGGGCGTTATTGTTGATAGCCGCATCAATGGTGAAGATATTGATCATCTCTAAGTTATTACGTTGGCCAACTTCATAGTCATTAAAGTCATGCGCTGGCGTAATCTTTACACAACCTGTGCCTTTTTCTGGGTCTGCATGTTCATCAGTCACAATCGGAATCAAACGATCAACCAATGGCAATAGAATATTCTTGCCCACTAAATGCGAGAAACGCTCATCCGTAGGGTGAACAGCAACACCTGAATCACCCAACATGGTTTCAGGTCGAGTCGTAGCAACAACCAGATAATCATCCGTCGCATTACCGTTGTCATCCGCCACAGGATAACGGAAGTGCCACATGTGGCCTTGTTCTTCCTCATTCAATACTTCTAAATCAGAAAGCGCCGTGTGGAAAACAGGGTCCCAGTTTACAAGGCGTTTACCACGGTAAATTAAGTCCTCATCAAACAACTGCTCGAATACTTCTGTAACCGCATCCGACATGCCTTCATCCATGGTGAAGCGTTCTTTGGTCCAATCAGGTGAAGCGCCTAAACGACGTAACTGCTGCGTAATCTGTCCGCCAGACTCTTCCTTCCATTCCCAAACGCGCTCAAGGAATTTTTCACGACCTAAATCATGACGGTCTTTGCCTTCTGCATTTAACTGACGCTCAACCACCATCTGCGTCGCAATACCCGCATGGTCAGTACCCGGTTGCCATAAGGTGTTATGACCCAACATACGATGATAACGAATCAGCGCATCCATAATCGTATCCTGGAAAGCATGTCCCATGTGCAAGGTGCCCGTGACATTCGGCGGCGGAATCATAATGCAATACGACTCAGCATCAGGGTCTTCAGAAGGCTTAAAATAGCCGCTAGATTCCCAATGTTGATACCAATCTTGTTCGATGTCTGAAGGTGAGTAAGTCTTATCCATTATGTGTAGCTTTCCGCATTGTGTGTTTATGTTCGTGGGGCGGGATTATAGCTTGAAATGGGGTGGGGTAAAAAGGGGGGAGAGTGTGATTAGTTGGGTAAAAACTGGAAAGATATGTTTAATTGAGTTTAAAAAGGCACCCCCCCACTTTTGGGCAGTTTTGCTTATTAAATATAGGTAAAATATAGCTTTGATAATTCAGTTCTTTATAAATTAGATAGATCCCTAAATCATCTAATCGAATATCACTAAATAATTCAACTAAATCACCACGTTCACATTCATCTTGTAACAATGGATTTGCGAGTAACAGGTCATGACCGTCAATCGCAGATTGTATACAAACATTTGGATTAACAATCACTGGAGCATTACTTAGATCAATATTGTTTAATCCTGCTTTATTAAACTATTCTTTCGAATAATTATTACTGGTTAGGTCTTTGTTTAAAAACCTACTAACAGATATGAAGAGGGTTTGTTGTTCTTTACCTGTAACAATAAAACAATAGATAGGACATCCAAAATTAAGTCTAACTTAAAGTTGCTGTATGAATTAAAAATAATCAAGAATGCTATATACATTTTCTATATGCTCATATTCGTCAGCCATGCGGCTGACTTTATCTTTATGGTATTGAACGTCCATTTCAGCAAGTTCATACTCCTCAGACGTTTTGTCGACGTTAGATTTAAGCTTTAGAGTGTCTAGCTTATAAGTAGCCGAATCAAGGAATGATTGCCACTCACTTTCCTCCTTTTTAACTTTTTGAAGATCTTTTAAGTAAGATTCTTTAATTTGAATCTCTAAAGTTTTCAAATCTTGATCAGAAATGTTTTCGACAACACCAAACTCAATGCATGTGATTTTGTTTAAGAGATCGTCATTCCATGAAATCTCAAGAAATGAAGTTCTGATAGCATCAGCAAAGCCTTCTTTCTTGGACGAATGGTCAACGCCTTCACAAGCTTTTTTAAACTCTGGAGTGTAATTAGCAAAAGCTGGAGCGTTCATTAGGATGAAAGTAAGTAAGAAGATGTATTTCATTAGAGCCTCCAGTTGTAAGTGTGAGACGATATAGAGTCTTTTTTTAGTTCATGGCTAAATTAACACAGAGTTTAACTTTTGTATAATGGGTATCAAAAATAAGGAAACCTTTCTAATTTGATTCATTACTATTATTAAGACCCACAATAAATAGGACATCCAATCTTTCGTACTAAAAAGCCTCGTAATATAATGAGGCTTTTTTATGTTTGAGACCCTCATGCTCATTTTTAACTAAAAGAAATTTACGACCATCAAAAAGTGGGGTGTCAAAATAATTAAAAAATTATACTTTAATGATCAATAATACAGAAATGAGTTATCGGCTGTATTTGTAGAATTAAAAGTTAAATGTCCTAATTTATTATTTAACCCAATATCATTAGTCTAAGTAATTACTTGTTATCTACTAATTAATCGTAAGTGGAAGGTTATTTTCAATTGAAGTAACCTTTGATTCACACTGTATTTTTTGAAGTGTGATATCACCAGACTCAGCACGAATTATTTTTAAATCTGAGTTTATTATTGTATGAATTTTCAGGTCTTGATACTTCTTTAGATACTCCTGTGACAGAAGATCAACATCTGTATTTTTTGTAAAACTAATGAGATAGCCCTTAGCAATCTCCCTTTTTTCAGAATTGAATATATCAACAGGGTTTTCACAAGGTATCTCATCAACCATCTCGTTAACAGTCCTGCCATAAGATTCACAATCGAGTTTTGCAATAGTAAAATTAGATCTTGTTTTGCCACCAGCTATTTGAAGGTATTTAATAATTCTACTTAGATCGGAGTCAGGTATATTTCTGCAGCTGTTACGCTGGATTGCTTCTTCGAGAACATTTAAGCCATTAGCTCCACCAGGCATATTGATGATTTTAATTAATTCTTCTTTACCAAATTTTTTATAGAAGGTCAGGACAAAGTCTCTTACGAATAGGGCTGATTTGTTCTGAAGTGTATTATGTAGAATTAAGTTACCTTTTCTACATGTTGCAACTTTATAAATATTTGCATTAGATAGTTCAATACCTATTTTATTTATATGCCGAATGAATGTTTTAAAATCATTATTATAAGCGGCATTACAAACCAATACCCTTAGCTTGTGTAGTGCTTTTTGTGATCTCTGCATCTCTAGAAATGAGAATTCATTACTAGTTTCTGATTTATTGCTTTCAGCTTGAATAGAGAAACTTAAGAAGAACGCCATAAATATTAGTATTAACTGCTGCATATGTTACAAACTCCAATATTTATATTCACCTTTGCAGGGTAAGTACACGTATATTTAACCACCTAGTTATATTTTACTTGGAATAATTTTCCTGAGAAACGATTCTAAAATTAGGTTTTTTATCTAAATTAGTATTAAGCATTTCGACTGTTTTAAAGTGTCCACTTATATTGAGTAGAAGCTTACAGTCTCTATATTTATAATCAACGTAGTAGTATTCTTCTGGCGCATCCTTAAGGTTAATACTTGGGTCTATATTTGAACTAAGTTCAACGTGCAACTCTGGATTTTCTAGATTTAGACGCCAAATTAATCCTTTATTTAGATCGTCACTTGTTTCAAGTTTCTTATCAATTAGAGCTTCGATATACTCGATAATTGACGTATGACTCTCGCCAACAACAGCATATTGTGTATTTAGATATTTTTTCACAAAGTCATTATTAATATATTATGGTGTCAATGTCTTGCTATTTGTGAGACTTATTATTAATAACTCGGCCAGTAGAATGTTCGAAAATTTAATTGTATCTATCAACGACTCACTGAACACGGAGACGGATTTACTAATTAAACGAAAAAGGAAAACATGAAATTACCTACTATTTTTTGTGTATTACTCTTATTTAATGTTACTGCTATTGCTGATAAAAGTGGTTTGTATAACAACTTAAAAGATAGCTACTGGTTAGGTCCATACATGGAGTCATATATTACGTTTGATAAAAATCATATGATTTCTTATAGAATTTCTGATCACACAGTACGAGATAAGATAAAGTATTCTATTCTTTCTGAAAATTCTTTTAAAATAATAGCTCCCGAGTTTCCTGAAGATGGAAGTACTGGGACTTTGAGTAATGATCTGCAAAGCATTAAATTGGTTAATGATAGTGAATCATTTGTTATCAGAAAAGTACCATACCTGACTCAAACAAAATTGGAAGGTATATGGGAAACTGTACCATATAAAAAAGATGATTCCGATACTCAAG
This sequence comes from uncultured Cocleimonas sp., assembly GCF_947495625.1. Classification (GTDB taxonomy): domain Bacteria; phylum Pseudomonadota; class Gammaproteobacteria; order Thiotrichales; family Thiotrichaceae; genus Cocleimonas. The sequence continues at coordinate 93,637 of NZ_CANLZW010000014.1, forward strand.
TTGAAGTTCAATACACTGGAAATCAAGTAAAATTTAAAAGAATTATTGTAAATCACTCTAACAATACACATTCGCAGTTTTTATCTGATAGTGAATACTCAATAAGTAAAGGCTTTATATTTGATACTGATGAATTCAAGTATTACGCTATAGAAAAAAAGGGGGATAAAATTTTATATAGTAGTGAAAATGGTGAAGATGATTCTATGTGGTTTGAACAAAAACTTTCAAAACCACTGGCTTTTAAAATACCAAGTAACTCTAAACTTATTAAGGAGAATCAATAAAAGGCAAAGGGATTAAGCTTTACGCATAATCCCTTTGCCTATTCAATGACTTGTTAAATATTGCTCTCACCTTTGGTGCGACTATTAGAGTGATTCGATACCAGCATTTAGTCTTTCTTTTTGATGTTTCAGCAATATTTATGACACCCACAATTTGATCTTTGGGCATTCACTATCTTCAGTTATCTTATTAATAGCCTATTAAAGAGAGTGTTATTATGATTTTAGTTGCGAGCTAAATATAGGTTACAGTTTATCCGTTCTTCAACTGAGGTAAACAAACAAGGAGAGAAAAATGCGTATAAGTAAGTTGTGTCTTTATTCACCAATAGTTTTACTGTTGTTCATATCAATGTCACAAAGCTATGCTCAACCACATTCTCATGGTGGCCGTTCTCATACGCATGCTTTACCTACTCAAGGTATTGGCCATAGGCACGGTAATAGTGCTATTGGTGAATCAGCTAGTAATAGAGTTACTACTAGTGCACCAGCTAATTACATTGCTGATAAAAAAGGGTGCTTTCATTTTAATGAGAACCCAATGCCAAATGAATCACTTACATGGACAGGTAAGTGTATCAAAGGATATGCCGAAGGAGACGGAGACCAAAAATGGTTTTTAAACGGTAAGCCAAATGGTGGCGGCAATACTTCCTTAAAAAGAGGTAAGATGTTTTTTGGCGAACCTGAAATAGTTAACTCAAGTAATTTGAGACTGAGTAATTCAAACTTAGCAAATTTATGCGATGAACTAGCAGGTAACCCAAATGATCCACACAAAGTGGGGGAAGGAATATTATTTGATAAAATTAATGGCAGTAAGGCCGTTATGGCTTGTAAAAGCGCACTTGTGAAAGAACCTAGCAATGCACGTTATCTATTGAACCTTGGGCGCGCTTACAATAAATTAAAAGATTACGATAAATCTTACCGTTATACGAAGGATGCCGCTGATTTATTCTATCCTTATGCTTACCATGCACTTGGGCTTCACTATTTATATGGTGAAGGAGTTAGAAAGAGTGAAACTTCTGAAAGGAGGTATATTTTAAAAGCTACTGAGTACAAGGTAGCAATAGCGTTTGCGAGGATGGCCAGCATTTTAATCGAAGATTGTAATGGAGAATTTTCATTTTGTGGTCGTGAAGAGTTCAAAAAGGTTAAAAATTATCTAGATAAAGCGCGTTCACTTGGATATGTTTCAAATCAAATAATCGGCGATTACTACTATTATCTAAGTGAGATGCCTTTACGTGGCCTTTTCCCTATAAAGTTGTCGTCTATGGCTGGCTCTAAGGTAAGAACCTATCGAAAATATCTTTTGAAAGCAAGTTCACATTACAAGTATTACCTTCTTAATGAAAACGAGTCAGATAAAAAAATTCAGAAAAGATACTCCAAGATTATTCAAACACTTGGTTATATAAGTGAGGGAGATATAGTTCATGAAGAACAGTTTGAGCTGCAAGAACACAAATCAAAAGAACTTAGAGATAGTAAAGATATGATGCTAGAGTGAAAGAATATTTAAAACGAGTCAAAGAGTAATTAGGATATATTGAAAGAACAATAGAGTTAAAGAAAAAATAAAGCAAATTATATAGAACATCAAAAATAATAGCTGCGTGCTAAAGGTTGGTTTCAGTTTATCCGTTATTTAAATAAGGTAAACAATCAAGGAGAGAAAAAATGCGTATAAGAAAATTGTGTCTGTATTTATCATCTATCGTGTTTTTAATTACAATTTCATTTCAAGCACTAGCTGGCTTATACCGTTGGGTCGATGATAATGGGAAGGTACATTTTTCGGACAAAATACCAGCATCAGCAATTTTATTAAAGAAAGGACTTAATAAACAACTTAATAAACAACTTAATAAACAACTTAATAAACAAACAGGTGATACCCATCATTCTCATTCTGGACGATCTCATTCACACCCTTTACCTGTTCAAGGTGTGCAACACCAACATAACGGTGGTGCTGTAGGGAGTTCGAGTAGTAGTCAAACATCAGGAGAATTGAGACAGCGAAATGATACAAATGATTATCTGAATAATTTTTTATCAATACATAATAATTACTGTAGAAAAGAGTTTGATAATAAAGAAGCGCTAAATGAATTCTTAAAAAATTCACCCGAATTATCACTAGCAAAAGACTTTAAAGGGGTTTATGAATTTAAGAAACATGAAATAAGTTATGCTGTATCCCCTGTAGATGATGGCTGTACTATTGATGTAATGATTCACACACCCAATGACATCGAACTGTTCAGTTTTGAAGAAATAAATAAAGCATTGATTGATCTAGGTTATGTTGAAACTGGTGAGCCAGTACCACGTAAAGATGCTGCTATTGATGATTCTGAACTGACCATTATAGAAAAGAAATATGTTTCTCCTAAAGGTGAAATCACAGTTCTAGATTTTCCACTCGAAAAGAAAGACAAATATTATATGACTCTTTTTACTGAAAAATTTTCAAGTGAAACTAACAATATAAGCACACAAGTAAATTTAGAATCGAAACAGAAGAAATTAGATTATATAAAGACACTAGAAACATCAGAAAGAGACGATACCTTGCTATCAACTTATGAAAACGAAGATGAGCTGGTCAGTTTTTTCGAAAGTAAAATAAAGGAGCTTAAAGGCAATAAAAAAATACTTAATAAACAAGTGACAGTACTTAAAACGAAAATTTTAAGCTTAGAAAGTAAGTCTAAAAGTATTACAGATGAGGCACCCTATATGAAAAATTCTAAGAAAATTTTTAATATAAACAAGACTATAAAACAATATATAGAGGCGATAGGGGATACTGATAAAAAAATTATTGATATTAATTATGATTATAAAAAAGACTTAGCAAGATATAAAATATTAACCGAATAAATTAAGACTTTGATCATAGATTATAAAAAACTCGGTATCTTTGGATGAAGTTAGGAATCCTAACAACTCTCAAACCTATTAAATAAATAGGACATTCAATCTTTCGTAAAAAAGCCTCATCCCAGAATGAGGCTTTTTTATACCTGAGATTCTTATGCTCATTTTTGCTAAACAAAAAAAGAACAACAGCTAAAAAGTTGGGGTGTGTCTTATTTATTTATATTAAATGCTAAAACGGACACTCATCATCAAACGGAGGTGCGCCATTATCAGCCCAGCTTTCTGGTGGTGCTTCCTGGTTATCAGCTCCTGAAACAGCGGAAACTTTCCAGGCCTGTAAACTGGTAAAGCACTTCTCTGGTTTATCGCCGCTTGACCATAATCGCCCTGACAAATTAAACGTTACCTGTATCTCATCGCCAATGTTGTGTTTGTCCATAAGCTCACACTTATCTTTGATCAACTCTAGCGCCACATAGTTTGGGTATTGGCTGTTTTCATCTGGTCCAGTTAGCTGGATAACGAATTCGCGTTTAGTAAAGCCATTGTTCCCATATTCAGTCGTTTGACCAATAGAGTGAACAGTACCTTGAGCTTCATAGGATTTAGACATGCAGTAACCTTAATTCTTTGGTGGAAGTAATAGGTTGCGGATTATACGTGGAAATTTATTAAATAGGACACCCAAAATTATCTAGTTAATTAACTGACATATATTCTTAAAAAAGTGCCTTAAAGTAGGGGGGTGTCTTTTAAAATAGTTTAAACGATTCTTTCAAGGAATAACGGATCAGGATCAAGGTTGTTTGAGCGGATTCTTTGCAAAAGAAGTAGCGAGTTTTCTTGTATCCCCGTTATGACCCTCGATGAATCAAACTTGGCAATGGTTTAAAGGATAAAGCATTTTTGATTCGACTACGTCTCACCCTTCGGGCCAGCTAAAGCTGTTGTCTCGTTCCACTCGGCTGGTTACTTTCTTTTTGCTTTTCTGAAAAGAAAGTTACTCGGTGCTGTGAACAAATATCAGAGGAGGGTTTGCATTTCATAAAGCAGCGAAACAAACAATTACAAATTTAAAAAAGTGCTCATAAGTAGGGGGGTGACATTTAGACGACAATTTAAAAACCCTATCGATACGCAATCAACCGTCCTAAAAATAATATTGTAAGCCATAGCATTAACGATATTAACGCTTGGGCTTTAACTTGAAATCCCCATTTATTGTCGCTTAATACGGTTTTCCATGTGTGTGAATTTCTTAATATAAGTGCGTTTGTTAAGGCGACAACAATTAGTGTCAGTTTAATTAAGAATACCTCAGAGCCTAAATAATCGACTGGGCGGGCTATAAAAAGTAACAGTCCAAATAGTGCTGTCAGGATTAGCCCTGTTATGGCGAGTGTTTGAAATACGGTTGCGACCGATTGTAATTTGACTCTAGTCCACAAGCCTAATATGCGGCAGTCGATTGCCAGGGTTGAACCGACTAATAATATGATCCCTAATATATGTCCGGTATTGACTAGGGGATAGAGCCATAGCGAATTGCGTAATAGTTGTGCGAGTTCACTTTGCTGGATCAACTCGGCTGTTTCTAGTATCAATGCTTGTTGCGTTAGTTGCGTTCGGGATATAGAACATAGCGTTTGCCATCGATGATGATACGTTCTGCTTTTACTCGTAATTCTTTCGGGTCGGCAGAGCGTTGTCCGTCAATGGTTATTTCGGTGCCTTTTGACATCATTTCGTCTGTAAGACCTGCGCGTTGATTTCGCCAAGGCTGACCGACTTCAGCTGTCCATTTTTGACCTTCGACATCTAATATGAGGACTCCATGCGGGTTGCCGAGTGTAGCAGATTCGATTACGCCTATGACTTCAACATTGGTGTCTGATGTCCAGCGCCAACCATGATGTGCCAATGCAGTTGTGAAGCTGAGTAGAAATATCGAGAGTGTTAGTAACCATCTGTTCATAATAATGCTACCTCATTGTTCATTTTCGAATAGGTAAGGAATCACTGAATAAAGCTGTGTAATTACTAGCGTGTAAAACTAGCGTGTAAAACTAGCGTATAAAGAAGTTTCTCTGTTTTTATTATAGCAGTTGATTTTTAAGTATGGATTTATTCAATTGTTGTAAGTTTATTAAATTACTTCTGCCAATAGCGATATATAGGTAATTGAATTTTCGTATAGCAAATTCTTAATTTAAATTCGAGCCATAATGGTTATGTCGTGTGGAAGTGTTTTTATACGACCTACGATATGATTAGCGTTAAGAAATCTGGTAAATATGCCTAAAAGTAGGGGGGTGTCATTTAAATATTACTCTGCCCTAGTTATTCGCTACCGACACGAGAGTTAGCTTACTGCTATAGTTTGAGTGAGCTGATGACGCTGAGGTTCGTGATATTGCAAAACCGGTGTTATTCTGAAAAGTAGGAGAAAGTTTATTAAAGGCGAAGAATTCAATAGAGCTATAACCATACGCCATTTGCGTGTTATTGCCGCTTTGGCTGACTTGAAATTGGTTGCGCGAGTCTCAGAAATGCTAAATGTATCGCAACCTGCTGTATCCAAGCAAATAGCCGAACTTGAACGTATTGTCGGGGTTCCTGTGATAACGCGCGATCGTAACCGGCTTTATCTGACTGACATCGGCGCACGTTTGGCAGAACACGCGAAAAAGGTTTTAAATCAACTAGACCGGGCTGCTTTTGATGTGGATGCTATGGCCAGTGGCGTTTCGGGATCTGTGTCACTTGGTGTGGTTAGTTCAGTGGCTCCGATTTTGTTGCCTAGCACGATTGCCCTGTTCAAGAAAAACACCCCCTATGCTGCGGTCTCTGTCACTCAGGGGCATTTTGTTGGACTCTACCCAGAGCTTGAAAGTGGTGCGCTTGATTTACTGATTGCCCGCATCTGGCAACCTCAGGAAATGCCCGGAATTGTACAAAAAAAACTTTATTCTGAACCTTTGGTTGTGGTGGTGGGAAGGAAAAACCCACTTGCCCGTAGGAATGAGTTAGCCTGGTCAGATGTTGTGAAATTTCCATGGATTTTACCACCAGCGAATTCCGTCGCGCGTCGTGCGGTAGATTCCTTGTTTGCCGAAAACAGTCTGACTCCTCCCTGCAATACCATAGCATCATTGTCGCTGACCTTGAATCTGGAAATGATGAATGTCATGCCTGCTGTGGGACTGTTGCCGCAAAGTCTTGCACAAGTCTATGCTAGTCGGGGTGAGATTGTTTCGTTGCCGCTTGATACGCATGGATTTTTGTCGGAAACCCGTTGTTTCTGGAGAGAGAGACAAACAACAACTAATAGCGCTTTGTCGTTTTTTTTAAAGTGTTTGGAACAGGCAACGGAGGAAATAAAAACCATTCCATTTGGTTAATGTTTTAGTACGTATATTCATTATCAATGCACATATTTTTCATCTAATATAACTAAAAGTATTGTTTGGGAGGCGATAAGTGTTATTTTTAATTAAGAATAAGATCGTGTGGGTAACTAAAAACACAACTGCATTCATGCATAGGTTTTATAACGTCAACCAGGCTCGTCAATGATTAAGTCGCCGCTTCTTACGCTATCTGCAACTGACGTGCTTAAGGCATTTAAAGAGCGTTCATTGACCCCTAGTGACTATCTGGCTAGTTGTCTTGCGCATATCTCACAGACTAATCCCTCTATAAACGCCCTGACAGTCATTGATGCTGAACGTGCCGTTCCCCTTGCTGCACAGGCAAGCCGCCGCTGGCAAGCTGGGACTCCGGCTGGAGCGCTCGATGGATTGCCTATTGGTGTGAAAGATATTCAGGATACCCATGATCTACTGACCACTCACGGTAGTGTTATAGCTCGCGCCCGAGTTCCAGATCAGGATTTGCCACTCGTTGCGCGGTTGCGTGCAGCTGGCGCAATTATATTGGCAAAAACCAATGTGCCCGAACTGGGTGCTGGTGGCAACAGTCGCAATCCGGTTTGGGGTGCGACTGGTAATCCGTTTAATCCCAATCTAATCGCGGGAGGATCGTCAGGTGGTTCGGCGGCTGCGCTGGCTGCTAATCTATTGCCATTGTGTACCGGCTCTGACACAGGTGGATCATTGCGTCTTCCTGCTGCTTTATGTGGCGTTGTTGGTTATCGACCTTCTGTTGATGTTATTGCTCATCCGACTCGACCATTGGGCTGGTCCGGCATTTCGGTATTAGGTCCTATGGCTAGAACGATGGATGATCTGTTGCTGATGTTGAGGGTCTGCCAGGGACATGACCTTAATGATCCCTTGTCTAGCCCTGCTAATCCTGAGCGGTTTAACAATTTACCTTTGACCAAACTAAGTGATCTTCGGGTTGGTGTAAGCGAGAGCTTTGGAGGTGCACCGGTAGACGCTGAGATACGCAGAACTTTCCACTCACGGGTGGATTTGTTAAAACCTCACGTCAAATCATGTTTACCTGCTGACCTAAACCTGGGGCAAATGGATCGTACTTTTGACATCTTACGTGCAGAGAGTTTTGTCGCAGGTTTTGGCAAAGCCGTTGAGAAAAACCCAGATAACTTCGGGACGCATATTATTAGTAACGTTGAGATGGGAAAGCAAATGACGTTGAGCGATAGAGCCTGGGCACATAGCGAACAAACACGAATTCTACGTAAATTTAATCTACTGATGCAAGATTTCGATGTGATTCTGTTACCCACTTCACCGGTGTCGCCTTTTCCTTGGACGCAATCACATCCTACAGAAATAGATGGGCAAGCGATGGATAATTATTACCGTTGGTTGGCGTTAGCCTATCGAGGATCACTAATGGGTGGGCCATCTATTACTGTGCCCAGTGGATGTGATGCACATGGAATGCCGTTCGGTTTGCAAATGCTTGGCGCCTTACGTGGTGATGAGCAATTATTGTCAGCTGCTTGTGCTGTCGAGGCTTTCTTTAATCAGATGCCAGAGACAGCCAGACCGACGCCCGATTTAGATAATATTGCCGTATCAAACCCAGACTTGCGTTCTATTGTAACGCATCCTCCGATTATTAATGGTGTTTCGCATTCGACCTCGTCGCCAATGCAAACTGTTGTGTAACAGGAAAAAAATATGTGGCTCATCCCTGTTGTTTTTATTGTTTTATTGATCAGCGGAACGGCGTTTGCATACCTGATGGGTGCGGTGTCGGTTGTAAGCTTTGTGGCGCTAGGTAAGTCTGAATTTTTATCAATATTACCGCAACGTATATTTGCCCAACTGGATGTTTTTGCCTTTATGGCGATGCCATTGTTTATTCTGACTGCAGAAATTATGAGTCGTGCCGGTGTAACACGAAGCTTGATTGAATTTGCAATGTCGATTGTTGGACGTTTTCGTGGTGGCTTGGGCCATGTAAATATCTTAACCAGTGTGTTCTTTGCTGGTATTTCAGGGTCTGCAATTGCCGACAGTGCTGCCTTGTCACGGATATTTGTGCCTGAAATGAAAGCACGAGGCTATGATCCCTATTATGCTGGTGCCATTACCGCAGCCTCGTCAATGATAGGGCCGATTATTCCTCCATCGATTATTATGATTATATATGGGGGACTCACCGGTGCTTCTGTAGCAGCGCTTTTTGCAGCTGGCATTATCCCTGGATTAATGTTGGCTGTGGCCTTGATGCTACTGAATGCGGTGATTGCTGTGTGGAAGGGGCATCCGGGTGGAAAATCTGATGATTTACCACGTTTCTGGCCTAGTCTACTCCGTGCGCTACCCGCTCTGTGTTTGCCTGTAGTGATTCTGGGGTCGTTATTGTTCGGGCTAGCTACGCCCACAGAAGGCTCTGCTATTGCAGTGCTATTCGCGCTTATTGCAGGTCAGTTTTACAAGGGTTTGAGCTTTAAAATGGTCTTTGATGCGTTGGAAGCAACAGCACGAATGACAGGAACCATCTTTATTATTCTGGCAGCTATATCAGTGTTGGGCTACCTTGCAGGGCAAATGGGTTGGTCAAGTGCATTGGCGGCATGGGTTGCTAAATTTGGCTTGGTCGGTACAGAATACTTGTTCTTCTTGTCACTGATCTTTCTCATTGCTGGTATGTTCATGGATACACCGGTCGCACTTACTTTACTCATTCCGTTGTTTGCTCCGCAAGCGTTGGAGCAAGGGATAAGCCCGATTCATCTAGGTATCGTTCTCTGCTTTAATTTGTGTATAGGACTGATAACTCCACCATTGGGCAAGTGCCTAGTGGTAGTTTCGGCTCTATCATCTCTTAATTATTGGCGCTTGGCCCGTGCCACGCTGCCTTTTATTTCCGTTCAGGTGCTATTACTGTTGGCTTTGATTTATTTCCCAGCAATTAGTCTTACTTTACCGAGTCTGTTCGGTTTTTCCGTCAATTAAATATCCTAAGGAGGAATTTATGAAATTAATATCACTAACAATGGCTACCTTGATGGTAATTGCAACATCAGCGAGTGCTGAGGTCAAGATCGCACTGGATAGTAAGCCTGATTTGGAAACATCTGGCTCATACAACTGGGCTCATTCGTTTGGTAATGCATTGAAAGAGGCAGGCATGGAAGTACGTGAAATGCCACGAGGGTCTGTTGGCAAAGAGGCCGAGAAGTTTGACCAGGTGTCTACTGGCTTGCTCGAAGTTTCACTGTCTGATGTCCGAGCTGTAGCGCAGGTCGATCCATTCATTTATGGTGTAAGACTCCCTTATATATTCAACGATATCTCACACATGGATAGAACCCTGGCTGAGGGCAAAGTGTTTGAAAAAGTGAATGCTAACCTTGCTAAACAAGATGCGATTTTATTGGCATTGGCACCACTTGGGCCATCATCAGGCATCATCACTACTAAAGCTGTGGTGCGCTCACCAGCTGACATGTCAAAACTTCGTATGCGTGCCCTGGATGATGCACAAATTGCCATGTACAAAGCTTGGGGTTCTAGCGGCACCGTTGTTCCATGGGGTGAGGTACCTGCAGGTCTTCAAACTGGCGTGATTGATGGCTATCTTAACTCACCTTTTATCCCAGTTATGTTTGGTCAGACAGATTTTGTAAAAAACTTTTCCGATGCAGGTGTGATCTGGCCGCTGAGAGCAGTTATTGCTTCAAAAGGCTGGTATGACGGCTTGTCAGATGCCGACCGTGGTGCGGTAGATGCAGCGGTGAAAACTGCAGATAAGGCTACCCGCGAATGGTTGGCTGAAGCCTCTGTTAAAGGTTTGGCTGCGTTAGAAGAAAATGGAGTGACAGTGCAGCGACTCAGTGCAGAGCAACGTGATGTTTTTCGTAAAGCATCTAAGCCTGTGTACGAATCAGACTTGATGACAAAGGAAAACATGGCGCTTTGGTTGAAATTGTCTGAAGAGAATCGCTAATAGTTGTTTCTATTATCTTTGCAGTGTATGGCCTATCCGTCATTTTTCTCCAGTGCTGGTGGTTTTATTCACTACATACAGATATTTATTCTGAATGTAGTGAAGCTTTTGACTTACGCACTATCAGTAATGATGAATACCATTCGTCAACTTAGCAAAAGAGGCCTGTCATGAGACAGATGTTAATCACTATCAGCAATAATGTGCATTTATTTGCGCGCAGGATGGCTGTATTGGCTGTTTGCCTGATGTTTATTACTATGATGATTCAAATAGTTGCGCGTTATATATTTTCATCGCCACCTGTATGGACTGAAGATGTTGCTCGTTACGCAATGGTTTGGGCCGGATTGCTCGGTGCAACACTATCGTTCAAAGTACGAGAGGACGCAATTCTTGTCCAGAGTGTTTTTCCAAAACGCCCACATTTCTTGGGTGTTTGTGCCGAAGCCATCCAAAGTGCTGCCATTCTGACCTTTATTTTGCCTGTGGTGTATTTCTGTTTCGTAGGTCTGAAAGGTGGGTTTGCAAAAGGCTATCTGGCAAGACAGTATGGCCTGACTGCCGACACACTAGGTATTCCAATGGTTTGGATTTCGATCTCAGTGCCATTGGCGATGATCATTATTTTGTTGCACCTTGCTGCAAGATGGGCGGGGGATAGTGTAGACGCTGATCAGGATCGCACCCAAACTGAGTAGAATTGTTAACTGGCACATCCCAAGTTAACTAAAACTTTTACATAAAAATGATGTGGAGATAAAGCATGCAAAACCATTATGTCGCTCTAACAGAAATCTTGGATTCTCGCAGTGTTATTAACACCGATGCTATCGACGTTCGCTATCATGTTGATTGGGGCGGTGTAAATCCCTGTGCACCGTCGCTAGTACTACGTCCGGAAGATAGTACAGCACTGAGCAAAGCATTAAATTATTGTAATGAGCAAGGCCTTGCTGTCGTTACTCAGGGAGGTATGACTGGCTTGAGTAGTGGTGCTACACCGTTGGTAGGTGAAATAGCCTTGTCGCTAGAACGAATAAATGGCATTACCGAATTAGATTGTGAAGGTATGACTATGACAGTTAAGGCCGGCACGCCACTACAGGTAATTCAACAAGCAGCAGAGGATGTCGGTTTACGCTTTCCTCTCGACCTAGGTGCACGTGGTTCTTGTCAGATCGGTGGTAATGTCGCGACCAATGCGGGAGGCAACCAAGTGGTTCGTTTTGGTTCAGCAAGGGCGCTGGTACTAGGAATGGAAGTTGTGTTAGCCAATGGCACAGTGATGCGCTCGATGAACAAAATGATTAAGAATAATGCTGGATACGACCTAAAGCACTTATTCATTGGTTCTGAAGGCACCTTAGGGGTGATTACGGAATTAGTATTACGTCTCTATCCCGCTAAAAAAACACAGCAAACAGCGCTTTGTGCTTTACCTGATTTTGCATCTACTACCACTTTTTTACGGGAAATTATGGCCGAAATACCCGGTGTGACTTCTTTTGAAGTGATGTGGCAGAACTACGTCAATGCTATCTGTGAAGTCAATGAACAGGTGCGGCAACCTTTTGATGAACAACATGCCATTTATGTGTTATTAGAAGCCGAAGGTTGTACTCAAGATCAATTCCATCAAGCATTATTTGACAAAATGGAAGATGGGCTAGTCAGCGATGCGCTAGTTGCTTCAAGCCTTAAAGACAGCGATGCCTTTTGGGCTATCCGTGATGGGGTTGCTGATCTGATGGCTGGCCTGAATGGTTTTGCCACTTTTGATGTAGGCTTGCCTATCAGTAGTATGGAAGACTTTGTGGCTGCGACCGATAACGCATTACAGGCGCGTTTTTCTAACATTAATAACTTGCCGTTGGGGCATATTGCTGATGGTAATCTGCACTTTATTACCTGGACGGGCGATCCCGCAGATGTGAAGCCTATTTATGACACGGTATATGAAGTGGTGCACCAGTTTGATGGAACAGTCACGGCAGAACATGGGATTGGGATGAGTAAACGTGAGTATCTACCACTATGTCGAAGTTCCGAGGAATTAGAACTTATGCGTGTTTTGAAAAAAACAATGGATCCAAAAGGCATTTTAAATTCGGGGCGAATTTTTCTTGATGAGTGATTAACAACTAGGTAATGGACGATCTAAAGGTGTCTTTTTTAATTGATTAGAAACCCCGTATCGATATTTCAAAAGAAACTTTTCATAACCTGCATTTATTCACTCATAATAAATGGGGCACCCATAATTATATCAATAAGAAATAGCTGTTTATTCTTAAAAAAGTGCCTCGCAAAGCATAAATTCTATTTACGTGTTTAAAACACAAAAACGAGCCGATATTTATCGAGACAAAAGCATAGTTGTTTAATGCTTACCCGCAGGGTAGGCGCAGCCGCATAAATATCATTCATTAGTAGGGGGGGGGTATTTCCTTTTAAGAATGTAGTTATTTATACTAAAGTTATAAGAATAAACTACACTAAACGATCATTTTTCCCTTACATCGAATCGATCCATTCAAACGAGATTTTTACATGAGTAAAACTGTTAATTATTACCACTTTTTAATTTCACCCTTTAGCTATTTAGCGATTGAGCGTTTTAATGCGCTTGCAGCCAAGCATGATCTTACTGTTAATTACTTACCTATATCTGTTATGGATGTATTTTCCGAGTTAGATGTGTTGCCACCGGGTAAACGCCATCCTTCACTACAAAAAATGCGTATGGATGAGTTAAAACGCTGGTCTGGTTTATTAGATTTGCCGATGAATTTTACACCTGCACATTTCCCTGTTGACCAAACATTAGCGGCTCAAATGGTATTGGCAGCAGGTGGTGCTTCTGCAAACCCAGATGCGGGTAAATTATCTGATGCGATACTTAAAGCAGTGTGGGAACAAGAGAAGAATATAGCGGATGAAGCGACCTTAATTGCTATCGCAGATAGTGTCGGGCTAGAAGGTTCGAACTTGCTAGAGAGTGCGAGAGATGAGCAATGGGCAAATGCCTATGCAAACACCACAAAAGAAGCCTTAGAAGCTGGCGTTGTCGGTTCACCCACTTACCAATTAGAAGATGAGTTGTATTGGGGTCAAGATAGATTAGATTTCCTGGAACGCGCCATTAGTTAAAGGTTTACGCTTTAAGGTGAAAGGTGGGCAGTGCCTCTTAAATTCAATACCCTTAAAAGAAAGAAAATATCAAAATAAAAAGGGCACCCAAGCTTTCGTCTTCGTAAAGCCTCATCATCGTATGAGGCTTTTTTGTACATAACAAAAATTAGCAACAGTCAGTCTAACAGTAACTAGGATACCCATGAATTTATCGTTTTCAAAATGACACTCGGTATTCATCTCTAATTGGATTTAGAATACAAACATAAAAATAAATTAACGGAAATTCGTACATGGGAAAATATTTTGGATTAATCTTTTTTGGAATTTTTGCCGCAGTTGGTGTGCGTATGTTTGCTTTTAATTCCATGCCGATGATTGTTGATTGGGTAAAGATACAGTCTTGGCAGCCAGTGCAAGCAAGTTTGATCGATCACAGTATTGCCTATAGTCACAACGGCGAGGGCAGCTTTAATTACAAGGTTAAAGCCAGCTATGAGTACCATTATAATAATCATAAGTATATTGGTAAGCGCGTTGGGATCAATCGCGGCAGTGATAATATTGGTTCTTACCATAAAGACATGCGACAAAAGTTATCACGTGTTGGCAATAAACCGATGACTGTGTGGGTCAACCCCAACGAACCTAGTCAAGCAATAATTGATCGCAGCTTTCGTTATGGTGTTTTGTTTTTTTACCTCTTTTTCGTGGTGGTTTTCGGCGGCATTGGTTTTTGTGGGATGTATTTTGTTTGGAAGTATCGTAATGCTGGCAATAAGTTAGTTAACAATGACCCTGAGAAGCCTTGGACTGAATACGCAGAGTGGTTAGATCCAATCAAAAAGGACAACCAAAGAACGGCTAACTTTGCTGGTTTAGGTTTAGCACTTATCTGGAATTTTCTTATTATAGGCAGTTTCTTTGCCGCCATTAAAGAGAGTTGGTTTTACGTAATCGTTTTATTGCCCTTTATAGCTGTTGGTATTTATCTTCTTTATAAATCTATTGAGATGATAAGAAGTTATCGTCAAACGGGGTTAATGCCATTGTCTTTGGACCCTTTTCCGGGCTCGATTGGAGGTCAGCTTGGTGGTGTGATTTATGTCGATAAACGTTTCACAGCACCGCCTAAAAATACCCAAATTGAAGTGCAAAGCGTGCGCAAGATACACCATGATGACGGTGACTCCAGTGAAAGAAATATATGGTATCAGGCGGAAAATTTTGATTGGGAGATGGGCGAATATGGCTGGCAACTTAGATTTTATTTCGAAATTCCTGATGACAAATCAATTTCGTCTCCGCCTTTATCTTCTAATGGTATTGAGTGGAAAGTGATATTGAAAGCCGAAACTGAAAGCGGTATTAAATTTGAGCGATGCTACGATGATATTCCTGTTTTTGCTACAGGACAGAATGCTTCATTTAAATAGCAAAAACGTAATATCACATAAATTTAGCGCTGACGGTTAATAAACTCTACATCTGGATTTTTATCTTTCTTACGTGCCAGCGTACTATTCTTGCCCATTACTAACTTTAGCTGACTTATTTTTTCTAGGCGTATGGCGCTACGTTTGCTATTAAATACCATTGCATTTAATACTCTTTTACTAGCAGCTAGGCTGTCGGGTGAACGGTTTATAAATTCATTTGCCAGTGTTGTGGCGGCCTCTAAAGGTGTGTCGCTTATATGGGTTACTAGCCCCAATGTGTGTGCGGTTTCGCCGGATATAACTCGGGCGCTAAATGTTAGTTCTTTTGCTATGTCTATAGGTACTAAACCTTTAAGGGTTTGGGTAATACCCATGTCGGGCACCAGCCCCCAACGTGCTTCCATAATAGCGCATTGGCAGTCAGCGCTACTGATGCGTATGTCGGCAGCTAATGCCAGCTGCATACCAGCACCTAAGCAGTGACCGTGCATTACTGCTATTACCGGTACGGGTATTTTTTGCCACGTTAAAAATGCTTTTTGAAATAAGCTTTGCCCTGGCTTAATAAGTTGCCAAGCTGCAAACAAGCGGTTGCTTGTATTGTTTAGGTCAGAAAGGTCAATACCTGAACTAAATGAGCTGCCATTACCGTGAATAATAATGGCACGCACATCACGGTTTGCACGTATAGATTTAGCGGCTTTTAGTAGTTGTTTTAACATATCAAAGCTAATTGCATTACGTTTGTCAGCACGATCTAACGCTACGTATGCTATATGGTTTTCAATTCGAATACTGATGCTCATAGCGGTTCTCTATACGATAATTGGTAAAAGGATGTGCAAGGCTTTATCGATGTTTTTAGGTTATTTGTTGGGCAAATTAGAAATTGAGGCTGCATTACTTATTTTAAGATTAATATAACTATTTGTGGAATACGCAGTAAGAAGCAGTAGGATATTTGATCCTCATATTTATAAAACAGCCTTTAAAATTCCATATTAGCACCTGAGTACTAAAAATAGCGGTTTAAGCGTCATTAAAATTACCAGTACCCTTTAAGAAAATTAAAGGGGTCAGCTCGTAGGTTGGGCTGAAGTTAGGAAGTCCACCAAGTCTCAAATCCAAATAGTCAGCCGCAGCGCAGCTGTGACTTTGTTTCTTAAGCTCACTTAGTATTTTCACAAGTTACAAAGATAGCTTGAACTGAGTTATAGAATGGCATATCACCTTTTTTGAATGAATGTCTGATTAAATATGAGGGTGAAAATATAGTTTAAGTTATTGAATTATATTGAAATGTATTTTGATTAAATGAACTAACTTGAGTGCTAAATATACTTAAGACCATGGTGGTCAATATCTAAAATGATCATTGTCACTTCTTAATATTATTTGATATTCAATTAATGGGGATTTATTTTATGCATTTACATAATAGGCTTTTTGCTGAGTTCTTCGGTACGTTTTGGTTGGTTCTAGGAGGTGTTGGTAGTGCTAAGTTTGCAGCAGCCTTTCCTGAGCTTGGAATTGGCTTTATGGGTGTTTCATTAGCATTTGGTTTAACTGTGCTAACAATGGCTTATGCGGTAGGCCACATTTCTGGCGGACATTTTAATCCTGCTATCTCTATCGGTTTATGGATTGGTGGGCGTTTTGGAAAAGCAGATCTGATACCTTACATTGTTGTGCAAGTTGCTGGAGCATGTGCTGCTTCTGCGCTTTTAGCGTTTATCCTAGCCAACGGGCCAGATGGTACAGCAGCAATTGGTAATTTGGCGTCTAATGGTTATGGTGAGGCTTCCCCAGGTGGCTTTAACTTGATGGCTGTTATTGCTACTGAAGTTGTGATGACGGCTGCATTGTTGATGGTTATTATGGGGGCTACTGATACTGGTGATACAACAAGAAGCGGCGGTACGATCAAGGGTCGTGCTCCTGCAGGTTTTGCGCCTATAGCGATTGGTTTGTGTTTAACGCTTATTCACCTGATTTCTATCCCTGTATCAAACACGTCAGTTAACCCTGCACGTAGTACGGGTCCTGCATTGATCTCTATGGATATGACGGCAATTTCTCAGCTCTGGGTATTCTGGGTAGCGCCTATGGTTGGTGCAATCCTTGGTGCGTTAGCTTATCGCTTATTGCTAAGTGATCGTTCTCAGGAAGATTAATTCCAGATTGATTATTTAGTTAAAAAAAAGTTACAACAAGCCCTAACGCTTTAGTGTTGGGGCTTTTTTATGCCTACGATTTTCACACTCATTTTTTCCAATCGAAAAATGAAAAACCGGCTAAAAGGTGGGGGTGTGTTATAAAAAAAATTATAAATGTTTTGATGGGTCCATTCTTTGATGGAGAATTCTAGCAACTTCGATTCCGTTTTCACTGGCTTGATAAAATACGATATGTTTTTCTACAGGAAAGCTCTTAGCATCTTTATAGATTTCATTTCTTTCACGGCCGACATCAGGATATTGAGCAAGCTTTAATAGTGCTGCTTCGATACTTTGAGCGTATATTTTCGCCTGTTCATTACCCCATAATTCTATAGTCGTGGTGATTATTTTGAATAAATCTTCTTCAGCTAAAGGGGATAACTTATATTTGATGGTCTTTGCCTTTAGCTAATGAATTGTTAGCCAACGAGAGTGAGGCTTTTTCAAAAATATCCATTACATTACTATCTAATAATTTACCAGAAGCTAATTGATCAAAGCCCTTACTGACTTCTTCTCTTAAAATCTTATATTGTTGATCTTTGATATCATCTTTTTCAAATAATAATCTCAATCCATCGCGGATTACTTCACTTGAAGAGGTGTATAAGCCTTCTGATACTTTTTCAGTGATTCTTCGTTCGAACTCTTTACCTAAAGTGATATTCATAAATTAGACTCCCATGGTTGCATGTGTATTACATGTATATTATGCGCATAATATACATGTAATACAAGTTGGATAAAAAGTGCCTAAAAGGTAGGGGGTGCCATCTAAACAGTCAGCAGTCGTTATTAAATCCCTACGCCAACGCCTGCGCAATAAAGTCCGGCTTTACCCGAGTACCACCAACTTCTTGATTAGTTTTTTCATCAAACCAGAATTGCATGGGCTGTACGTAACCTAATCCATGCATATAGTTATACATCGCGGTAGGTCGGATAAGGAACGCCATCCGACATTTGAATTCTAGCTATCTTGGTTATGTCGTATGGCACTGCGTTTATACGACCTACGATATGATAAGCGTTAAGATATTCGGTAAATATGCCTAAAAGTAGGGGTGGCTTTTAAAGTAGTTCAAATACGTATCTCAAGGAATAACGGTTCAGGATCAAGGTTGTTTGAGCGGATTCTTTGCAAAAGAAGGAGCGAGTTCCCTTGTATCCCCGTTATGACCCAAGTTTGAATCAAACTTGGCAATGGTTTAAAGGATAAAGTATTTCTAGATTCGACTGCGTCTCACCCTAAAGGGTCGTCGTCGCGATGCTCCAACGTTGTCTCGTTACACTTGTATGGTATTTCCAGCCTTTATCTACGATCATAG
>NZ_CANLZW010000015.1 GCF_947495625.1 uncultured Cocleimonas sp.
AAAAACATTGAATGTTAGAACACCGAATGAGGTATTCTACAAAGGAACGAATATTGCATTTAATAGTTGAATTCACCCCCCCCTACTTTAAGGCGGTTTTTCAAAACCTAACTTAACACTGAATGATTAAATTCTGATTAGCTTAAGCTTAGCTGTGAATATACTGTTCAAGCTGACCAATTAAGGTCTCTTGCTCTGCGATGACTTCTTTTACCAGATCACCAATAGATATAATACCAATCAACGAACCATTCGAATCAATCACTGGTAAATGACGAATGCGTTTTTCAGTCATGATAGCCATACCTTCAGTGACAGTGTTTTGAGGTTCTATCAAAGAGACCTCTGATGACATCACTTCACCCACTTTTGTTTTATCTGTATCAAGATCATTCAATAACACTCTACGTGTAAAATCCTGTTCTGTGATGACCCCTTTAATGTCATTTCCCTGTAAAACTATTAAAGCTCCACACTTCATTTTTGCCATTTCTTTAACGGCATCAATAACGCATGTTTCAGGAGTTGTTACATAGACTTGATTGCCTTTTACTTCGAGAATTTGATTAATCGTTTTCATTATAAATCCTATCCTGGTGTCATAAAGCGCTTATAAATTATTATGTGCTACTTATTAACATAGTACAGAATGAATAGATTTACCCATTTCTGAGCATCATCGATTAGTATTATCAAAGCCTTAAACGAAAAAACCCAGCCAGTGTATTGATTTAGAAGCATCAATACACTGGCTGGGTTTTATAGATATAACAGACTAATTTTAACTATAGTCTTCTTGTCATCTAAACAGTTTCATGAAAATCACTATGACCCTGCATTTCTTTTAAACTTTCTTTTACAAGATCTTGCTTAATTTCTAGCTCACGAATTTCTTGTCGTTTTGCCTGTTGATTTTCTTCTATTTTCTTTAATGCATCCTGTTTCAAAGATTGTTGCTCTTCTAACTCTCTAATTTCTCGTTGTTTAACAACTTCAACTTCTGTTTTCTTTTGACCTAAATCCATAAGTTCTTGTTTAACAGCCTGTAATTCATCTTTACGAAGTTGCTGTTGTTGTTCTAGCAAATTTAATTCCTGTTGCTTTTCTTTTTGGACTTCTGCTTTATGTTCATCGAGTTTTTGCTGACGCTGTGACTCTAATTCACTTTGTTCAATTTTAATGCTCTTTTGTTCAGCAATACTCTCTAAATCTTTATTTTTACCTTCTTTCTGCGATTCCAGATCAGCTATATCCTGTTCAACGAGTGCAACCTGATCTTTGAGTTTTTGAAGATCTTTCTGGCGCAGATCAAGATGCTTATCGATCTGTTTGATATCTTCAAGTTTATTCGCTTTTTGTTCATCCAATTGAGCAATTTGCTGTTTCTCAAATGTGACACTTTGTTCTTTTTTCTTTTCTAATTTTTGATCTACCATTTCCAGTTGATCGAGTTCTTGTATCTTACGACGTGCTTGCTGATCCAGATTAGCTAGTTCTTTTTCTTTAAGATTTTTAACTTCTAATTTTCTAGTTTCTAATTCAGTGTGCTCGCGCTGATTTATCTCCATCTCTTGATGCTTCAGTAGGTAATACTGCTCAAGTTGCTGGATACTTTGTTGTGTTAATTTTTGACGCTCTTTGAATTGATTTAACTCTAATTGGGTTAATTCGATTTCTTGTTCAATTTGCTTGATATCTTGTTGTTTTAAATACTGTCTTTGCTGATATGGATCAGTACTCGATGTCGAAACAAATCCTTGAACGGGCGCAGATTCATTATTGTTAATCTCAACCGTAGGAATATGTTGCGAAGCATTCATTTCTAAAATGGCATCTTCAGGTATATCGTCAATATCAAGTTCA
Source organism: uncultured Cocleimonas sp. (assembly GCF_947495625.1). Classification (GTDB taxonomy): domain Bacteria; phylum Pseudomonadota; class Gammaproteobacteria; order Thiotrichales; family Thiotrichaceae; genus Cocleimonas. The sequence goes on from NZ_CANLZW010000015.1 coordinate 1,864, forward strand.
GAGTTATTGTTATCAAGATAATCAATAGGGCTGTCTAGTTTTTCAGTCTTATTAAATTCAACCGGCTTAGCTAAATCAGCCTTCAATTCTTCTACTTCTTGCTTATCATTTTCTTGATCATGACTTTCTTCTATATTTACAGGTGTAATTTCAATTGAGTCGGATTTATGCTCATGACTGGAATCGTGATCATCTTCCTTTTCAGCAACATTCTTATCTTCAGTTGCTTTAGTATCTGCTTTAACGTCCTCAGTAACTTTAGAATCAGCTGCAGAGGGATGCTCTTCCTCAATCACTACTTCTTCATCGACTAATTTTTCTTCAAAATCAGCAACGATCATGTCATCTAATTCTTCGTGTATTTCTTTTAAAAGCTTTTGATAGGCATTTGAATGCACGTTTAAATCATCGAATCTTTCAATCAACTCAGCACGCGTCTTCGGGTTATACATTCGCATAGATTCATAGTATAAAACGCTGTAAGACTTATGGAATTTGGTATGAATATCATTGACTTCTTTGTACCAGCTAAAGTTTCTTAACCTTGTACCGTTAGAATTAAACCAAAGATGAAATTCGCAATCTTCACAATCAAGTGGAGCCTGGGCCGTATCCAGGTTTAACCCATCGATTAGAATCTGGCCGTGTTTAACCCAGACTTCATGTGATTCAATAGCACTATTGATAATACTGATGACTTTTTCTTTTTTCATTGTTAACCCGACAACTCGATTATTTTTATTAAAATTATGTTTCGATGTGTTCTATGTGTTCTATGTGTTCTATGTGTTCTATGTTTGCATCGTCGTTTGCATGCTACTATGCAATGACTCTATATTAATGCAGTATTCATTTATTTTCAAAGCGAATAGATTAGCGGTATATAAGGCTTTCAGATAGTTTTTTACTTATTGTTTAATAACAGAAAAATAAAATACAATATTGTTAAACTTCTAATGCAAAAGCATGATTCAAGGTCTACCATAGCGATTCTTTTTATCAAGAAGTACAACTTGTGGCAGATATACCTCAAATGAATCCACAACAGCAGCAAGCTGTTGAACATATTGGATCACCTCTTCTAGTGCTAGCTGGTGCTGGCACAGGTAAAACTCGCGTGATCACACAGAAAATTGCCTGGTTGATTCGCAGTGCCAAAGTAGATGCTAAAAATATCGCAGCAATCACTTTTACCAATAAAGCTGCTCGTGAGATGAAGCATCGCGTGTCCGAAATTCTTACCAAAGAAGAAGGTAAAGGGCTAACTGTATCAACGTTTCACACTCTGGGACTGGATATCATCCGTAAAGAATTTAAAGCATTAGGGTACAAACCCGGCTTTACCATTTTCGATGCACAAGATAGTTCTACGATTCTCAAAGAACTCACCATGAATAAAGTCGTCAGTGATGATCAGGAAGAAGATAATGATGATGCACGCTGGATTATTTCACGCTGGAAGAATGACTTTGTCTCACCTGAAAGAGCTTTTGAGATAGCAACATCTGCGCATGAAGTACATGCTGCCAAACTCTATAGAAGTTATCAGCGACAACTGAAAGCTTACAATGCAATAGATTTTGATGACTTGATTCTGCTTCCTCTACAACTGTTTAAAGATCAACCAGAAATATTAAAAAAATGGCAGAATAAACTACGTTATTTACTGGTTGATGAATATCAGGATACCAATATTTGCCAATACGAACTGGTTAAACTACTCGCTGGTTTGCGCAAAGAATTAACGGTTGTGGGAGACGATGACCAATCAATCTATGCCTGGCGTGGTGCAAAACCAGAAAATATCGCTCAATTACAAGAAGATTACCCGACCTTGAAGGTAGTTAAGCTCGAGCAAAATTACCGTTCTACCTCATTAATACTCGATAGCGCTAATGCATTGATTGCAAATAACGATCACTTATTTGACAAAAAATTATGGAGTAGTCTGGGTGAAGGCGAGAAAATTAGGATCGTACCCTGTAAAAATCCCGAGCACGAAATAGAAACAGTGATTGGTGAAATCATGAAATATACCTTTCGTGATCAGGCAAAATATCAGGATATGGCGATTCTATATCGTAGCAATCACCAGAGTCGCTTATTTGAAAAATACCTAAGAACCAACAATATCGCTTATAAAATCAGTGGCGGAAAATCATTTTTTGAACGCGCTGAAGTCAAAGACATACTCGCCTATTTAAAATTAATAGTGAATACGTCAGATGATGCAGCATTTCTGCGAGTCATTAACACACCCAAAAGATCTATTGGTGCAAGCACTCTGGAAAAACTGGGTAATTATGCGAACGAACGTCATATCAGTCTATTCACTGCAAGTCAGGAAATGGGCTTTGCACAACGTGTTTCACAAAAAGCACATGCCAGGGTTAAAGGCTTCATCTACTGGATCAATGAGTTGATTACAGAAAGTCACGAAACCCAGCCTCAGGACATCGTAGAAAAAATAGTTTCTGAAACAGACTATGAAGACTGGCTACACAATGTCTCTGGCTCTGATAAACAGGTAGAGCAGCGTATGGCAAACGTCAATGAAATCATTGATTGGACCAGACGTCTTTACGAAGATGGCCAAGGCAAAGAAACCTTGGGCGAAATCATTGCTCACATGAGTTTGATGGATCTTTTAGAGCGAAATCAGGAAGAGGAAGAAGAGAACGCAATCAGCCTAATGACCATGCATACGGCAAAAGGTTTGGAGTTCCCTTATGTATTCCTGATTGGTGCAGAAGAAGAGATACTGCCTCATGCCAATAGTATGGAAGATGATGGACTAGAAGAAGAACGTCGATTAGCCTATGTGGGAATCACCCGAGCAAAAAAGCATTTGTGTATCACCTACGCTAAAGCACGTAATAGATTTGGCGAAAGACTCAGTTGCGAACCCAGCCGATTTTTAGAAGAGTTACCCGACGCGAATGTCGTCTGGGCAGATCGTGAAGAAGTGTCTCCCGAGAAAATGCAAGAAACAGCACAGTCTTATATTTCTAATTTACAAGCAATGCTGGATGATTGATTTCGGTTTTGAAAGGGATTAGGTTCTGGAAACGACATTAGATTTGTATACTTGATTTGCATAATGAAGAGTAAACAAAAATAGTCACCCCCCTACTTTTAGGCCTTTTTTCTATAACGTGTATTATTAGATAACTTAGCTTATATAAAATAGCTCATAAGAGTATTTGGCTTATTCTCTAAATGTATTACCGCAAAAGCGACAACGCAAAAAGCGAATATCAGGAAGACTTGAAACTTCTTGAGAAGGTTTTAACTTAATAACGTTTTGGCTTCCACAATTTGGACAATCACCTTCATTATGTGCAGGAAGATTTGGCAGATCTACTTTGGTATCACTTACGCGCTGTCTTCCGGTTGTCTTATCTTCAGTAGAAAGCAATGATGCAGTTTCCACGCTTTCATCTGCATCTAAAGGAGGTAAACGATTATCATGTTCTGCAATTAATCGCTGACATTGCTTTCTGAATGGTTTTAACAGACCTACTTTATCAAATTCATTCCTGAATTCATTGAGCAGTTCTTTGGTGGGTAATTTTGGCTGGAAATCTGGTTGCATAAAACTGAATAAAAACAGCTGATGCTTTGCCCAACGCAGTAAGCCATCATCATCCAGGCAAAGTACTTCTTGAAGTGCCACCAAACGCAATAAGATTAATTGTTCATTGCCTGACAAATTAACCATTTTTTTTGTGTCAAAAAACTTTTTAAAGCGTGCCCAGGGCAAGCTACTGGAGAATAAAGCGATAGTACTTATAAAATGAGGGTCCGGTGCCACATATGAACTTCCCTTTCCCATTTCTTCTGCAACATATAAGTTCACACTAACTCCTTGTGTATTAATTTTAAAAAATGCACATCCTGCATTTTCGTATTTAAAAATTGATGTATTCGCATATTTATTTGTACAGAATAATTAAATCAAAAACTCACTGATATAAACTAATGTGGCTTGGTCTATATCAGCAGACAAACGGTAGTTGTTTTAATGAACCATTTTTGAAGTTACAAATGTTGTATGTTCTTTGAGCAAGGGTATAAATACTAATAGCTCAGCTCATAATATTTTTTTGCTTTCTTCGCAAAAAATGCGGGGGTCGACGACTACATATTCGATACATGAGCTGGCAATAACAAGACATAGAAACTTATTATTCGTCGATAGACTAAGTGGCAGATTACCGTGTCTGGGTTCACTGAAATTACATTGTTTAACCATAGCGATAAAACACGATTAAATGAGTTTATGTTTTTATTGAAACACGCGTGTTCTTTACCTATCATTGTGCACCTATGTCCTTTACTACCCCTTCCCTACATTGCGTTTAAGCAAAATAAAAATCGCCGGCTTTAAGTCCTTTGTTGATCCCACAACAATAGACCTGCGCAGCAATTTGACAGGTATTGTTGGGCCCAATGGTTGTGGCAAATCAAACACCATCGATGCTGTTCGCTGGGTTATGGGTGAAAGCTCGGCAAAACACCTGCGCGGTGCTTCGATGGAAGATGTTATTTTTAACGGATCATCTGCGCGAAAACCAATTGGACAAGCTTCCATAGAATTACTCTTTGATAACAGCGATGCGACTTTAGGTGGTGAATACGCCCAGTTCTCTGAAATTGGCATAAAACGATTAATTTCAAGAGACGGACAATCTAAATACTTTCTCAATGGCACACGCTGTCGACGCCGTGATATTACCGATATTTTCCTCGGTACAGGTCTTGGTCCCAGAAGTTACGCGATTATTGAACAAGGCATGATTTCCCGGCTAATCGAAGCTAAACCCGAAGAGTTAAGAAACACTCTGGAAGAAGCAGCAGGTATTTCTAAATACAAAGATAGACGCCGTGAAACAGAACGCCGCATAAAAAATACCCGTGAAAACCTTGATCGTCTCAGTGATTTAAGAGAAGAACTAGAAAAGCAGTTATCACATTTAAATCGACAGGCTAAAGCAGCAGAGAAGTTTAAAACCTTCAAACAGGAAGAACGTCGCGTCAGTGCAGAATTAATCTTATTACGCTTGAATAAAGTGAAGCAGGATATTCTCACTAGAGAAAATACCATTAACGAAAAAGCCACCTCGCATCAGGCGCAACTTTCTGAACAGCGTTCACTAGAAAACCAGATCGAAACTAAACGTGCTGAACACATCGAAGCGAATGAAAACTTCAACACGGTACAAGCTAATTTCTATCAAATTGGAGCTGAGATTTCACGCTTAGAGCAAAACATACAACATCAAAAAGAACTCGCTGAAAGGCATCAACGCGAGTTAAATCAAGTCGATAGTGAAATAAATGCCGCGAACCTGCATGCCGAAGAAGATCGAAGACAATTCGAACTGGCACAACAGGAATTAGCCACACTGGAACCGCAACTGGCCGAAAAACAGCAGGCATTTACTGAATCAACAGAAGCGCTGAACGAAGCAGAGTCCAAACTCAGCGAATGGCAGTCTAGCTGGAATTCTTTACAGCAGAAACTCGCTGAACCTGCACAACAGGCTCAGGTTGAACGTGCTCGTATGGAGCAGTTGGAAAACCAGTTACAACAAGTTGCCAGTCGTTTAATAAAACTGAATACGGATAAAGGTATTTTCAATACCGAGTCACATAAAGAAGAGCTAGTTCAACAGCAACAACTACTGACTGAAACAAAGCAAAAATCAACGCAGGTTCAGGAAGAATTTAACCGCTGCAAAGATGCTTTAAGTGCTCAAATTGAAAACAATAAATCACTGCAAAATAAAATTCAGGAATCGCGTTCTGAGCTACAAGGTTTGAGTGGCAAACTATCGTCTCTTGAGGTTTTACAACGCGCTGGTTTAGGTAAAGACAGTAACAACAAAGCCGCCAAAAAGTTAAAGAACTGGTTAGTAGAAAATGGACTCGACGATGTTTCACCTTTAGCTGAATCTATTAGTATTGAATCTGGATGGGAGAAAGCATTAGAAACCGTCCTCGGTGATTTACTCCAGTCAAAACCGTTAGAATCACAACAACAACTTAAAAAGTTAATGGCAAATGCGCCAGATGTTTCGGCTTCTTTCATTATTAAAAGTGATAATGACACCCCCCCACTTTCAGGCAGTTTTTCTGATTCGTTTACGGGAAGCCTTGCTGAAAAAGTGACTAAGCCCAGTTACCTGCACACTTTACTAATTAACTTTAAATGCGCAGATTCACTGGAAGATGCTATTTCAAATCAGCAGTCATTAAAAGCTGGTGAAGTTTTCATCACCAAACAAGGCGTTTTATTAGGATCAAACTGGTTAAAAACACAAGCCAAAGATTCTGGAAATAAACACGAAGGTGTTTTAGAACGACAGAAACAAATCGATGAAACACTGGCTAAAATTGAAAATACTAAACAGCAATTAAACAGTCATGAAGATTCATTAGAAAATGGCCAGCAACAAAGAAAAGCATTAGAAGAACAACAGTCTGAATTACAAACACGTTTGAATGAATTACATCGTGAAGAATCACAGGCACAGTCTGTCATTTTCGCCAGTGAAAACCGTATAAAACAAACTGAATCAAACCAGCAACGGGTTCTTGCTGAAGTTGAAGAATTAGAAGTTCAGCAAATGACAAATCAAGAGTCTCATCAAAGTGCGACTCTTTTACGCAATCAGGCTTTGTCTCTATTAGAAACGCTAGAGTCTCAAAAAGTGGATATCGAAGGCAAAGACGCGCCTTTGGTTGAAGAAGTAAATCGATTAAAAGAACAAACCAGACAACTTGGCAGTGAGACTCAGCAAACTCAAATTAGAGTTGAGAGTTTTAAGACAACTCAGACCAGCGCGCAGCAACAGTTGAATCGTCTTGATGAACGTTTAAGTTTATTACAAGAACGAAAAATCCAACTTGTTGAACAGGATAAAACAGCAGACAACGATTCAGTCGAAGTTTCAACACAGCAACTAGAAATACAATTAGAAAAACGCAAAGATGTTGAAACCGAATTAGCAAAATCGAGAGATGCATTACAGCTAATCGATAATACCGTAAGAGAACTGGAACAGAAAAGACATCAGGCTGAGCAGGAAGTTGAACGCTTTAGAACGTTACTTGAAAGCCTAAAAATGGAATGGCAGGAAGTCAGTGTTCGCGAGCAAACCTTGCAAGAGCAGTTTGATGAAACCGAGTTTAATCTAGAAGAGCTTTCACAAGAGATAGATGAAAGCATCACACTGGAATCTCATAAGAACTTATTGGAAAGCATACAGACTAAGGTATCAAGACTTGGGGCAATCAACTTAGCAGCGATTGAAGAATTCAAAACCCAAAGTGAGCGTAAAATATATCTCGACAAGCAAGATGCGGATCTGATGGAAGCACTTGAAACTTTAGAAACAGCCATTGCCAAAATTGATAAAGACACCAGAAGCCGCTTTAAAGAAACCTTCGAAAAAGTAAATTCGAGAATTCAGGATATGTTCCCGCAATTATTTGGAGGCGGTAAAGCACACCTTGAAATGACCGGAGACGACCTGTTAACGACCGGCATCGCGATTATGGCGCAACCACCGGGCAAACGCATATCTAGTATTCACCTAATGTCTGGTGGTGAAAAAGCCTTAACTGCCGTGGCGATGGTGTTTGCCATCTTTGAATTGAACCCAGCGCCATTTTGTATGCTAGATGAAGTTGATGCACCGTTAGATGAAGCCAATGTAGGACGTTTTTGCCAATTAGTGAAAAAGATGTCGGACAGAGTCCAGTTTATTTTCATCACGCATAATAAAACAACGATGGAGCTGGCCGAGAATTTAATCGGTGTCACCATGCGCGAACCTGGTATTTCCAGATTGGTAAGTGTAGATGTAAATGAAGCATCCAGAATGGTTGAAGAATAAGCGTTAAGCAACCCGCTTTGTATATAAACTAAAAACTATAAAAGGCTAATCACGAGTAAACGATGAATATAACCAGTATTTTAATCACCATTGTCGGCATTATTTTTATAATCGCGCTGTATTTATTGAGCCGCATTTCTCAAAGTAAATTGCCGAATAAAGACGTGTCACTTTTGCCTGATATTAAAGATGACGATGGTAAGCCTTTCACTTCTATTCTTGATGATATTCCTGCAAGAGATGGAATCAAACCCACTAAGACTGCAAAAACTGAAGTGTATTACGAAAAAGTAAAGTCTGCTGCTGCAGATAAAAGTGTTTTGAAAAAGTCGGTTGATTCTAATTCAAGCACTCAAAGTATCGATATTCAGCCAATCAAACAACAGATTGTTCTGTTTATTTCTGCGCATGATGAATCTGGTTTAGACGGTAATTTAATCGAACCCGCTTTAGCTAAACATGGCCTGCAGTTAGGTGAAAATGATATTTACCATTATTTCGATGAAGAATTAGACAGTAAAAGCCTTTTTAAAATTGCCAATGGTGTGGATCCCTGGACATTGACCAGCCAGGATTTAAGCAATAAAAAACTCGCTGGTTTATCCGTTGTTATGCTTCCAAACACCAAAATAGACGGAAAAATGGCCGTATCAATTCTTTTAAAGACGGTTGAAAACCTGGCTAACGATATAAATGGCGTATTAAAAAACGATCAACAACAACTACTTACGCAACAAGATAAAGAATTTTTATTAAATTAAATAAAATTTAATATTTTTTATTACCGCTCATCTGGCGTTAAGCTAGAGTCACTATAATGAAACCCATACACTAGTAATGTATATCAAGATAAGTTCAGCTAATTATCTTATTTTAATCAAAAATAGCTTTAAAAAAACAAATAACAATAAGACTGCTAACAGGGGAAGGTAATAATATGAGATACAATGATCAAACGTTAAATCCGGATTTAGATGATAAAGAAGTAATTCCAAATCTGGAAGAAGTCAGTGGCGATGACAAATCAGACAAAAAAATCAAAGCACACGTTGTGCGCAGAAACATCGAAGATTATCTAGAACGTAAAGCACTAGAACGTAGTCTGAAAGAAGTTTTTGATGACGATTATTTATTAGACTAGTTTTACAATTAAAGCATAAATTAATACGTATTAATTATGTTGCGCTTTATATATATTGCGTTTCGTAAAATAAGAACTAAGTAAAAGTCGAAAAAAACTGATAAATACTATCGAAATTGCTTTTCGTAATTTGGGGGCATGAATATGTTTTGAAATATCCCTATTCGTTTTGTAAACAGCTAAAAATTTTAAATCACAATAAAAGTTTGGATATTTATATCCAAGACTTATCTATACTATCCCTATATTTTTAAGTCTATTTATTGGGGAATCTTTATGCCTTCCGATATATCCTTGTCGGATATCTTTGCAATTTTATTATTTCTATTATCCTGGTTCAGTATCAACTGGATAAGTAATCATTATAAAACCAAAGAAAAAAATACCCTTTATAGCTTATCAAAGAGCTACCGCAATCAATGGATGCATAATTTACTCGAGAGGGAAAACCGCATATCCGATGTTGCTCTTGTTGGTCATTTGATGCGCAGCTCTTCATTCTTTGCTTCTACTAGCTTACTGGTACTTGCGAGTTTAATTGCGGTATTCGGTGTTATTGATCAAGCCATAAAAGTAGTAGACGATATTCCTTTCGCTATGCATGTTTCAGCTTCGTTCTGGAAAATAAAATTATTACTCATTACTGTTATCTTTATATTTGTGTTCTTCAAACTTGTTTGGTCAATCAGGCAATATAACTATACTGTCATAATGATTGGAGCTGCTCCGAGTATATTTGATGAGAACCAACAAATGTTCGCTTACGCGGAAAAATTAGGCGTCGTCATTAATCGTGCAAGTCGTCATTTTGTTGACGGAATGCGTGGTTTTGAATACGCCTTAGCCGCACTAGCCTGGTTTATACATCCCTTTGTTTTTATTGCTGCTACTTTATTAGTAACACGCGTAATATATCGACGCGAATTCTCTTCAAGAACCTTACAGGCCATGGAAGATAATTAATTCTCAAGAAGAACAAATTAATTAATCTCTAACTTAAATTCACATCTAAAATAAGCGGTAAAAATGAACAAAGATTCTGTAAATCACGGGCTGGGCGTTTACTTTATATTATTGCTACCCCCATTATTCTGGTCTGGTAATTTTGTAGTCGGAAGAGCAGTAGCGGATGCAAACGCACCTTTGGGATTATCCTTTTCACGCTGGATGCTCGCTTTTTTCCTATTACTTCCTTTTGCGATCAAACCGATCTGGCAGCAACGCCATATTATCAAGTCACATTTCTGGGGTATTACACTGCTGGCTGTTTTAGGTATCACTGGTTTTAACTCCATTGCTTATATAGCGTTGCAATACACCACGGCAACCAATGCCACCTTACTCAACTCGTTTATTCCGATCTTTATCTTTGTGATATCTGTTGTTTTCTTTAAAGAGAAAATAACCCTTAAACAAGTTCTCGGTGTTCTGGTGTCGTTGCTCGGTGTGGTCGCAATTATTACCCGTTTAGATATTGCCGTGATCCAGCATCTAACCATCAATATAGGCGATCTTTGGATGCTATTAGCGGCTCTAGTATGGGCGCTTTATTCGATACTTCTAAAATATCTAAAACCCAAAGAAATGTCTGCTATTGCATTTTTAACAACTATTATTTTTATAGGCTCTACAGTTCTGTATCCCATTACATTATGGAATCCATTTAATGAGCCCGATATTGTATGGAATGGCACCATGATTAAAGCTGTATTTTATATAGCGGTATTTCCTTCTATTGTGGCTTATCTTGCATGGATATATGGGTTAAATATAATTGGTGCGGCAAAAGGCGGACAATTTATCCATCTGATGCCATTTTTTGGGGCTATTTTAGCCGTTGTCTTTCTTGGAGAAAAAATCCAGTTATTCCATCTAGTCGGTGGGTGTTGCATCGCATTAGGTTTATGGCTGAGTTTATCTAAAGCTAGATAAATAAATATAAGTCACCCCCCTACTTTTAGGCGGTTTTTCTATAAGTATTAATCTGTGTTTAAATTTAATCAGATTTTACAATCTGTAAGCGGTCCACCAAATATTGCATATCTTTTGGCATATCCACTTGCCATGACATTTCTTCTTGGGTGTGTGGATGCATGATTGTTAGACGCGTTGCATGTAATGCCTGACGATTCATTTTTTGTAATAGTTCGCGTAACTCTTCATCAATATTCGCTGGTACGCGTGATCGCCCACCATAAACTCTATCACCCAATATAGGCATATGCTTCCACGCCAGATGCACTCGTATTTGATGAGTTCGACCTGTTTCTAGATTTACTCGAAGCAAGGTGTGATGGAATAGCTTTTGCTCTACGCGATAATGCGTAATTGCTGTTTTGCCGCCACCGTTCGTCAACACTGTCATCTTTTTTCTATCTTGTGGATGACGACCTATATTGGCTTCGATGGTATCGCCAGCAATCACTTCTTTGCAAACTAGTGCTAAATATTCTCTTTTAACTTCACGTTCCTGGAGTTGATTAACTAGTGCAGTATGCGTTTCTAAGGTTTTTGCCACCATCATCAAACCCGTGGTGTCTTTATCTAAACGATGCACGATACCTGCTCTTGGTAAATTCTCTTGTGCTGAATTATGTGCAAGCAGTCCATTAACCAGTGTGCCACTCTGGTTACCTGCTCCTGGATGCACTACTAAACCAGCAGGCTTATTAATAACTAATAAATGGTCATCTTCATAAACTATGTCTAGTTTAATTGCTTCTGGTAAATCATACGTTTGTTGCTGCAATACCGGTGTTACAATGACTTCTTCGCCACCCACGACTTTATCTCTGACATTACCCGCTTTGTTATTAATCCGAATATCGCCAGATTTAATCCATTTCTGTAATTGGCTACGAGAAAATTGTGGGCAGAGTTCAGCAACTACGCGATCTAGTCTTTCGCCTAGATATTCTTCTGGAATAGAAAAACATATCTGATCATTTGTGTTCGTACTCATTTCTGGCTGTGTTTCATTATCATTGTCATTCTCGTTATGATTATTTTGACTATTTTTTTCATTATTACTCATATTCACTGTTATTTTTGACCGCTTCTCTGCAAACAACTTCCAATTATAAGGTAATATTTATTCATAATGTTGTAATACTGTTCTAATAATTAAACTGCTGTATAATTAAGCAGATAAAAGAAGTGAAAAATAAAACAAGTACATAATAACCAAGGGCCTTTCATGAACACACTTAAACCTTCTATTAATCACAACAATTCTAATTCCATTTGGATAATTGCAGTGATGATATTTCTTTCGGTAATGCTTAGCTCATGCTCACAAAAGAAGAAAAATATATCAGCAGAAGATTCAAAAGCTACAGCTCAGCAATTATTTAAAGACGCCAGAATTTCGATGGACTCCAAGAACTACGAAGAAGCGATTAAAAAATATGAAGCTTTGGAAGCGAAATACCCACTAGGTCGTTATGCACAACAGGCTTTATTAGAACAAGCTTATGCTTACTACAAATATGATGAGCCAGACACTGCTTTAGACACAATCGATCGTTATATGCGTGTTTATCCAAGAAGCCCACGCATGGATTACGCTTTGTATTTGAGAGGTCTGGTTAATTATAGTCGTGGTGGAAGCATTATCGATAAAGTATTCCCACGTAATTTCTCTGATCTAGATGGTGTTCGCCAAAAAGAAGCGTTTCAGGATTTCTCAACGCTAATCACTAGACACCCAAAAAGCCCTTATGCCGTTGATGCTAGAAAACGCATGCATTATTTAAAAAACACACTGGGTGAATCAGAAGTAAATATCGCTAAATATTATATGAAACGCGGCGCTTACCTCGCAGCTTTTAATCGTGCAGATTATACAATCAAGCATCATCAGGGTACGCCTGCTGTAATTGAAGCACTTCAGATCAAAGTCTGCGCATCAAGAAAACTGGGTAAAACAGGTTTAGCTGATGACACTATGAGAATTATCAAATTAAACTTTCCGACAAAAACCAAATTTTCTTGCTTACAATAGATGACTAACCTCTAATTAAAGAATTAAGAGCTTCCGATATGGAAGCTCTTTTTGTATATATCGTAGTGACAACCGCTAAGAATTTACTAATAAAGAAACTTACTTATCTTATATTCAGCTAATAGGTATTATCTTTATTTAAAAACTGTATACTTGCGCCCAAAATCATCAAGCCAAGTAATTTCACATGTTTAGCATAATTTCACACCGTCCAGAAAGTATTAAAAACGACCTACTTTCGGGGCTTACTGTTGCACTCGCCTTAGTTCCAGAAGCAGTAGCTTTCGCCATCCTTGCACATTTACATCCTCTAACCGGTTTATATGCCGCTTTTACTGTAGGTTTAATAGCCGCCATTGTTGGTGGTCGACCTGGAATGATTTCTGGTGCCACAGGAGCAATAGCCGTAGTAGTCGGCACGCTGGTACTACAGCATGGCCAAGAATACCTATTTGCCGCCGTTATGATGATGGGTTTAATCCAAATCATTTTCGGCATTTTGAAAATGGGTAAATTTATTCGACTGGTTCCTCACCCTGTTTTCTTAGGCTTTGTAAATGGTCTGGCATTGGTGATTTTAATCGCCCAGTTTGAGCACTTTAAAGTTCCAGGGCCTAACGATACTCACGAATGGATTACTGGTTCAGCACTTTATATTATGATTATCTTAATAGTGCTTACTATGGCAATTATTCAGTTACTCCCTCGCTTTACCAAAGCAGTACCTTCAACACTTGCTGCGATTATCGTTGGTACATTGCTCGTTATTGGTCTTAACCTTGATACGCGCACTGTAGCTGATATGGCTTCTATCAAAGGTGTTTTCCCTCCATTCCATTTGCCAGAAGTTGATCTATCCTGGGAAGCATTCAAAATCGTTTTCCCTTATGCAATTGTGATGGCGCTTGTTGGCTTAATCGAAAGTTTATTAACGCTAAATCTTGTAGATGAATTAACAGAAACCACTGGTCATCCTAATCGCGAATGTATCGGTCAAGGTGTTGCCAACACAGTAACAGGCATGTTCAGCGGTATGGGTGGTTGTGCAATGGTTGGTCAGAGTATTATCAATATCAAGTCAGGCGGTAGAAGTCGCCTTTCAGGTATTTCAGCTTCGATATTTTTACTCATCTTTATTCTCTACGCCTCATCGCTGATTGAAGTGATTCCAATTGCAGTGCTAGTAGGCGTTATGTTCATGGTAGTTATCGGAACATTCGAATGGGGTAGCTTGCGTTTGCTGGGCAAAATTCCAATTACCGACTGGTTGATTATCGTAGCTGTAACTGCAATCACTGTTATCTCAGATAACCTGGCTCTTGCGGTAATCATTGGTGTCATTCTTTCTGCCCTGGTTTTTGCCTGGGAACACGCGAAACACATTGATGCAGAAGTACGAATAGACCGCATGGGCAACAAAGTCTATGAGATTACCGGGCCGTTGTTTTTTGCCTCTATCAGTAACTTCCAGGAAATATTTACACCTAGAGAAGATACCGATGATGTGGTGGTTGATTTCAAAAATTCACGTATTGCTGATCATTCAGCTATAGAAGCGATCGATAAACTGGCGGACCGCTATGATCGTGCCGGTAAACGACTCCATATAAAACACCTGAGCAAAGAATGTCGAGTGTTATTGAAAAAGGCTGGACCTTTGGTAGAAGTAAATGTTGTTGAAGATCCTGATTATCATGTTGCCGCAGACAATGTTGCCGATAAGGTAAACTCTGGTTTAAATCTGAAGTAACCACATCTAAAAAGACACCCCCGTACTTATAGGCACTTTTTTCTTTGTGTTAAAAGTGTCTTTAAGCGTGATCGCTTAACCATTTCGGCAGTTGGTTGATATCATCAATAAACCCTACGGGCCCCTGTTTAAGCAATCTCAACAAATCATGCACGCCGTAACTCACCGCAAACCCATCAACCTTGGCATTATTTGCTAACTGCAAATCATATTCGCTGTCACCAATCATCAGTGCTTGTTTAGCATTGGTATTGTAATCGACCAGAATTTCTTCAAGCATCTGTGGATGTGGTTTAGAACGCGTTTCATCAGCACAACGCGTAATCGGGAAATACTGATGTAAACCCGTCTCGGATAATCCTTTATCTAAACCACGTCGTGATTTACCTGTGGCTACGGCTAATTCATAGCCTTTTTCTTTTAGCCCTACTAAAACGTCTTCCACTCCAGAAAATAACGGACTAGGTGTCTTATCTTTGAATAAATAGTGCTCTCGGTATGTCTGAGCGGCATGCTGCACTTCTTTAGGTTTTAGAATTGGGTAGAGGGCGATAATCGCTTCTTCAAGACCCAAACCTATGATATTGCTAATCTGCTCATTGCTTCGTGCTTCCAGACTTAATTCTGTAATCGCTGATTGCATGCAGTTAACGATTTGTACTTTGGAATCCATTAAGGTTCCATCCCAATCAAACACCAGTAGTGAGTATTTATCCATATTTTTCAGTTATTTATAAAGTAATTTAAAAAAGTAATCTAAAGAAATTATCTAAGTTGCTCTATTACAGCAGTCAGTTCCTTTGGTAAGTCTATTTTATAATCATAAACCTTACCGCTACTATTCAGCTTAAAATTCAAATGATAAGCATGCAAGAAAAGACGTTTCAATCCGATATCTTTTTTCGCCGCACGATTTGCCGCAAAATCACCGTATTGTGAATCGCCCATGACTGGGTTACCTAAATCTGCAAGCTGTGTTCTGATTTGATGCATTCGCCCCGTGAGGAGCTCTACTTCCATCAAACTATATTGTTGATAGAGCTTTATTGGCCTGAAGATACTTTCAGATTCTTTGGCTTTATCTGAATTTTTATCTTTGACGACTCTTACTTTTTGCTTACTGCCACGGTTTCGCTGTAAATGATTCTTAATATGCTGCTTGCCGCCCTGCCATTTACCCAATATTAACGTCTGGTAGAACTTATTGATTTGTTTCTGCTTAAGCATTTCATGTAATTCTAAGAGCACCCCCCTACTTTTAGCCAACATTACTATGCCACTGGTTTCTTTATCAAGTCGGTGCACCAGTTCTACAAAGGGTAATTCAGGGCGTAATTGCCTAAAACTTTCTATAAGACCAAAACGCACACCAGATCCACCGTGAACAGCTAATCCTGAAGATTTATTGATCAATATAATATCGTCATCTTCATGGATTATTGACTCTGATAAAGTGTCTAGAAACGATTTAGGGACAGTTTCCTGTTTTTCTTTAACCGGTAAATACACCGGTGGAATTCGAACGATATCCTGATCTTGTAATTTTAAGGTAGGTTTAGCGCGTTTTTTATTAACCCTGACCTCACCTTTACGCAAAATACGGTAAACGTAAGACCGAGGCGTATCTTTTAATTCTCTTAATAAGAAATTATCGATACGTTGACCGGCATGAGAAGCATCAATGGTTACAAATCTTACTTTATGCACTAATACGTTTTCAGGCATGGATTTTTTATTATCTTGATCAGAAACACGTTTTTTATCGGTCTCTTGTACTTTTTTAGTATTTGCTTCTGATGCTTTTTTCATGGGAGTGAGTTTACACAAGTGATATTTTAATTGTTGTGGAAAAACCTCCATATTGATATAATTAATAACTGATTTTAATGTATTTTTTGAAATCTAAAGATTTACTTAATCAAGATCAGATATATCTTATATCAACTTGATTTAAACGACAGCGTTTATCTGGTCGAAATGACAAACAGATAAATAATTAAAGGACGCAGCTCCTTGCCAATTAGAACAATTTTGAAGCTAATAACATAAAATTATCTTCAAAGCTTACACATCATTATTTAAAAATTTGTAATTATTTTGTAGAGACATTTGTAGTCATTTTGTAGTTATAACAATAACCTGAAAACAGGATTGGGCTAAAAACCAAACAGGGATTCTCAAGAAATTAGTTCTAAAGCTATAAGATAAAATAGCTTATTTAATATTAGTGTGTATTTTAAAATACATTTTTAAGCACCTTAATTGGCGTCTTATAGTGGTTTTTTGTGTAGATAGAAATCGTTAGTACCGTTTTTTGAACGTTAACAGACCTATCCTGACTGGCAATACGTGAGCTGTAGCATCGGTTAATTCCGATACAAAACAGGAAACGTACACCCATGAAAAGAATTTTAATAAACGCGACACAACAAGAAGAAATACGCGTTGCAATGGTCGATGGCCAATATCTTTATGATCTAGACATCGAACATCCCTTTAGAGCACAGAAAAAAGCCAATATTTATAAAGGCATAATCACCCGAGTTGAACCTAGTCTAGAAGCAGCATTCGTAAATTACGGCGCTGAAAGACACGGCTTCCTACCCTTCAAAGAAATTTCACGCGAATACTGGAACCAGTCTAAATCGAAGAAAAACGATAAGAACAAAGGTCGCCCATCAATCTCTGATGTAATCAAAGAAGGTCAGGAAGTATTACTCCAGGTAGACAAAGAAGAACGCGGCAACAAAGGTGCTGCTCTTACTACTCAAATTAGCTTAGCAGGTCGCTATTTAGTACTGATGCCAAACAACCCAAGAGCGGGTGGCGTATCACGTAGAATTGAAGGCGACGACAGAAACAAGATTCGTGAAATACTTGATCAATTAGATCTCGACGAAGGCATGGGAGCGATTGTTCGCACTGCTGGTGTTGGACGTGAGTTAGAAGAACTTACGTGGGACATGGAATACCTGAAAACGCTTTGGGCGGCTATTAAAGACGCGCATGAGCAAACAACGGCACCAAGCCTGCTATATCAGGAAAGCAATGTAATCATCAGAACACTGCGCGATTACTTCCGTAAAGATGTTGGCGAAATCATTATTGATAATGAGCGCGTTTATCAACAGGCACATGACTTCATCAATGCTGTTATGCCGCATAACCTAAACAAGCTTAAGCACTACACTGACAATGTGCCTTTATTCAGCCGTTATCAGGTAGAACACCAAATCGAATCTGCATTCCACCGTGAAGTGACTCTCCCTTCTGGTGGTGCAATAGTGATCGATCACACTGAAGCACTAACATCAATTGATGTTAACTCTGCGCGAGCTACCAAAGGCCGCAGCATTGAAGAAACAGCACTAAACAACAACCTTGAAGCAGCCGACGAAGTAGCAAGACAATTACGTCTTCGTGACCTTGGTGGTTTAGTTGTTATCGACTTTATCGATATGCAACCCAATAAAAACCAGCGCGCTGTTGAACGCCAGTTACGCGATGCTTTGAAAGTGGATCGCGCTAGAGTACAAATCTCGCGTATTTCGCGTTTCGGATTACTCGAAATGTCTCGTCAAAGACTTCGTCCTTCATTAGGAGAATCAAGCCAGATTGTGTGCCCACGCTGTAGTGGTCAAGGTACCATCCGTGGTATAGAGTCAATGGCTCTATCTATTCTTCGCCTCATGGAAGAAGAAGCGATGAAGGAGGGAACGGTTGAAGTAGTTGCTCAAACACCGGTTAAAGTTGCGACGTTTATTCTCAATGAAAAACGTAAAAGCCTGACTGAAAGTCAAGCGCGCCATAATCTTCAACTGACTGTATTACCTAACCCAGAATTGGAAACTCCTCATTACGAGATTATTCGTCGCAAAGAAAGCGATGTAGAAGATTCAGCGGTTCAAAGCTACAAGCAAATAACCAAGCCAGAAGTGCAGCCAGAAAGCACCAAAGAAACTATGCCGCAATCAGTAGAAACTGCGGTAGTTAGCAATGTAACTCCTGCTAGCCCTGCTCCTGCACCTCAAGCTATCGCGGAAACGAAAAACCCTGGTGTCGTTACTCGTATATTCAGTGCTCTATTCGGCAGCAAGAAAGTCGAGGAAGCTGTAGAAGAGCCAAAGACTCGTCAACGCCCAGAAAAGAAACCAGAACCAGCTCGTAATAGCAGTAACAATCGAACGCGTAATACTAATTCTCGTAACAATAACAATCGTTCAAATAATAATCGCAGAAAGCCTAACAGCAATCAGAATGCAAATAAAAATAATCGCAATCAGAATGCTAATCCAAACGCCAAAGGCAATAATGCGAATAAGCCTACTCAGGATAACAATCAGCCAAATGCATCCCAGGCTAATGACAACCAAGCTAATGGCAATATAAAAGATAACACCAAGTCACAGGCTCCTAGGCAGCAAGGTAAGCGTAACAATAACAGACCAAGACAAAACCAGAAGAATAACGCTGCAGAAGTTGATAACAAGCAAAATTCAGTAGCTGAGAATGCTGGCAATCAGAATAACCAGCCTGCCAATCAAGCTAGAGCAAAACAGGAAAATAAAGCGCCAAAACAAAACCGTAAGCCTAAGTTCGAAAAAGACAATACCAAGCCTAATGAGACGACTAAACAAGCAGAAGTTCAACAGGATCAATCTCCCATCGAGATTAAAATTCCTGCTTCTCCTAAATCGACTAAAAAGCCAGGCACAGATAAAGCAGCAGCTAAATCATCGACTTCAGAAGCACCGACTTCAAAGTCATCATCTGCTTCAACTTCTGAATCTACATCGACAAGTAAGCCTTCAACGGCTGATACGGCCAATAAACCAGTAACTGATAATAAAGATAATACTTCTGTAGAAACGAAAACGAAAAGCACAACTGCTGAATCCAGGCCAGAAACCGCTAAAGCTGAGACAAAAACTCAAACCAGAAGATCTAGATCAGCTAAACCTGCAGATGTAAAACCTGCTGAAGCTAAATCTGCTGAGGCTAAAAGTACCACTAAAAAGCCAGCTGCAAAGAGAAAAGCTCCAGCTAAGGAATCCTCTACAGAGGCTAAAACATCAGAAACCAGAGGCACTGAGACATCTACTCCTGCTAAACCAGCTACGGCTAAAACCTCAACCACAACGACTCGTCGTAAAACAACAGCGAAGAAGGATGATACGGCAGATAAAGCGAATACTTCTGCAAAAGCCAAGGCAAAGCCGAGTGCGACTAAAAAGCCTGCTCCCAAAAAACGTGCTCCAGCTAAAGCGAAGAAAACGGAAAGCGAAACTGCTGCCCCAAAAGCAGCAGACAAAGCTAGTGAAGCGGTGGTTAAATCACCAACTACCGCTCCTGTAGCGGCGAGTACTACAACTAAGAAAAGATCTTCTTCTGCTAATGCGCCTGAAAATTCAGAGAAACCAGTAGAAGTTGTGGTGAAGAAACCAGAATCTAAAACACCTTCGCAAGAAGTCAGTGAATAAGCTCATGAGCAATTTAATCTGAGATGATTAGATATTAGCAATAAGCTCAAATGAAAAAGCCCAAAAGTGAATAACTCTTGGGCTTTTCTTGTTTATATGAAATCCAAACTTATTCTCAAACACTCAATAGATTATATAAACATGGTCAAATCATCAGTCCTATAGATCATTCTTTATAATATGTTCCAATAAACCTTCCGCAGCTGCTTGCACCATATCAAAGACCTGGTCAAAACCATTGTCTCCACCATAATAAGGATCAGGCACTTCATCGTTATCCCATACTGAAGTGAACTCCATAAACAGGTGTAGCTTGGCTTTTCGATCATATTCAGACTGTTCACCTAGATGTTTAAGGTTTTCATAATTAGAGCGATCCATAGCGATGATATAATCAAAACCATTAAAATCTTCAACAACTGCTTTTCTGGCTGTCTGGCTAGACAGGTCAATGCCTTTACTTAATGCTGTCTTTTGCGAGCGTGAATCTGGTTGTTCACCAATATGATAAGCGTGAGTTCCCGCGGAATCGATATCAATACTATCCAGTAAATTTCGTTGTTTTACGGTATGACGAAACACACCTTCTGCTGTGGGAGAACGGCAGATATTACCCATACAAACAAACAATACAGAGACTTTATCTTTATTCATATTTACTCTAATCCTCTTTATTGATGTCTTTTACTGGTAAATCTTCTGGCTGTTTTTTCTTTTGATTTTCTGACAGCTTCTTTTCATCCAATAATTGATTATCTGCTTTGTCAGCAATGTTCTTATCTGTATTTTCATTGTCGAGCTCATTATCAGATTGACTCTCTTCAATCATTAGATCATCAACAACATTTATTTTGCTATTGTACTTGTTATGCCTGCGCTCCCAGAGCTTTCTTAAAACCCAGCCAGTAGGTTTATCTTCGCCGGTTAAAATATACTCCAGCAAATTAATATTTTTAAGACTGTGGATCATACAATCTCGAGCTGCTGTACTTCCACACATCAGGTAGCGATCGCCTTCTTTTATGAAACGATTACCTTCTGGCAAAATCACATTGCCATCACCTCTTCGCAAAAAAAGCGGAAGCGATTTCTTTTGATAATTTGTAGATCCTTCCTCAACCGTTTTTATTCCGTATAAAATATCAGAAACCAGTAGTTGTTGATTTTGTAACACTTTATGTAAGGCAGGAGTTTGTTCGGCATTGATTGATAATTCCCATAGCTCAGGAATATCATTTTCGACAACACCAATAATGCTACTGACTAATTCATTGGCGCGATCATTTTTAAAACGCGAAACAATGCGCAAGAAATCACCAAGTAACGGCGTTTTAATTAGAGCAAAGATAGTATTGGATATAACACTACCTCGTTGCATCACCATATTCAGATGTGCCGCTTCAAAAAGGTGCGCATTCTTATCTTCATTCTGACGCGCCACTCTGAATAGATCGGGGTTTTCTTCAAATGCGGTCATCAGGATTGATAGGTTATTCGCATCAACATTAGTACCCGCTATAATTCCAACCGCTTCTTTGATTCCAGCTTTGCGCAAGGTGGCGGCTTCGGTTGCGCGACCTATAACGGTTCCAGCGGGTAGATCTCGTATAGACCTATCTGATTCAATGACCCGTAATTCTACATCTTCATCATCCAGATGCTCATACAGTGAATTTCCAAAACGACCAAAACCAGAGATGATCCATAATCCTGGCTCTAAATCTGGTGGTTCTTTCATCACTTGATGCGTAATCCCAGTCATCCAGTCATATAAGCAGTAAAGACTGGGTGATCGGATAGCTAATGCCAGTCGCGAGGCAAAGGTCTCGAACGGATTGATGACTTCATTCGCACCGAAAGACAATATATTGGCCTCTGCCTCCGGTGTCTCTGCACGTGCAATCAATCGTAAATCGGGATTCAACAGTTGCGCCACAATGGCTACCGTCAAATTGACCGTATCATCATTAGCGAGAGTCACCATACCCTGACACCATCGATGGGTAACGCCTGCCATCTCCAGGTATTCGGATTGAGAAGCATCCGCACAAAGAGCGAATACAGGCGATTTAAAATCATCTCCTTCCAGTTCAGTAATACGATTTTCATCGATATCAATAACGACACACAAAATATGTTCGTTGGTTAACGATCGCGTTAATTGCGTGCCAGTATCACCATAACCACAGACGATATAGAAAGGTTCGCGGATATTGCCTACACGTCTGCGAAAACTATTAATTCGTAATTGTTGTCGAAATACGGCATCCTGGAAAATGCTGAGCAGCATACCAATGCAATAAAGCCAGGCGACAACCGTGGCATACATCGTGATTAACGCCCAGAAGCGTTGCGTATCGGTAAAGGCGTAGGGTATTTCACCAAATCCAATGGTGGTTGCCATAAAGCTGACAAAATAGAAGGCATGGAAAAAAGACATGTCCCATGGAGCCCCCTGATCATCGACACCAGGTATCAGTACGAAACCCAGTATAGAAATCGAATAGACTGCAACTAGTACAATCAGCGGCGAACGCAACCGCCGAAACAGAATATGAAATAAACTAGACATGATTCAAACTAATGAAGGCTAGATCAAGGTTCACGACCTATTATCTGCGAACTGTGATAGTTTCTGACACTAATAAAATGACCGAAATTATATTAGCCAGTAAAGCACCACCGGAGAGAGATACGACTATTGATAAGGTTTCACCATTGAGAGAGGTGCCTGACACATGCTCAGTATAGCCCCAGACAACCGCAGCGGCGATTAACTGTAAATCTGCGACCAGGCTAGTCGCCAGAAAAACTGCCCCCAGATGAGTACGATCACCCACTTTTAAAATAGTAGAAATCAAGCTAACAACTAATGCTGCATAGAGTTCATAGATATTATGATGACTGGCATTGTCCATACCACCCAGAAAAAAACCGAAGTTAAGTGTCAGTGCCAACACAATGAAAAATGCGAATATGACTTTTTCTGAATTCATAAGTGAGCCTTTTGAAAAGAAACAGGAATAGGTTTAATTATAGTTGTAGTAGTTGTCAGTAGTATAAAAAGTCACCCCCCTACTTTTAGGCACTTTTTTTGTAGCTTAAATAACTAATTCAACAATATCAGCACTACATCAACTACCAGTACAACTATTAAGTCTTAGGTAATGTAACGCCTTGCTGACCTTGATATTTTCCACCACGATCTTTGTAAGATGTTTCACAAATTTCATCGGATTCAAAAAACAACATTTGTGCTACACCTTCATTGGCGTAAATCTTCGCAGGGAGTGGTGATGTATTTGAGAATTCCAGGGTTACGTGTCCTTCCCATTCTGGTTCTAAAGGCGTTACATTCACGATAATACCGCAACGCGCGTAGGTTGATTTACCCAGACACACCGTCAACACACTTCTTGGAATCCTGAAATATTCAACAGTACGTGCCAATGCAAATGAGTTCGGCGGAATAATACAAACGTCTGATTGGATATCAACAAAGCTGTCTTCATCAAACGCCTTTGGATCTACAATCGCTGAATTGATATTGGTAAATATCTTAAACTCATCCGCACAACGTACATCATAACCATAACTTGATGTTCCGTAAGAAACGATCTTCTGGTTATCTTTCTCACGCACCTGACCCGTTTCGAACGGCTCAATCATGCCTTGCTGTTCCGACATTCTGCGGATCCATTTATCAGACTTTATACTCATAAGTTCTCTACTTGATTAATAGTTATAGTGAGGGAATATAACCCTTTTACTGGATATTACTGGATAATGCTGCTACCGGCGCGATTGAAAGGTATCTTAAACCAAGGTAAATGGATTGATCCACCAAGGTCATAATTTACACTTCGATTCCGTAATAAACCTGGCAACATATTCAGCATATTACTAAAACTGAATTGTAATGGAATTTCTAACTTTTGGCTTTGTTTTGCACCAATAGTGACACGCTCTGATTTATTGCCTTCAGCGACTTGAACACCATTTAGACGTAAACCGTAATCCAGACCAGTTAATGGAATAGCAAAGCTATTTGGATTCTGAATATCTAAAACAAAAGTAGCACTACCGCCACTTAGACTGAAATTTCCCATCTCTACTTTGTGTACTTGAATGGTTGGCTGTTCGACAAAGCCTTTGATACCACCAGATGAACATGCTGAAAGAAAAGCGGCAAGTACCACGACTAAAAGCTTAGCGTAAATAGACTGGCTAAAAAAGTGGCTATAAGTGGGGGGGTGAGTTTTTCTCATTATTTTGTAGGCCCTTTATTATTGATAATAAAATGATAAGAATGGATCTATAAATAGATCATAAATGCTTAAAAATCAGCGTTATATTAAAACAAAAATGCCCCATAAGAAACCTTATGGGGCATTTCGAAACAAACAGCTAGCAAACGACTGCTAAACAGTCGCTTCTAAGCTAAATGTAAACTCACTATTAAGTATTTTGAATAACGATATTCGGGAACTTAGTACTGTAATCTTTACCCTTAGACGCTAGTCTAGCTGACATTTTACGAGAGATTTCTTTGTACAACTCGGAAATCTTTCCATCAGGATCAGCAACAACCGTCGGTCTACCTTCATCAGCTTGCTGACAAATTGTGTAATCCAAAGGCAATGCACCAAGATAATCAACATCTGACTCATCCGCCATACGTTTACCGCCGCCTTCGCCAAAGATATGTTCAGCATGACCACATTCGCTACAAATGTGAATGCTCATATTCTCGACCACACCAAGAACAGGCACTTCCACTTTCTCAAACATTTTTAGACCCTTACGCGCATCCAGCAATGCAATGTCTTGAGGCGTAGTCACGATTACAGCACCACTCACAGGGATTTTCTGCGATAAGGTTAGCTGTGTGTCACCCGTTCCAGGAGGAAGATCAACAATCAGGTAATCCAGCTCACCCCAGTTTGTATCATTTAGTAATTGCTCAAGTGCCTGAGTAACCATCGGACCACGCCAGATCATTGGCGTATCTTCTTCAACTAGAAAACCAATCGACATCGCTTTGATATCGTAATTCACCATAGGCTCAAGTGTTTTTCCATCTGGAGATTCAGGCTGACCAGAAATACCCAGCATACGTGGCTGACTTGGCCCATAAATATCAGCATCTAACATACCTACCGATGCGCCATCCGCAGCCAGTGCTAATGCAATATTCACAGAAGTGGTCGATTTACCCACACCACCTTTACCAGACGCCACAGCGATTATATTTTTGATACCTTCGATTCGCTTAAGACTCTTTTGCACCGTATGTGCTGCTATTTTTTGTTCAACAGTGACTTCAGCTTTTGAGATACCAGCCTCGGCTTCTAATTTAGCTTTAACTTCATCAGCCAATTCATCTCTGTAACCACCAGCCGGGTAGTTTTGCTCTAGACGAACAAAAACCGTATCACCTTTAATATCAACATCTTTAACAATATTTGCAGCAACTAGATCTTTTTCTAGATAGCGCTCTTGAATGCTTTGTAAGACTGCATCTACTTGCTCGCGTGTAACTTCCGACATGTATGTATCTCCTAAAACTGTCTATTTTTATTGGGTGTTTGAGATTTACCAGAACTGTAAATTTCGTAAGTGGCGTGGATATTACACTAATTAGTTTAAACTGAATATTAGTGTGGATTAATATCCTTAAATATAAACAGAATATAAGATAAGTTGCTGTAAATTACAGTATCAATGAAGTTTATTTTTCGACAATTTCTTAAATTGTTAAATATCAGGCATCTGAAATTTACTCTTTGTCATTTTTTATTGCTTTGCTCACTGACTTTTTAAGGTTTTGTTCATCGCTTCCGTTTTTATCAATTACACTTTCATCAATGCTTTTCTCAGACTTAACCTTATTTGGTATAACTTGTTCCATTGTTCTTTTAAGAATACCCGGACGATTACTTTTAGTTTCATGATCAATAATATGATCTTTAGCAACCCTATTTAAACCCGCTTCTCTATCCCATGAGTTTCTTGCCCATGCCCACCAACCAAAACTTCTTATCGCTAAATAAATCAGTTTCTTTATGATCGGCTGAACTTCTAAAACAGTCATCGCTTCCAGCATGATATTATCTGATTGCAAACGGCTTCGTTTCTGTGTCCAGTACAACCAATCGTGGATGACGCTAGCATTCCCGTAGACACCCCATTTAGGCAATGCCCACCACAACAAACGAGGTACGGATGCAAAATCAGTAACAAATCCTAGATCAACTTGAATTCTATCGCCGCTATCTTCGGCGCCGACATCGTAGAAAAAATCTTTATATATTATCCATGACTTACCATCCGCAAGTGGGGTGACAATAAGTGCTTCTGTGAATTGACTCATAAAATCCTCCGTTCTAAGGATTGAATTCACACCCCCCTACTTATAGGCAGTTTTACAAATAGACAAACCATAGTCCTACATGTAGAAAGGTGTTTCTTTTATCATAGCTACTCATTAAATCCCACTAAAAAGATAGCATCTCACCCAGTGTAGAAACGTTCACTCCATCACTTGGCTCCCAGTTTCTATTCACAGTCATATACGACCTTGAATCTGCTTCCATCAAACCAATCAAAGTTTCAGCAACTATACGAGCACCCACTGGGCCGAGTCCTTCTCCTTTATCAAAAGTACCCGTACTTGTTTCTCTACCTATTTGTTCTGCTTCAGATAAAAGATAAAACCATAATGGCGTACCCGTTGATAAATCTACATTATTGCCAGCTACTGTTTGAGCATTACTGCTAACGCTATCGATTTCTACCTGAGGTCTCTGCATTGCTTGTGCAATATTTTCACCAGAAGGCAGCAGAAAACTTTGACCACGTAATAAATTTCGGGTAGCTAACGATTGTTCACTGGTACTGGCAATAAAAGGTAGCTTCAATAAATCTGTTGCTAGTTTGGTGTCGAGCTTTTCAGCCATTTGCACATTTCTACCAGCATTGCTGTGGACTATTTCTAACCAGTCTACAATACCTCTGGCGTCGCTCAATGGCTCAAACCCTCTACCAAGCAATGCACCAAACAATTCCAGCGCAGAATCATTTTTCTGTATCTGAATTTTCTGAGGAATCATTGAATGGCCAAAACGGTAAGCTGCCACTGAAAACTCAATCGGAATATACGCATCACCAAATTGTGCTTTGTAATATTTACAGCCACTGCCTAAAATATCATTCACCACGGCACCACCGCACATTTTCACTAAAAAATCATGAACTACTACCCACTGATAATGCCAAGTTGTGTATTCACGCGAATGCTCGTATAACTCAGCACCAGAATAGTCAGCCGATAAATGATCAACAACATGATTATGAAAATTAATCATCGCCAGTTGTAACTGCGAAATGACGCGATTTTCATCATTTCTTGGATCACCTATAATTGCACGACCGTGAATAGATCTGACTAAATCTGCAGCTTCTAGCTGTGTAGGGTTAGCCAAGTCAGCGCCTGTCAGCAACTTAATTCCTGAGAAATTTCCTTGAGATGAATATAGGTAGGGTTGTGCTTCAGGTCCATTTCCATAAATATTATCCAGATCAAGTGATGGGCTTCTAGCATTATGCAGCTGAGTCACATCAGTTGTTGAAGACAAACTCGACATTACATCAAGGGTAATATCGTGATCTATGAATTGGCCAAAAAACACGTCACCTACTGCTACAGTACTGGTACGGTTGGAGTTTGTACCACCATCCATTGGCCCACCTTGTTTGCCTAGTTCTTTTAATGAACCAGGATAAGTACTTAAAGGGGGTAAATTAAACATTCTGCCAAAACTTTCGCCTGGACTTCTATGATGAAATGGAGAACAAAAAGCATCGATTCCATCGAGTGTATGCATACCATGATTATCAGACATTTGAACGACTCCTCGCTTAGAGTTAGATTGAATTACGTATCCTGAGTATTTTTATTTTTTGAAATAGTGGATATGTAATCGAACAGCATACGAGCGGAGAATATTATTTCTGTGACTTATTTAACACTTTTGTACGATAATGATTTGTATAGCTGCTAACTAATTGATTCTTATTAGGTGTAAAAAAATATTTGGCAATGCAATTGATAGATAAGCTAAAGATAATTGTTAAAAGCACATTATCTGAAGTTCTACTTTTGGTATTTAATTAACACGAACATCTCCCGTTTTTTTACAATTACTGCGTAACATCACTTAAACTGTTTCTATTGATAAATAACTCGTGGCTGACATTTATGCTAAAAACTCGCTATTCATGAATTTTAAAACAATAAGAATCACCATTCTCTTGCTCATTCTTGCTTATGTCGGGTTTGATACGTTTTTAACTGACCAACGGGCAACAGATTGGAAACGTTCTTTGCGAGTTGTAATCTATCCTATTAATGCTGATGGAAGCGAAGCTAGTGCTGATTATATTGCTCAAATTGAAGAGTCTAATTACGAAATAATTAACGATACTCTGGTTGAATTAGGTAATAACTTCAATAAGGACTTTTCTATACCCGTAAGCATAAAATTAGCGCCAGAGATTAAATCGCTTCCACCTAAGTTACCTGAAAATAGAAGCATGTTAAAAGTTATGTGGTGGAGTATAAAGTTACGTTACTGGGCATGGAATGAAGATAACTACGAAGGTATCAAACCACAGATTCGTTCTTATGCCTTGTTTTATGATCCTGAAGACCATAAAGCACTCAAACATTCCACCGGCTTGAAGAAAGCCAAGATTGCAATTAATCATTTGTTTGCAGATAAGAAATACAATGGTCAAAATAATGTAGTCATCATGCACGAGCTTTTTCATACACTAGGTGCAACTGATAAATATGATCTACACTCTGGGTTACCCATATATCCAGAAGGTTATGCAGAACCTTCACGAGAGCCATTACATCCTCAAGCACTCGCTGAAATTATGGGCGGCCAAATTGCTGTATCTCGATCTGAAATTAAAATGCCAGATTCATTGGCTAAAGTCGTTATTGGGACAAAAACAGCAAAAGAAATCGGCTGGATAGATTAGAATTTTTTGATTATCGCTAGCCAGCGTTAATAGCAAATTATCAATTATACGTAAATAGATAGGTTAATAGAATGTCATCAATCGTAAAAGACTCAGAACTTCACCATCAAATGACTTCGTGGAGGCATTGGTTGCACCAACACCCAGAGCTTAGTTTTAATGAGTTATTAACCAGTGATTACATCGCTTCCGTTCTGGAAGGCAACGATATAGAACACCATCGTGGCTTAGCCAAAACAGGCATCGTTGCGACTATAAAAGGTAAGAAAGCAGGCGGTAGTATTGGTTTACGCGCTGATATGGATGCATTACCCATTCAAGAACTCAATGAGTTTGCGCATAAATCGCAACACGATGGAAAAATGCACGCCTGCGGTCACGATGGTCATAGCACCATGTTACTGGGTGCTGCGGTTTACTTAAAACAGCACAATGATTTTGCTGGAACCGTACACTTTATCTTTCAGCCAGCTGAAGAAGGCGGTTGTGGCGGTAAATTTATGGTCGAGGAAGGACTTTTCGATTTATTCCCCTGTGATTCTGTTTATGGCATGCACAATTGGCCTGGACTTGCTGCGGGTAAATTTGCGGTACACGATACCAATGTAATGGCCGCAGTGGATCAGATTAACATTACCATTACCGGCAAAGGTGGTCATGCAGCCATGCCAGATCAAGTCATTGATCCGGTATTGGCAGGCGCGCATGTAATTACCGCTTTACAGTCTGTAGTTTCAAGAAATGTACCCCCAGTAGAAACGGCCGTTATTAGTATTACAATCGTCGAAGCTGGGAGTATTTCTAATGTAATACCGAACGAAATGAAGTTGACGGGTACCCTGCGTCATTTTAATCCTGACGTTGGTGTAATGTTGAAACAAAGAATGAAAGAAGTCGTCGAAAACACTTGTGCCGCAATGGGTGCAACAGGTTCGCTTCATATCGAGCCAGGTTATCCGGCTACTATTAATACCCCCAAGCATGCCCAATTGTGTGCCGAATCTGCCGCTAGAATAGTTGGCGAAGAAAATGTCGTTCGGACGCTTCCGCCCAGTATGGGTGCAGAAGATTTCTCTTTTATACTCAACGCTAGCGAAGGCGCATACATCTGGATTGGAAATGGCGAAGTGCCTAAAGATGAACTCGCCGGCGGTTGTATGTTACATAATACTCAATACGACTTTAATGATGCAGTATCAGCAGATGGGGCAAGCTATTGGGTACAATTGGTTTATGATTTATTAAAATGACACCCCCCTACTTATAAGGGTTATTTTAACTGGTAGCTGTTTAGCGTTAAGCGGATTATCTAGATTGTTTTGGTGACAGACTGACTGGTTAAACATTTTTACAAACATTATGCTGTTTACTTATAAAAGGATTTTAATTAAGTAGCAATGACAGACATTTCACACCAACTTCACCGTGATGCTGAGTTACCGGATTCTCGAATCAGTGATTCGCAACTAAGTGATTCTCCAGTTACTATTTCTTCGACAAATAGTACGGACGGTTTTGACTGGAGCGATGAAGAATACAAAAATTTTAGCCGTGAAATACAACTGCTGAAACATGAATATCATAAGTCAGAATTATTCAGTGATGAATCCTTAATCAAACTTCTGGATGACTATCCAAGAACCTGGTTGCAATGTTATACCATGGGCACCAATCCAGAAAATCATAATGAATGGACGCCGGTGCATATTGCGGAAAGCAATGGTACTGAGATTATGCAGGCCTTGAAAAAAGGGCGTATCTGGATCAATGCGGTGAATATCGATAAGTACGATAAACACTACGGTAAATTAATCGAAGAGATGTATACAAAGATCAGTGCAAATTGTCCGCATATTCATAATTTGCGAAATGCATTTAATGCCCTATTGATTTCTTCACCTGGTATTCAGGTCTACTATCACTTAGATACCGACCCCAATATGTTATGGCATATCCGTGGGGTTAAAAAATTCTGGGTATATCCTGCGCGAGACAAACGTTTTACACCACAGAACTATATCGAAGAAATCGTTGCACAAGAACGCCATGAAAATATGCCCTACCAAAGCTGGTACGATGACCATGCCTACTCGGTATCATTAGAAGAAGGACAAGCAGTGAGCTGGCCTCAGCATTCTCCTCATCGAGTTGAAAATGTAACGGTTAACGTTTCTCTAACGAGTAGTTATGAATCTTCCGAAAGTCGCCGCTTAGTCGGTGTGCACGGTGCAAACTATTACTTCCTGAAAAAACTAGGTATTAAAAACAGGCCAACCAATACCCAGGGTGTTGTGCCTGCGCTTAAATCATTTAGTTATTATGTGTGTAATAAACTGAGCTTACTAAAAAAAGGCAGTCGCACCAGTACCTATGTTTCTGATATCAAGGTAGATGCTAATAGTGAAACTGGATTGAGCAAAATGAAGATTGCCAGTCGAACGGCTTTTTCTTATATAGATGAATGAATAATTGGTGAATAAAAGATAAATATATTTGAGTGCAGTTATTCTGTTAAATACGCTTTATATTTTTTGTAATTAGCATCAAATTAAAACAACTAAACGCGCAATAGCTTTTTTACCCATTGCTTAAAACTTCCGTGTATCCACTGATACAGAGAATATTTAAACCCAGTCTTATCATAAGATACCGAGTACATTATCTCGGTAGTTCCCGAATAGCGTTTCTTATATGTGCCTTCTTCATCTGAGTACATGAAATTAAAACGGGTTAACTGCGGATTATTAATACTACTTTCAATTTCCTTACTTAACATCGTTGTAAGTAATGAATAACGATGGCCATTTTCAGTTTCGAAGCCACTTTGGTAAGGGTGAATCGTATCCCCATCGATAAACGAATAAAGTGCTGCCACAGGCTGTTCACCAAAATGCAGTATTTTAAAACTGATCTGCTTTTTAGGTAATAAGCGCTTAATAACCCGACGATGAAATTTTACAAAATTCTCCTGTTCGAACACGCTGTGTTTTTTCATATCACCACGTCGTGAACGATTAAGCTCGGCCAGAATCTCAATAGACTCATTTACTTTCGCTTCATCATCTATGATATCAATCGAGTAATTTTGTTCAGACTCTAGTCTAGAGAAAGACCTGGTAATATTGTTGCGCATTTTCTTACGCAAACCCATTAGGTAATCTTTATAGGTCTCGGGTAAATCAATATAGGTCCTGAAGCCTTTTTCTTTTGTTTCTTTGATAATATTAAAAGAGCCATCTTTGATTTGTGTAGAAAACAATCTGGAAAGATAGGAGTTTTCTAATAGCTCATGGAATTTCATGCCATCCCATAGATCATTGTTTTTAGTCAAGAAGCTTGAAAAGCAATCTATGACTCGTTGCTCTTGTCCCTGCTGAATAATCAGATCCATATATTCCCCAAAAACATAACTGCCATCCGTTTCGCCTGTTCCTAACAGTATCAACTGGCGACTACAGGGGAAATATTTTTTGGGATTATTGATAATCTGGAAAGGAGCAATTCCAATGATTTGATTACGATTGTTAGTGCAAGTGAGAATATATAGCTGACGATTACCATCTTTTGCATAGGTTTCCCACCAGGTATATAGCCACTCCCAGGAAACAAAGACAGTACCTTTTGGCGAACTCTCGTTAATGGCATTCCACTGATTTCGAAGCGTAAAAAATTCTTCAGTTTTACTGATAATAGATACACGATTTGATAAAGCAGTGGTTTTTACCTCAGCTTTTTCTGCAGAAAATCTAACTTCTTGAGCTTGCATAAATAACTGTAGTGCTTTTCCTTTTTATTTACATGATGCTTTTAGTGTTTAATCACTGAAACTTAAATGATAAAAACGTAAAATTTCAAAAGTAGACATAATTTGAACAGTCATACTAGCTGATTAAAAGTAAAAGCACTTTTGGCTGATGACAAAAGGTATTCAGCAAAAGATTAAAGATCATCTTTATCATCATCTATATTATCGTCTTCATTTCATCTTCAAAAATCAGTCTTCAAGCTACAAACCACATCTATATTCACATACCATTATTAAGGTATCATACCAAGCTATGCTAACCATCCATACCAGTAATCAGTTAGAGCAACTAAAAAACCAGTTTTCCAAGCTGATAAAAAAGCCTTTAGACAGTATTTTTGCTACTGAAACAGTGGTCGTGCAAAACGCTGGAATGGCACGCTGGTTATCCATGCAATTAGCCGATACCTCGGGTATCAGCGCTAATACACAATTCCTTTTCCCTGCTGAATTCATGTGGCATTTATTGCGTTTGGTTTCTGAGGATATTCCAGAAAAAAACCAATGCACACCAGAGACCATGCGTTTTCACATCATGCGTGAATTAACTAATTCGCCTGAGCATTACCCCGAATTAAAACACTATATCGGTGATGAAAGAAACCAGGATGAATTAGCTACGTGGAACTTGTCTTGTGAAATTTCGCAGTTAATGGATCAGTATCTATTTTACCGCAGCGACTGGATAAGAGACTGGGAGGCATCGGACTGGAATAGCGATAATAACTGGCAATCACGTCTATGGAAACGCTGCGTTCAGGATAGGAATTTAATTCATTGGCTAGCATTACAGGATCAATTCAAAGAATCATTTCAGTCTATTGATAACAGTAAACTAGACCAACGAATTACCTTCTTTTCAATGTCGGCTTTGTCTCCCGGTTACATCGATATGTTAGGAGAATTAGGAGAAAAGACGGATGTACATCTCTTCCTGATTAATCCTTGTCTGGATATTTATTGGGGCGATATTCAATCAGAAAAAAGCATCGCCAAAATGGACGCTGAAACTCAAACCTATATGGATTTACAGAACCCACTGCTAGCAAGCATGGGTAAACAAGGTAGAGATTTCATCGATAAATTATTAAACCTGCCTAGTTACGAAGAGGCTTATGATCAAGACTCTGAAGAGATCTTTTATGACAGCTTTGAAGAAAGTTTCGAAAACAGTAACAAAGAAAATAGTGATGAATTAAAACTAGAAGCGAATCAACAAACCGTTCTAGGTAAACTTCAAAGTGACATTGAACAGTTGGCAGAACCAATAGCGATTAAGCCAGATCAGATCACTCATTTAGACAACAGCATCGCTATCAATGCCTGTCATACACCGATGCGTGAAGTTGAGGTATTGTATGACCAAATACTCAATGAACTTGATTCTGATGAGTCTCTGGCACCCAGTGACTTTGTGGTGATGATGCCCGATGTCGAAAAATATGCGCCTTATATAGAGGCTGTTTTCTCGGCATCTGAACCCGTCTTACCTTTCAGTATTGCGGATAGAGACGCTCTCAATGTCTTTCAAATTATTGAAGCATTAGAAAAACTATTCGCATTATCAGACAGTCGTTTTGACGTTGAATCTGTGTTTGAGCTATTAAATTACACCGATATCAGC
Organism: uncultured Cocleimonas sp.; assembly: GCF_947495625.1. Lineage (GTDB taxonomy): Bacteria > Pseudomonadota > Gammaproteobacteria > Thiotrichales > Thiotrichaceae > Cocleimonas. The sequence goes on from NZ_CANLZW010000015.1 coordinate 36,622, forward strand.
GAAAAATTTGATTTAGATTCAAACCAGATTACAACTTGTCGTGAGTTGGCTAAAGCGACCAATATACGCTGGGGCATCAATGCAGCCAGCAGAAAACAGAATCAACTCCCCTACAGCGAAGAACACACCTGGAAATATGCATTAGATCGAATACTTCTGGGTTACAGCTTGGGTGAAGATATTGAATCTTTACTATCATCTATTTCTTCAGCATCTTCAACATCCGCAAAATCTTCAACAATATCAGAAAAGTTATTCGAATCAGACAGACTATTATCGTTACTTGCTTTCACCGATATTGAAGGCAGTGAAGCGCTGATGCTGGCTAACTTCAAGCAATTTACCGATAGTATTTTTTCAATACAGCACTGGAATACTTTAGAACTAAATGTATCTGACTGGATAGAGAAAACGAAAACCCTGATTCAGGCAATTACGGCTGAAAATGCTGATCAGCAACTATTAATCAATGCCATTTCAAGCCTTAAAGAATTAGGCACTTTTACCGAATTTGATCAAACCATTCCCTATACCGTATTTAATAAAATGCTGTTGTCTTGTCTCCAATCTATTTCTGCCAATGAAAAGTATCTCGGCTACGGCATAACCTTCTGTGCTTTAGTTCCAATGCGTAGCGTGCCTTTCAAGGTCGTCTCTCTTATTGGCATGAATGATGGTGAATTCCCGCGTCAGGATAAACACCACAGTTTTGATTTAATGGCAGATAAACCCTTAAAAGGTGACCGATCAAGACGTGACGAAGATCGTTATTTATTTTTAGAATCACTATTAGCGGCGAGACAGAAACTGATCATCAGTTTTAATGGCTTGAGCGTTAAAGATAATTCGGATATTCCGCCGTCGGTTTTAGTCAATGAGCTTTTGGAAACACTGTCGATATATACCAATATTGCGCCTGAAGCACTCATCACTAAACACCCGCTTCAAGCCTTCAGCCCAAAATATTTTGAACATGATTTTGATAATCGCCTTGATAATGACCAAGATAATAATCTTGAAGCTAATACTGCTTTATATTCCTACGCTAAAGAATACTGTTCGCTGAATAAAAATGAAGAACTGGTTTCACAGCGTTTTATCAACCAAGCGCTTGAAGAACCAGATGCTTCTTACAAGGAAATTTCTTTAATAGATTTAATCAGTTTCTATAAGAACCCTGCTCGTTATTTTCTGAAACATCGATTTGCGATCCAGACCTTTGATGACGATCCCAGTTTAAACATTAGAGAACCTTTCGAATTAGAGTCGTTTAAAGACAGAGAAGTTAGAAATCTAATATTAGAAAATCGTGCGTCTCAAAACCCTACACAAGAAATAAAAAAAAGTGATCATGAGGAATTAATAGCCAGAGCGAAAGGCTTATTACCGTATGGACAGATTGGGGATGAAATCTATCACAGAGAAAAACACATTACTGAAAACTTCATTGCAAATCTTCCTGAAGACGGTGATCAGGCGCAAAGCGCAAATCATCATTTCAAACTGAAATTGGGTGACTTTTCCATACACGGAAATATCGATCAGCTGATGGATAAAGGTCGTCTATTAAAAGTCGTCACTAAACCTTTCGCAGGGGATTACATTAGCTTCTGGTTAACGCATTTAGTTTTAAATGCTTTAGATGACTTATATTGTGAAAAATTATATTGTGAAAAGAACAGTTATCTGTATTCCCCCGAAATTGATCTTCAACTGACCCCGGTAAGCGATGCTAAATTACGACTGCAAGAGTTATTAGACTTCTACTGGAAAGGCTTGAGTTTTCCTCTGCTATTTTTTCCAAAAAGTGCTTTTTCGATGTATAAGAAACCAACCTTTGCAAACCCTAAAGAAGCACAGGATAGATGGCAAGGTGGAGAACTATTTGCCGGCGAAAAAGACAGTTTCGAACATTGGCTTTTGCATCGCACACTAGAAATGGATAAAAACAGTCTTCCAGAAGAATTTGTCGACATTAGCCAAAAGATTTTTGGTGATATGTATCTTCACCAACAGTCATTAGAAGTATAATATCTTTTCTATATGCAATTGTTAGGAGATTGCTGCTACATTAAAAGTGTGGCTATAAAGTAGCTATAAATAGAGGGGTGACTTAGTTTAATTAGAATGACTGACTTATCAACATTCATTGATAGTTATGCATTCATAACAACGATCAATCAGGCTATAAGTAAAAACGCATAGTAATCATAAATAAATACTTATTAAGCCCTATTAAACTTAAGGAATAAGGAGTATTATCCGCGCTTTTTATCCTATTAGTAATCACTAATATAACAACCATCATTTTAAAAGTATTATCATGAATCAAACTGTAGATACGCCACTAGAAGAAAAGGATGACTCATCCCAACGTAATAATGCTTTTGCAAAAAAAGATATAATAAAAAAAGTGGGAGCATTGGCAATTTTTGCGCTTCTAGCCTTGTATCTTGCTTCTATATCACCAACAATTACCATTGCCTGGGTTGTAGTAATACTAGTGCTTACCATCTACCTATTTGTATTTGAGATTGTGGATATCGATGTGGCCGCCATTAGTATTATGGTGTTGCTAGGGCTAACCAGTTTGCTTGCGCCGATAATGGGTTTAGAAGAAGGGCTGGTTGATACTAAACATCTGTTTGATGGCTTTTCCAGTAATGCAGTTATGTCAATTATCGCGGTGATGATTATTGGCGCGGGTCTAGATAAAACCGGAATAATGTCTAAAGTCTCCAGTTTTATCCTGAATATAGGGGGTACCTCCGAAGGACGTATCATTCCGATTATCTCTAGTACAGTCGCAATAATTTCATCATTTATGCAGAATGTGGGTGCAGCCGCCCTATTCTTACCGGTTGTTTCAAAGATTTCGTCACGTTCAAATATTCCTATGTCGCGCTTACTCATGCCAATGGGTTTTTGTGCGATTCTTGGCGGAACGGTTACCATGGTCGGCTCATCTCCTTTGATTCTGCTAAACGATTTAATTGAAACATCAAACATCGTATTACCAGAAGGCAGTAAAATGGAGCTCTGGTCGCTATTTTCTACAACGCCAGTAGGTCTTGCTCTGGTTGCTACCGGCATTCTCTATTTTGTTATTTTTGGTAAGCTTGTATTACCAGCGACAAAAGAGACTGGTTCAAAGAATGATGATTTACGCTATTTTGAAGACGTTTATGGTCTTCGCTACACCTTGCATGAAGTTGTCGTTGGTGACCAAAGCTTACTTATCGGCAAAAATTTAGATGATATTGAAACTGAATATAAGATTCGAGTGGTTGCCACAAAACGTCCTAGACAAGCATCTCAAATTGGTCCCGGCGCAATCGATCGTGATACATCAATTGAAGCCAAAATGGTATTAGCCATTATCTCTGAAAGCCATGATTTAAAAGCATTCTTACAAAAGTATGATCACCTGGAAAAACGTAAAACCATAAAAACGTTTGCGGATGATTTATCCCCAAGTAAAACGGGAATTGCTGAAGTTCTTATTCCACCCAGCTCAAACCTTATTGGAAAAAGTGCTCGCGATGTCTGGTTACGAAAAACCTATGGTACTGCCATGATCGGACTTCATCGTAATGGTGAAACCCTACATGAAGGCGATGATATTCGCAGCATCCCATTTCAATCGGGCGATACCCTGGTTGTTTATACGCCTTGGGAAGCGTTGATGCGTATCGAGAATTCATCTGATTTTGTTGTTATTAATAAAAATTTCCCACATGAAGAAGTACGCCCTAAAAAGATAGCTTTTGCTGCAATCTTCTTCTTCATTTCACTCTACATGGTGTTATTTACAGATATTCGTCTTTCAATTGCTTTGCTCACAGGAGCAACCGGCATGATATTAACAGGCGTACTCAATATAGATGAAGCGTATCGTGCGGTTTCATGGAAAACGGTTTTCCTATTGGCCAGTCTTATTCCTCTAGGTATAGCAGTTGAACACAGTGGTACGGCCAAATGGATCGCAGAACAAACCCTATCAGTAGTTGGCCATATGCCTATTTGGGTAATTCAAACTGCAGTGGCTATCTTAGCGACCTTCTTTACGCTAGTAATGTCGAATGTTGGTGCGACGGTATTATTGGTGCCACTTGCGGTAAATATAGCAATCGGTGTTGGCGCTAACCCAGCCGTATTCGCGTTGACTGTTGCGATAGCTACATCTAATTCTTTCTTGATTCCTACGCATCAGGTAAATGCATTGATCATGGGTCCCGGTGGTTATCGCGTTCCTGATTTCATGAAAGCAGGCGGAATAATGACGCTATTATTCCTCGTCGTAATGATTGTAATGATGAATCTCATCTACTAGTTATTTGGCTTTAACTTAAGTTCCAAAAACTTCAATTAGTCACCCCCCTACTTATGGCTACTTATTGTCATTTTAAAAAAGTGCCTATAAGTAGGGGGGTGACTAAATTTTTAATACTGATTCCAGTTCGCATTGATAATCTTAAACTACCTTTCGTAGAAAACACTTCTGTATAAAGCATAGGTTCAGACTTCTCTACCTATACTATTCCGATTAGAAAGCTATTAATAAACTTCACTTTTTGTCTTAGCTCCAATGAGCTTTAATGATTAGTTCCTGATTACATTTAATAGCTTTAAAAATAAAAACAATCTATTCAAACAGAACTTTAAAGTCAGAAGCCACAAGACAATAATTGATGCCAAAAATTAAAATTCATCGCTCAGTAGAAGAAATTCTAATCATGGCAGCATCCGTTGTCGCGGCATCTACAGTTCTTCCTTTTGCTATCTATCGTTACTTTCATGGTCAATATACGATTGCTTTAGTTGAAGTTCTGGCTGTATTTATCGTTGCATCAATTGGACTTTTAGTCTGGAAAACAAGGGATACGACTTATACCAGTACAGCACTTTCTGCCTTTATCCTGGCAGGCCTGGTGCTGCTAAATTACTTGATTGATTCGTCTATATTTATTTGGACCTACCCAATAATAATGACGGTATATTTTCTCAATCCTGCCAAACGATCTGCCCTACTGGTGATACCAACTCTCTTGGCCTTGTTCCCACTTATGTATATTGAGAAAACGACCATTGAATTTGCTAGTGCCATAGTAACGGTTATCATTACCTTAGTATTTAGCCACCTTGTCTCAGGTAAAATCAGACAGCAGAACGAGCGACTACAAAATTTAATTAACTACGATGGTCTAACGGGCGCATTAAATAGACGCTCTCTGGATGACCGCCTAGATCTATTACAAAGTTTATATTTCCGCCACAAAGCACCTGGCAGCAATATCGTTTCGGTCATCATTTTTGATATCGATGATTTCAAAATGATCAACGACACACGCGGTCATTTAGAAGGAGATAAAATTCTTATAAACCTGACTAAATACATTAAGAAAATGATTCGCAAAACGGACGAATTTTATCGTTATGGTGGCGAAGAATTTGTGGTTATTGTGAATGGTTCAAATTTGTATAAAGCAGGTGAATTAGCTGAAAAAATTCGTGCGGCTATCGAAGAAACTGAATTACTCAAAGACTTAACTGTAACTGCTTCTTTTGGCGTGGCCGAGATACAAAGCCTGGAAGAATCCCAAAGCTGGTTAGCAAGGGCCGATAAAGCCTTATATCGTGCAAAACGAGCGGGTAAAAATCGCGTATATCTCGCCAATCCTGAAAAAGTAAACGACTTTGAAAAGGATTATGAAAACTACAAAAAAGAGAAATCACAAGCCTAGCCACGCTAAGTATTTAGCATCATTAATACGTCTAATACATCTACGATTTGTTCTGACTCTTCTGCGTTTCTTTAAACTCTTTTTTCTGATTACGATGTTTATTGGCAAATTTAGTCACATCACCACCAATATGTTCTTCACCGCGCAGACGCGCTAATTCTATTTGTCTCTGACGTTCTAAATAACGTTGCTTCTGCACTTCATCGGTATGGTCATGACAATGATGACAACTCACGCCATGCAAGAAATTCGGGTGTTGTTTATCTTCTTCAGTAATCGGCATACGACACGCGTGACACTGATCGTAAGAGCCTTTTTCTAATTGATGATTCACTGATACGCGATTATCAAAAACAAAGCACTCACCTTCCCACATTGACTCTTCTTCAGCCACGTTTTCAAGATATTTTAGAATGCCACCTTCCAAGTGGTAAACCTCTTCAAAGCCTTGAGTTTTTAAATACGCAGTCGATTTTTCACACCGAATACCGCCGGTACAAAACATCGCCACTTTTTTGTGTTTATTGGGGTTTAGATTTTCTTCAACATAGGCAGGAAATTCACGGAAAACGGTAGTATCCGGATTCACCGCATTTTTAAAGGTGCCGATAGCCACTTCGTAATCATTACGTGTATCAACCAGAATAACATCCGGATCTGAAATCAGATCATTCCAGTCTTCTGGCTTTACATAGGTACCTACAATTTCTTTTGGATCGATTGTTTCGATACCCATGGTAACAATTTCTTTTTTGAGTTTTACGCGAGTGCGGTAAAACGGAATAATGTCATCATACGATTCTTTGGTATCTACTTTTGCTAAACGAGGATCATTACGTATCCAAGCCAAAACTGCATCGATTCCTTCACGTGTACCAGAAATCGTGCCATTGATACCTTCGCGAGCCAGTAATAATGTGCCACGCACACCATTATCTTCCATAACTTGATGTAATGGATCTCGAAGTGCTTCAAAGTCTTCCAGAATCACAAAGTGATATAAAGCACAGACTACGAATTTTTCTGAAGGTGTATTAGACATGATCTCGTATTTCTTAAAAGTTTGTTAAAGGTAAAAGTGTTTAAAATATGGTTGTTATAGCGGTGAGTTTCAATGCTTAATTTAAATCTGTCGCATATTGCTTAAGGATATCCAAAGAAACAATATCTAAGGCTCGCTTATGCGTTCTGCTTAAAAACACTCTAGGCGCGGCACCGTCATTATAAGCCTCTAACCAACGTGCAGCACATAAACACCAGCTATCACCAGATGTTAAACCCACAAAACCAAATTGCGGAACAGGCGTAGAAAGATCATTGCCTTTGGCTTTTGAGTACTCAAGAAACAACTTGCTGATTTCAACGCACACCGTATGTGAGCCGACGTCTTCATCACAGGTATTACAGTAACTATCGCGATAAAAGCCAGTCATCGGTGCATCACCACACATATCTAATGGCTCACCCAATACGCTTACTGATTCATCTTTTTCCATAGTCTTTCCTGTTTATAGGTATATAAATGAGAAATGAAAAGTCACCCCCCTACTTTTGAGCAGTTTTTTATCGATGTGCTTATTTGCGGCGCGCTTTAAAAAATGCTCTTAAAATATCACCGCATTCATCACGCATAATACCACCAGTTACATCAACACGGTGATTATGATAATCCTTTGAGAAAAGATCGATTGCACTTCCCGCTGTTCCTGTACGCGGATCCGGTGCACCAAAAATTAATTGACCAATACGAGCATGAATAATAGCACCCGCACACATCGTACAAGGTTCGAGTGTGACGTAAATTTTGGTATCTGGGATACGGTAGTTATTTAGGATTCGCCCCGCTTCACGAATCGCCATAATTTCGGCATGTGCCGTCGCATCGTGAGTTTCAATCGGCCGATTCCAGCCTTCTGCAATCAATTCGCCATCTTTGACTACCAAAGCACCGACAGGAACCTCACCCTCATCACGAGAGCGTTTTGCCAACATAAGCGCGTGTTTCATCCATTTCTGATGAACAATATCATCTTCATCAGAAATAGAGGTCACCCCCCCACTTATAGGCGTTTTTTCAACAGACATAGAAATAATTTGTGTGTTTTTTACTACTCAGGGTGCTTCTAGAGCTTATCAATTCAAGGCGGGGAAATAGGCGCTTACAAACGTAAGTAACTATTTTCCCAACGCAGAAATGGTAAGTTATAGAAGTAGACTGTGGAGTAAAAATTATTCCCATTCAATGGTAGCTGGTGGCTTTCCTGAGATATCATAAGTCACGCGAGACACATTCTCGATCTCATTAATAATACGATTAGACACATGACCAAGGAAGTCATAGGGCAAATGTGCCCAACGTGCTGTCATAAAGTCAATGGTCTCAACTGCTCGAAGCGCTATTACATAATCATAGCGACGTCCATCTCCTGTAACACCGACAGACTTTACGGGTAAGAACACTGCAAAGGCTTGTGACGTCTTGTGATATAGATCTTGCTTATATAGCTCTTCGATAAAGATATTATCTGCTAGACGTAGTATATCAGCATACTGCTTTCTCACTTCGCCCAGAATTCGAACCCCTAAACCAGGACCTGGGAAAGGATGGCGACGTACCATCTCTTCGGGTAATCCAAGCTCAACACCAATGGTTCGAACTTCATCCTTAAACAACTCACGCAGAGGCTCTACCAGACCTAACTTCATATCTTCTGGTAATCCACCAACATTGTGGTGAGACTTTATCAAATGCGCCTTACCGGTTTTACTGCCAGCAGATTCAATCACATCAGGATAGATGGTTCCCTGTGCTAACCACTTCGCATTAGTCAGTTTTGAAGATTCTTCATCGAAGATTTCAACAAACAAATTTCCAATGATCTTACGTTTCTCTTCTGGATCAGTTTTACCTTCAAGCGCATCAAGATAACGTTGTTCTGCATCGACACGAATAACTTTCACACCCATGTGCTCAGCGAACATATCCATCACTTGATCACCTTCGTTTAATCGAAGTAGACCCGTATCAACAAACACGCAAGTTAACTGTTTGCCGATCGCTTTGTGCAACATCGCAGCAACTACTGAAGAGTCAACACCACCAGATAAACCAAGAATAACTTCATCGTCGCCGACCTGTTTTCTCACATTTTCAATACTATCTTCGATAATATTTAACGGCGTCCATAACTTTGCACAACCACAAATGGTACAGGCAAAGCGTTCTAAAATAGCGCCACCTTGCTTAGTATGAGTAACTTCTGGATGAAACTGAATGCCGTAGAATTGCTTCTCTTCATTCGCAATACCCGCAATCGGTGCGTTTGATGTACTCGCCATTAATTTAAACGACTCAGGAATCTCTACCACATGATCACCATGTGACATCCACACATCTAATAAACCATGACCTTCTGCATTCACTTCATCCTGAATGTCTTTGAATAGTGCCGTATGACCACGAGCACGAACCTGTGCATAGCCATATTCCTGATGATCAGCTCTTTCGACCTTACCACCAAAATTCATCGCCATAGTCTGCATGCCGTAACAAATACCTAACACTGGCACACCTAAATCATAAACCGCTTGAGGTGCAACAGGCGCATTCTCAGCAATCGTAGATTCCGGGCCACCTGAAAGAATAATGCCCTTCGCACCAAAATCTATCACATCCTGATCGCTAACATCCCAAGGGTAGATTTCACAATACACCCCAACCTCACGAATTCGACGAGCAATTAACTGGGTGTATTGAGCACCAAAATCGAGAATTAAAATGCGGTCTGTATGAATATTATTGGTCATAGAAAATAGACTTTGTTGAATGAGTTTAAATCTGTTTTATGTTTAACGAGAAACAGTAAAACACTTAGGGAAATACTAAACAATATTTTCGTAATGTTTAGATTGCTGCTAGTACTTGTCAGTTCAAGACGGGTGAATGTGAAGTTTACAGTGTGTAAATGAACATTCGCCCAACACCGAAATGGCAAGTACTAGTAGTGAGCTAATCAATTACGAATGGTAGTTTGGTGCCTCTTTGGTTATCGTCACGTCATGCACATGCGACTCTTTCATACCAGCACCGGTAATACGCACAAACTCTGGCTTGTTACGCATTTCTTTTAAATCTTTACAGCCAACATAACCCATACTCGAACGGATACCGCCCGTTAATTGATGGATGATTGGAGATAGCGGGCCTTTGTAAGGAACCTGTCCTTCAATACCTTCTGGTACGAGTTTATCTGCTGCATTTTCAGATTCCTGGAAGTAGCGATCGCTTGAACCATCTGCCATTGCTGCCAAAGAACCCATGCCACGATATGACTTGTAAGAGCGTCCCTGATAAATAATGATTTCGCCCGGTGCTTCATCAGTACCTGCAAACATTCCGCCCAACATGACACAATGTGCACCCGCTGCGAGAGATTTTGCGATATCACCTGAGAAACGAATTCCACCATCAGCGATTAAAGGAATATCCATTCCTTTTAATGCTTTTGCTACATTCATGATTGCAGTAATTTGGGGAACACCAACGCCTGCTATCATACGAGTAGTACAGATTGAACCTGGGCCTATTCCTACTTTAACCGCATCTGCTCCTGCTTCAACCAATGCTAACGCTGCTGCGCCAGTAGCGATATTGCCACCAATAACCTGAACGTCAGGGAATGATTCTTTTACCCATTTCACACGATCAAGAACACCTTGTGAATGACCATGTGCGGTATCAACAATGAGTACATCTACACCAGCTTTGACTAAAGCAGTTACACGCGCTTCTGTACCGTGTCCTGTTCCAACTGCTGCTCCAACTCGCAGACTACCTGAACTGTCTTTACAGGCATTTGGAAAGTCTTTTGACTTTTGTATATCTTTAACAGTGATCAATCCACGCAGCTTGAAATTATCATTAACTACCAATACCTTCTCAATACGGTTGGTATGTAATAATTTTTTTATTTCACCTTTGCTAGCACCTTCAGAAACCGTTATTAATTTTTCTTTAGGCGTCATGATCGCTGATACTGGTTGTTCAAGATTTGTCTCGAAACGCAGATCACGACTGGTGACGATTCCTACCAGATCATCGCCATCAGCAACAACAGGTACACCGGAGATTCTATGCTTGGCGGTTAATGCCATAACATCACCGACTGAAACATCTGCGGTAACTGTAATTGGTTCTTTTATGATGCCGCTTTCAAAACGCTTAACGGTAGATATGATCTTAGCTTGCGCATCAATTGTCATATTTTTATGCACAATTCCTAGTCCGCCTTCCTGTGCTAAGGCGATCGCAAGTTTAGCTTCAGTAACAGTGTCCATTGCAGCTGAAAGCATTGGGATATTTAAGACTATTTTTTTAGTCAGATGTGTACTCAAATCAACCTCTGCAGGTAACACATTAGAATGTGCTGGCACTAGGAGTACATCATCAAATGTAAGTGCTTCTTCAAGTATTCTCATAAGGTAAATCCGGTTTTTGTTGGGGTTATGGATTTTGAATTCAGTCATTTATCATTAAATACCAATAAATAGCTTTGACTTAACTTATTGCTGCTTAGTATGCGGGTGACACGCTAATTACAAATATCAAAAATATTAAGTAGTCGAGCTAAATAATTGCAGGTACTTCGAATATCGTAAATTCAAAAAAAGCCCTGAAAATTATTCAGAGCTTTTATAAAATATTAGCGGGTGATTATAGTCATTGACCTTTATAAGGTAAACTGGTATTGCACTAAAAAAGGCAAATATTCGAAAATAAACTCATTGCTCGAAAACCTAATTAAACGCATACTAAATCGGTTTGAAAATTAACCATAAACTAAAGGAGTAAATGAGGCAGTTGATGAGAATAAAAATATTAATTACCGCGTTTACTTTTGCCTTTGCAGCAGGACTATCAGCCACTGAAGCAGACGATGCTATCCAGCAAGCAAAAGAAGCTCAAAAAGAAGCCGCTGAGCTGGGATATGAATGGCGCGATACGGGTAAAATAATCAAAAGTGCAGAAGCTGCCGCCAAAGAAGGTAATGATAAAAAAGCCATCGAATTAGCGAACATCATTATTGATCAACTTCCTGCTGTAAGAAAGCAAGCGGCCATTGCTAAAAATGCCGGACCACGCTTCTAACTCCTTCTATCTAGACATATAGATTGAAACTCTTTTTTATTAAATCACTCATTTCCTGAATGCTAAATTCTAACCGAACTATCCTAAGTGTTGCCGAACTCAATTCTGAAGTTAATCAGTTATTAACTCGTGGCTTTCCCTTGTTATGGGTAGAAGGTGAAATTTCTAATTTAGTTCGACCGTCTTCAGGCCATTTGTACTTCACCCTCAAAGACAATAAATCCCAGATTCGTTCTGCCATGTTTCGTAACAGAAATATGAAATTGAGTATCAAGCCAGAAAACGGCATGAAGGTTTTGGTAAGAGGCAGAGTTGGTTTATACGAACCACGCGGTGATTATCAATTAATCGCCGAGCACATGGAAGACGCAGGTGTTGGCCAGTTACAAAAACAGTTCGAACTATTAAAACAAAAATTATCTGCTGCGGGTTTATTTGCTGATGTACATAAAAAAGAACTTCCAGAATATCCTAAACGAATTGGGGTAATAACATCACCTACAGGTGCTGCAATTCGCGACATACTGAATGTGTTACAAAGACGGAGCCCACAAACACCTGTATTGATTTATCCTGTAGCGGTACAAGGCGAAGCATCCAAACTAGAAATTGAAACAGCCATCCGTAGAGCCGACGCCGATAAAAAATGTGACGTTATTATTCTTGCCAGAGGTGGTGGCTCCATTGAAGACCTATGTTCATTCAATGAAGAAAATGTAGCTAAAACAATCTATAACGCCAGTACTCCGATAGTTTGTGGTGTAGGTCATGAAATTGACTTTACCATCGCCGACTTTGTTGCCGACTTGCGCGCGCCAACTCCTTCTGCTGCTGCCGAGCTCATTACCCCGGATAGAAACCAGCTGTATACCGATGTTATTCAAACCAAATTATGGTTAGAAGAACGGATACAAAGAGAGATCTCATCACGCCAACAACATTTAACCTGGTTGCAATCTCGATTAGCATTACAAAAACCATCACAAAAAATTCAGCAACAATATCAAAGACTCGATGAAGTTGAATCACGTATGCATCAACAGCTAAATAAACTATTAGAACAAAAGAAAACTAGCATTACTTATTTACATACCAGACTTAAAGCGACGCTACCCAACAGAAAAATTCAGCAACAAAAACAACAATTAGAACACTTCGAATCCCGGCTTAATCAAAGCATGCAAACGAAGTTGACCCAATCAAGATCGCTATTCCAATTAAAGATGGCAACTTTAGATAGCATAAGCCCGTTAAAAACATTAGATCGTGGTTATGCCATTGTAAAAAATAAAGACACCGATGCTTTAATCACATCGATTAAGCAAACAGATAATGTGAAGGCTATTTCTATCAAATTAAAAGATGGTGAATTTGATGCGAACATCACTCAATAAAGTTTGATTAAACAATGAGTAAATCCCCTAATTTATGCCCTTGTGGATCTAATCAAAAATACACTATTTGTTGTGGTAAATATCACAAAGGTAAACTTCACGCGCCTACTGCAGAAACGTTGATGCGTTCTCGATATAGCGCGTATGTTCTAGATCTACCTCAGTACATCTTCCGCACCTGGGATGAAGATACCCGACCAACATTACAAAGCTTAAGAGAAGGTAAAACGGAAAACTTTATTTCCTTGGAAATTCTGTCATCAAAGAATGGGGATATTAATGAAAGAGATGGCACGGTTGAATTTATCGCTAAATTCAAAGTTGGAGATGAAATATTCGAACATCATGAAAACAGTACTTTTAAACGAGTAAAAAATCACTGGGTTTATGTTGAGGCAATCAAAACAGTTTTAAAAACTTAGACTACACTGTAGTTATAGAAGGATAAAAAATTATGAACGGACTAGAAGCAAAAACCATCCAGTGTCCCTACTGCTGGGAAATGTTTGAAATAACCATTGATTGTTCAGTTAACTCACAAGAATATGTGGAAGATTGTGAGGTCTGCTGTCAACCTATCTTGATTAAAGCGACCGTTTCAAATGCGGGCGTTCCAGAAGTTGAAGTAAGCCGTGAAAGCTAAAATCGCGATTTAGAACAGTTATCGAAACTTGTTTATAAAAATCCTATTAGTCCTATTTACCCAGTTAAGCCAATTCATGCAAAGTGAGGAGCTAAGTCACTTTTTTCGAATAGCTCGCTGTTTCCATCTCTACAATTTCAACCGTTATCGTTACACGTTTCAAAGATAAACCATCAAATTCTGATAAGACTTTTTCAGACAATTCTTGTCGTTGCTCTTCTGTCCGCCCCTCTAAAATCCTTAAAGTTACGTGAATAAAACCTGCCTGTTTCACATCTCCTTTTTGGTAATACTCATAAGACTGTGTGCGCAGTTTAATATGATCCAGCTCAAACAATGCTGACTTTTTAGCCCCCGTTAAAACGGTATCTATAAGTTGTTGTTGATTAACACTTGAGAGAACATCTTCTGAATGTTCGATAATACAATGCGGCATAAAGCACCTTTTAAACTATTAATAAACTATTAACTATTGATAATGTCACCCCCCTACTTTTAAGTGACTTTTCATTTTGTTATTTAAAATAACCAAAGGAACTTATGCTTTGCGGAATGATATTACGTTTTTGTTGTTTAAAAACGTAAATAGAATTTATGCTTCGCGAAGTGACTTTTCATTTTGTTATTTAAAATGACCAAAGGAAGTTATGCTTTGCGGAATGATATTTACGTTATTATTCTTCTAAAACGTAAATAGGATCTATGCAGAGCAAAGGACTTTTTTGCATTTGTTTAAATACACAAAGTGATGATACCCTCAATGAAACTTTTAATAATCAAAAATGAACACTAACAATAATTAAAAACAACCATTGGGGACGCTGGGGAGCAAACAATGTCGATCAAACAGAGCACGACTGAGGGTAATTTACGGCCTTGGTACTGGATTCCGACCTTATATTTTACCGAAGGACTTCCTTATTTCGCGATCGTCGTGCTTTCAACCTTTATGTATAAAAGCTTTGGCTTAAGTAATAGCGAAATCGCTTTTTATACTGCGTGGTTTTATTTGCCCTGGGTGATAAAACCGTTGTGGAGTCCGTTTGTAGATATCTATCGAAGCAAACGTTTCTGGGTTATCAGCATGCAGCTATTACTCGGTGCGGGTCTTGCTGGAATCGCATTAACCTTACCATTAGATAATTACCTACTTTATTCACTAGTGATATTCTGGTTGCTCGCGTTTAGTTCTGCCACCCACGATATCGCAGCTGATGGCTACTATATGCAAGTGCTGGATAAAGGCCAGCAAGCTTTCTTTGTGGGAATTCGTTCTACCTTTTACCGAATCGCAATGATTACCGGACAAGGTTTAATTGTGATTTTAGCCGGTAAACTTGAAAATATTTACGACGTAAGAACAGCATGGCAGATCACCATGGCTTTACTGGCAGTAATTTTAGTTGGCGTTTCCATTTACCATGCTTTTATTCTCCCTAAAGAAAACAGTCAGTCACGGTCATTAGCATCAAAATCAACATTTGCTTCTTATTTGGAAGTGTTTAAAAGCTTCTTCCGCAAGCAACATGTCGTTTTGTTTATCGCTTTTATTTTGTTATACCGACTCGGCGAAGCACAGCTTGGCAAAATCGCAAGTCTATTTATGCTCGATCATAGAAGCGCAGGCGGATTAGGATTAAGTACGGAAGCCGTTGGTTTTATCTATGGAACGGTAGGAGTTTCTGCCTTGGTCGTTGGCGGAATATTAGGAGGCATTCTAGTTTCGCGACATGGGCTAAAAGCATGGATATGGTGGATGGCATTGGCTATCAATCTTCCCGATATTGCCTATATCTATATGGCCTATCAGCAGCCAGAAAGTTCTTTGGTGATACACGTACTGGTAGCGATAGAACAATTCGGTTATGGCTTTGGTTTTACCGCTTTCATGATGTATTTGATATACATTGCCGAAGGAAATTTCAAAACCGCACATTACGCAATCGCCACAGGGTTTATGGCAATGGGTATGATGATCCCGGGAATGTTCAGTGGCTGGATTCAGGAACAGCTAGGCTACCCACACTTCTTTATCTGGGTAATGATTGCCACGATTCCTGCTTTTTATGTAATCTCAAGATTACCTTTGGAAAAGGATTTTGCAAAAATGAGCAGAAAGAAAAAAGATTAAACAAGCCAGGCAGTGTTTGCTGTTTGCCAATCAGATTTAGTCAACTATCTCAGTAACCATTTGATTCGCTTCTTTAGATGTATATTTCTTTATAGCGTTATCTACGAAGCCATCCTTCAGCATTTCGGCTAAGGTTTTGTTTATTTCTGGTAATAATTTAGATTGGCTAATATGTAAACGCATAGATACATCTATAGATGGTCCAATATCATACGCTTCTTTATAGTTTTCAGAATCATAGTTAAGTTGTTTTATCCAATACTTCAGTTCCTGGCGATCAACTACAATTCCATCAATACGCCCAGCTTTGAGTAAAATTAGATTGGTATCATGTTGCTGACTATCTTTTCTTATAATCGATTGATTGTGAAACGCTTCGCCAATAGATAAATCGTAGTTATATCCTAATCTTGTTCCAATGATTTTATCTTTAAAATCCTTAACATAATTGCTACTCGTTTCTGTGGTTTTTCTCGCATAAATGACGTGCTGAACCTTGAAATACGGAATTGAGTAGACAGATAAATGTTTATAGGCAGAGCGCCATGTAGGATTTGCGGCTGGTTCTAAATCTAATTCACCTTTTTGAAAATAGGTTAGCATCCGGTTTTGAGGCAACCTGATGATTTTAAGGTCGAGACCCATCCGCTTTTCAACTTCTTTCAAAACATCAAACGCAATACCACTTATATCCGATTCGTTTTGAAAAATTTGATAGGGTGGCCAATACGTAATGCCAACGCGTAAAGGCTTATCAGCAAATACTATGGATGTTAGTGCCAGCTGACTAACTATACATACTAATAAAAAAACTTTAATACGCAACATACATAAAATTCTGATTATATGAATAAAAATTAACTTTAATTTTAATGAGCGAAGGACAAATCATAACAGGAAAGAATAATAATACTCACAAAATTATACTGAAGGTGCATTTATCTCTAATCTCAACTACTCAAATTCCATTTCAGTATAAACCTTCTGTGCATTTCTCCCAGAGAGGGAATCATAATTGAGAAGATATTTATACGCTGACTGATCAACCTTACTAATTTCAGAAATATCGCCATCATCATCGATAAATTCAGCCACCGAATCTCGAAGTGAGGTTAAATATCCATAGGTATCTTTATCGGCTGTTTCCAGCGTCGTTGGATTTCCGTGACCCGGAATAATATGTTCGGGGTTATGTGCTGCCATCGCTTCGTAAACCGCCACCCAGCTTTTGCTATTAGAATGATCCATGATGCCTAGCATTCTTTCGATATAGACAATATCTCCGGTGAACATAACTTTTTGTTGTGGCAACCAGATAAAGCTATCTCCCGGAGTGTGCGCCTGCCCTGCATGCGTAATTTCGAAATTAACTCCGCCCAGTTCAAAATTATATTCTGTATCAAAAGTAGTATCGGCATAGACCGCTTCAGTGCCTTTTATACCTTCATCACCGACTAATGTTCCCAGCCTAAAAAATTGATCCTGAGTTCTAGCTTTTTGATCTTCAACCGCATCATTACTGGCAATGATTTTTGCACCGAGCTTTTTAAAGTAGCCATTCCCCAACCAGCGGTGATCTTGTCCACCCGTGTTGATAACCGTAACGATGGGTTTATCTGTTATGCCTTTGATGACATTGTGGATTTTTTCAGCACCTTTATAGGTTGCACCTGCATCAATTAACACCACACCTTTATCTGTAACTACCACACCAAAGGTAGAGTTGTTACCGAGATTTACCGGGCTACGATTACTCAATTCGCCGACGATCGCATAGACATTATCTGTTATTTTTTTAAGCGTTAAATCAGAAGCTGCGATAACAGAGTTATTTAAAATCAAAGCAGAAACCAGCAATAGTGAATTAACAAAAAGTTTGATGGAACGTGTCATTTTATCCTCGCAGTTGGTAATAAAAACATCATATAAAACAAGATACAGAACGGGTTATTAAATAACCAAGGGATAATAAAAGGTCACCCCCCTACTTTTGATGCTATTTTTGTTAACGGTTTAAATAACTAAACTTTTCCAGAATAGTTAATGGTAAATACATTCGACTGTACTTTTCCTTCGTAGCTCATATCATATTCTTGCATCAGTAATTTGGTCACATCTTTAGCCACATTTTCCTGAATCATACTCAAGGATAAATGTGCATCAAAATAAGCAAGCGCAAAACACAGTGAGAAATTAATTTTCTCGTCTATATCGCGACTATTATAATCATCTAAAAAAGATTCTTTTACAGATGCTTGCGCGTGTTTTATAAAGTTTGAATCCTGAATATCCCTATTTTCGCAGGCCTTGACGGTAGCAATTTCTATTAACTGTTCTTTTTGCTTGTCGCTTGGAAAGGGATTGTTTTGTTTTAGCTCATCCCAGGCAAGTATCAATGCTTGATAGGCTTCATCAGCCCATTGTTTGTTGTTTTGCGGATAACTTTTCATAGTTTTCAGTCAGTAGGGGAATGAATAAGTCACCCCCCTACTTATAGGGTGTTTTTATAGATCCTGTTAATCAGCGTATTTAGCGGTGGCGAAAGCCACTGCTTTTTCCATTCTTTCCAAAGTGCGTTTTTTGCCGATAAGATTGATCGTAACATCAAGTGATGGCGACATCGCGACACCAGTTACAGCTACACGTAATGCTGGGCCGACTTTACCCATACCCAACTCTAACTCTTCACAGGTATCCTTGATCACAGCATCGATGCTTTCAGTATTCCAGTCATCTACCGCAGAAAACTTATCTAACAGATTCTGTAAAATACCCGGCGTTGCCGTTTTGAAATGCTTTTTTGTAGCGTTCGCATCAAACTCTTCAAAATCCTGATAGTAATAGCGGATATTTTCAGCGAGTTCTTTTAGCGTTTTAGCGCGCTCACGGTGTGCTTCAATCACATCAGTAATCGCTGGGCCGTTGGATATATCCAGATTTTGATTTTCCAGATGCCATTGCAAGTGTTCAGCAATTTCTGCAGCCGGTAAGGTTTGAATATATTGCTCGTTTACCCAAATCAGTTTTTTGGTATTAAAGGTCGATGGTGCCACGTTTACATTTTCAATTTTAAATAAATTGATCATTTCTTCGCGGCTGAATATTTCCTGATCTTCGTGAGACCACCCCAGACGTAATAAATAATTTAGTAAAGCCTGTGGAATAAAGCCATCATCTCGATATTGCATTACGCCCACCGCGCCATGACGTTTCGATAGGCGTTTGCCATCATCACCCAGAATCATAGGCACATGGGCAAATGCAGGTAGTTTCGCTCCCAACGCTTCGAACAAGTTGATTTGACGCGGGGTGTTATTGATATGATCATCACCACGAATCACGTGCGTCATACCCATGTCTATATCATCAACAACAACCGTTAAGTTGTACGTAGGAACGCCATTTGGACGCGCAAGAATCAAATCATCCAGCTCACGGTTATTGATAACGATATCGCCTTTCACCAAATCATGGATAACCACATCGCCTTCGAGTGGATTCTTGAAACGAACCACAGAACCTTCTACCGGAACATCTGTACGGTGACGACATTTTCCGTTGTATTTAGGTTTTTCTTTATTTGCACGTTGCTGTTCGCGCACTGCTTCCAGCTCTTCAGGGCTACAATCACAACGATACGCTTTGCCTTCATCCAGCAATTGCTGAATTACTTCTTTATAGCGATCAAAGCGATCTGTCTGGAAGACCGGCCCTTCATCATAATCCAGACCCAACCAGTTCATACCATCGAGAATTGCATCGATAGATTTTTGTGAGTTGCGTTCCAGATCGGTATCTTCAATTCGCAGAATAAACTTACCGTTATTCTGTCGTGCATAAAGCCATGAATATAACGCAGTGCGAGCACCGCCAATATGAAGATCACCAGTAGGACTAGGAGGAAAACGAGTAACAACCATGATATTAATCTGTTTAATTTTTAGAGAAACGAAGGGTAGCATTTAGCGCTGAAAAGCGCGAGAAATTGCCATCCAGAATATTAATAAATCATCAAATAAATTATAGGAAGTACACTTTTAGATTACTAAGATTATGACTATTAAATTAGTCACCCCCCTACTTTTAGGCTCTTTTTTATAAAACTGGAACAAATCTCATAATTCTTTCCTACAGATTATGACCACCTATTATTTTCAAAACTAAAACCCTGAATTTAATGATATTATCCAGTTTCAAAAATAATTAGTAGGAACCGTATATGGCTGCTGGCAGTTTATTAGCGTTGTTAGACGATATCGCGACTGTATTAGACGATGTCGCTGTAATGAGTAAAGTAGCAGTGAAGAAAACTGCAGGCGTACTGGGTGATGATCTGGCATTGAATGCAGAACAGGTTTCAGGCATTAAAGCTGATCGAGAGATTCCAGTGGTTTGGGCAGTAGCGAAAGGCTCGTTCAAAAATAAACTGATTTTAGTACCTGCAGCTTTAGCCATCAGTGCTTTCATCCCCTGGTTGATTACACCTTTATTAATGCTAGGCGGCGCTTTTTTGTGTTACGAAGGTTTCGAAAAAGTAGCACATAAATTACTACATTCATCTGATGAAGATCAAGAGCATCACAAGGAGCAACTAGAAGCACTGCAGAATCCTGAAGTTGATATGGTCGAATTCGAGAAGGATAAGATCAGCGGCGCGATTCGCACCGACTTTATTTTATCCGCTGAAATCGTTGTGATCGCCCTGGGTACTGTCAAAGATCAATCATTCCTGATTCAAGCATTAGTGGTATCAGGAATAGCGCTATTTATCACCATAGCCGTTTACGGTCTGGTCGCAGGCATTGTAAGAATGGATGACGTAGGTCTTCATTTAATTAAAGACACAGCCAAATCAACGTGGGCAAATATTAAACGCTCTATTGGCAAAGGCATTTTGATATTCGCGCCTATTTTGATGAAAACGCTGACGATTGTTGGAACCGCAGCGATGTTCTTAGTAGGTGGTGGTATTTTAGTACATGGTTTTCATGATATTGGCGAAGGCGTAATACACTTCAGTCAATCACTTAAAACCTTACCACTGGGAGATTTCTGGTCAGCAATTACACCAACATTACTCAATGGATTATTTGGTATTGTGGCGGGTGGCGTTTTAGTTCTATTCTTTAAACTGGTATCGCCTGTTTATGCAAAATTTAAAAAGAATTAGAAAGCATTAGAAAAAATAAAACGCATAAATCGTGCGTCACTCACCTTTCAATAAATCAAAAGGTGAAGTGACGCGCTGAAAGTACTAAAACAGATGATTAGAATTCACATCACTGTTCAGTAAAGAAGATATCTCCATACGCTGCTGTCATTTTTCTTTTACTGTTATCAGTATCTGTCATTACTGCAACAGCATCTATTTTTGACAGATCTTTACCATAAAGCTTTCTAAAATCTTCTTTCACGTTGCGCTTTTCATATTGCCAAGCACCAACAGGGCCCTTCTGCCCTTTAACAGCCATCATCTTAGCGTTTTTAGGTAAAAAGGCATTACCCCATGTTGCACCACGCGCCTGATTGCTTGACCATACATAATTCATTGCTTTTGAGTTCCATGGGAACAAACCACCATCAATAATAACGTAGATACGAGCAGCATAATCATCACCTGCCTTGCTTTGCTCGTTTAAGCCCTTAAGCTGAGTATCAATTTTCCAACTCCAATTAAGAACCGGGGTTTTATTCAAATCGACTTTAATCTTTTTAACCAGCCCGGAAGCCGAGCTATTACTAGTCGCTTTAAGAACCTTACGTCCAGAGTCACTCACAATGTTATACACTGTAGTGCCACTGAATGATTTCTGCTCCCATCCTGCCAAGTCTCCTGACGAAAATTGGCCTATTGGTAATCTGTCAGCAGCTAAGGCATTACTGCTTATCGCTATGACAGTGACGAGTTGTAGTATCTGTTTTATCATGTGTAAGTTTCTCATTTCATTATAAATATATAATTCTAATTCTCTTTGTCACGCTCTATGTAAGGTGATATTGAGCATGTTCAATCTAACTTACGCA
The DNA here is from genome assembly GCF_947495625.1 of uncultured Cocleimonas sp. Classification (GTDB taxonomy): domain Bacteria; phylum Pseudomonadota; class Gammaproteobacteria; order Thiotrichales; family Thiotrichaceae; genus Cocleimonas. Next base: position 58,706 of record NZ_CANLZW010000015.1, read on the forward strand.
TCTATGTTTGATTCGGTTGCGTAAAGAGATGTAAATTAACTAACCCCGAATAAAAAACCATGAATAAAAAAATATTTATAATAGCATTCATAATCAGTCTTATAGTCGCGTTCTTCCTATTCGACTTGCAGCAATACTTCTCTTTAGACTATATCAAAGAACAGCAAACAGCCTTTCAGCAATATTATGCTGATAACACCGTATTAACGTTACTGATTTTCTTTGTTAGTTATGTCGTTATTACCGCACTCAGTTTGCCAGGCGCTGCAATCATGACCATTCTTGCTGGCACTTTATTCGGTTTAGTAACGGGTACGATTATGGTTTCTTTTGCCAGTACCTTAGGTGCTACTTTTGCTTTTTTAACAACAAGATATTTACTCCAAGATACAATGGAGTCACGCTATCCTGAAAAGCTTAAGTCAGTGAATGAGGGTATACAAAAGGAAGGTGCATTCTACTTATTTGCCATGCGCCTGGTTCCTATTTTCCCTTTCTTCTTAGTCAACATTGTTATGGGGCTTACAAAACTCCCTGTTCTAACATTCGCACTAGTTAGTCAAATAGGAATGTTATCAGGCACTATCGCTTATGTTTTTGCCGGTACACAATTAGCAAAAATTGATTCACTGTCAGGAATAATTTCTCCCGGCCTTATCTTTGCCTTCGTCATTCTCGGTTTATTCCCACTGGCTGCACGCAAGGTCATGGATAAACTACGCGCCAATAAAGTTTACGCTAATTATGAGAAACCAGAAAAGTACGACAACAACCTGATAGTTATAGGCGCTGGCGCTGGTGGACTTGTGTCTTCCTATATTGCTGCAGCGGTCAAAGCGAAGGTCACTTTAATCGAAAAACACAAGATGGGTGGTGACTGTCTGAATACTGGCTGTGTACCGAGTAAAGCAATTATCCGTACTGCGAAGTTACTTTCTGAAGCACAGCATGCCCCGCGCTACGGCATAGAAAAAATGAAAGCTGAAGTTGATTTCAAATCGGTGATGAATCGCGTTCATGATGTCATCCGCAAGATAGAACCTCACGATTCAGTAGAACGTTATACCGATCTAGGCGTAAACGTCATTCAAGGCGAAGCTAAAATTCTTGATCCATTTCGTGTTGAGGTAAATGGCGAAGTATTAACCACACGAAATATTATTGTCGCGACGGGTGCTAAACCCTTTGTTCCAGCAATTCCGGGGCTTGATAAAGTCGACTATCTGACTAGCGATAGCCTGTGGGAGATCGATGAATTACCTCAGAGATTTATAGTTTTAGGAGGCGGACCGATAGGTTCTGAACTCACTCAAGCGTTTGCTCGTCTTGGATCTCAAGTGACTTTGATTGAACGCGAAGAACGCATCTTAATCCGCGAAGATGAAGATGTTTCAGCGCTGGTTCTTGAAAGCTTCAATGAAGATAAAGTAGACGTGCTCACTCAACATGAAGCGGTTGAAGTAATTCAGCGTGATGGTCAGGATATTCTGGTCTGTAAACATAATGACAATACCGTCGAAGTACCTTTTGATAAATTACTTGTTGCTATCGGACGTAAAGCTAATGTGACAGGTTTTGGACTGGAAGAACTTGGTGTGGAAATTAATCCAAATGGCACAATTACCGCGAATCAATTTCTAGAAACCAACTACCCTAATATTCATGTGGTTGGCGATGTTACCGGTCCTTATCAATTTACCCACACAGCATCTCACATGGCATGGTTTGCCAGCGTAAATGCCTTATTCGGCTTTGCAAAACGTTTTAAGGTCGATTATCGTGTTATCCCATGGGCAACTTTTACTGATCCTGAAGTATCACGCGTTGGGCTGAATGAACAGGAAGCTAAAGAACAAGGTATACCGTACGAAGTAACCAGCTATGACATTGATGATCTTGATCGTGCAATTGCCGATAGTGCTGACCTCGGTTTTGTTAAGGTGTTAACTCAACCAGGCAAAGATACCATTCTTGGCGCTACCATTGTTGGTAAAGACAGCAGCAGCATGATTGCAGAATTTGTTTTAGCCATGAAATATAAACTGGGTTTAAATAAGATCCTTGGAACCATACATATTTATCCAACGATGTCTGAAGCAAACAAATACGTTGCTGGTGACTGGAAACGTAAAAACGCACCGGAAAAACTACTCGTATGGGTGGAAAAATTCCATACCTGGCGCAGAGGCTAATTAACTAATGAATGATCTTATCGCGAATGAGCCCCAAATACGGCTGTTCGCCTTTTTAGGAATACTTGCCATCATGATTGTATGGCAAGTACTGAAGCCACGTCGCGCTTATGTAAAACCTATTAAAGAAAAGGCTAAACGTTGGGCCAACCATTCATTGATGATGGTCATTTCAACCCTGCTTTTAAGATTAGCATTACCCTTCTCCGCGACTGCATTTGCACTGTATATTGCCGACAATGACCTCTCCCTATTCGGAATTAGTACACCTTTAGTTTTAGGCGTAATTTTATTAGATTGTTTAATTTATTGGCAGCATCGAATCTTTCATAAAGTCCCGCTATTGTGGAAATTACATCGTGTACACCATAGTGATGAAACCTTAGATGTCACTTCCGCTATACGCTTTCATCCGATTGAAATCTTTCTCTCAATGCTGATCAAATTTTTAGCAATATGGTTATTTGGCTTATCTGCGGTGACCGTTCTGGTTTTCGAGATTATTCTCAATGGAATGGCGATGTTTAACCATAGCAATGCGAGAGTTCCAGGAGATAGTATTTTACGTTGGCTGATAGTTACCCCTGATATGCACCGGGTACATCACTCGGTTTACGGTAGGGAAACCAATAGCAACTATGGATTTAATATTTCACTATGGGATAGGATTTTTGGCAGTTACATCGCACAACCCAAGGATGGACACGAAAACATGACTATTGGCCTGAATGAATACCCGGGAGGAGAAAGTCGCCTTAAAGGTTTATTGCTAATGCCTTTCAAGAGATAGTGTATCCAGTAATACTGTAATTTTTTTATCGCTACGGTATTACAAATTTACAAACATATTGACGCTGGATGGCTTTTATTCAGTTGTACTAAATCTGTTGTCTTTAAAAAAGTACCTAGCTCTGCATAAATTCTATTTACGTTTTTAAAAAAGTGCCTATAAGTACGGGGGTGACCTATTTCATATAGTATTCAATCACTACTGCCAATTACTGCTAATATTTCAGTATGAAAAAAATTGACTGGTATTTCGACTTTATCTCGCCCTTTGCTTATCTATCTTTAAAACGTTTCAATACGTTACCTGTAGATATCGAAATTAATCCTATACCCATTTTATTTGCGGGATTACTCAATCACTATGACACCAAAGGACCCGCTGAAATTAAAAGAATGCGCGAATATACCTTTCGACATATCGTTTGGCTGGCGCAACAATATCAAATTCCATTAACCCTTCCTCCTGCTCACCCATTCAACCCGCTCAAGTATTTACGCTTAAGTCTATTAGTAGAGAACGACCTGAAAGCTATCGAATCGATTTTTGATTTTATCTGGAAAGAAGGCCGCAGCGCTGAAAATGAAACTGACTGGAATACACTATCTAAGGCTCTGAATATTACCAACCTGGAATCTAAAATTTCTCAACAAACCATTAAAGATCAGCTGCTACAGAATACACAAGATGCTGTTAAAACGGGCATCTTTGGCGTTCCTACTTTCGTTGTAGATGATGAATTGTTTTTTGGACAGGACTCGATGGTATTTCTAACCGAGTATTTACAGAATCCCGAGATCCTTCACTCAAAAGCAATGAGCTTAGCGGATATGCTCCCAGAGGGAATTACCCGAAAATAGCAGACTAAAAAACCTGCTATAAGTAGGGGGGGGGTCTTTTTGCTAATACACAAAAAAGCCCAGCAGGTGCCGGGCTTTTAAATCTAATAAAAAGATTATCAGAGTATTTGAATTTTGCTTTAGATCAAGGCGTCTGCTGCGCAGAATGTGAGCGTACATTAGTACGTGACCATTCGAGCACAGCTGACAACGCAGAGATTAAGCGAAAGCTAAATGCTCTAATTAGTTCTTCTCTTGATCGACGATCTTGTTTTCAGTAATCCAAGGCATCATAGAACGTAATTTCGCTCCAACAACTTCAATACCATGCTCTGCATTCTTACGACGGTAGCCTGACATTGATGGATAATTACCAGCACCTTCAGCGATGAACTGCTTTGCATACTCACCCGTCTGGATATTGTGAAGTGCTTGTTTCATTGCTGCACGTGACTCGTCATTAATGACTTTAGGGCCAGTTACATACTCACCATACTCAGCATTGTTTGAGATTGAGTAATTCATGTTCGCGATTCCGCCTTCGAACATTAGGTCAACAATAAGCTTTAGCTCGTGAAGACATTCGAAGTATGCCATTTCTGGCTCGTAACCAGCGTCTACCAATGTTTCGAAGCCAGCTTTAACTAGCTCTACTGCGCCACCACAAAGTACTGCTTGCTCACCAAATAGGTCAGTTTCACACTCATCACGGAAAGTAGTTTCGATGATACCAGTACGGCCGCCACCAACACCTGATGCATAAGAAAGTGCGATATCTTTTGCTTTACCAGAAGCATCTTGCTCAACAGCGATTAAATCTGGAACACCGCCACCACGCACAAACTCAGAACGTACTGTATGTCCAGGAGCCTTAGGTGCGATCATGATTACGTCTAGATCTTTACGTGGAACTACTTGATTAAATAGAATCGCAAAACCATGTGCAAATGCTAATACTGCGCCTTGCTTGATGTTTGGCTCGATTTCGTCACGGTATAAATCAGACTGGAACTCATCTGGAGTCAAAATCATGATTACGTCAGCTTCAGCAACTGCCGTTGGTACGTCAGCAGTCTTAAGGCCGTAACCTTCAGCTTTAGCGATAGATGAAGAACCAGGACGAAGACCAACAGTGACATCAACACCAGAATCTTTAAGGTTAGCAGCGTGAGCATGGCCTTGTGAACCAAAACCGATGATGGCTACTTTTAAGCCTTGAATAATAGAAAGATCACAGTCTTTATCGTAAAAAATATTCATTTTAAAATTTCCTTAAAGTATATTACTTTGATAATTAAATAACGTTAATTAGTTCTTTCTAATTAATCAGTTATGTTCTTTATTTAATGCAGTTTAAAAAGTTATAAAACTACACTGTTAGAGAGGCATTTCCTCGTGGAATTCCCATTGCACCAGATCGAACCACTTCTACTATCTTATGAACTCTCATAGTATCTAAAAAGCCATCTAGCTTTTGTGGATTACCTGTAATTTCGATTGTATACATGTGATTACTAACATCGATGATACGACCACGGAAGATATCCGAAAGACGCTTAATAGACTCACAAGTGTCCATTTCTTTGGCAACGACCTTAACAAACATCATTTCGCGTTCGATGTGAGAATAATCAGATAACTCCATCACTTTTACCACATCAATCAACTTGTTTAATTGCTTGACGATTTGCTCGATAGACGCGTCATTACCTTTAGTAACAACCGTCATACGTGAAAGTGTTGGGTCATCTGTTGCGGCAACAGTCAAAGATTCGATATTGTAACCACGTTGTGAAAACAGACCAGAAACGCGAGATAATGCCCCAGCTTCGTTTTCCATTAATAGTGAAATTATATGTCTCATGTTTTTACTCAGTCATTCTTGATCAGTTTACTTTTTAATTTCGCATCTTTTATGGCATCTTGCTTATTAAGATACATTTCATTGTGACCGTAACCCGCTGGAATCATTGGGTATACATTACCTTGCTCTTCAACTGCAAAATCAAGGAAATGTAAGCGCTTTTTATCTTCTACTGCTTCGCGCAATGCATCTTCAACATCCGATGGTTTTTCAATACGTCTACCGACATGACCGTAAGCTTCTGCTAATTTAACAAAGTCAGGCAAGGATTGGTTATACGTCATTGCATAGCGCTCTTCGTAGAAGAACTCCTGCCACTGACGAACCATGCCCAAGTAGCCATTATTTAGATTGATAATATTTAAAGGTAGACCGTATTGTTTACAGGTACCTAATTCTTGAATACACATTTGGATACTGCCATCACCCGTAATACAGGCTACGGTTTCATCGTGATTCGCAAATTGAATACCCATCGCTGCTGGCAAACCGAAACCCATTGTTCCTAAACCACCTGAATTAACCCAACGTTTCGGTTTATTGAATCGGTAGTACTGCGCTGCAAACATTTGATGTTGACCAACGTCAGAGGCAACAAAAGCATCTCCATCAGTCACTTTGCAAAGCATATCAACAACATACTGAGCTTTGATGATTTCATCGCCTTGTTCATACGCGAGACAATCAAGAGCCTGCCAGGTTTTAATCTCTTTCCACCAGGCATCGTATGCAGATTTATCAGGAACTATATTTTGCTCCTTAATTTCAGCTAGCATCGACTGCAAGACTTCTTTCACATCACCTACGATAGGATTATGTGCGTGTCTATTTTTAGAGATTGATGCTGGATCAATATCTATATGGATCACTTTTGCGTCGGGTGAAAACTTTTTCAAATCTCCTGTTACACGGTCATCGAAACGCGCACCCACACAAATAATCAAGTCTGAATGATGCATCGCACGATTCGCTTCAACTGTACCATGCATGCCTAACATGCCGATAAACTGAGGATCATTTGACGGATAACAACCTAAACCCATTAGGGTATTAGTCACCGGAAAGTTATATAAACGACCAAGCGCTGTAAGTTCATCCGCTGCTTTCGATGTTATTACGCCACCACCTGCATAAAGCACAGGCTTTTTAGCTTCACCGATCATTTTGATCGCAGACTTAATTTGTTTCTTGTTACCTTTAATCGTTGGTTGATAAGAACGCATCACCAAGTCTTTAGGGTATTTAAATTCTATTTTCTTCACCGCAGGATTTGTTAGGTCCTTAGGGATATCCACAAGTACTGGACCTGGACGACCCGTAGAAGCAATGTGAAATGCTTTTTTCATCACCGGGGCGATGTCTTCAATACAAGTCACTAAGAAGTTATGTTTTACACAGGGACGGGTAATACCGACAATATCAATTTCTTGAAAAGAGTCTTTACCGATCAAATCTTTAGGAACATTGCCTGAGATGACGACTAAAGGAACCGAATCCATATACGCATCAGCAATACCTGTGACGGCATTTGTAGCACCAGGGCCAGAGGTTACAATACAGACACCAGGCTTATCGCTAGTTTTTGCATAACCTTCTGCAGCATGGACCGCACCCTGCTCGTGACGAGCAAGTATGTGTCTAATTTCACCACGGTTTTCTGCTTTGTACAGTTCATCGTAGAGAAAAAGAACTGCTCCACCCGGATAACCAAATATGGTATCAACGTTTTCCGCTTTTAGACATTCTATAAATATCTCAGCGCCTGATAATTTCACGTAAAACTCCTACATTTCACAACGAACTAAAGTTCGACATAGTAATATGAAAACTACACTCTATCCAGTCGAATATAGCGCTTTGGCGATATTCTAGACCCTTTTGAAAGAGTACGTTTATGTGTATATTAATCTTATGTATTAGCACACAGTAATATGGCTTTACCTCAACAGTTATTAATGAACTGAATTAAGGGTCTATAAGGATTAAAGTCACCCCCCTACTTTAAGGTAGTTTTCTTGGGATAAACATATTACTTCTGAGTAGCACAAGTAAAAAAAAGGCCACACTATTGTGTGGCCTTTTAAAGTAATCAGCATTTAATCTAAATGCTGATTACTTATATATGGTGGCTATACCGAGATTCGAACTTGGGACCCCATCATTATGAGTGATGTGCTCTAACCAGCTGAGCTATATAGCCAAAACCGTTTTGCCATTCGGCAAAAACAAGGTGCGCTAATATAGTGATTGTAAATCCCCCTGTCAACCATTGAAACACGAAAAATTGTGTCTATATCAAAGATAAATATTCAGACAAGAGCAGACGTAAGAGTTAAAACATTTTATAATTGTTCGGTTCACCTCCATCTTCACCTCCACCTATAGATAAAAATAGAAATTATAATTATGAGTCTTAAAAGTTTTGACCCCGCAGCATTTAGAGATTTACCTAAACTACAACGCTCACTAATTCAAATCCTCGCGATTGTGTATGCACCTGTGGCAGCAACGCCACTTGCCAGTTGTGCGCATAGACTTGGCATAGATGACCCGAATATTAATGATAGTTTCACCTTACACAGTTTACGTCCTATTCTAGTTGATCTGATTCATGACAATTGGGTAGAAGGCAGTCAGGGCAAATACATGGTGCCTGATGAGATCAGAGACGATGTGCTATTAAGTGCTATTGAAGAAGGCGTCTTTAATTCATACGCTGATCAGGTTTTACAATCCTTCTCTGCGACCGAATCATTTGGTCGAATCTTATGGCAGAGTGTTGAACATGGCTTATCACATGCCAGAATTTATCTCTTTCAAGGTAAAACAGAGAAACTTGATAGTACATTGGCACTTTTATTTGAGCGCTACCAATACCGCGAATCAGAACTAATCAATCCAGGTTTTTACCCCTCTACTTTTGGTTCACCAGCGAATCCAAAACTCTTATCTGTTCTCAGTGATGAAATGTTCAGCATGGCTTTTATTGGTCTTTCTGAATACAGTCTGGATGGGCTGCATAAGCAAACTGAATTGTGGGAACTGCTTGAACAGAGAAAACAAAACATACCTAACTTAGCCAGCTTTGAATTTCTGTTATTAGAACCTCAAGCCCGTTACAGTTTACTTTCGGGGGATTCTGAGTTATTCCCTACTCTACCTCCAGCCACAAGCACGCAATCTAGTTCGATGTTGTCGAATGATGATAATAGTACTTATGATGACCGACATATATTTTGGCATCTAGCAAATTCTGCCAAGCAACTGATTCATGCCAATAGTGAAAGTTCTATTCAGGCTTATGAAAATGCGACTGATCTTTATCGTGATGTTTATTCAAAACGTAAAAATTCAATGGTGCTTTTTGGAAATGAATTAGAAAAGTTTTACTTACTCGCATTAATCACCTCTGGTGATAAACAAAACCTCGTAAATGCGCAGAAAATATTCAAACTATTAGAACAAGATATAGATCATCAAATACTCAGTGCCTATACCGATACAGCCGTAACCGGAATTTTCAACTTTAATGCATCATTAAAAGAACTAGAAACCAATACATACAGCGTATTGTTTTATTCTTTGATCAAGCATTGGCTAGGTCAGAAACTCTCAGACGGTGTTCAAGATATTCTCGAAGCGAAATACAACCGCGCCAGTAATGGACAATACTTATGGTTAAAAGCGGAATACGCACATGCTTTAGGATTATTTGCAGAACAGCAAGAAGATAAAGAAAAATACAAACTAGAAGCTGAAAAAATTCACCAGCAATTGAACACCTCTACCCTTTTCGATCTTGTGAAACCACAAGCAGAATGGGAGCGTGCTTTAAACGCAATGAATCAACTAGTCAGCACCGATGCAGTTGGCGGTTCGAATGATGAAGAGCGTGTTGTATGGATGCTAGATGTAGATAAATACAATGAATATTCACTCACGCCCAAACTACAAAAACGTACCGCTGCTGGTGGTTGGACTAAAGGACGTAATATTGCACTAAAACGTCTAAAGAAAGAAAGACAGGAATTACCGCAACTCAGTGATCAAGATATGGATCTGGTCTCAGCAATTTTTGAACAACCCGATTATGATGCTTACTACCACCGCGGTCCGCAATTTTCGCTTGATCTAAATAGCGCATGGCCAAAGCTGGTGAATCATCCAAATCTATACTGGGATGGCGCTCGTAATACACCAATCGAATTATCACAAGGCGAATTCGAATTACTCGTCAGTGAAGAAAACGAAAATTTACGCATAAGCTTTTACCCTGCTTTCGACAATAGTCAGGAAGACAGCCAATTCCTTATTGTCAAAGAAACACCTACCCGTCTTTGTATTTACCAGAAGAACGAGCAGGTAATGCGCCTCAGTGAAATAATATCAAACGGTATTGTAATCCCAAGAGAAGCAGAAAAAGACCTACGCGAGACGTTAGGTACATTAGCACCAATGATCAGCATTCAGTCTGATCTTGAAGGCGTTGTGGACGCTGAAGAAAAAGAACCTGATTGCCGCATTCATGCAAATTTATTGCCTTATGGCGAGGGTTTACGTGCAACCTTACGTGTAAAACCTTTCGGAGAATTTGGCGCTTATTTCCCACCGGGTCATGGACGAGCCAAACTTTCCATCGAACATAATGGTGTACGCTATAAAACAACGCGTAATCTAGAAAAAGAAAAAGATTTATTAGACTCCTTATTACAACACAGCAGCATACTCGGCGAAGAAGATGAGTTTAATGACGAGTATCTTCTAGATGAACCGCAGGATTGTTTGGAATTATTAGAACAGCTACACAGAGAAGCCGATGCGACAGAAGAAGGCGAAGAAGCCAATGTGATCATTGCTTGGCCAGAGGGTGAAGTGATGCGTATCGCTTCGCACTTTGATACTAATAACCTTCGCCTAAGTATCAATAAGAGTGGTGATTGGTTTAGCCTAGATGGAACAATTTCAACCGATCCAAGTTTGATAGTTTCACTTAAACAATTACTCAATTTATCTGCAAACAATAAAGGCCGCTTCCTGAAAATGGAAGATGGACAATATTTATCGTTAACCCACCAGTTTAGAAAGAAACTCGATTCGATTCATCGTTATGCAGAAATAGATGGTGACGGTGCGAGAATCAGCGGACTGGCATCTCTCGCCCTGGAAGATCTAACAGATATGGTTGGCGAACTGAGTGTCGATGAAGCCTGGGAAAAGCATATTCGTAATATCGAAGAACTTGATGATCATAATCCGCAAGTACCCTCTACGCTACAAACAGAGTTACGTGAGTACCAAGAAGATGGCTTCAAGTGGATGAGCCGTCTCGCTAAATGGGGTGTTGGTGCTTGTTTAGCAGATGACATGGGTTTGGGTAAAACGGTACAAACACTGAGTATTTTATTAGAACGTGCAAGTCTGGGGCCTGTGTTAGTGGTTGCTCCAACATCTGTTAGTAATAACTGGGAATCTGAAATTCAAAAATTCTCGCCGACGTTAAAGCCTCATTTCTATCGTGAAGGCTGCCGTAAAACTCTGCTAGAAAATGCAGGCGCATTTGACGTGGTCATTGCGAGTTATGGACTACTACAACAAGACTCAGAAGAGTTTATCGAGAAAAAATGGGCAACAATCGTTTTAGATGAAGCTCAGGCCATAAAGAACATAAACGCAAAACGTACAAAAACAGCTCATAAATTACAAGGTGATTTCAAACTGGTAACGACGGGTACACCGATCGAAAACCACCTTGGTGAATTATGGAGTATTTTCAGATTCCTTAATCCTGGACTTCTTGGTACACAACAGCAGTTTATGCAGCACTACATCAGTCCAATAGAAAAAGACAACGATGCCGATGCACGTAATCACCTAAAGAAGTTAATCCAGCCATTTATATTACGTCGTACCAAAACTCAGGTACTGGATGAATTACCACCTAAAACAGAAATTACGGTTGAAATTCCATTGTCTGAAGGCGAACGTAGCCTGTATGAAGCTGTACGTAGTAGCGCACTAGAAAATCTTGCTCAAGACAAGAGCAAGCCTCAAAGTGGTGAGCACCTTAAAGTACTGGCAGCTATCACCAAGCTTCGTTTAGCTAGCTGTCATCCAAAATTGGTGATGGCAGACTCCACACTCTCAAGTAGCAAACTTGATCGTTTTGGTGAGCTCTTAGAAGAGCTGATCGAAAATAATCACAAAGCACTGGTATTTAGTCAGTTTGTTAAATACCTGTCTATCATTCGTGAATATCTGGATGAACGTGGCATTAAATATCAATATCTTGATGGAAGTACACCCGTAGCACAAAGAAAGGCGCGTGTTGATGCCTTCCAGGATGGCGAAGGTGAATTATTCCTTATCAGCTTAAAAGCCGGTGGTTCAGGATTGAACTTGACCGCAGCTGATTACGTTATTCATATGGATCCTTGGTGGAACCCAGCTGTGGAAAATCAGGCATCGGATCGTGCACACCGTATTGGACAAACACGTCCTGTGACTATTTATCGCCTGGTTGCTGAAAATACCATTGAGCAAAAAATCGTTAAATTGCATAAACACAAAAGAGATTTGGCAGATAGCTTACTTGAAGGTTCTGATATGAGTGGTTCAATGAGTTCCGATCAGATGCTTGAGTTAATGCGTGAAAATTAATATTTATGCCTTAGAGTAAATATTAATAAGTGTCGGACATAAAAAATCACCCTATCTTGATAGGAGAAGCTAATCAGGATAGGGTGATTGAATACTAAGAAGACTATTGCGAGTTTTCATTTAGTACGGTTTACTATACATACAATTATTTGCTTCGCAAGGTAGGATTTCCTACCCTAATAATTTTGGTTTATAATGTGTTTTACTTAGTATTTATGAGCTAAACAAAAAATGGATTTAAATGAAAATTCAACATTTATACAAAACAAATATTTTATACAAAATTTATACGACGCCGAAACACTCACAGACAAATTTTCACTATTAGAAAAAGAAATCACAAATTCAGGTTTCTGCGGTGCGCTATATACATTTATACCAAAATTGACTCGTTTAACAACTTCCTTACAACCTGTATTTCAGCATACCGATTCGTATCAACCCATTATAAACTACTACCATAAAAATGATTTTAGTCGGCATGATTTTATTATCAGGCTTATTGAAGAAGGGATTCTGCACACTATAGACTGGTGGGAAGAAGCGAATAAAATGGATTTAAGCAAAAAAGAACAACAGCTTATTACAGTAGTTAAAGAAACCTATGGCATTACAAAAGGATTCACATTCCCCACATTAAGTAATGATCTGGGTTATGCCGCGGTTAGCATCATTAGTTTTGAAGATTCATATACTAACAAGACAGTGAATGCGGATATCCTGGAGCATTTAAAAAAGTGCTCTCGTCTATACCATGATCATGCGATGATTCATCAAGATGCACGCTATAAATTTATTTTACCTATTTTAAAAACCTTAACGCCAAAAAAAATAGCATTAATAAGATATTTAATTTCAGGTAAGCCAATGAAAAATATTTCTAAGGAAGTAGATATAAGCACACGATATGCAGAAAAATTATTGATTGAAATTCGTAAGCAGTTCGGGAATATATCTACCAACGAATTGATCTATTTGCTAGGCCTGCTAAATATCCCGGAATATATTTAAATTAGCGTGGCTATTTAAGTGCTCCTAAAAAATATCTAATCACAATTAGCTGATAAAAAAGTGCCTATAAGTAGGGGGGTGTCATTTCAAATAGCACATATCACCCCCCTACTTTTAGTTACTTTTATATCGATCTTCTTTAGCGATTCGACGTAGATTATTTAATGTATTGAATGGGATATCCACAACCAGCGAATTCACCAGCCACTTAGGAATATTTCCACCTGGATCAACACTCATCTGATAAAGAATTTTTAATTTCCCATCATCTAAAGGTGTTAATTCCCAAAGGCCGTTCATCTTGGTAATTCTGACGGTTTTAGGCAGTTTCTCGATCATTGCTGGTTTAGCGACAAATTTAATCGTAACCTGATTGGTAGTCTTGTTTTCTGTTTTGATGGATTGCACAACACTGTCGCGATCAATCACCGGCCAAGGCATATTTGTGACTATATGATTATAGATTTCAGTCTCACCAATGCGTTTTATGGTTTTTGCACTTTTACAGTTATGCAGCCATCGGGGGTATGAGGATGCATCGGCAATGACTGACAACACTGAGTTAAGTGAGCTATTAACGGTTACCACACCACGGAAAGATTTTAACGGTGAACCTTTTGTTTCGGCCACGAAGACCTGAATGTTGTCCTCTTCTTTTTCTAGGTACCAATTATCCTGTGCACCAAATATTGGAGCTGAAAAAATCAGGAGCATAGAAAAGAAAAAGTAATGTCTAATATAATTTTTAATCATTATTTAGTTTTACCATAAATTGACACCAAAATCGGTCTTAACTAGAAACTCTAAAACTTCTTAATAAATATCTCAATTATTTCCATACCAAAAGTAACGTTCTCTCCTTCTCAAATGATCATGCAAGGAAACATCAATGACCTAGTGTTGGATAACTTGAGTATGACTAACTATTGATATTGAGGTTCTTTAGCAATTTGGCGCAAATTACTTAGCGTATAAAACGGAATATCAATCAACATCGAATTCACTAACCACTTTGGAATTGTTCCACCAGGATCAACACTCATCTGAAACAGAATTTTTAGCTGTCCATTATGCAAAGGTGTTAATTCCCATAAACCGCTTATATTATTTATTCGTATTGTATTGGGTAAATTACCGACCATTCCTGATTTACTAACAATCTTAATCGTTACTTTTTTAGTTGACCTATCTTGAGTCTTTATTGATTGAATGATGGTATCTCTATCAACAAGTGGCCATGGCATATCGGTTACTACATGACTGACAACTTCGTTGTAACTCACAAAATTGATCATTTTTGCACTTTTGCAATGATATAACCAACGAGGATACGAAGATGCATCCGCAATTACCGACAACACTGATTTCAAAGAACTATCGACGGTGACTACACCACGAAATGTTTTTACCGCCGAGCCTTTAATAGTAGCGATATAAACATCAATATTATCTTCTTCTCTTTCTAAGTACCATGGGCTTTCAGCCCCAAATATTGGGGCTGAAATAAACATGAATAATGAAAAGAAAAAACTCTGCCTAATACGCCTATCTATCATTACTGGGTTGTAACATAAATAGGCACATAAAAAGCAGTTTTAACTGAAAATCGGAAATTTATTAACCTGTGCTTCGATCATTCCAGCGTAAATACTATCGTTATCGCCTTCATAAACCATCGCTGAAGAAAGCTTGCTTGCCAATATTGCGTATTTAACTTTTTCTGGCAACTTAGATAGTCTGGTTTTGAATATTTCATTCTCACCAATTAAATGCGGCATATGTAATAACATGGCATTTTGGAAAGTTTCACGATTACTTAACTCAGGATTATTCGAGAAATAACTGAATATTCGGGCATAGTGCTCATTAATCTCACGACTAATATCATTTGAAATATCAGTATAGGGAATTAAACCGTTATTCTGGTCGTATCGTTCTAAAATTAATCTGGCTTCCCTTTCTGCCATTTCATTTAACTTGGCAATAACATCTTCCACATACTCTTTTTTATTCGCCAAGAACTCCTCTTCGCTTAACATAAGATTCGCAATAATTTCGTATGATGATGAAATCACGCCACATTTATTAGCCGATGCATCACGAATGATGACTGCACCCAAACGCTGTAATTCTAAACGTGCAACTGGAGTGATATATGAATTTGCACCTTCTACGATTACCTTTGCACTTGGTGTACCTTGAGCCGTTAAATACTTTTGATAATTATCTTTATCAATGGTTTCTGGTCGCCCGCCCGCAGGTATAAACAGATCAGCTTCAACCGTAAATGCCAGAGTATTAAATTCTTTATAAAACTTGTCTGTAGAGATCCATAATTCCTCTAAACCTTTATCAGTCATCACGACTTTCTTATATAATTCTAACATGCCTTCTTTACGCGTTTGATTGCGGTAAAGTAAAAAACCACCAAGGTGTAATGAATTAGGATCAAAGTCTTCAAGGTCTGATTTTAAAACGACTTTATCAAGTGCTGTAACATCTAAACCAGCAGGATCAAATAAGGCTCCAGAACCATCAATAATGAGTTTTATTTTAACCTTTGGACAACGGTCCATCAGCAAGCGCATGCCATTACCCGCAACGTCACCATTCGGGCCACCGGTAAACTTAACACTAAATTCATCTTTGTGCATATTAATACCCAAAGACTCCATGGTCACTTCGGCAAAACGAATCACACCGATAGAGGTCACACCATAATCTTTATGGTTGATACCCACTTTCTTACTCGACATCACACCAGGACCTAATAGGTAACCTCTTTTAACCGATTGCTTAGCGATTATTTCAATCATCACATCATGCATATTCTCATCAGGGCCAAGTTCAATTGGCTCGTCTTCTGCATAATAATCGACAACTTTAGGGTTTTTAGCCACGCCGTTTTCGGTAACAAACAAATCAAAGAATGCGTTAATAAAGGCTAGTTGAAGTTTGTATAAATGCTGACGATTAGATTCTGCATTGCTATTGCTATCTACACGCAATACCGCGACCATTTTCGAACCACCCTCATAGATATCTTTATTCTTAAGATGCTGTGTATGCGCAAGTACGTAGTTTTCTTTAAACATCGTATTGGCACTGGTTATATAGTTATCACGTCCCTGGGTGATGATTGTTCTCCATCCACCACGAGCAATATCAGAGAAACCGATATGATAAGCAATGCCATTTCTGCTGTAGAAGAAAGTGACACGATACGGTCTATCGACTGGCAAATCTTCGGTGAACCTTTCACCTAATTCCTCTAAATATTCTGGTGATAATCTAAACGATAAGGCATGTTTCTGTTGAACAAAAAAGTTTGTTTTCAGCGTGTAGCGAATGAAAGATAGACCACAACTGAAAACGGTTCTGCGAAAATCATCAAGGAATTTACGACCTGAATTGAATTCAGCAATAGCATTCGTGCAGGCGGTTAATTTTTCTGCATAGATCTTCTCTCTATCTTTCTGTTTTGGATCGAAACGCGCATAGAACAAATCCACTAATTGCGTAGTGATTTCAGGATGGTTATGAAACGCTCTGCGTATTCCCTCTAGGGAGAAACTGTCGGGGTGATTATGCGACAGATTGGTATGACAAAAACTGATCATCGCATCGACCATGCTGGCATCAGTACCTGAGGTAATTCCCTTTTTAACTAATGCCTTATAGCTGCGTGAGCGCGATGAAAGAATCTGGGTATTATAGATCTCTCTTTGCAGATTTAAATACAAGTCGCTTTCTTTGGTAAAAACTGAGTTGTCTCTTGGGCTGACGTAAAAAGTCGAAAGAAAATAAGGATGAATACCATTGCTCAAAGTTAAACTGTATGAACGTCTGAGAGAAATATTTAAGCGATTAAAGACTTCCAGTATCTGAGCCAAAAATCCGCGAGCAGGTGGATTTGATATACCGAAAAGAATACGATATTCCTTGTCATCCCCCTTAGATTCGATACTTTCCATATCTAAATGTATACCGTCATTAATATCCGTTTGCGCATACAAACTAATTAAACGCGCAATTCTTCCTGGTGGTGAAACATGTACATATTCTGGGCTATTCGCGAGCACAATTTTTAGATACGATTCGATATCTACCTGATCACAATCTACACATGACTTCTCCAGCTTAGCTTGTATTTTCTTTATCAAAGAGCCATCTTTTAGTTTTGAGCCATCGACAAAAGAAGAGCCATCCGTAAATACAGAGTCGTCCGAAAAAAGAGAACCATCAACAGCATCCTTCTTTAGTATTTCAGCTATTTCACTTTCTGATTTAGAAGAATAGTCGAAACGAAGTGCTTCCAAGCCGTGATCACTACCAGTTATTTTATTTCTAGAGGTAGTTACTTCGGCATAAGAGATATTTTTTTCAGGAAGCTCCAGAAGTGTTCGATATAAGGAACCTCTGGCATTTATCTGGGCCAGCATTGTCAATTCTGGCTTATCTACAAGTAATAATCGCTTATGATATTCCATATTATGCAGACTCTTAGTCAGTAGCGACAAAGCATCTACTTCAGCCTGATTGAAAACGAAGAAAAGCGGGTGCATTTCATTCTTTAGCCATTCCAGGTTCTCACCTACTTGTTTTACCTCATTCGAGATATCACTCTGAATCAACTGAGTTACAGAATCGCTATTTTTTTGAAAATTCATATCCTTTGGACCTTGGTGAATTATAGTTGTGTTTACCAGCACCATATAGGTGCAAGACAGCTAAAAGGCAAACCATTAGTGCAATTAAATTAGCTTTTATGCTCATTATTAAAAAATACATCATCCTTCAGAATCATCATTTAGTTTTGTATGAAAAATCCTGATATTTCTTTCATTATGTACAAATTAACAAAGGCAATATTTAATCCATAAACTACACTTTCTTTCCTTATGAAATTTTCTCATGAATTTCCATGCAATTCACTTTTACCAGCATCCTTAATTTACCCCATCAGTGGTTACCAGCTATTGCAACTAGATAATTGAATATGACCAATGTAAATACACTTTTATTGATTTTTCTTGCGGCAATCTGGGGTAGCTCATTTATTTTCATGAGAGCCAGCGTCGAGTCTTTTGGACCGATTGGATTAATCGCATTAAGGATAATAGTGGCAGCTTTATGCATGCTGGTATTTCTTCTTAAAAAGAGAAGATTTGTAGAGTTTCTCGATAATTGGCGAATATTGCTATTCGTTGGGATACTTAATTCTGCTATACCTTTTATGTTTCTGGCTTATTCAAGTTTAAACCTTACTGGTGGAACAGTTTCGATTTTGAATGCGATGACTCCCGTTTTCACGGCGTGGATTACCCATATCTGGTTGCATGACAAAATGACAAAAGTACAATTCTTAGGCATGTTCCTGAGTATCTCAGGTCTGGTGTTTCTCGCCTGGGATAAAGTCAGTTTAGATCTAGCAAGTTGGTTACCTATTTTATCCGGCGTTTCTGCTGCTATATCTTATGGTATCGCAACTAATGTAACCAAGAAGCATCTCGCTCATGTGTCTATTATGACGGCAACCTCAGGAAGCTTATTGTTTGCCGCTTTATTCATGAGCATTCTACTGATTCCATTTATGCCAAACATAGAAAGTATCTCTTCAATACATTGGATTTATGGAATTATTCTTGGCTCATTATGTACCGCAGTCGCTTATATTATTTACTTTAAACTTATCAAAGCGATCGGCCCGATGAAGACAGCCAGTGTCACGTTTCTGATTCCAATCTTTTCATTTATCTGGGGATATTTACTTCTCGGCGAGAAAGTGACTATGAGAATGTGGATTGCTACCTCAATCATCCTTTGTGGAATGAGTCTGGTAATGGGATTAATCAAAGGCAGAAGCTCGAAACTGTGAGTACTTATTTGTTAATTCTAGATTAATGCGAATATGCGATAATCACGCTTAGAATACTATCGAGATAGACTATGAAAACACCTGCAAGACGCTTATCGCTCACAATATCACTCACTTTAACATTGGTAACCGCACTCACACTGTCAGCATGTTCGACGCAGCAAGTTGTTGGCAGTGCAATCACGGTGGCTAAACTACCGGTTAAAGCGGCGGGTGTGGTTGCGGGCACTGCAGGTAGCCTTGTCGGTGGAACTGTTGGTGGGATTATTGCTGGCGGGACAGGTGCAAGAATTGGAAGTGCCGCGGGAAGTGCTGCAGCTAAGAAAGCTGCTTCTTTTTGATCGGTTATTATTAATTAGCTATTATTTATATAAATAACAAAATACTAATAAGAATTATGTCACCCCCCTACTTTGAATGATATTTATGCGGCTGCTCCTTCCCTTCGGGTAAGCATTAAACAACAATGCTTTTGTCTCGATAAATCTCGGCTTGTTTTTGTCGCGTTTAAAAACGTAAATAGAATTTATGCTTCGCGAAGGGCTTTATTCATTTGACTCATTCAGGCTAAGGTCTCTAAATAATACATTACCTCATCATAGCTTCCTTTAAAGCTAATCCGATCCTTCTTCTTGGAACTTTGATAGTCATACATGGGATCGTAATAATCCAGCAGTAAGGATTTAACTACTGGAATGAAACCTTCTACCGAGCCGGTTTTATTTCTCAGTTCGATGGCATCTTTCATTTGCTGATAAGCTTCTTTATATCGAACACCGCCCAAGCGTTTCTGAATTTTTCCCAGGCTATTGAGTAAATGTTCTGATAGTTTTTCTGCACCCAAAACTTCGCCATAGACATCATTAAAGGATTTCTGCGTATCCAGAATATATTCTTCGATACTGACTTTATTTCTATCTTCCTGAGAAACTTCCAGCATTACCAATTTCGATGTTTGCATTACATCAAATAACGCTTGTGGAATGCCGAGTGAGCCAACATTTCGCGCTTCATCTTCAACCACTAAAAACTTATGTCCAGCAGCTTCAGCTTTGAGTAATTGCACCGCGAGCGCATTCTCGAAATTAATAGGGGTTGGTTGCGGTGTAGCTGTTGGACCAAAGGCAGAACCTCTATGATTTGCCAGTCCTTCCAGATCAATACTGTTGGGTAATTCTTTTAATAGTCTGGTTTTACCAGAACCTGTTCTGCCACCTAATACAACCACTGGAATCTTCTGGCTAATACGCTCAATGCTTTCTAGTAGAAAGGTGCGCATGGCTTTGTACCCACCCTCTACACGAGGATAAGGCTTTTCAGATTCCTTTAAACTATCAGCGATCCATTGCTGTGATATTTGTGAGCGTAAGCCTCCACGAAAACAATAAAGGACACCCCCCGGGTTTTCGGCAAAAAACGCATTCCATTTTTGAGTTCTTAGTGCCCGCTTCTCAGCAGTGACTAGTTCAGAACCTAGAATAATGGCAGAGTCTTGACCTTGTTCTTTGTATCGAATGCCAACAGCTTCACGCTCGTCGTCATCCATTAAAGGTATATTGACTGAGTTAGGAAATGCACCTTGATTAAATTCTACAGGGGCACGTACATCTAATAATGGAATATCATTTACAAAGATATCCGTTAAATTATTAACGGTCGGTAAACTGCCTTTGGGTAGCCCTTCCAGTTTTAAATCAGTCATGAATTTCTATCGTGGCTTCAGCATTCTTTTCAGTTAAATGGCCAATCGGTTCTAAAGACATTCCGGCTTCTTCAATAACAGCAAGAAATGCTTGCTCGTCATCCACATCAACGGCAACTAACAAGCCGCCACTGGTCTGAGGGTCACAAATAATCGATTGCTGAGTCGGCGTCATTGAACTGATGTGCTCACCATAACTATCAAAGTTTCTTTGAGCACCTCCGGGAGAACAGCCTTGATTAAGATATTCCAAAACGTGTGGCAGTAACGGTAACTTACTGTAATTAATCACAGCATTAAGACCACTACCTTCACACACTTCACGTAAGTGACCACCTAAACCAAAACCAGTCACATCAGTCAGTGCCTTGACACAAGCCAGTTGTGCGAGTTTTTCACCGATACTATTTAACTGGCACATCGAATCAGGTGCGAGGTGAGCATGTTCTTCTTTAATCAATTTTTTCTTTTGCGCTGTAGACAAAATGCCTACACCCAAAGGCTTGGTTAAATATAATTTATTGCCAGCCTTGGCAGTGGAATTCTGTTTTACCTGGTTGCTAGCCACTGTACCGGTCACAGCGAGTCCAAATATGGGCTCTGGAGCGTCAATACTATGACCACCCGCTAAAGACATCCCAGCATCTTTACAAGCCTGTCGACCACCTTCAATCACTAATTGACCAACTTCTGCAGGAAGCTTATCCAAGGGCCAGCCAAAAATAGCGATCGCCATAATAGGTTTACCACCCATGGCGTAAATATCACTGATCGCATTGGTTGCGGCTATTCGTCCGAAGGTATATGGATCATCCACAATGGGCATAAAGAAATCAGTAGTACTAATAATCGCCGTGCCATTACCTAAATCGTAAACAGCGGCATCATCACGCGTGCTGTTTCCTACTAACAATGCTTCATCCACCATGGGTGGAATCTGGCTTTGTAACATGACATCAAGAACTGCGGGTGAAATTTTACAACCACAACCAGAACCGTGACTGTATTCAGT
The DNA here is from genome assembly GCF_947495625.1 of uncultured Cocleimonas sp. Classification (GTDB taxonomy): domain Bacteria; phylum Pseudomonadota; class Gammaproteobacteria; order Thiotrichales; family Thiotrichaceae; genus Cocleimonas. The sequence goes on from NZ_CANLZW010000015.1 coordinate 80,648, forward strand.
CATTTTGACATCAGAAACATTGACTTGAACTTGGGTATTTTCCATAGAAATTATATAACTTAAAAAACGTGGTCGGATTATACTCGCATTTATACTAAGATGAATCTATCAATCAACTTAAGTCTCTTTAAAAGAGAATATTTAGACTTATTATGACTATATATTTAGAATCATTTGCTCAACTGTTATTTACAACTGAATATTCACATACAAATAAGCTACCAATATGCCAACACTACTCATAACAGGTGCCAATCGCGGTATCGGACTCGAACTTTGTAAACAATATGTAGCTGAAGGATGGCGTGTTTTTGCAACGTGCCGAGATCCAGAAAGCGCCACAGAATTAAAAGAGTTTGCAGCTACTAACAAAGATTTACTCAGTATTCATGAACTTGAAGTTAGTAATGAATACCAAATGACGGAGTTACAAAAAACACTCAAAAACGTACCCATCGACATCCTACTCAACAATGCTGGAGTTTATGGCTACGGAGCAACTGAATTCGGCAAAACATACAGTGACGCTTGGGATGAGGCTGTTGCCATCAATCTAATCGCACCAATGAAGATGATGGAACATTTTGTCGAGAATGTCGCGAGTAGTGAGAAAAAAATTATTGCCAGCATTAGTAGTAAAATGGCCAGCATGTCAGACAATACTTCTGGTGGTTCATACGCCTACCGAGCAACCAAAGCAGCGTTAAATGCAGTCATGGTTAGTGCCGCTCATGACCTTAAACATCTTGATATCACTTCTTTAATATTACACCCTGGTTGGGTTCGTACTGATATGGGTGGCCCTAACGGTGAAATCTCGGCTGAAGAGTCTGCAAGCTTGCTTAAAAAGAATCTAAGTGATTGTACAATTGAGGACAGCGGCTGTTTCCTCGATATCGATGGCAGCATAATCCCCTGGTAAAAACAGATGAATAAAGAAAAAGTCATAGTCGGCATGTCCGGTGGCGTCGACTCGTCTGTTGCTGCCCTGCTCCTTATTGAACAAGGTTATGAAGTCGAAGGCCTGTTCATGAAAAACTGGGAGGAAGATGATTCTGCAGAATACTGCACGGCGACTGTAGATCTTGCAGATGCGCAATCAGTTAGTGATAAACTCGGGATAAAACTTCATACGGTTAATTTCTCAACTGAATACTGGGATAATGTATTCGAGTACTTTCTTGAAGAATATCGTTCAGGACGTACGCCTAATCCAGATATCATGTGTAACAAAGAGATCAAATTTAAGGCTTTCCTGGATTTTGCCATAGACTTAGGCGCTGATTATATTGCGACAGGTCATTATGCGCGTGTTGACAAAAGGGGTTCGCAGGTAAAGATGTTAAAAGGTCTGGATAACAATAAAGACCAAACCTATTTTCTCTATACCTTGCAGCAACACCAATTGACTAAAACACTTTTCCCAATTGGCGAATTAGAAAAATCAAAAGTACGAGAACTGGCAGAAAAAGCCGGCTTCGATACGGCCAATAAAAAAGACAGCACAGGTATTTGTTTTATCGGTGAACGTAAATTTACTGAATTTTTACAACGTTTTTTACCTGCACAACCGGGAAAAATTGTTAATCCAGATGACGAAATAATTGGTGAACATCAAGGGTTGATGTATTACACGCTGGGTCAGAGACAAGGCTTGGGTATTGGCGGCTTAAAAACATCATCAGAAGCTCCCTGGTTTGTGGTAGATAAAGATCTAAAGAATAATCAATTGATAGCTGCTCAGGGTCATAATCATGAACTTTTGCTAAAGCAGCAACTCAAAGCTTCACAGTTGCACTGGGTAAGTGGTAAAGCCCCCAATGAGACGTTTAGTTGTAAAGCGAAAATTCGATATCGACAGGAAGAGCAACAATGCACTGCGTTTATAGATGTTGATGATGTCGATAAATGCATTGTGTGTTTCGACGAAAAACAGCGAGCGATAACACCAGGCCAATCCATTGTCTTTTATGATGAGAATATTTGTCTGGGTGGTGGCATCATCGACGAAATAAAAACAGCTTGTGATTAACCAATCGTTATAATAATGAACGTTAATTAGTTCTTTAATACACTTATACATTAATGGAAGACTTAGAAGTCATACCATCAAATTTATTAACGTATAGACAAAAAGTAGATAAAAATAGGTAATTTAATCCGTGGAATCAAATACACAAAACCGAGCCATAGCCTTAGCTGCAGTTTTTCAATGCGTTGATGGTGTTTCACAAGTAGCCAATACTGGCAAGGTAGACGACACTTTATTCAATACCTGTATCAATAGTGTATTAACTGATAACGCAGGAACGGCTGTTGAGTTATACGGTAGCTTAGACAACCTAAAAACTGGTCTGACATCCATGTTGTACCAATTAGGCTCTGGACAAATGACACCTGATGGTAAAGCCAAGGATATGGAAGCAACACGTTACGCCTTAGGGTTGCTACATCTAGAAAAGAAATTAAACAATAACCCTGAAATGTTTCAACAACTACTTCAAGGTATTCAAGACACTCAGAAAAAACTAGAGTTTTTCGATGTCGGCCACGAAAACATTACTGCTTCACTCGCTGAAATTTATACCAATACCGTTAGTAAAATTGGACCAAAAATCATGGTCAAAGGCGAGCAATCTCATTTAGCCAATCCTGCCAATGCGTCTAAAATCAGAGCGCTATTACTCGCGGGTATTCGTGCCGCACTATTATGGCGACAAGCTGGTGGTAATCGTTGGAAGCTACTGATTGAACGCGGCAAGTTACAAAAACAGGCAGACAGTTATTTAAACAGCTTGTAGTACTCGTTGGTCTGTCTTATTCATAAGCGCTAAAAGCGTTTATGAATATAGATTAGTACCATCTGGCAAACGCTTAAATCGTTTGTAAGACCAGCTGTACTGCTCAGGAAACTTATTGATCATGGTTTCAATCTGACTATTCATGGCATTACACGCAGTCACCAGATCTTTATCATAAAGTGCTTTAACCCCTTCTTCGATATGGAGGAAATAGCCGTTACGTTTTCTCTCAGCGGCGATATAAAGCACAGGTGTATTATGACGCGCAGCCAATTTAGGCATTAGATTGGTTGTATAAGCCGGTTTACCAAAGAAGTCTGCGTATATCCCTTGGTCCCTTCGTGGTTCCTGATCCGGTAAAATACAAATAGATTCTTTATTAGACAAGGCTTTGGTTAGCTCGCGAATTCCCTTAAACGTACTAGGTACTAGTCGTGCTCCGGTAGATTGCCTGCCTTCCACCACCAATTCATTCAATGCGGGTAAATTGAGTGGGCGATACGCACTGGTCGTTTTTGTATGCATTGCCGTGATTAAACCAAGATACTCCCAACTCCCCAGATGCAATACCACAACAATCAACCCATCGCCTTTTGCATAGGTGTTTTTGATTGTTTCTAAAGATTCAGGGTTTAATAATAAAGAGGCTATCTTATCCTTACCGGCTTTCCACAGAATAGGCGTTTCGAGTAAAGCTTCCGCACTGGAACATAATGCTTCACGCCCTACTTTCGTTTTCCATGCTTTAGATTTATCAGGATAGCAGCGATCAAGGTTAAGTAAGGTTCGCTTGCGCATATTCGCAGAGACATACCAACCGATGAAACCGATGATTCGCCCAATTCTTTGATTAACACTCAGTGGTAAATAACTGATTAATTGTAGTAATGTATGTGCCAACCAATTTTTCAAAATCTAAAATATCCTTTGTTTATAACGTTGTGTATTACTCAAACTGAGTGCTTGAAAATGCGTGTCTAAAAATGTGTAAATTAATGTTGAAAACAAAGCGTAATGTAAACGCATTTCAATCTAAAAAAAGCGCTATTTTATAGGCAATATCACTTCGGTCAATAGATCAGCTTTATCTATGTTGGCAGGGTCATTTAAATAAAATACATACCCTACAGGATTTCTGCGTGTTTTAATTCTTTGGTTGCCACTATATGCCATAGCAGTAGACCAGGCATTAGCTAAGTGCTCATGAAAACCAGTATGAGTTACCTTCAATCCATTCTGCTCTTTTAAAAAACCGGCTATAAGTGGGGGGGTGACCTCCATCTCTTGATTCACCGGAATAGCAGTTACAAAGCTCGACATTTGATTAACCACATCATTACTCTTCACTATTGAAAACGGCGCTGACGTTAGCGGTATATTCTGCTCTTCAATATACTTAAACAAATAGCTGAAATCATCTGCGATTACTTGCGAGATATCTGCCATCGCACAGATTCGTTCTATCCCAATAAAGTGCTGTTGTTGAATTTTGGTCAAACCCTCTATCTGAACCTTAGAAGAAACAGTGCCAGTCTCTAAATAATCCTTCAGCATTTTCAAACCACGTTCATAATCCATTCCTATATGGGCTTTAATTTTTTTCGCCACAAAGAACAATAATAAAGGGAAATGACTGTTCATTATCCAGGTAACACGTGTTGATGCTTGATCCTGCTCCTCTAGCTCAAAAAATACTTTTGCAGTAGAGGTAAAGGGTCGTTTAAATTGCAAATTCATCGCTAATTGATGATCAGTAATTTCTTCCAATACCATTTCACCGGCACCCACAAGCGTGCCATCCCAGTCATAACCAGCACCCACTTGAGATTGTGTTTCGCTATAGTTCAATTGACTTTCAGGATCCATAATCAACCAGGGAGACCAAATAGGCCATTGACGAAAATCTATTAACGATGACTTCACATCAGCAATTGGTTTATTAATAACGATTGAGCGTTTCACTTGATAAGCAGGCATGTTTATTCCTAAATACGTTTTCTTGATTATAACTAAAAAAACGCCCATAAGTGGGGGGGTGACTTTTTATTACACTATCAACTTAAAGTTTTTGAATAAGTTTATGTTTAGACGTAAGTTATGCTTTTGTTTAATTTAACCTAGTTATGATACAGTTTAAAAATGAGCAATTTACCCGATCGCAAAGAACAAGTCATTCAAGTGCATGCCAGTTTAATCAATATGGTCGTGCAAACTCATCTTAATCCCCAGCTTAGACCACAACTCAGCGAAGTATTAAAAACCAGCGCGCAAAACGGCTGGCAGAATCTGGTATTGAGAATCTATAAAATTCTCGAAGGGGAACGTTCAGAGGCGCTGTTAAAAGATCTGGATGAGGAAGATGCAATCATCATAGAGGCAATTTTGAATGGCATTCAAAATCCAGCTACTCTACCTGATCCTTCAGCGAAACCTGCAAACCCAAGCATGGCAGCACCCGGAATAGCCCATATGGTCAATGAAGCCAGCCGAGGCAACACGCAGGCACTGACTTTATTATCAACAATGGCAGAACAGATGAGTCAGACTGGCGGAGATATGAGTATTCTCGCAGCAATCATGAAGAAACTCATTGATGGTGAAAGGGACCCTGAAATTTTAAGCAAAGGCATGGGAGCTCAAGGTGAAAGTCTGGTGTCCTCGATTCTTGAAGAACTGGGTAAATTACAGCTTCATTAAAAACAACTGCACATATGGCTTAATAAGTTTTAAGCATTAAAAAAGGCTAGTAAAAACTAGCCTTTTTTTAGGAACAGATAGAACAGGATAATTATTTCTTTAGCGCTTCCTGCAATTTCTTAAGACCGTCGAAATCACCTTTCGCGGCAAGCGTTGCTTGTTCATTCCATGAATCCATCGCTTCTTTATTATTATTTAAACGAGCTCCTGAATTTTCTAACATATCACGAAGGATATCGTCATCAGTTCCCGCTAATTTAGTAAATGTATCAATACCTAAACCCTTAAGTGTGGCTTCCATGCTAGGACCAATTCCACTTAATTTAGTAAAATCATCACCTGTCTTTTTAGCTTTAGCCGTACTTTTTGTTGCTGCCTTTTTTGGGGCCGCTTTCTTTGCTGCTGGTTTTTTAGCCGCTGTTTTCTTGGGTGCAGCTTTAGTCGCTGCCTTCTTAGGTGTTGCTTCAGTAGATGACTTAGCTGAAGAAGTGCTCTGACCTGTTGATGAGCTTTCTGCTTTAGCACTAGTTCCAGTAGTTGAAGATGCGGCAGCAGCAGCTGATGCTGTCGCTTCATTCAATCTGATTTGCAGTCGATTAACCTCTTTTTTACGTTCTTCTAACTCAGCCATTATTGAAGAACAATCTGAATTCTTTCCACCTTTTACCCAAAAAGTATAGAACAACCACTCAGCAAGCCAGCCGACTAAAATACCTAGAACAAATGCACCCATTACAAACTCCTGAATATGAAAGTAATTAACTCGATCTATTGTCACACAAACACCTACATCACTTCAAACAAATCACTTATTTTTTAAGTATTTGCTCCATCTTTGAGCGATTTTATTGTTATTTGTCATTAATATTTATGAAAGCACAAAGATAAACGGTAGTTTAAAAACGAAGAAAGAGTAAATGGTAGCAACAGTCACCATAGCTGGCTGAACCTGAAACAGATTTATCATTAAAATATCCAGCTTAAATCACACTTGCTAACGTCTGTTTTATTCCAATGAATACATACTCTTTAATAATTGCTATTTTTACATTTGCCATGGTTTCGATCATTGACACACATAAAAATACGCCCAATCATTCAACAGATGAATTCATAAGTAATGCAAATAGCAAAAGTCTTGTAACGATCAAAACCATTTTAAATGAAACGGATGAGTTTGATTTGTTCGATGATGAATTTTCTGCGACTCGCCACTTGCATCATCAAATTACACACCCCGGATTACTTGAAACAGAGACAATCAACAATACAGTACAAATAAAAACTGAAATTGCTGTAAGTATGCAGAGCCATATGCTGGACAATGCAAAGAAAAATGCACTAAAAGAAAACGCGACTAGTAAAAGATTAGCTTTTTACAAGCAGTTAAACTCAAGAAATAAATCCAGAAAAACTGATCAAATCGTTAGTACTTCCGATATAGAAAATGAGAATATCGTAGCTGAAACAACATTCATCTTTAGCAAGCCCACAGAAGTAGCACCTAATGTATTAACTTCGAATGTTTCATTACCAGTTACTTCGAAAACCATAAAACAAAACATAAAACTTGATACTAAGTTATCAAAGATTGCCAAAGTAGGCTATTGGGATACGGTTCATTCTATAGAATCCAAGCAGGGCAAATTACTCTATAGACCAAGAAATAAAAGTAGAAGTTGTACCTATACCACTTCACCTTGCGGTCATCATCAATTAACCGTACAGGCTTTAAAGGACATTGGTTGTAAATCAATCCAGTGCCGCAAAGACCGTTTAAATTATTCTAAATCTCTTGCCATGAGCAAAAAGCTATTAGCAAAAAATGAAAAACGTTTGAAGAAAAATGGCTATGAAAACCTTGAAGATTACCAACGATATTTAATCCATCAACAAGGCGCTACCGGGATTAAAGTAATACTTGGAGCAACAAAAGGCGAGAAGTTATTAAACAAGACAATCAAGAAAAATATGGCGAATAACTCACCCTACAGTTATCGACAATTGAATCGCATGGGAAGTCGTTTGGCAGCGAATATTTTCCTCAGTCACTGGAAAAGCAAGTGGGAAAAAGAGAAACAGTTAGTTGCAGGAGTTACTTTGGCATCTAACCAAACCTCTAAAGACTATGGCCGCAGTATTGACGAAAGTAGTGACCAAATATCGGTAGAACCATTCAGCTTACCCCTATTTAATGAAAGTGAGATACAATTGGCGTTAAACTACAAGTTCTAAATCAAAGAGCTATGATCTAGAATAATATTTCAAAACAAAAGTTTTGATAATATAGTTTTAAAAATAAACCCCAACTAATCTTTAAGTCATTACAATGAAAGTGATAACAAAAGTTCTGATTGCAAAATCGGCTTTTATATCTTCAATTCTAGCTACTGGTATATTATCAATTGCTATGACTGAAGACGTACAAGCGACTCAATCTTCAAACACGTCATCAAGCATCCAGCCTGCTGATAGCCAATTAGATCTCGATTTATCTTCTTTGATAGCCCGTTACAAACTGACTGGCACACCAAAATCTGATCATCCATTACCCAATATTGAAAGCCCTAAGGCCCAACTTGGGATGAAATTATTCTATTCAAAAACCCTTGGTGGAGATAACACAACCGCCTGCGCTAGCTGCCATCACCCTATGCTAGGTGGTGGTGATGATTTATCCCTTTCTATCGGTGTTGACTCAAAGAACCCGGATATTCTGGGCTCTGATCGGAAATTAATCGGTAAAAAACACGCTGAAGTCCCAAGAAATGCGCCAACGACCTTTAATGTCGCTTTCTGGAAGAAGGTATTGTTTCACGATATGAGAATTGAACGTGTCGGTAAGTATGATATTCATACACCCGATATGAGCTATCCAAAACCTGATGCACTTGCTGGAGAGACTCTGGTACAGGCTCAGGCACGCTTCCCTATCACTTCCGTTGAAGAGATGCGTGGTGGTTATTTAAACGATTCGCATAATCAAACATTAAGAAGAGCTCTCGCATCAAGACTGCAGGAAAACTGGCTGGAAGAATTTAGAAAAGGTTTTGAAGAACCTAATGGTAATGTAGAAGATTTAATCACCGAGCAAAACTATTCAGAAGCAATTGCAGATTACGAACGCTCTCAAGTATTGGTTAATAACCCCTGGAAAGCCTATGTTGAAGGTGACAAACAAGCTCTTTCAGCTTCAGCCAAAAAAGGTGCGTGGCTATTTTATACGGATCAAAAAGACGGCGGCGCAGGCTGTGCATCCTGCCATTCAGGTGATTTCTTTACTGATGAAAAAGCCTACAATACTGGAATGCCGCAAATAGGTGCAGGAAAACAGAATGGAGCAACCGGTAATAATGACTACGGATGTAGTTTAATCACTAAGAATCCAAAAGATAAATTCCGCTTCCGTACTCCATCACTGCTTAATGTAGAAATGACCGGTCCGTGGGGACATGACGGCGCTTATACTTCACTGGAAGCCATTACAAGACATATGCTTTCACCGGTAGAATCTGCTAAAAAATATCAAACCAAACAACTCAAACAAAAATCTATCGATATTCGATTTGTTAAAGAAAACACCTTAGAAGCCATTGAAGAAGGCTTAGACTTAAAAGCAAAACCAAATCTGGCTGAGAAAGATGTAACAAACCTGGTTAGCTTTTTAAAAGCATTGACTGACCCTTGTACTAAAGACCGTGCCTGTATGTCTAAATGGATTCCTAAAGCCGGTGACAACGATCCAGATGGACAAATGTTACATGCGATAAATGCCAAGACTGGTAGACCATTGTAATAATATTAGACGTTTATTGAGCTAGTGGAATAACAACTCTTATTAGAAAGTCACCCCCCTACTTACAGCCGTTTTTTCTAGTGTTTACTTAAACCTAAATAGCACTTAGCTCTTCTAATGACCAACGTGGCTTAGGCTGTATTTCCGCTGGTTCTGTTTCTCCTGCTTTCAAACGCAAGGCTCCAGCAAAGGCAATCATTGCGCCATTGTCGGTACAATATTGCATCGGTGGAAAGAACACATCTGCGGGTAACTCTTGCAGTTTTTCTCTCAAACGCTTGTTTGCGCCAACACCACCAGCGATGACTAATCGTTTTGCTTCCGCTGCTTTCAAAGCGCGTTTACATTTAATGAATAAGGTATCAACAACCGCTTCCTGAAACGCGTGGGCTATATTTGCTTTATCCTGTTCAGTCTTGGTCGATTTATTCCAGGTCGTTAAAGCAAATGTTTTCAAGCCACTATAACTAAAATCTAAACCACCTTGGCGTATCATTGGGCGTGGAAAGTCATACGCTCCGGGCTCACCTTGTTCAGCTAATGCTGCAAGTACTGGTCCACCGGGATAACCTAATCCCAACATTTTAGCGGTTTTATCAAATGCTTCACCAACAGCATCATCTAAAGACTCTCCCATAATCTTGTAATCACCGATGGCTTTTACTTCCACCAGCATGGTGTGACCACCAGATACCAGTAAGGCGACAAAAGGAAAGTCTATGGTTTGGCTTTCATCGAGCATTGGCGCTAGTAAATGACCTTCCATGTGATGTACGCCAACTGCTGGAATACCTAAACCCCATGCAAGCGAACGACCAATAGAAGCGCCCACCATAAGTGCCCCAATCAAACCTGGACCTCTGGTATAAGCAATGCCATCTATGTCTTTAAATGTAAGATTAGCTTGTTCTAGTGCGGCTTTTATTAATGGCGTGGTTTTTTGAATATGATCGCGCGAGGCTAGCTCTGGGACAACCCCACCGTATTCGGCATGTAAAGCGATTTGAGAATACAATTGATCTGCGATTAAACCCTTGTCGGTATCGTAAATTGCGATTCCCGTTTCATCACAGGATGATTCAATGCCTAATACTTTCATATACTTATCTTTTATTCTTTACCAAAATTAACAACCCATTCTATAGATAGAATGGGGTTTAAAAATGACTTTTCACGCTGTTTTTTCTTTAGCTAGGATAGACTATAAAATCAAACTAGCATTGACCTAAATTTTACTTGTTGCCACTACTCTTATTATTACCTTGAGCTTTTTGCCCACCGCCGCTGCTATTGCCACGATTATTGCTTCGGCTATTAGGACTTTTATTAGCGTTATTTCGATTTCTGTAATTGGTTTTCTTATTAGGTCGACCAGTACCACCCCCCGGCTTTCGGGCAGGTTTTTGCTGATCGTTCAGTGATGTTACAGGAACATCATGATCAGGCTCAAAACCATCGATTAACTTACGCTCTAATAAACGACCAATTAATTTTTCAATATCTCTAAGCTGTTTGATCTCATCAGCACTCACTAATGATACCGCCTGGCCTACTTCTCCGGCACGTCCTGTACGCCCGATTCTATGCACATAATCCTCAGGAACATTTGGTAGGTCGAAGTTAACAACTTGAGGTAATTGATTGATATCTATACCTCTAGCGGCGATATCTGTTGCTACCAGCACTCTGACATTACCCTTTTTAAATGCTGCTAATGCTTTTGTTCTAGCACCTTGGCTTTTATTACCGTGAATTGCTACCGCAGTAATCTGATTTTTTTCTAACTGTCGTGTAAGTCGATCAGCACCGTGTTTGGTGCGTGAAAAAACTAATACTTGCTCCCATTTATTGTCATGTATCAGGTGAGCCAATAGTTCTGACTTCTGCTTTTTATCGACAGGACAGATCCATTGCTTAACCGTATCAGCCGTTGTGTTTCTTGGTGTTACTGAAATCTCAACCGGATCATTCACCAATGTTTTTGCTAATTTACGAATTTCATTCGAGAACGTAGCAGAGAATAATAGGTTTTGTCTTTGGCTTGGTAAGTGATAAATGATTTTACGGATATCGTGGATGAAACCCATATCCAACATACGATCGGCTTCATCAAGTACCAGAATTTCTAAATCATCAAATTTCACTGCTTTTTGCTGATGCAAGTCCAGTAATCGTCCTGGTGTAGCGACAAGAATATCTGTGCCACGTTGCAGACGTTTTATCTGTGGATTAATTTTCACTCCACCAAAAACTACTGTAGAGGTCAATTTCAAATGTTTGCCGTAAGCTTCAACACTTTCTTGAATCTGTGCTGCTAACTCGCGCGTTGGTGTGATAATTAAGGTTCTCACCTGCTTATCTCTAGGTGGCTTACCTTTTCTGAGTAATTCTAGAATCGGTAAGGTAAAACCTGCTGTTTTACCGGTACCCGTCTGCGCTGCAGCCATTAGATCTCTGCCTTTTAATACAGCAGGAATAGCTTGTGCTTGAATCGGTGATGGTTCGGTATAACCTTTTCGTGTCAATGCTTTTAGGATGTCTTCTGACAATCCTAGGTCTTCAAATTTCATGATAGTCTCTTAATCTCGTTATTGTGTTCTTTTATTATTTTCAAGGAGAAAGATGATCAAAGAACACTGCACAGTAATTGCATTACTGTTAATCGCGGGAGGTTACAGCATAAGCAAGCATAGTGCTATGATAATCAGATTTTAAAGGCTTGAATGAGCAACAATTATGAAAATCTGGGTCGATGCGGACGCATGTCCAACTCCTATCAAAGAAATAATCTTTAGAGTAGCGACTCGTAAAGAAATACTAACAACGTTAATCGCCAATCATGGATTGCGAATTCCGCCTTCACCGTTTATTAAATTCTCTCAAGTGCCATCAGGGTTTGATGTCGCCGACAACGAAATTGTTGAACGATTAGAAAAAGGTGATTTAGTAATTACTCAAGACATTCCACTAGCCGCAGAAGTCATTGAAAAAGGTGCTGTAGCACTGAATCCACGTGGTGAGTTATATACGACAGAAAATATCAAAGAACGCCTGAATATGCGCGACTTTATGGAAACTTTGAGATCGAGCGGAATTAATTCGTCTGGCCCGGCACCACTAAACCATAAAGACCGTCAAAACTTTGCAAATAGTCTTGATAGGTTGCTTCATCAAAATTAGCCACTAATTTACTGTCATCTGATGCTTTAGCGTACTGTCGTATAATCGGTTTTGAAGCCACAGTCGCTTTACCAGCAAGGAATATGCGTGGATCAACTTCAGTCTCATTAAGCGCTACTTCTAAATGCAGATGCGGCCCTGTTGAAACGCCAGTACTACCCACTAATCCGATGACATCCGCAGGCGTTACCTTCTGACCGACTTCTACCAAAATTTCTTTTAAATGTGAATATCGGGTAAGAACGGTATTACCGTGTTTTATTTCAATATTATTACCATAGCCTGCTTTTCTACCAGCGAACACTACCGTGCCTTCTCCCATCGCCTGGACTTTAGTACCAGCCTGCGCAGCAATATCAATACCAGAATGCATTCTCATATTACCGTGTATGGGATGTTTACGCATACCAAAACCCGAAGATAAGGAACCATCTTTGACAGGAAAATTACTGATCTTAATCACAGAAGTAGCAAGTGTAGAACGTTTAGTTTTTGTTAGTGCTGTTGAGACTTCACTGTCATCTTTTTCGACATTGTCTAAAAATATTAGCTGATTATTTTTTTCAGCTTCATCTATTTCATCATTTATTGCTTCAACTTCAGCTACATTTGAAACCGCATGTTGCTGATGCTTTAAATGGTTAACAGATTCTAACGGTACATATTCATTTGAATGAAAATCTTCAACTTCAGAAGTTATTGCTTGAGCTTTTACATGAGTTAGCACTTGAGCTTTTGATTTAGCTTCTGTTTGAATATTTGCTTGATGAACGTCGGATGTTTGAACGTCTGAAACGTGATCAGTTGATAAAATTTCTGTCGATTCGTTTTGACCAGTTTTCAAATTAATCGCAAATATGGTAGCAATTGAGACAACCAGACTTGATATCAATATTAATGAGTGTTTAGACACACCGTTTGTTACAACGCCGTTACTACTCTCTCTACTACTCACTCTTTCACAATTAAGAATATGCATACTTATTTCGCAGGGGTATAGGTTTTTCGAATATTAGCATATACTGTTATGGGTATTCAATAAGCCATTTGGGTAGTAAATGCTAGGTCACCCCCCTACTTATAAGGGCTTTTTTATAATTATGAATGGTCTAAAAGACGAGAACCTTAATTAAGCCGATAATTGATAGGCAAGATAGTGCAATCAACACTATTCGCTTCAAGGCCTTTTCTGAAAGAATGATAAAAAGTTTAGAACCATAAATGATCCCGATCAACATGGGCAAGATCAAAATAGCAGTGGTATAGAATATTTCTTGATTCAACAGACCATTAAAATAAGCCGAAACAAAAAAGGTAGGTTCCACAATAAAGAAATAGACCACTGCTGTGGCACGTATCGTTCTCACAGGAAAACTGGAACTGGTTAATATCGATGCCAGAAATATTCCGCCAATTGCCGCCATGCCATCGTATAAGCCGGCGAATAAACCTGCGGCGTTTAAACGTAGTTGCGTCACAGGCTTTTTAAAGGTAAATCGCGATAAGCTAAAAATGACGATAAACAATAGGTATACACTGATCAACACTTGGTGAATGGCAGGGTTTAGATTCGCCAACAATAACACGCCAATAATATTACCAATGATTGCCGTGATAGCGAGTGCTTTGAGTATCTTGAAATCCACATCCAGTTTTACGTTTCTAAGCATAAATAGAGAGGCAATAATTTCCATCAAGATAACCATCACCACGATGTATTTCACTTCGAGCCAAAAGCTAGTACTGGCAACAACCAAAGCAGAAAAGCCAAACCCAATGCAGCCACGAACGATCGCAGCTAAAAACACAACGGCAGCCAGCAGCGCTAATTGTGAGTAGCTATCAACGAATAAGTATTCAGCAAGCGCAGAAAACATAATGTCAGTTAAACAACATTAGAATTTGATTATTTTCAAGAGAGTAGATTCGTTTGATTCGTTGAAAAGATGAGTCAATCTATGTATGACAGATTGGAGAGTCATCAGGATTTTCGACACTACTGACTATGGTTTCAACAAAGGTATTGAATTCATCCATAGAAATTGCACCAAGCATTCGATTCATAATATCCGGGTCAACTTGTGCAACCGTTTGTTTGCCCCCTGCCAGTTGAATATAGATGCCAGCCGCATTCGTTTCGGTGTCAGAATCTTCCATATTTTCTTCGAGCAGTTTCTGATCTTCAGGAGCTAATAATTCGTGATAATCATCGAGCTCATCCCATAAATCATCTTCGATATCTTCAGGCGTTTTTATAACAATGCTATCCAGCATTGGGTCGATATATTCTTCCCATTCGAGTGATTTTTTATTTAAAAAAGCGATAAATTTATCTGCTATTTCACGATTAAAAAATAAATATTCCAACATTTCACATCACCCTTTTACATCTACTATAACTATTAAAAACTATCTAACTGTTGTATTTAACTAGCTGTTTTTTGTTTAGCATTCCGTCTTGAGTATTTTTTAATGCCCGTATACAACTGAAATTAATCGTTGAGTTCGCCACCGGCAAATTTCAGTATGAATTTATCCATCCATTTAGTCGGCAATATGCGCTTCAACCCACCCATAATATAGGTCGGCTTGGTAACGTAATAATGCGCCTGTGGATTATCTTTTTCCAGTGCATGAATCACTTTTTCTAACACTGCTTCAGGTGGAAGCGTGAATGAATCGGTATTACCTTCTTTCTCCAGTCGTTGCAGTGTTTTGCGATAGCGATCTCGATGAACGCTGGCTTCCATATCCACATTCGCTTTCAACGCCAATAAAGCATTAGGGCGAAAACGACTTTCGATAGGCCCAGGTTCAATCAATGATACTTTGATATTGGTATCCGAAAGCTCCAACCGTAAGGTATCTGCAAAACCTTCAATAGCATACTTACTGGCGTTATACGCACCACGAAACGGCAGTGAAACCAAGCCTAATACTGAACTATTAAATATGACTCGACCGCGATTATTCTGGCGCATCATCACCAGTAAACGATTATTCAATTCCATCCAACCAAACACATTGGCAGCAAATTGTTTTTCCAGGGTTTCACGAGTCAAGTCTTCAACCGCACCGGGTTGCCCATAAGCACCATTATGAAACACCGCATACAAATTGGTGCCTACCAACAGCATCAACTCATTAGCCAAGTCCTGAACACTTTCAGAATCAGCATAATCCAGTTGCAGACATTTAAAGCCTTCAGAGATTAAACGTTTTACGTCTTCATCCTTTCTCGCCGTTACATAAACGTTATAATCACGCGCCATTAAACCCTTCGCCACGTGATAACCAATGCCGCTTGAGCAGCCTGTAATAAGTATTGTTTCCATGGCGCAATCGTAACAACTAAAAGAGTAAAACACACCCCTCTACTTGCTTTATTAGGCTCACCAAGAGACAAGAAAGTACGCAGGGTTACGCGAAGCGTGACGCAGTGTTGGTTGAAACTAAGATCATTCCATTTTAAATTCCCTACACTATAGGCAGATTAATTAATCACCCCCTTACTTACCGCCATTTTTTTATTAAAATAATGGTACTGTCAGTCTACAAAACATCAGCTCGCTTAATATGAAAACGCAAACAAAAATTTTAACCCTCCCCGGATATCTAGGGTCTGATGAAGGCCATTGGCAAACGATTTGGGAGCAACAATTAGACAACATAGAACGCGTCCAACAAAACGACTGGGAATTCCCACAGTTGTCAGAGTGGTTGAAAACGTTAAATTCTCAAATACAGAATTCAGATAACAATATCGTTTTAGTGAGTCATAGCCTAGGCTGTTCTCTGATTAATCATTGGGCTGCTAACTACCAATCAGAAAAGGTCATTGGTGCATTAATGGTTGCGCCAGCGGATATCGAATCAGATCAGCACACACCTGAAGTGCTTCGAAACTTCGCGCCCATGCCAATTCAAAACCTCCCGTTTCCGAGTATTGTTGTGACTAGTGATAATGATCCTTATGTGTCTTTGTCACGTGCTCAGTATTTTGCAGATTGCTGGGGCAGCCGCTTTATTAACTATGGTCCATACGGACATTTAAATGCTGAGTCTGGACTTGGAAATTGGGAATATGGTAAGGAGTTAATTGAACAATTAATTAACACTCAAAATTAATAAATTAGGTCACCCCCCTACTTTAAGTGACTTTTCATTTCGTTGTTTGAAATGACTAAAGGAACTTATGCTTTGCGAAGTGACTTTTCATTTCGTTACTTGAAATGACTAAAGGAACTTATGCTTTGCGAAGTGACTTTTCATTTCGTTATTTGAAATGACCAGAGGAACTTATGCAGAGCTAGGCATATTTTCTAATTTGATGAAATGCTTCTTTGATACTGCCTTCATAATACCAAACCAACCCACACATGCCATATATAGAAAGCGAAGCTAAAAAGTTAACATCTCTCATTAATGCTAGTGCGACAGGATCTACGAAATACCAGTAAATAGAGTAACAACCATCAACACAAAACCATGTTATAAAAAGCATCAACGGTAATTTTGACCACTGCCTTTCTGACAAAACATGCATACTCCATGAAGCTGATAAATAGCTTAATGTCGCCATTATAATACTGATCGGGATATCCCAGTCAGGCGCTTGATAGTAAAATGAGCCAATGATTAATAGTATTAATCCAATAGCGAAGGTAAATAATTTCCAAGGTCTTTTGTACTCTTCAAACAACTTGTTTAAATTATTATTTGTCATTTTAATCTCCTTTTGTTGATTTGTTTGTATTTAATAAAAAGTACCCCGAATACGAAACCGTATATCGGGGCAAATGCTTGGGGTTAAGCGTTAAAGAAAACCTATTTTTATGTTGTAGCTATGTAGCAACTATGTAGTAGCTATATTGGTGTTAGTCGGCAAAACGATGTTGTCAGGTGCTTCTCTCTTACTATCGTTATCGACATTATCTATTGGATAACCCTTATCATTAACATCTGGGTTATTGTCCGATCCGGTATCAACGTCTCTACCAATATTACGAGTTAACACCATTAACACTGCGAGTATGACCAGGAGTAATACCGTTCCTGCCAGAAGCGCGTAGTCTTCTAGTTTGAGTAAGGAATACAACAAGGTATATAAACCAGCCAATAACACCGTAATAATAATGGTTCGTTTTATGTTCCTTATCGCTGCATAGGCATAGAGACTGATCATAATGATGATGATTCCTGCGGCTGATATATAGGCATTGAAGAAACCTGCATGTTCTGCCATTGATAATAATGTTAGATAGAAGATAGAAAGCGCCAGTCCAATCACGCCGTATTGAACGATATGTAAACGACGGCCAATTCCCATTTCGAAGATCAAAAAGGTGATGTAGGTTAAGGTAAAAAACAACATGCCGTATTTAATCGCACGGGTGATCTGTGAATACAGTGATACCGATTCAAATAAATTCACACCGGCTTTAAATTCATTCACATTGAATTGCTGTTTTTCTAAGGTCCATAGTTGTGGGTAGTTACGCGCAAGGTTTGGCACTGACCATGTCGCTTCAAAACCATCATCACTCACTTCATGCTTGTTTGGTAATACGCTTCCCTGAAAACTCGGATGTGGCCAGTCAGATACGATTTCTACATCAGTGGTTTTACCAAAAGGCGTAAAGTAAAAGCCCTGGCTGCCATTTATATTGAGGTTTAGCTGGAATGGGTATTTTGACTCTGGATCAACTGTCGAGTCACTGGCAGAAGCACTCAGTAAAGACAAATCAATAGGAGCATGAAAGCCACTGGCAATGGTATTCACCACTTTGGTACCCGGTTCGAAATCTATCGTTTTCTGATTATTCCAGTTAAGTCCGGATACTTTATTAATCGCCTGAGTATCGGATATACCTAAAGCCAGCCATGAGCGATTCCAGTGAATTTCATCAATATTATTTGAGAGACTGCTGATATCAGGTCGCAGAAAATCGCCTGTCACATTCAAATCAGCGGTATAGACTAATGATTCATATAGGCTGCGTTTACGCGTTTCACCATTGAGCCTCACACTAATATTTAAATCATCCGGCAAGACAATCGCAGTACGTTGTTTGTAGATGGTTTTATTGACTTTACGCTCATAACCATCTTTATCTGTTTTAACTTCTTCGGTAATAAACTTTTCGGTATACGGTATAAATAATGCCGGACCTTGCAAGTTTTGCTGCTGTCCCCAGGTACTCGCTATATCATTCAGTACACCTCGGTAAAGGTTACTTCGTTCGCGAACGACATCACTAACCAGACTCAACGGTATCGTCATCAAACCAATTAAAACGGCAATTAGAATAAAACGAAAGACCAACGAATCGCTAATATTTTTCAGATCCGCAACATAGCGTTTCACCATATGTTGGCCGTGGGGAGTGGTTGCTCCTTCAACTATTTCTGGTGTTTTCAACAAACCGACTTTGCGTGCCATAAAAATAGCGGCGAATAAGAACAGTGCAATAATAATGACTAAGAAAATTAGTCCCATAAGACCAGCAATAATACCCATAGCGATACCTCGTTTAATAATTTAATGAATTAACGAGTACTAGCTTATTAAAGGAGTTAGTAGATAAAGTGCGGGGGTGATGAATTTGTTAAGGGGATTATGTGCAGATATTGCGTAGATAGATTATAAATAGATAAGGAATGTAAAGATTTCAAATGTGTAGCTTAGATAATTCTAAACTACACATTGGTGCTATTCAGTAAAAGATTTAATGATTAGCAACTATGAGTGTGGTTAAAGCTTGTGAATGCTCAGCCGCTTTGCGACCGATATCGGTAAGATAACCGCCATCTTTTTGAGTGATTAGTCCTTTATCATGCAATCTTTCCGCAGCAGCAACAAGCTCTGCTCTAGCATCATGATGCACTTTGATTCCATCTTGTTCATTTTTCAAATTAAACTGAGTAAGCAAATTTAATTCTTCGGTTAATTCTGGGTTGAATGGCATTATTGTGGTTCCTCTTCTTAAAATACAGATGTATAGCTATATTAAACATATAGACCTTTAATAAATTTTAAAGGTCAATTTTTTAACAGCTGTCTATTTAACAAACAAAGTTTAGCAGATTTTTCGCAAAGTATTTATGCCGATGTTCCAGTAATTAAATGTACTCGTTTGCGCAAATACATAAAATACAATAAAGGTATAACCACCAAAGTAAGAACCGTTGATACCAAAATACCAGAAATTAAAGCCACTGCCAGACCTCCAAATATTGGATCATCAATTATGAAGAACGCACCTACCATCGCAGCCGCTGCTGTCAGCATGATAGGCATTGCTCTTACTGCACTGGAATTGATAATGGCTTCATTCAAATCGACTCCTGCTCTTAACTGATCGTTAATAAAATCTACCAGCAAAATGGAGTTTCTAACGATAATACCCGCCAAAGCAATCATGCCAATCATTGAGGTTGCCGTGAATTGCTTATCTGCCAACCAATGCGCTGGCATCACACCAATCACGGTTAATGGAATTGGAGACATAATTACCAAAGGCACCACATAAGAACGGAACTGCGCCACAATCAATAAGAAGATCATGATCATGCCGACACAGTAGGCAATACCCATATCGCGGAATGTTTCAAAAGTAATTTGCCATTCGCCATCCCACTTTAATCCATAAAAATAAGGATCATCCGGTGGTGAGAAATAATATTCTTTTATGTTCTTACCATAAGCAGACACAGGAGCGTCTTTAACTCCATTAGCGATACTAAACATGCCATAAAGTGGGCTATCCGTTTCACCAGTCATATCACCTGTGACATAAACGACAGGAAGTAAATCTTTGTGATTAATTGAATGCTCACGAGTGCCTTCTTGTACATGGACCACTTCCGACATTGGAACTAAAGCCCCTTTGTTACTTCGGATCTTCAAAGACAGAATCGATTCAATCTTATCTTTATTCGCTACAGGAAACTCAATACGGATTGGCACAGCATATTTAAGATTTTTGTTGTGAATATAGGTAACGTCTTCTCCACCCAAAACCGTACTGATTGATGAAGTAATCGATTGTTGAGATACACCCAGCAATGCCGCTCTCTGACGATCTACTTTAATCACCAAGCGCTCTTGATTCGCTTCAACACTATCATCGATATCAGAAATATCTTTGGTAGATTCGAATACTTTACGCACCTTAGCTGCAATTTCGATTTGACCTTCGTGATCTAAACCATAAATCTCTGCAACTAATGGAGCTTGAACCGGAGGCCCTGGTGGCACTTCAACTACTTTGACATTCGCATTATGCTTTTTAGCTTTTTCCTGCAAAGCTATTCTTACTGCTAACGCAATATCGTGACTTTTACGCTCACGTTCATGCTTATCTATTAGGTTTACCTGAATATCACCGACGTTTGATCCTTTTCTCAAATAATACTGGCGAACTAGCCCATTGAAGTTAATTGGGGCTGCGGTACCCGTGTAAATTTGATAATCGCTAATTTCTTCAACGTTATCTAATTCCGTTGATAAATCGTTGAGAACTCGAGAGGTTTGTTCTAGCGTTGTACCTTCTGGCATATCCACCACAATCTGGAATTCAGATTTATTATCAAACGGTAACATCTTGAGAACAACTTTCTGGAATGGGAACGCCAACGACAATGAAATCGCGATCAGTATCGGAATAAACACAAATAAAAGTGTAAAGCGTTTCCACCCCCCACCTTTGGCGCGTAAAAATGGACTTAATATAAAGTGAAAGAATTTGTGAGATTTAGTTTCGCCTTCATCGTCTTTGTGATGACTGAAATCAACTTTCGCGAGCACTTTATTAGTCATCCATGGTGTAACAATGTATGCAACACCCAATGACAACAACATGCCAATACTGGCATTGATCGGGATTGGACTCATATAAGGTCCCATCAAGCCGCTTACAAATGCCATAGGAAGCAATGCAGCGATTACTGCAAAGGTAGCAAGGATAGTTGGACCACCTACTTCATCAACCGCAATAGGAATGACATCCACTAGTTTTTTGCCACCCAACACCATATGACGGTGAATATTTTCAACCACCACAATGGCATCGTCGACCAGAATACCTATGGAGAAGATCAATGCGAATAAAGATACGCGGTTTAGCGTAAAACCCCACGCCCAGGATGCAAATAGAGTTAAAGCCAATGTAATAACAACCGCTGTACCCACAATAAAGGCTTCACGATAACCCAAAGCAAGCCAGATCAGTGCTGCTACGGCTAGCGTTTCAATGATCAATTTATTAATAAGTTTGTCTGATTTGGCTTTGGCGGTATCGCCATAATTGCGTGTAACAGTGACATTGACTCCTTCCGGAATAAAAGTACCTTTGAGTTGTTCGATACGCTTGATGACATTATTAGACACCGAAACGGCATTAATACTAGGTTGCTTGGCAATCGCAATGGTCACAGCGGGTGACTTAACCCCATTCTTTAAGCCTTTGTGTGAAGCACCTTTCGCGGTAGAAAACGACACATAGGTTTCTGGAGAGTCAGCGCCGTGTCTAATGGTAGCAACATCTTTTAAATAAACAGGACTGCCATCAAACACGCCTACAACCAAATCACCAATTTCATCTTCACTGCTTAAGAAAGTTCCGGCAACGACTTGAACTTCAGTATTATTATTAACCACAGAAACCGCATCTTTTGCTGAGTTACTTGCTGCTAAGGTATTTCGTAAATCATCCAGAGATATATTAAATCCAGCTATTTTGGCGCTATCTAACAACACATGAACCACGCGTTTAGATGAACCTACAGTGTAAACATCACGCGTTCCAGGTACTCGCTTAAGTTCGGATTCGATCGCATGGGCGACCTGAGATAACTCAAATCCACCCTTGCTTTCATCTTCGGTCCAGAGCGTTAATGAGACAATGGGTACATCGTCAATGCCCTTGGGTTTAATCAAGGGCTGACCTACACCTAAATTTTGCGGTAACCAGTCCTGATTAGAGGCAATCTTATTGTAGAGCCTGACTAATGCATCAGTTCGATCGATACCCACTTTATACTGAATGGTCAGCATCGACATGCCAGGCATTGAGGTAGAATAGATATGCTTTAAACCGGTAATTTCAGAAAGCACCTGCTCTGCTGGGGTACTAACCAGATTCTCGACCTCTTCCGCACTTGCTCCCGGAAAAGCGATAAAGATATTGGCAAAGGTAACATTGATTTGTGGGTCTTCCTCACGAGGGGTCACCATCACAGCAAAAACGCCTAATAAAAGACCAACCAATGCAATCAAAGGAGTAATTTCAGTTAATAGAAACGTCTTGGCTATTCTTCCTGAAATACCCAATTTCTGATTACTGCCTTTTTCATCAGCTTTAGAGTTATTTGAGGAGTTTGATGAATCAGTCATGAGAGGCTTCCTCAATAAGCTTCTGTTGATGCGTTTTCAGCAATAAAGCAGCATGTACAGGATCGATAGCAACAATCTCACCTGAATCCAAGCCCGCTAAAATACGCACTTTACCTTCAGGAGTTTGTCGACCTACTTTTACCTGACGTAGTGTCGGTATACCTTTTTCATCGACAACATAAACACCTGTGACCTCACTGCGATAAGCGATTGAAGACTCAGGTACTACCAAACGTTTTTCACTACCTACGTTAAACCCTATCTTTACATATACTCCGGGAAATAAACCCTGCGGAGCAGATTCTAACGATGCGCGAACCTTAAATGCATTTGTAGTTGCATCAGCATATGGAAATATGGTTAATTTTTTTACCGCGATACCTGTCTTATCATCGTCGATATAAACTCTGGCAGATTTGTTTTTCCTTACTGCTAAAATTAAACGTTGAGGAACATTGGTTACCACACGAATCTCTTGTAAAGAAATACCCGTCATAATAGGAGTACCCGCACTAACTACCTCTCCAAGCTCCACCAGCCTATCTGTAACGATTCCACTATAGGGAGCCATAACTTCCGTGTAACCTAATTGCTCTCCTGCTTTTGCTAAACCTGCCTGAGCCGATGATAAATTGGATCTGGCTGCATTGGTTTTTGCTTTTGCTGCATTTAGATTTGCCTTTGCTGATTCAACGCGTGCCAAAGTAGACTTCATTGCGGCTTCCGCTTGATCATACTGAGATCGCGCTATAATGCGTTTATCATATAAGCCTTTTACCCGGTTGAACTCAGCTCGTGCTGCGGCATAGTTGGCTGTTGCCTCTTTGATGGCGGCCTCGGCTTGCACCACAGCCGCAGTTGCACTACTAATAGAAGCTCTTGATTCGCTTACAGCAGCCTGTGCTTGTCGCAATCCCGACTTCTGATTTTCAGATGAGATACGTGCAATTAATGCCCCTTTCTCAACATAATCACCAACGTCGTAAGATAATTTACTGATGACTCCACCTGTTTGCGATGACACTGTACTCTTATTTACAGCCTCTATTTGACCATCAAGCATTTGGTAATCAACCACGACTTCTTCTACTGCCACAGCGGTGATTAGCGGAGAAATCTCTGCTTTTCCGATTAAAGGTAGCGCCAAAACGACGGAAATACCCATCAATATAAGTTTATGAGGACGACTCATGCTAAAATGCCTGTATATAAAAATTATAATAGCCAAGTTTAACAAGCTATATTAGATTTGTCTAATATAGTATAACCAGAATTAAATTTAGTCTTCTCGATAGGCACATAAAAATGATAAAAATAATTAAATTAGCCAGTATTACAACCATAATTCCAGCTCTCTTTATTCTTTCTGTTAATACACAGGCAGAAATATATAAGTGGGTCGATGAAAATGGCGGTGTTCATTACACTGCTCAACCACCTGTTCATAAAAAGAAACGGGTAAAAGCTAAAAATATCGAAGATGAAATTAGAGCGGCTGCTGGAAAGTATCGTCCTCCTGCAAATTCTGCGGTATCTAAGAAAGAAGATGGTACTGACGCTGAAAAAGAAACAGTTAACGGTGAAGAGCTATCAGGTCCAGATAAAAAACTCATTAGTTATTGTACAAATCAGAAGAAAAATCTAGAACAATTAAAGAAAAACTTCCGTAATGTGTGGATTGATGTGAAAGGCAAGAAAACCACTCTGGATCAGGAACAAAGAAAAGAAAAAGTAGCCTACTTGCAACAAAGAATTGCAGAAGACTGTAAAGAAGTTAAATAAGGTAAATAACTGTTCTAATTCTCTGTAAAAGGATATTAGAGGTCACCCCCCTACTTTTAAGCACTTTTTTTAAAAAGCCCGTTAATTAAACGGGCTTTTTAATGTCTGCTAGAACAGCACATTAATGTAAATTTTTTTTATTAATATAATAAAACTAATAATCATTCAGTTATAACTAAAAACAAGTCCATAAAAATTGGCTGATTTGATTTCTTTCATAGCCTTTGAGTGAAAGATCACCTTATTAGAGAAATAGTACTTGTGCTCAAGCCCGCAAGGACTAAAATTGAGCGCTTTGATAATAACCAAGCTATTTCATGAAAGTATCTCATTTCCCAATTTCCACCCTTCGCGAAACGCCTGCCGATGCAGAAATTAAAAGTCACCAGTTAATGCTGAAAGCCGGCATGATCAAACGTGTCTCATCAGGTCTATATACCTGGGCGCCCTTTGGCCTCAAGGTAATGCGTAAAGTTGAAGAAATCGTTCGTGATGAACTCAATAAAGCGGGTTTAGTAGAATTACTCATGCCAACGGTACAACCGGCAGAACTATGGCAAGAATCTGGTCGATGGGAACAGTTTG
The DNA here is from genome assembly GCF_947495625.1 of uncultured Cocleimonas sp. Classification (GTDB taxonomy): domain Bacteria; phylum Pseudomonadota; class Gammaproteobacteria; order Thiotrichales; family Thiotrichaceae; genus Cocleimonas. Next base: position 105,885 of record NZ_CANLZW010000015.1, read on the forward strand.
GCCCTGAATTACTGCGCATGAACGACAGAAAAGGTGCTGAGTTCTGTTACGGCCCAACGCACGAAGAAATTATCACTGACTACGCTCGTAAGGAGCTGAAGAGTTATAAAGAACTTCCTGTGACTTATTATCAGATTCAAACAAAATTCCGTGATGAGGTTCGTCCTCGTTTTGGGGTAATGCGCTCACGTGAGTTCATCATGAAAGACGCTTATTCATTCCATACTACACAGGAATCTTTACAAGAAACTTACGATCAAATTCATGCGGCTTATTCACGCATTTTTGAACGCATGGGATTAACCTTCAGACCTGTTCTTGCAGACTCTGGCGCTATTGGTGGCAGTACTTCACACGAATTCCATGTGTTGGCTGATTCTGGTGAAGATGCGATAGCATTCTCTGATGAAAGTGATTACGCAGCTAATATCGAACTCGCAGTGGCTCTTCCACCTAAAGGTGAGCGCCCTGCGCCGACTGAAGAAATGCAAACGGTTGATACACCGGATTCTCACACGATTGATGCGGTATCTGCATTCTTGAATAAACCCACAGACTCTTCCATCAAGACATTAATTGTTGAAGGTGAAGAAGAAGACGAAGTCGTTGCTATTCTGATGCAAGGCAATGATCAGTTAAACGAACTAAAAGCCGAGAAAATTGACGGCATTGGTTCACCGTTAACACCAGCTACAGAAGAACAACTGCTTCAGGCTGTTGGCTGTAATGCTGGTTCTATCGGCCCAGTTGGTCTAAAGATCAAAATCTTTGCTGATCATGCCGTTAAGAACATGGCTGATTTTGTCTGTGGTGCGAATGTCGATGATAAACATCACATCGGCGTAAACTGGGGACGCGATTTACCAGAGCCCGAGTATGTCGATGTACGTAACGTTGTAGAAGGCGATCCTAGCCCTGACGGAAAAGGCACGCTCAGCATTCTTCGCGGTATAGAAGTTGGTCATATATTCCAGCTTGGTACAAAATACTCAGAAGCGATGAATGCTTCGGTATTAGGTGAAAACGGCAAACCGACTATTATGACTATGGGTTGTTACGGCATTGGTATTACACGTGTTGTCGCAGCAAGTATTGAACAAAGTCATGATGATAACGGCATTATCTGGCCAGCAGCATTAGCCCCTTTCCAGCTAAGCATTGTGCCTATTAATTACAATAAATCGGAAGACGTGAAAGCAGAAGCCGATGCCTTGTATGAAGAGTTGATTGCAGCCGGTTACGATGTATTACTGGATGATCGTAATATGCGCCCAGGTGCAATGTTCGCCGATCACGAACTGATTGGTATCCCACATCGCATCGTTATTTCTGATCGTGGTTTGAAAGAAGGACAGGTTGAGTTTAAATCTCGTACAGATGACGACGCAAATGATGTTCAACGTGCTGATATCATGCAGTTTGTTGCGGATAAGTTAAAAGCCTAAATACAAGACAAAGTGGCTTGTCTTGGCTCACCAAGAGCCAGACAAGTCCATCGTAGATTTCGTAAGAAATCGTCGATGCACAATGCTAAATCTGGTTTAGTAGCTTTTATAACTACTTAAGTCACCCCCCTACTTTGAGGCCTTTTTTATATAAACAATAATTACTTTTGTTTGTTTGCTTGTTTGTTTGTTTGTTTGTTTGTTTGTTTGTTTGTTTGTTTGTTTGTTTGTTTGTTTGTTTGTTTGTTTGTTTGTTTGTT